>JAEUHZ010000047.1 GCA_016795205.1 Planctomycetota bacterium | reverse complement strand
GACGACGATCGCGCGCGCGTTGCCCGGCACGACGGTGGCGGCCAACGGCTCACCGTAGGGGTAGGCCGCCTTCAGCTCGACCATCGGGGCCGGAGCGGGCGGGGGTCCCGGGACCGTCTGGGCGACGGCGGCGGAGGCCAGGAGAGAGAGAGAGAGAGACTTCTGCACGCGATCCCCCAGGAAGTGAGGGGCCGGCCGAGAACGCGCTCCGGGTCCGGGGCTCGCGCGAGCCCCCGGGGAGACGACCGGAGCGGGGTCCCCGCCTGATTCCAGGCTACCCGGGTCCCTTTACCTCGGCGAGCCGCGGGCGTCGCAGGGTCCGCCGACCCCGTCCATCAGCACGGCACGTGCGCACGGGCCGTCGCCCTCGGCCTCGGGTGGGCACGAGCGCGAGTGCGCGTGGGTCCTGAGCCTGTGCCGTGCGGGGCGCTGGCGCCCACGGCCCTCGACGGCCTGCGACTCGTGATCGGACACCGCGCTGTCCGCCCAGCCACGCTCGCCCTGCACGAGTCCGCACGCTGACGCCCGGCTCCACGCGGCCCTATGCTGGCCGGGCCCACGCGGGCCGCATGAGCACGAGGCCGGAGAAGCACAAGCCGCGCAGCGGCCGGCGCCGCCTCGCCTTGGTGGTCCTGGGACTCGCGCTGGCCTGCACCTTGGGTTGGACCCTGCGCGTCGCGATCGCGGAGCGCGTGGCGTCCGTCCTCCTGAGGCGGGCGGGCTACGCCTTGCGCGTCGAGGGCCTGGCGCTCGACGGCTTCGCGCGCGTTCGCGCGCAGCGCGTGGAGCTCCGCGCCACGGCCCCTGCCGCCGCGCTCACGGAGCTCGAGGCGCGCGAGATCGAGCTCCAGCTCGAGCCGGGAAGCCTGTGGCGCGGCGGGCGGTTCGTCACGGCCGTGCGCGCGGCCGCCGTGCGGGCCGCGCTCGACCTCGAACGCGGTGACGGCGAGGAGTCCGGCCGCGAGGAGCGCCCCGAGCCTCGCGAGGTGCTCGATTGGCCCGACCTGGAGCTGGCCGAGCTCGATCTCGAGCTGCGCGAAGGCGCGTCGGCGCTGCGGCTCGGCGCGGCGCGCGTCGAGCTGCAGGCGGCGCGGGGCTCGGCACGCCTCGCCATCCAGGCGCCGGCCCTCGCGCTTGCGAACGCCACCGGCGGGGTCACCGGCGCGCTGACCTTCGAGGCGCACGTCGACGGCCGTGGCCGGCTCACGGCCTCGGGCGCGTTCGGTGAGCACGCCACGCTGCACGCGGCGCGGTTCGCGTTGCGCGAGGGCGCTGGATTCGACGCCGAGGTCGGGCTCTCGACCTCGCTCGGCGCGCTCGAGGCCACCGCGACCTCGGACGGCGCGCTGCTCGCGGTCGATGGCCGGCTGGCGCGCGTCGACCTGGCGGGTCTGCTGCGCGCCCTGGGCGCGGACGCCGCCGGTTTCGGCGGCCTGTGGTCAGCGCGAGGATCGCTCGCAGTCCCGTTCGACGCCCCGTCGACCTGGACCGCGCGGCTCGCCGTCGAGGCGCGGGAACCCGAGCTCGCGGGGCGTGCCTTCGACGCGCTCGAGGGTCGCTTCGAGGCCCGTGCGGACGCCTTCGCCATCGAGCGCGCGCTCGTCCTGGCGGGAGCCAACGCCGCCATGGTCGAGCTCGTGACGGTCCCGCGCGACGCCGACCTCGCCTGCGAGTTCCTGGAGCGCGCGACGGTCGTGCTCGAGGCCGACCTGTCCGACGCGCCCGCGCTCCTGGGCCCGGGCTGGAGCCTGCCACCCGACGCGCCGCCGCACCGCATCCGGGCGCGCGCCACGCTGGCCGGCGGTTGGGTCCACGTCGGGCGCGCTCGGGCCGAGATCGGCGCGAGCCGCATCGACGTGGCGGCCACGCGCTTTCCGGTCGGCGCTGACGCGGGAGCAGCGCTGCTCGACCCCGCGACGGGCATCGACCTCGACCTGCGCTCGCCCGAGAGCGAGGTGCTGGCTCGGCTCGTGCTCCCCGCCCAGGTCGCGGACGAGCTCGGGCTCGCGGGCGCGATCGAGGGCTCCGTGCACCTCGCGAGCGGCGAGCGCGGCCTGCGTGCCGCCTTCGACCTCAGCGCGCGCGACGCACACCTGCGCGGCGTGCCGATCGACGCCTTCACGGCGCGTGCGCGCGTCGAGGCCGGTGAGCTGTGGCTCGAGCGCTTCGAAGGCCGGGTGGGCGCGAACGCGATCCGCGCGCGCGGAAGGGTCGATCTCGGCGGCGGCCTCCTGAGCGCGGTCGAGGTCGACGCGGATGCGCCCGACCTGGGCCTGCTGGCGCGCGCGCTGGGGCTCTCCGACGCGGCGGGGGGCAGCGCGTCCGTGCACGCCCGCCTCGACGGCCCCTTCGCGAGCCCCACGGGCCAGCTGGAGCTCGAGCTTCGCAACGTGCGCGCGGGTCCGGTCGACGTGGCGGTCCTGCAGCTCGATGCTCGCGGTGGCCTCGACGGCCTCGACGTCGAGCGCCTCGACGTGCTCGTGCCGCTCTTGGGCGAGGTGCGCGCTGCGGGGCGCGTCACGGCCACGGCGGGAGGGAGTGCCGAGGCGCGCCTCGCGCGGCTGGACGTGCTCCTGCCGCACGCCACGCTGGCGCTGGCGCGCCCCGCGCGCGCGGCGTTCGGGCCAGCCGGGTTCGAACTCGACGAGCTGGCGCTGGCCGGCGGCGAAGGCGGGATCTTCGTGCACCACGCCCGCTTGGGCGAGGGGCTGTGCGCGGACATCGACCTGGCACGCATCGGCGTGGGTCGCATCCTGCGAGCGCTGGGCGTGCCGGCCCCGGTCCCGCTCACCGTCGACGGGCGCGCGACGCTGGCGCTCGCCGCGGCTCGCACGGGCGGGCTCGACGGACCGATCGCCGTGTCGCTCGCGGCCGAAGCACCCGACCTGTCGACGCTGGCGCTCCCGGGCGGCGCGCGGGCGCGCGGCTCGGCCGCGCTCGACGTGGAGCTCGCGGGCACTTGGCGCGCGCCGCGCGGCTCCATCGCGCTCACGGCCGACGCGTTGGAGCTCGACGACTCCGAGGGCCACACCCGCCTGGCCGGCGCGCGCGGCGTGGTCCGCGCGCGACTCTCCGAGCGCGTCGATCTCGAGGAGGCCTGGCTCGCGTTCGGCAGCGCGGCGCGCGTCGAGGCCTCCGGCAGCCTGGGCGCGGCCGTGGACTTCGACCCGCTCGTGCGCGGCGACGCCCGCGCGCTCGTCGACGCCGCCTTGGACCTGGGCCTAGCGATCGAGGCGCCGGACCTCGCTCCCCTCGCGGGGGCCGTCGCCATCCTGCGGCGCACGGAGGGTTCGCTCTCGGCGGACCTGCGCTTGGGCGGGACACCGGCCCAGCCCACGGTGGCCGGCCGGGCCGCGCTCGTGGACGGTGGGCTCAAGCTGGCGACGACGTTGCCGGCACTCTACGGGGTCGAGATCGAGCTCGAGTTCGACCGGCACGCGGTTCGGATCGAGCGGGCCATCGGCGCCTGGGGCGGCGGAGGCATCGATCTCGGTGGTTCCATCGCGCTGGACGGGCCCGAGCCGGAGTTCGACCTTCAGGCGCGCGGCACGAGCCTGCCGATCCTGCGCAGCGCACAGGTCTCGCTGCGCTCTGACGCCCAAGTGCGCGTGAGCGGGCCGTGGAGCGCGCTGCTCCTCACGGGTACGGCCTCCCTGCGCGACGCGCGCTTCGAGCAGCGCTTGGACGTCGAGCGGCTGCGCACGCTCTTCCGGGAGCAACCGGGCGGCGGCGGCGTGGCGCTCCTCGAGGTACCGCCGATCCGGGAAGCCCCGTTCGACGCCATGCGGCTCGAGCTGGAGATCGCCTCGGACACGCCGGTGCGCGTGCGCACGCCGCTGCTCGAGGCCCGCGTGCGCCCGCGGCTCGTGGTGCGCGGGACCGGTGGCGCGCCGCTGCTCGCGGGCGCGCTGGAGCTGGAGGGCGGGCGCATCGCGCTCCCCGCGTCGAAGTTGGACATCGCGCGCGGCCGCGCCGACTTCGACCCGTTGGATCCGGGCCGGGCGCGGATCGACGTCCTCGCGGACGGGCGCGCCAGCGGGTACGAGGTGCGCGTGCGGGTCACGGGCACGACGGACGATCCGCTCGTCGAGCTGTCCTCGATCCCGCCGGCCACCGAGGAGGACCTGCTGCTGCTCCTGCTCGCCGGACGGCCGCCCGGCGCCCGCGGCCTGTCGATCGACCAGAGCCGCGTCGTGGGCGAGGTGGCCTCGATGGTCGCGCGCGACTTGGCCTACGAGTGGTTCGGCGACGCGGGCGAGAACTTCGCCGACCGGCTGGAGCTCTCCGCGGGCGGCGACGTCTCGCGCACCGGCGCGGACACGATCGAGGTGCGCTTCCGGCTCGCGGGACCGCGCCGCGGCGCCGGTCGCGCCACGTACCTGCGCGGCGAGCGCGACGTCTACGACCGCGTGAACATGGGTGTGCGTTTCGTCCTACGGGTTCCGTGAGCAGGCTGTCCGCACTCCTGTCGCGCGGCGCGCTGGCCCTGGGACTGGCCCTGCTCCCCGCCTGCGGCCTGTTCGGGAGCGCCGAGCCGCGCGACGTGGAGCTCGCGTTCGAGGGCCTGGTCGGCGTCGAGCGCGCCGAGGCCGTCGAGCGCGTGGCGCACGTGTTCGAGGACTTCGCCTCGGTCACGGAGCCCGAGCCGGTCCTGTACGACGCCGCCTTCGAGCTGGAGCTCCTGCTCGAGGAGCGCGGCTTCCGCGAAGCCGAGGTCGAGCCGGAGCTCGTGCCGCGCGCCGACCGCCGTCCGTTGGCGCGTTTCCGGGTGAAGCCGGGCGTGCGGACCCGCCTCGCGCGGGTCGAACTGCAGGGCGTGGCGCCCGGCGACGAAGTCGAGGCGCGCGCGCTGCTGCGCGCGGCGGGGGTCGACACCTGGTTCAACGAGCGAGCCGCCGAGGCTGGCCGCCGTGCGCTGGCCTCGTGGTACCGCTCGCGCGGCTTCGCCCTGGTCGCCGTCGATGGACCACACGTCGAGCTCTCCGACGAGCGGCGCGCGGCGGTCGTGCGCTACGCCATCGAGCCGGGACCGCACCACGTGCTGGCGCGCGTCGACGTCGAGGCCGTGGGCGAGTGGCCCGCGGAGGTCCCGCGCACGGCCGTCGACGACGTCCTCCGCGACCTGCTCGGGGAGCCCTTCACGGAGCGGTCCGCGCGGCTCGCGCGCAGCCGCATCCAAGGCGTGTTCGCCGACCACGGCCACGCCGACGTCACGGTCGAGCGCGTCGAGGAGCACAGCGACCCGGCCGCCGTCGTGCTGCGCTACCGGGTGGCGCCCGGTCCGCGTGTGCGGATCGGCGCCGTGCGCTTCGAGGGTCGCGGCGCGACGCGCGCGAGCTTCCTCGCGGCACGCGTGACCCTGGAGCCGGGAGCCTGGTACCGGCGCGAGGATCAGGTGCGCTCGCTCTCGAACCTGTCGCGCGCGGGACTCTTCGACCGCATCGAGGTCGAGCTGGTGCCGGCCCCTGCGCCGGAGGACCCGCCGGGCGTCGCGACGCGCGACGTGGTCATCGACCTGACCGAGGCCGCCTCGCGCGAATTCCACGTCGAGCCCGGCTACGGCTCCTACGAGGGTCTGCGGCTCTCGGCCGGCGCGCGCCAGAAGAACCTGTTCGGGACGGGCCGGATCCTCGACCTGTCGGGCAGCGTGGCCGAGCGGGCACAGCGCGCCGACCTGTCCCTGATCGACCCCTGGATCCTGGGCGACGACGCCACGGCGAACGCGACGCTGTTCGTGAACCGGCGCGAGGAGCCCTCGTTCCTCTTGCGCGAGCTGGGCCTGGAGCTGGGCGCGTCCTGGCGCCTCGACGACGACCTGGGCTTGCGGGCGCGCTGGCAGTATCGGCGCAGCGACTCGACCGACATCGACGTCGCCGATCCCGCGTTGGCCGAGGACGTGCGGGTGTCCGAGATCTCGATCTTCCCGACGTGGGACACGCGTGACCGCTTCGACGATCCCGGTCGTGGTCAGCTCACGCGCGGGGGCCTCGACGTCTCCTCGGCGCTCTTGGGCTCAGAGCTCGACTACACGCGCCTGCGGGTCGAGCACGCGCGCTTCGTGCCGCTCGCCGCCGGCACGACACTGGCCTTGTCGGCCCGCATCGGCTGGATCACGCCGATGGGCGGCACGGACGAGATCCCGATCCAGGAACGCTTCTTCAACGGCGGCGAGAACACGGTGCGCAGCTACCGCGAGAGCGAGCTGGGTCCGCGCGACGCGAACGGCGAGCCCATCGGCGGCGAGGCCTACACGGTCGCGACCGTGGAGCTGCGCCGCGCGCTGGGCCGGCGCTTCCAGGCGGCGCTGTTCGTCGACGCCGGCACGGTCGAGCTGCGCCACGAGGACCTGCTCGACTTCACGGACCCGGGCTTCGGCGTGGGCGCGGGATTGCGCTACCTGCTGCCGATCGGCCCGGTGCGGCTGGACGGCGCCGTGAACCCTGACCCCGAGCCCTACGAGTCGCGTGGGGCCGTGCATCTCTCGGTGGGTTTCTCGTTCTGAGCGGACCGCTCGCCGGGGCCTCTTCACCACACGACGCGCATCCCGTTCGACGTGTCCAACCGCCCCCGCTCGCGCAGCAGGCCGGGTCGGGGTCGCGGTACCAGAGCTGGCAGTCGCGCACCGCGCCCTCGGGGATTGGACGACGATCGCGCGCGCGTTGCCCGGCACGACGGTGGCTGCCAACGGCTCAACGTAGGGGTAAGGCGCCTTCAGCTCGACCATCGGCGCCGGAGCGGGCGGAGGTCCCGGGACCGTCTGGGCGACGGCGACGGAGGCCAGGAGAGAGAGAGAGACTTCTGCACGCGATCCCCCAGGAAGTGAGGGGCCGGCCGAGAGCGCTCGTTGGGTCCGGGGCTCGCGCGAGCCCCCGGGGAGGCGACCGGAGCGGAATCCCCGCCTGATTCCGGGCTACCGCAGGGCCTCCGAACGGCAAGTCAAGCCGTTGCGGCGCTTGGCCGACGTCCTCGCGGGCCTGGGCGCGCGCGCCTGGAGCGTGGGCGCCAAGGCCCCGTGGAAATCAGGCCTGATCCCTGAGCTTCTCGCGCATCCACTCCAAGAGCCGCCGAGCCCGCGCATCCCACGTGTGCTCCGGCGCGCGCGCCGCGAGGTTCGTGGCGAGCCGCGTGCGCAGCGCCGGGTCGGCGACGAGGCGCGCGATCCCGTCGGCCAGCGCGCGCGGATCGTCGGGTGCCACGAGCAGCGCGTCGACGTCGCGCCGCAGGAGCTCCGCGAGGCTCGGCAGATCGCTCGCCACGAGCGGCAGTCCGACCGCCATGCTCTCGAAGACCTTGAGCGGCGAGGTGTAGCGCGCGCTGATCGCGGGCCGCGAGCGGTTCGGGACGACGCCCAGATCGGCCGCCGCGAGGTACCACGGCACGCGCTCGGGGGGCTGAAAGCCGTCGACGCGCACGTTCGCGAGCCCGCCAGCCTGGGCGCGCACGCGGGCCACGTCGGCCTCCAGCCCGCCCGCGATCACGAAGTAGACCTCGGGCACGAGCCGCGCCGCCTCGACGAGCACGTCGACGCCCTTCCACGCCAGGAGTCCTCCGGTGTAGGCCACGAGCGGCGCGCCCTCCGGCAGGGCCAGCGCGCGGCGCGCCTCCGCGCGCGACGGGCGCGCGGCGAAGCGCGCGGGCTCGAAGCCGTCGTGCTCGACCGTGATCGCCGTCTCCGGGATGCCGAGCGCCACGAGGTCGGCGCGCACGCCGCCGGAGATCGCCACGATGCCGCGCGCCCCGCGCGCCGCCTCGAGCAGCCAGCGGCGGCGTGTCCCGCCGGCCGGCACGCGGTGGATCTCGAGAAACGTCGAGCGCGAGCCCGCGCGCACCAGGCGCAGGGTGCACTCGATCTCGCGCGCGAGCACCCAGGCGTCGGCGTGCGCCGCGAGCACGCGGCGCGCCGCGTTGCGCGCGAAGGACAGCTCCTGGAGCCGCGCCGGCGCGTACTGGAGCGCGCGCGGCACGCGGTCGATCCAGTCGATGCAGTCGACGAGCTCCAGCGCCGGCCGCGGACCGGGCCCGACGCCGTACCAGGTGAAGGGGTCCGTGCCCGGCGGGAGCTCGACGGCGCCGCGCCGACGGGCCGCGATCAGGGTCGTGGGCGCGCCCGCGCGCTGGAAGGCGGCCGAGGCCTGCGCCACCTGGAGGGCCTGCGCGCGTCGCGACGGAAAGCGCGTGTTCGCGACGAGCACGAGGCCGGCCGCCGCCGCACCCCTGTCTCCTGCCGTCTCCGCCGCGCGCGTGGCCGCCATCGCCGCCTGTCAGTGGCCGCCCGGCGGGCGCGCCGGGGCTTGCGGCTCGTCGATGCCGATGCCGCCCGCCGTGTAGCCCAGGGCCTCCATGCGCTGGATCGCGTCGAGATCGCGCGGCGAGTACTCGATGCGCACCTCGGGCAACTCCTTGAACCAGGCGCGCAGCGCGGCGTGCAGCCGGCGCGCCACGTCCAGGTTCGCGCCGAGCACGTTGCGCTCCTCGCCCGGGTCGTTCACGAGGTCCAGGAGCACGGGGCCCAGGCCGTGCGAGGTTTCGCCGCGCTCCCAGCCGTCGCCGTCGATCAGCGCGAAGGGCACGAGCAGCTTCCACGACAGGTCGTGGATCGAGGCGAACAGCGCGTTCTCGGCGAAGCTGTAGGGGCGCACCGCGCTCGACTCGCCGCGCACGAGCGGCATCAAGCTGGCGCCGTCGATCCGCGAGTAGACATCGGTCTGGGGCGGCAGCTCCAGCGCCATGAGATCGCACACGGTCGGCAGCACGTCGATCTGGTCGACGAGCGCCGACACGCGCGTCCCGGCCGGCAGGCCCCGCGGCCAGCGCAGGACCAGCGGCACGCGCAGGTTCGTGTCGGTCATGTGGTTGTGCTCCCACAGCCCGAGCTCGCCCAGTGACTCGCCGTGGTCGCTGGTCACGATGAACAGGGTGTCGTCCAACGTCCCGGCGCGCTCGAGCGCGCTCACGAGCGCGCCGATCGCGGCGTCGGCCTGCGTGACGCCGGCGTGGTAGAGGTTCGTGATCTGCGCCACGTCGGCCGGCGTGGGCGCGTAGTCGCCGCGCTCGATCGCCTCGCGGTGGTACGAGTAGAAGCTCTGGAACGGCCCACGGTAGGCCGGGTCGACGTACAGCTCGCGGAACTCGCGCGGCGGATCGTAGGGCGTGTGCGTCGAGTACAGGTGGACCATGGCGAAGAAGCGCCGCTCGGCGTGCTGCGCGATCCACGCGCGCGCCGTGCCGGCCACGTCGCCACCGGCCTTCTGCGCCAGCTTGGCCGCCAGCACGCGCAGCAGCAGGTCGGCGCGGAACACGCTCCAGGCGCTCTCTGCGACGATCAGGCCGTGCCCGGCCATCTGCTCGTAATAGAGGTCGAAGCCCTGGATCAGACCCGACCCCGAGGACAGCGTGCCCGTGTGGAACGAGGCCGAGAGGAAGTCGGAGTCGGTGAGCTGGCGTCCGTCGCGTCGCCGCGCGTTTTCGAGGTGCGCGGCCAGGGTCACGTTCTCGACCATGCGCGTGCCGGGCGCCATCTTGACCAGTCCGTGCCGGCGCGGGTACTTGCCCGTGAGCAGCGAGCCGAAGCTGGTCCAGGTGAACGGCGCTTGGACGAAGGCGTTCTCGAACAGCACGCCCTCGCGCGCCAGCCGGTCGATGTGCGGCGAGCGCACGCGCTCGTCTCCGTAGCAGCCCAGCGTGTCCTGGCGCAACGCGTCGACGACGACCAGCACGACGTTCGGCAGGTCGCGCGTGCGCTCGTTCGGCACGCCGTGACCGGCCAGCGGATCGCGCTGCGCGGCCAGATACGCGCCACCCGCGGCCACGAGCAGCACGGCGGCGTAGAGCAGCTTCGCGCCAGCGCGCTCGACGAGTGCGGCCGCTGGCCGCGCCAGCGCCCGTGCCAGGAGGACCGCCACGGCCAGGAACCCGAGCGTCGCGAGCAGTCGGGGCGCCGACGTGCTCTTCCAGCCGTAGAACACGTACGGTCGCGTCCACCAATAGAGTTCGGCGAAGAGCCCGGCGGCGAGCCCGACGCCCACGAACAGCGCCAGGAGTCGTCGCGGCTCGCGCCGGCCGACCAGCGGATGGAGCACGAGCGCGACGAGCAAGAGCCCGGCGGTCGCCAGCACGGCGTACTCGAACGCGGCTGCCGCGAGGCAACCCGCGAGCGAGGCCGGGCTCAGGTGGGCGGGCGTCAGCGTGGCCGCCGTGACGCCATCCGCGAGGCCGAAGGCCGCTCCGCACGAGATCCCGGCCCGCGCCGCCGCGCCCAGCGTCCGCGGCCACGAGCCGGTGGTCGAGCGTGCGTCCATGCGCGGGAAGATTACCCGAGCCTCCAGGCGATCCGGCGCCCTTCCCTGCGGACGTCACGCGCCTCCTGCGGGACCCGGTACGTGACGCCGCGCGCTCCGCCGTCGGCCGCGAGCTCGTCGTCGACGACCAGTCCCCCGCCGTCGACCTCGAAGCGGCGCACGAGCCGGCTCTCCGCGACGGGCGAGCCGTCGCGGTGCGCGAGACGCGACGTGAGGACCAGCGCTCCCACGCCCGGCTCGGCGCGCGGCGCGAGGTCGAAGGCGCTCGACACGCGCGTGGAGGCGAAGGCCGCGAGCCCCTGGCGCGCGACACGCCAGGGCGTGGCCAGGGCCTCGATCGGGCGTCCGCGGCGCGCCGCGACGCGCGCCAGCCACAGCGAGAAGCGCAGCTCGCTGCCCCCGCCGTGCCAGCCGCGCCCGAGCGACGGCAGCCCGGCCGCGGCGCTCCACTCGCCTTCGTTCGCGCCGCCCAGGCGACAGCGCGCGAGCAGGTCCGCGCCGCGCTGCTTGCCGAAGACGCGCAGCAGCCCCGCGCCGTGCGGGCTGCCGTGGTGGACGTTGACCGCCGGACGCGACCCACGCACCCAGGCGACGACGCGGCCGTCCTCCAGGCGGCCCAGCGACGCGTCCGGGAACCAGCGCAGCGACACGTCGATCCCGTCGGGGCCGGGCTCGTAGGGCGCCGGCGCGTCGGCGGCGGCCTCCAGGTCCGCGAGCGCGCGCGCGATCCACAGGCAGTGACCGGCCCAGAAGACCGGGCACTGGTAGCTCGGTCGTCGCCCGTGTCCCTCGCGATGGCTGCGCGGCCGGCCGTCCGGCGCGAGGTGCGCCGCGAAGGCGCGGAAGGCGCGCAGCGCCGCGACTGCGAGGAACGCGTCGCGGTACGTGCGGGCACCGCGCGCGAAGGCGAACACGTCGAACGGGTTCGAGGCGACCTCGTACTCCGCGCCCCAGTACCAGGGCTTGGCCTCCACGAGGCCGCATTTGACGCCGTCGGGCCCCTGCAGCGCCGCGGCGAACTCCAGCGCACGCCGGATCGGTCCGGCGAAGAGCGCATCGCGCGGATCGCGGCCCAGCTCGGCCAGCGCGTGGAGCAAGAAACCGGGGATGCGCGACTGGTAGAAGCTCGAGACGTCGGATGCGCCGGCGTGCTCCGCGCCCCACTCCAGCGGGTGGTACGGGAAGCTCCCATCGGCGTGCTGGACGCCCTCCAAGGCGCCGACGGCCTCGATCGCCGCGCGCTCCAGCTCCGGATCGGGGGCCAGGGCGTGCGCGGCCGCCAGCCCGGTGAGCCCCCACGCGCGCTGCGCCGGGACGCCCTTGTCGAGCACCGCGTAGCGCAGGTAGGTGCGCGCGTGGAGCAGGCTGGCCGCCGCGAAGGACTCGCGGTCCGCGGGCGTGAGCCGCTCGCCGAGCCGCCGGACGACGTGGGCCAGCGCGTCGCTGGCCGCGCCGCCGTCGATCACGGCGTTCGAGCAGTTGAACGGGTCGTGCCGCCCGGGCCGGAACGTGAAGCACGGGCTGTCTCCCTCGCGCTGCAGGTTGGCGACCGCGCGCCGGGCTTGCTGCGTGGCGAGCTCCACGAGCTCGGCCGGGCGCGCCTGTGGGTCGTGCTCCAGGAGCTCGCAGGCGATGATCGCGGCACCGACGTTCTTCCCCGTGTGCTCGACGCCGTGATCCGGGCAGACGATGCGGCCGTCCCGATCGCGCAGGGACGCCATCCAGGCCAGGACGCGCCGCAGCGGTTCCAGGAACTCCGTGCGGACCGGGCGCGGCGCGGGCATGGGCCGGCACAGGATCGGCTGCCGCCCCGTCCGACTCAACGCCGCGCCGGGATCAAGCGCGCAGGAAGCCCGTGAACTGCTCCCACACGGGCAAGAGCGGCTCCTCGGGCCAGCCTTCGGCACGCCGGTAGAGCTCGAGGACGTAGTGCTCGAGCACGGTCGCCGCCACGCACAGCTTGACCCAGCACGCGGCGCCCTCCCCGTAGTGCTTGCGGTAGTAGGCCAGCCGGTCGCGGTGGTAGCGCCCGGCGTAGTCCTCGGAGGCGCGCGCCACGACGCCGCCGGCGTGCACGACGCATTCGTCGGCGAGGTAGCCGATCCGCCAGCCGGCGTCGCTGAGCCGCCGGCACAGGTCGGCCTGGTGGAAGGCGGGGCCCATGGCCTCGTCGAAGGCGCTCTCCTTCTTGAGCGCCCTGCGTCGCATGAGCAGGCAAGCGCCCGAGGGGCACTCGACGTCGCCGTCGGCCTCGGGATCGAAGTCGAGCGCCAGGAAGCGGCGCACCTCGGCGTTGCCGGGGAACGCGCGCTCGAGCGGCGTGCCGAAGAGCAGCGGCGTCCACAAGCCCGGCAGGCGCGCATGGTCGCGGCGCGTCGTACCGTCCGGCCGCACGAGGCGCGGCACGACCGCGCCGTAGCGCAGGTTGGCCTCGAGGAAGGCGACCATGGCGCGCAGCGCGTTGCCGGTCACGCGCGTGTCGGCATGCAGGAAGAGCACGTACGCGCCGCGCGCGGCCCGTGCTCCCTGGTTCAGACAGGCCGGCAGTCCGGCGGGGTGCGCGTTGCGGATCAGGCGGAAATGCGGGAAGTCGTCGGCCACCATGCGCTGCGTTCCATCGCGGCTGGCGTCGTCGACGACGACGACCTCCGACGACATGGGCAGCGTGGCCTCGAGACTCTCCAGGCAGGCCCGCAGGTGGCGCTTGGCGTTGGCGCTGGCGACCACGACGGAAAGCGTGCTCACGGCCTGCCTCCCGCCATCTCGGCCACCAGCCGTCCGGCCAGCCGCTCGACCTCGTGGTCGCGCGCGACGATCGCGCGCAGCTCCTCCCCGAGCTCCGCGCGCTGCATGGGAGGCAGATCGAGCAGCGCGGCGATGCGACGCGCCAGGTCCGCTGCGTCGCCCTTCTCGAAGGCCAGCGCGCGCTCGCGCCCGCCGAGCGCGCCGACCAGCGGCGGCACGGCCTCGTTGCACGAGACGAACGGCCTCCGACTGGCCATGGCCTCGAGCACGACCTTGTCGATGCTGCCCGTGAAGCTGGCGTTCACGACCACGCTCGCGCGCTCGTACCAGCGCGGGACGTCGCGGTACGCGACCTCCCCCGCCAGTGCCACGCGCTCTCCCAACCCCGAGCGCGCGAGTGCCTGCCGCACGCGCTCGCCATATGCCTTGTCCGCCACCGTGAGACCTCCCCCGACGAGATCGAGCCGGAGATCGCGCCCTGCCGCGACGAGCAGCCGGACCGCCTCGATGACGGTCAACGGATCCTTCGCGGGCGTGAGCCGCCCCACCGCCAAGATGCGCGGCGGATCGGCCGGGCCCTCCTCCCGACTTCCGAAGTGGCGCAGGTCGATGCCATGACCCGTGACCACCCGCCGGGGTGTATCGATCCGCAGGGACTCGGCGCTTGCGGTGAAGACCTTCTCGACCGCGTTCGAAGCGCGTACGAGCCGGGCGTCGACGGCCGCGTGCGTGTACCACAGGTAAACGCGCGCGCCATGGCGGCGGGCCGGACCCTGCGCCAGGAGCGCGTAGCGCGGCACCATGTGCGCCAGGACGGCGTCGTAGCCGTCCGGGCCCAGGGCCTCGCCGAGGACGCGCCGGTAGCGCCAGTAGCGGCGCAGCACGCCCCGCCGGCCGATCTCGCGCCAGTCGACGTTGGCCGGCAACCCGGCCGTGTCCCCGACCTCGAGCGCCACGACGCGCACGCGCTCGACGCGAGCGGCGAGCGCCTCGACCCAGCGCGGGACGAAGCCCAGCACCGCGTCGCCGGCATCGAGCACCTGGGTCAGGAACAGGAGCTTCACGGCCGTTCTCCGCGCGCCAGGGCCTGGAGGCCCGCAGCATAGACCTGGATCGCGCGCACCCGCTCGCAGTGCTGAACGGAGCGCTGCGCGCCCGCGCCCAGCGCGCGGCGCGCGGGCTCGTCCGCGAGCACGCTCCCGAGCGCGTCCGCCAGCGAGGCCGCGTCGAAACCCGCGAAGCGGCCGTTCTGGCCTTCCACCAGGAGCTCGTTCATGGCGCCCACGCGCGTGGACACGACCGGCGTGCCGCAGGCCATGGCCTCGACCGTGAAGCGCGGTCCACCCTCGCAAGTCGAGGCGCACACCACGACGCGGCTCTGGCGGTAGATCGCCGCCAACTCCGCGGGCGACTCGACCCACTCGACGAAGCGCGCCGTCACGCCGCGTCGGGTCGCGCGAGCACGCACGCTGGCCTGGAGCGGCCCCTGGCCCACGAACAGCGCGCTGGCGGGCGTGCCGCGCGCGGCCAGGAGCGCCAGCGCGTCGACGATCCGGTCGAGGCCCTTGTTCGCGACCATCCGACCCACGAAGCACACGTCCTGCTCGATCGGCGGCGGTGGATCCACCGGGCGGAACACCTCGAGGTCGATGTAGAGCGAGGGCAGCACGACGATCTGCTCGCGCGGCACGCCCCAGCTCTGGAGCAGGGCCGGCATCTCGATGCGGTTCACGACGCGGAAGGCCCGGGCGCGCGTCCGGGCCCAGCGCACGTAGGCGCGGGCCACGCGCCGGTCGAAGCGCTCGCGCCAGTCGGCCGCCACCGGGTGGCCGGGGACATGGTGGATCTCGGACACATAGGGCACGCCGGTGGCAGCCGAGAGCCGCGCGCTGCCGACGCCGTTGTAGAACCAGCCGTAGTCGTGGCTCGTCACGAGCGCGTGCTCGTGCTCGCGCACGAGCCGCGCGCCCTCCTCCGCGATCCAGCGCGCCATGCGCGCGCGCCCGACCGGCGCGGGGTGCAGGTGCACGTGGCCCTCGACCACGCGCACGGTCGGCGGGCGTGCCGGGCGCGGACACAGCACGTCGATGCGCTCGAAGTGCCGCGCGAACTCGCCCAAGAGCGTCACGAACGGGCCGCGCTCGCCGATCGACGTCTGCCGGTCCCCGGAGACCATCAGGAGGCGCACGAGCGTTCCTCCACGACGCACGCGTAGACCTGCTCGAGACGCGTGGCGAGCGCCTCGGCCGAGTGACGCTGGGCGACCCGCAGGCGCGCCCGCACCGCGAGACCGGCGGCGAGCGCCGGCTCGGTGAGGAAGCGGTCGATGCCGTAGGCCAGCTCGTCGACCGTGTCGCCCAGCCACCCCGTGCGCTCGTGGGCCACGATCTCGGACGTGCCGCCCACGTTCATCGCCACGGCGAACTTCCCGGCCGCGGCGGCCTCGATCAGCGCGATCGGGGCACCCTCGGAGCGCGAGGTCAGGAGCACGAGGTCGAGGTCGGCGAGCACCGCCGGCATGTCCGCCAGCGCGCCGACCAGGTGGACACGCGCCTGCAGGCCGGGCTCCAGGGCGCGGATGCGCCGCTCCAGCGCGCCGCGCAGCGCGCCATCGCCGACGAACACGAGCTCCAGCCGGGGGTGGCGAGCGGCGAGCAGCGTCAGGACGTCGATCGAGAGCTCGGGGCGCTTGACCTCCGCCAGCCGCCCCACGACGCCGATGAGCAGCGTGTCCTCGCGCGCCCCCACGAGCTGCCGCAGCGCGCCGTGACGGCCGGCGATCGCGAGGAACGGAGCGAGCTCGATCCCCGGCGGCACGACCACGAGCCGGCGCGGATCGGCCACGACGCCCAGGCGCACCAGGTCCTCGGCAGTCGCGTGGGACACCGCCAGGATGCGATCCGTATGCCGCGCCAGCCGCGCCTCGAGCGTGCGCAGGGCGCGCGAGACGGGCTCGGGGAAGTAGCCCTCGAGCACGTGGCCGTGGAACGTGTGCACGCGCGCGGCGCGCGGAGCCGAGCGCCGCGCGGCGCGCCGGCCCAGGGCGCCGGCCTTGCTGGCATGGGTGTGCACGACCTGCGGGTCGAACGCGGCGAGTCGCGACCCGAGCGCCGCGAGCGCGCGCAGGTCGCCCACGCCCGTGATTCCCCGTCCGAGGCCCGGCACACGCTCGACCCGCAAGCCGCGCGCTTCGAGCTCGGGGAACAGGTCGCCCTCGCCCGGCTCGGGCGTGCCGACGAGCGTCAGGACCTCGTGCCCGCGCCGGACGAGCTCCGGATCGGCGGCCAGGGCCTGCCGCGCCGGGCCACCCAGGTTCAGGCGCGTCAGGATGCGTGCGATGCGCATGGCCGTCGCACTGGCACGTGGCGCTCCCAGACGTCGCGCACGATCGCCTCCAGCGCCATGCGCGGCGGCTCGATGCAGAGCGCCTCGAGGCGCGCGAGGTCGGGGACGCGCCAGCGCACCTCCTGGAACGCGGGGCCCACGACGCGCCGTGGATCGGCCAGCTCGATCCGCGCGCCGCCCGCCTCGCCCGCCACGAGCCGCGCGAGCTCCAGCACGGTTGCGCGCGCGCTGCCGCCCACGTTGAGCGGCCCGCCGGGGAGCGTCTCGCGTTCCAGCAGCTCGACGAGCACGCGCGCGGCCTCGTCGACGTGCGCCAGCGTGCGCACCTGCAAGCCGTCGCCATGGACCACGAGCGGCAGCCTGGCGCGAGCGTGCTCGACGAAGGTCGGCAGGACCATCCCCTGGGACGAGTCCTGGCCCGGGCCCACGACGTTGAAGAACCGCGCCAAGACCGGCGCGCGGCCCGCCGGCCAGGCGCGGGCCGCCGCGAGCCGTCGTTCGCCGGCGATCTTCGCTGCGGCGTAGGCGAAGCGGCCCTGCTCGTCCTCGCCCCGCACCGGGTCGTCCTCGCGCAGCGGTCGGAAGGACGGGCGGTAGACCTCGCTCGACGAGGCGTAGACGATGCGTGGGAGGTCGGCGTCGCTCGTGTCCGCCAGGGCGCCGAGCAGCGCCTCGACCGGCGCGAGGTTGCCGCGTCGCGCGGCCTCGGGGTCGGCCAGCACGCGCGCGACGCCCACGACGCCCGCCAAGAGCAGGATCGCGTCCGGGCGGCCGAAGGCCGCCAGCTCGCGCCGCCAAGCGCCTTCCGAAGCCAGGTCCGCCACGCGCGCTCCAGGTGCCGGGCGCAGGTCGAGGACCAGCGCCTCGTGAGCCGATCCCGCCAGCGCGCGGGCTGTCGCCGAGCCGATCAGGCCCGCGCCGCCGGCGATCACGAAGCGTCGGCTTCGGGCGGTGTGCAGTGCGCGCGAGGGCATGGCGGGCGTGGACGGCCGGGAGACCCTAGTCTTCCGCGGCCCCGGCGCAAAGCGCCGCGCCGGACTCACACCGTGAACAGCCAGAGGTGGTAGCCAAACAGCAGGGTGTAAGCCGCCGCCGCCGTCCACAGCCCGAAGCGGGCGAGCTGGAAGTTCTTGTGGATCACGAGCACGCACAAGGCGGCCGCGATCACGGTCGACTTGAGCACGACGAAGCCCGTGCGCCCGGTCTCCAGCAGCGCCGCGGCCACCGGATTGACCTCGGTGCCGCCGTTCTGGAGGTGGACGAGCGTGAAGAAGCTGTCGCCAGCGTTCATGAGCGCGATCCACAGGATCGCCACCAGCAGCGAGGGCTCGTAGACGTCGACGAAGCTGCCCTCGCGTTCCTCCACGCGGCGCACCCGCCGGCGGCGTCCGCCGAGCCAGGTGTAGCGCGAGAAGCGCGGCGTGCGCGCGCGTCGGCGATCCGGCCCGCGGCGATCCTGCTGCTGGCCGTCGTCCGCGGCGCCCGTCTCGTGGTTCGGAACGGCTCCCGTCATGCGCTCCCCGCGTCGCTCGGGATCGGACGGCGCTGCGGTCGGGCTGGAATCTCGTTCCGGTTTCACGCCTCGAGTGCCTCGCGGTAGACGGAGAGCGTCGCGTCGAACATGCGCTCGAGTCCAAAGCGCTCGCGGACCCGGCGCGCGCCGGCCGCCGCCAGCCGGGCGCGCAGGTCGGGATCGCGCGTGAGGCGCACGATCGCCGCGGCCAGCGGGACGTGGTCGGCGGGTGGCACGAGCAAGCCGGTCTCGCCGTCGACGACGACCTCGGGGACGGCCGACACGTTCGTCGCGAGCACCGCGAGCCCGGTGGCCATGGCCTCCAGGAACACGAGGCCCAGCCCCTCCCACAGGGAGCACATCACGAAGGCATCCGAGGCGGCCAGGATGCGCGGCACGTCGCGCCGGATCCCGGCGAAGACGCAGGCCTGACCCAGCGCGAGTTCCCGCGCGAGCGCCTCCGCGCGGCGTCGCCCGTCGCCGAAGGGATCGTCGCCGACCAGCAGCAGCTTGGCGCGCGGCTCCTCGCGCCGGGCCCGGTCGAGCGCGCGCAGCAGGACGTCGTGGGCCTTCTGCGGAGCGAAACGCGCGACGCAGGTGAACACGACGTCCTCGGGCCCGAAGCCCAGCTCGCCACGCAGCCGCTCGCGCTCGGCGCGTGGCGCCGCCGCGGCGGCCTCGAAGGGCGCCGGATCGAGCCCGTAGTACACGCGCCGCACGCGCCCGGGGTCGACCCGTCCGTGCTCGACGACGAAGCGCCCCACGTGGTCCGACAGCACCAGGACTCGGCGCGGGACGCGGGAGAGCCAGCCGTGGACCAGCCCCACGAGCGGGCGCTTGAGCACCTGCTCGTCATTGTGCTTGCTCGACACGAGCCGGCCGCGCGCGCCGCAGGCGAGCGCCGCGACCGCTCCCAGGGCGTCGGCCTTGAGCAGGTGGGTGTGGACCAGGTCGAAACCGCGAATCCGGCGCAGGAGCGCGGCCGGGCCCACGCGCGTGGCCGAGCGCGCCCCGGCGCGCAGGAAGTCGGGCGCCAGCGAGCCCGCGCCCTTGAGCCAGGCCACGTGGACCTCGTGGCCGCGCGCGGTCTGCCCACGGGTCTGCGCCAGGAGGTGCATCTCGGCGCCGCCCACGTCGAGCGTCGTGATCAGGTGCAGGATCCTCAAAGCGCCTCACGGTAGACCGCCACGAGGCCGGCGACCATGGCCTCGGCGGTGTGGCGCGCGAGCAGCAGCTCGCGCCCCCGCCCCCCCATCGCGGCCAGCTCCACGTCGCTGCGCGCCAGCGCGCGCCCGAGCGCCTCGGCGAGCTCCCCGGGCCCGACCCGCGCCGCGAGCTCGCCGGAGAGCGCGGGGAGCACGAGATCGATGGCGCCGTCCACGGGCGTGGCCACGACCGGCTTCCCCGCCGCCATGGCCTCGAGGACCGCGTAGGGCATGCCCTCCCAGCGCGAGGGCAGCACGAGCAGGTCGGCCGCGGCCAGGAGTCGCGGCACGTCGGCGCGAAAGCCCAGGAAGCGGACGCGCGCGGAGAGCCCGAGCTCGCCGGCACGGGCGGCCAGCCGCTGGGCGTCGGCGCCGTCGCCCGCGAACGCCACCTGCAAGGCCTCCAAGCCCGGTCGCGCCAGCGCCTCGAGCAGCAAGTCCTGGCCCTTGGCCGCATTCAGGAGCCCCACGACGAGCGCCACGCGGCGCCGCGGGTCCGCCGCCAGTTCGCTCCGCGGCGCGGGCTCGACCTTGAGGTAGGGCGCGGGGTCGATGCCGTTCGGCACGACACGCAGTCGCTCGCGATCGACGACCCCCGAGGCCGCGATCGTGCGGGCCTCGGAGGGCGAGACCGCGATCGTGCGCGCCGTGTGGCCCGCGAGGGCGCGCTCGACCTCGCGGAACAGTGCGCGCTTCCCGGCCCCGAACATGGCGTCGAACAGGAACGAGAACGTGTGCGGCGTGTGGACCCGCGCGCCGCGCTCGTCGAGGATCGACGCCAGGCGCCCCAGGGCGCCGCCCTTGCTGGAGTGCGTGTGCACGACGTCGGGTGATTCCCGCGCCAAGACGCGCCGCAGCGCGCCGAGGTGGCGTGCATCGGTGAGCGGGGCGATCTGCCGCACCATCGGCACGCGATGCACGCGCACCCCGCGCTGCTCCAACCGCCGCAAGTCGGCCTCGAAGTCGGGCTGCCTGAGCGCCGCGGCGGCGACGGCCACGTCGAGCCCGCACTGTCGCTGGCCCAGCGCAACGTCGACCAGGTGGCGGCGCGTGCCCCCGATCGTGCACTCCATGACGTGCAGGACGCGCAAGCGCTGCCGCTCCTCAGTACGCGCCGGAGCCCTTGACGACGGCGAAGCCCGTCAGGGCGATGATCACGACGTCGAGGAGCAGGGATTGGTGCTCGATGTAGTACAGGTCGTAGTCCAGGTTCTCGTGGATCGCGGCGGCGCGCGCGTAGCTGATCTGCCACAGCCCCGTGATGCCGGGCTTCACGCGCAGCCGTTCACGCTCGAGCGGGCTGTAGGCGTCGACGATGAAGCGCATCTCGGGCCGCGGCCCGACCACGCTCATGTGGCCGGCGATCACGTTGAAGAACTGGGGCAGCTCGTCGAGGCTGTAGCGGCGCAGCCAGCGCCCGATGCGCGTGATGCGCGGGTCGTAGGAGGAGCGCGGCGCCAGCGCGTCCCCGGACATGTGGTGGTGCATCGTCCGGAACTTGATCATGGGGAACGGCCGGCCGTCACGGCCGATCCGGTGCTGCACGAAGAACACCGGGCCGGGCGACTCGCGCTTGATCAGGATGGCGGTCACCACCAGCACCGGGACGAACAGCACGATCACCAGGCTGGCCACGACCAGGTCCAGCACACGCCGCGTCGCGGCTTGCATCAGGCTCGGGCGCCGATCGGGGCGCGTGATCAAGGGGATCGAGTCCAGCGTCTCGATGCGCACCTTGAACGCCAGCAAGTGGTAGAAGCGCGGCACGATCTTGTAGACCACGCCCAGCCGCTCGCACTCGGAGACCACGCGCATGACGCGCTCCTCCGGCGCCTCCGGCATGGCGATGAAGACCTCGCTGATCTTGTGCACGCCCACCAGGCGCTCGAGGTCCTCGAAGCGACCCAGGATGCGGGAGCCCTCGATCGCCGGGTCGCGCTTCTCGGCTTCGTCCTCCACGAATCCGACCAGGTTCAGGCCCAGCGTGGGCACGATCATGAACTTGCGCTGGAGCTTCCGCGCCGTGTCGCCCGTGCCGTAGACCAGCACGTTGCGGTTCCCGATGCCGCGCCGGTGCAAGAGCTGGATCGTCTTGAAGGACACGAAACGGCTGGCGGTCATCAGCGCCAGGACCAGCCCGAAGGTGAGCAGCAGGGTCAGGCGCGAGATGTCGTTGGGGTTGATGTCCAGGTCGATGATCCGGTGCAGCGGGACCAGGACCTCGAACACCGGCCCGGCGGCCGTCTTCTGGGTGCTGTGCAGGTAGACGACCAGCGTGAAGAGCACCAGGAAGGCCACCGCTGTGGCCTTGAAGATCGCCTGGAACTCCTCCATGTTGAGCAGCGACTTCGTGGGCTTGTACAGCCCGAAGGCGTGGAAGCTCACCAAGCACACGGCGGCGATCAGCGCCGCCAGCTTCTGGTAGAACTCGGGCGGCACGCTGGCGCCGACGCTGCCCAGGCGCTCGCCCAGCAGGTAGCCCACCCAGCAGGAGGCGAGCACCACGACCAGGTCGAGGAGGACCTGGACGGACAGGACGACCGGCTCGAAGTTCCGGCGCACGAACGTCCCGACGCTCACGGCAGGAAGGACTTCCGGCCGCGCGACTTCGCCTCCGAGCTCGCGGGAGATGCGCATCGGGGTCGTTCGGGTCGGGGCACGAGGCGGCCGCGCCGGTCATGGAGGCCGGCGCGATCCTAGCGGGAGCCCTCCGGGGGAGCCACGGAAGCGGAGCGCCCCGCGGCCAGGAGGTCCCGAACGGTATCGGCAGCGCGCCCGGCCAAGCTTCCGAAGCGCGCCCGGAACTCGGCCGCGCCCAGGAAGGACGCGCGGTCCGTCACGGCGCGCAACGCGGCCCAGGGCACGCCGGCGCGCTCGGCGACCGCCGCGACCGCCGCGGTCTCCATCTCCGCGGCGCAGGAGCCCGCGAAGGCGCGCACGAGCCGCAGGCGCCGCCAGGGGTTCAGCACGGGCCGGTCGGCGGTCAGGAACCAGGCCTCGGGACCGGGCGCGACGCGGCGCCAGGCGGCCCGCAGCTCGGGGTCGGAAGGAAGTTCACGCCCCTCGCGCACCGCCAGGTCGACCTGCGCCGCGATCCGCGCGTGGACCAATGTGCCGGGCGCCAGGTCGCGGGTGAGCCCGCCGCAGGTCCCCACGACGAGCAGGCCGCGCGAGACGCCCTCGCCCAGGAGCACCGCCGCAGCCTGAGCCGCCCGGACCTTGCCGACGCCCGAGACCGCGGCCAAGAGCGAGCCGCCGGGGACGTCGAGCTCCAGGACCTCGACCCCCTGAACCCGGCGCCGGCTGCGGACCGCGTCGCAGAGCGAGCCGAGCTCGGGCTCGAGCGCGCACAGGAGGCCGTGGACCATCGGCCCCAGCATGGCCGACGCAGGGCTGCGCCGCACGCGTGAGCCCTGCGTCCGGCGCCCAGAAAGGAGCGGCGCGCGAACGCGGCAGCGCCTACGCTCGCGGCCCGCCGACGATGCGCCGTTCCGACCTCGTCTTCTTCCTGTCCGGCGCCGCGGCCCTCGTCGAGGAGACCGTCTGGGCGCGCTGGCTCGCGCGCATCGTGGGCAGCGATGCGGCCGGCGCCGCGCTGGTCGTCTCGATCTTCCTCCTGGGTCTGGGGCTGGGAGCCGTGCTCTTCGCCCGGGCGGCCGAGCGCGTCCACGCTCCGCGCCGCGCCTACGCCCTGCTCGAGCTCTCGATCGGTGCCTGGGCCGCGGCGACGCCGTTCATGCTGTCGAACGCGCCGCCGCTCGAGACGTTCGCCGCTCGCGCGGCGTTCGCGCTGCTCGTGCTCCTGCCGCCGGCGCTGGGCTTCGGCGCCAGCGTGCCGCTCATGGCCCGGCTCGCCGTCCGCAGCCGCGCGGAAGCGACCTCCGAGACGAGCGCCTTCTACGGCGCGAACACGCTGGGCGCGGCGGCCGGCGCGCTGGCCGCGCCGTTCCTGCTCTTGCCGGCCTTCGGCTTGCCGGGCGCGCTGTGGGCGGCCGCCGGCCTCGAGTTCCTCGCGGCCGGGCTGGCGTTGTGGCTCCTCGCCGAGCCGCCGCCCGCCGCCGGAGAGCGCGCGCCGGCGCTCGCGCCGCCCTCGGGCCGCTTCCATCCGCTGCTCGTCGCGGCGCTGCTCTTGGGCTTTGCCAGCCTGGCGCTCGAGATCGCGCTCCTGCGCCTGCTCGTCACGGTGACCGGTGCCTCGGTCTACGCCTTCGGCATCGTGCTGGCCGTGTTCCTGTTCGGGATCGGCCTGGGCGCGCGACAGCTCGCCGCGCGCCGCACGCGCTCGGGACTGCCCGAGAGTGCGCTTCCCGAGCGCGCGGAGCGCGCGCGCGGCGCGCTGTTCCTGGCGGCGCTGGCCGCGCCGCTGCTCGTTGCCTGCGGGCTGCTCGCGCTGCGCCTCCAACTCGGCGAGGCGGACCTGTTCGCGGGGCTCGCGAACCGCGGCGTGCAGGGCGGCTCGATCCTGCGCGCCTGGCTCGCGCACGCGCTGTTCGCCGGCCTGGCGCTGCTCCCGCCGGCGATCGCCTTCGGCGTCGCGCTGCCGGCCGCCGCCGGTGCGATCGCCGCGGACCGGCCCGATGCCGAGCGCGAGCGCTGGATCGCGCGCACCTACTCGTGGAACACGGCCGGCGCGCTGGCGGGCAGCTTGGGCGCGGCCTTCGTGCTGATCCCGGCCTGCGGCCCGCGCGGGGCGGTCGTCGCCGCGCTCGCCGCGCCGTTCGTGGCGGCCTGGATCGTGGCGCCGGCGCGGCGCGGGCTCTTGGCCCTGGCCATCGTCGGGACCCTGGCGGTCGCGAACGCGTCCGTGCTCCCGGCCGGCGAGCGCGAGGCGCCGCGCCCGCGGCTCCTGGCCCACGACGCACACACCACGGCCAGCGTGCACGAGGCGACCTCGAGTCGTGGCGAGCCCGTGCTCGCCCTGCGCGTGAACGGCAAGGCCGAGGCCTCGACCGCGCCCGTCGACCGGCGGCTCCAGTACCTCTTGGGGCACGTGCCGGGGCTGCTCCACGGGGAGGTCCGGCGCGCGCTCGTGATCGGGCTGGGGACCGGCATGACGGCCGGCAGCCTGCTCGACCTCCCGCAGCTCGAGGCGCTCGAGATCGCCGAGATCTCGCCGGCCGTCGCGCGCGCCGCGCGCGAGTTCGGCGCCTGGAACGGGCGCGTGCTCGACGATGCGCGCACACGGCTCGTGATCGCCGACGGGCGGCAATGGTTGGCGCTCGCACGCGAGCCCTACGACCTCGTCACGTCGGACCCGGTGCACCCCTGGACGCGCGGGTCGAGCGACCTCTACACGCTGGAGCACTTCCGCACGATGCGCGCGCGGCTCGCGCCGGGAGGCGTCGCGTCGCAGTGGCTGCCGCTCTACGAGCTGTCGACCGAGGACGTGCGCACGGTCGCGGCCACCTGGGCCGCGGCGTTCGAGCGCGTCTCGGCCTGGGTCACGGCCTACGACCTCGTGCTCGTGGGCGCGGCGGCGGAGCTCCCCGGGGAGGCGAGCCTGCTCGAGCGCGCGCTGCCACCGCGCGTGCGCGAGCACCTCGCGCCGCTCGGCATCCGTTCCGGGCGCGAGCTGGCCGCGCTGCAGGTGGCGAGCGATGCGCGCCTGCGCGCCTTCGCCGCCGGGACCCGGCCCATGCGTGACGACCGGCCGGTGCTCGAGTTCCGCGCGCCTCGCGCCGCGCTGGCCGGGTACTGCGTCGACGTCCTGCGCTGGGCGGCCGAGCCGGCCGGCGTCGAGGAGCTCGCGCCTGTGCTGCACCCCCTGGCGCGCGCGCACCGCGCGGCGCTGCTCGGGTTCCTCGATGACCTGCCGGACGGTTTCCTGCGGGCGGCGGACGCGCTGGGCGAGCGCTTGGAGGACCTCTCCGACGCGCGCTGACGCGGCGCACGGCCAGGGAGTATCCTTCCGGACTTCGAGACGACCATGAAGATCGCCGTCACGGGAGCCACGGGGTTCATCGGGGGCTACTTGGCTCGCGCGCTGCTCGGCGCCGGCCACGAGCTGACCCTGCTCGCGCGGCCGGGGCGCGCCAGTGCCCTGGAGCTCCCGCCGGGCGCTGCGGCGCGCGTCCACGAGGGCGACCTCACGCAGCCCGCGTCCCTGCACGGCTTCCTGACCGGCGCGGAGCTCCTGATCCACGTCGCCAGTGCGCACGACCACCTGGGCGAGGAGCAGATGCGCGCGATCAACATCCAGGGCACGGAGGCCCTGCTCGCCGAGGCTCGGCGTGGCGCGCACTCGAGCTTCCAGATCTGGGTCGTCAGCTCGGCCGTGATCGGCGCACCGGTCTACAGCTACTACCGCGACAGCAAGCGCGTCCAGGAGAAGCTGATCCGCGGCTCGGGGATCCCTTGGGCCAGCTTCCGTCCGACGCTGGTCTACGGCGTGGGCGACTTCCGCCATACCGCGCCGTTCCTGCGCAAGTGCGGCGCGAAGCGCGGCACCATCTGGGTGCCTCACGACGGGCTGTCGAAGATCAACCCGGTGCACGTCGAGGACGTGATCGACGCCGTGCTGCGCTTCTTCCGGTTCGACCGCGGCGTCGACTGCTGCTACGAGCTGGCCGGCCCGGCGGGCATCCCCTACAACGAGTTCATCGACCTCACGATCGCGGCGGCCAAGGGCGGCGTGAAGCGCCGCAACATCTCGAAGAAGTGGGCCGACCGGCTGATCCTCGTGAAGGGCCTCTTCACGGACGTGACCGACGACCGCCGCGCCAGCGCGTACTTCAACCTCCACCACGAGCACGACATCAGCAACGCGGTGTTCGAGCTCGGCTGGCAGCCACGCTCCTACGCGACGGGCATCGCGCAGGTGGCGGAGGGCGACTGGTGGCGCGCGGAACGCCTGGCGGGCGCGACGCGCTGAACGTCGCTGGCCCCCAAGCGCCGGGACCCTCCGGGCTTGTGCTCCTGTCCACGGCGCGCGAGCCGGTCGCTGTGGTCCTCGCCACGCGGGCGAGGACCCTCTCGCGCGACGACTACTGGTCGTCGCCGTTCGTCGGCACCGGCCCGTCCCCCAGGGGCCCGCTCGGCAGCAGGTCGCCATTCGCCTGCGAGCACTTCTCGAAGGGCAGGTCCGCCACGGCGTTCGCTCCGAAGCGCTCGACGAGCACCGCGTAGATCGCCGGGTCACGGATGACCTCGAGGCTCGATTCGGCGATCAGGCCCTTCAGGCGGATCCAGCCGGCCATCTGGTTCGGCGCGCCCAGGATCTCCTCGGGGTCGTCGCCTTGGAACGACAGCGCCGAGTAGAGCGTGCCGGGCGCCCACTGGACCAAGCGGCGCTTGTCCCAGCAGTAGAAGCTCGCGTTCTGGCTCGTGACGTCCTCCGAGTCGTTGAAGACCTCGAACTGGACGGTGGTGGTGAACGCCCTCCCGCCGGACAGTCCCAAGAGGATCAGGTCGCTCTGGAACAGGGCGTTGGGACCCGCGGGGTCCTGCGCCAGGAAGCGCGGGATCAGGATCTCGTCCGGGGCCTGCTCGTACTCCGGCAGCGGTCCGAACGGCCCGTTCAGGTCGCGGATCCCGTCCTCGTCGTCGTCGTTGTCCGCGAGCTCGGGACCGATGCCCAGGAACGAGACGGCGTTCATCGAGTAGTCGACGTTCTCGAGGCCGTTGATGATCAGCGCCTGGCCGATGAGCTTGTTGCGCACGATCGGCATGCCGCCCGGATTGCCCGGGCCGGCGGTCGGACGCTTCACGAAGGCGTAGGCGTAGCCGCGCGTCGAGTTCGGGTTCACCGTGCTCGTCAGGAACGTGAGCGTGTCACACGGCGTGAGGCGGAAGGTGAAGTCCGTCTCCATGCAGGTCAGCGCGTCGATGAACCGCATCTCGACCCACAGGTCGCCGTCCGAGATCTCGCAGCACGCGTTCGTGATCGTGAACAGCGTCATCGAGGCCTGGCGGTTGTCGTACTCCGGGAACAGCAGCAGGCTGCCGCACGTGGCGCGATCGACCTCGCGGCAGTTCGCGATCGTGACGCAGGCCGTGTCCTTGCAGCCGCACGAGTTCGTGACCTCGTAGCAGAAGCGGTCACCGTTCGAGAAGCCCGGCCCCGGCGTGTAGCGCACCTTGCAGTCGGCCAGGATCTCGACGCTGCCGTTCTGCGGCGGCGTCGTGATCCGCAAGGCGCAGGGGTCCACGCGGCTGGGCGTGGCGCACCCCGAGCAATCCGGGAACGTGCAACCCTTGCCCGGCGAGTCGTTGGCCAGGACGTCGATGTCCAGAGGGAACGTCGTCGTGGGCGTCAGGTCGATGCGATCGTCCACGGCGACCGGGCGGGCGAGCACCGTCACCAAGACGCGCGCCTCGTCGAGGCACACGAGCCCCGTTCCCCCGCGCAGCCGGTAGCGCAACTCCGCCACCGGCGGGCACGAGGCCAGGTTCGAGTCGTAGCGCACGACGCAGCCCTGCACGCTGAAGCCGGGCGGGAAGGGCGTCAGGAACTCGACGTCCGAGCAGGAGAGCGGCCCGCAGGTCGAGGAGTCGTTCAGCAGGACGTTGACCTCGCCGACCTCGCCGCAGCAGATCGTGATCGGGTCGTCGACCGCGTCGACGGCGCAGATCGTGACCCGCACCTCGGCCGTGTCGCAGCACGGGCGGTTCTCGTCGTTGCAGACCCGGTACGTGGCCGTGACCGTACCGGAGTTGGGCGTGCCCGGATTGGCGTACACGATCTGGCCGCCCGCGATCGAGAAGCCCGCCGGCGGCGTGCCCACGAAGGCCAGCGAGCCGACGACGAGCGACCCGCAGTTGGTCGTGTCGTTCGCCAGCACGGGGATCGTGATCGTGGTGCCGGCGCAGGCTTGCACGTCGTCATCGACCGCCGTCACGTTGCAGATCGTGACGGTCACCGTGGCCGTGTCGCAGCAGGCCGGGTTCTCGTTGTTGCACACGCGGTAGGTGGCCTGCACGGTGCCCGAGCTGGGCGTGCCGGAGTTGGCGTAGACCACGTTCGAGCCCACGATCGAGAAGCCCGCCGGCGGCGTGCCGACGAAGGCCAGCGAGCCAGGCACGAGCGCGCCGCAATTCGTCGTGTCGTTGTTGAGGACCGGGATCGTGACGCTGGCGCCCGCGCAGACCCGGGCGGTGTCGTTGACCGCGTCGACGTTGCAGATCGTGACCGTGACCGTGGCCGTGTCGCAGCAGGCCGGGTTCTCGTTGTTGCAGACGCTGTAGGTGGCCTGCACGGTGCCCGAACTGGGCGTGCCGGAGTTGGCATAGACCACGTTCGAGCCCACGATCGAGAAGCCCGCCGGCGGCGTCCCGACGAAGGCCAGCGAGCCGACGACGAGCGCGCCGCAGTTCGTCGTGTCGTTGGCCAACACCGGGATCGAGACCGTGGAGCCGGCGCAGACGCGCCCGGTGTCGTTCACCGCGTCGACGTTGCAGATCGTGACGGTCACCGTGGCCGTGTCGCAACAGGCCGGGTTCTCGTTGTTGCAGACGCGGTACGTGGCCTGGACGGTGCCCGAGCTGGGCGTGCCGGAGTTGGCGTAGACCACGTTCGAGCCCACGATCGAGAAGCCCGCCGGCGGCGTCCCGACGAACGCCAGCGAGCCAGGCACGAGCGCGCCGCAGTTCGTCGTGTCGTTGTTGAGGACCGGGATCGTGACCGTGGCACCGGCGCAGACCCGCGCGGTGTCGTTCACGGCGTCGACGTTGCAGATCGTGACGGTCACCGTGGCCGTGTCGCAGCAGGCCGGGTTCTCGTTGTTGCAGACGCGGTAGGTGGCCTGGACGGTGCCCGAGCTGGGCGTGCCGGAGTTGGCGTAGACCACGTTCGAGCCCACGATCGAGAAGCCCGCCGGCGGCGTGCCGACGAAGGCCAGCGAGCCGGGCACGAGCACGCCGCAGTTCGTCGTGTCGTTGGCCAGCACGGGGATCGTGACCGTGGCCCCGGCGCAAACCCGCGCGGTGTCGTTCACGGCGTCGACGTTGCAGATCGTGATCGTGACCGTGGCCGTATCACAGCAGGGCGTCGTGAGGTTGTTGCAGACGCGATACGTGGCCTGCACGGTGCCCGAGGTCGGCGTGCCCGGGTTCGTGTAGACGACCTGCCCGCTGGCGATCGAGAAGCCCGGCGGCGGAGTGCCCACGAACACGAGCGAAGCCGGGTTCAACACGCCACAGGTCGTGCTGTCGTTCGCCAGCACGTTGACGTTCACGGTCGCTCCGACGCACACGCGCGCGACGTCGTCGTTGGCGACCGTCTCGCAGACGGTCACCGTGACCGTCCCCTCGTCGCAGCACGGTGGCTGCTGGTCGTTGCAGACGCGGTAGGTGGCCACGTAGACGCCGGCCGGGATGCCAGCGGCGTTGAACACCACGTTCGAGCCGGCGAGCGCGAAGCCCGTGGGCGGCGTGCCCACGAAGGCCAACGAGCCCGGCACGATCGCGCCACAGGTCGTCGTGTCGTTCGCCAGGACCGGGACCGTGACCGACTCGCCCACGCACACGCGGCCGGTGTCGTCGTTCGCGCTGGTCTGGCAGACGCACGAGCGGTACGTGACCGTCACGCGCAGGTAGGCCGTCGTGTTCACGATCGTGGCCAGATTGCCCGCCCCGACCACCGCGCTCTGGTCGGTGGATTGGTGGTTGAACTGGAGCACGTCGCCCGGGACCGCGCCGGTCAGCACGGCGAGCTGCCCCGGGTTCGTGATCCGGAAGCAGCGCGTGATCACCGTGTCGGGGGAAGTCTGGTCGAAGCCGGACGTGCCCCCGTAGTCCTGCACTCCGTCGAAGGCGCCGAGCACCGGCGCCGCCACGATGCCGCTGTTGGGGATCAGGATCTGGCCCAGGCCCAGAGCCGGCGGTGCGAAGACCTCGCTGGTCAGGTTCAGGCTGGCGGTCACGAGCTGCGGCTTGTCGTCCAGGTTCTCCGCCCGGAACCGCACGCGACCGACGTACTCGAAGGTCAGGTCGGCCTGGATCAAGGTGCCGCAGACACCCGGCTGCAGGACGAACTTCGGGATCTCGAGCGGCCGGTAGTTCCCGGAGTTCGAGCTCCACGTTCCGTTCTGCGTGCCGAGCGGCACCCCGAACGACGTCTGGGTCGTCGGCGGCTCGCCGAAGGTCACGTCGACCTGGTTCCCCTGCGTGCAGGTGACCGGTGGCGTCGTGGCACAGTCTTGGGCGTAGGCGGGGAGCGTCACGCCGAGAACGGCGGCGCTGGAGAGCAAGAGGCTCGGGGTGCGCATCGGGTTGCCAGGCAGGTCGTAGCCGGGGGGAAGAACGCCGATTCCCGGCCCTGGCGCGCGCTGCCGCTAGATCCCGCCACCCGGCCTCCGTCGCGCGGAAGCTCGCTGGGCGACACCGACGCGCGAAGCGTGCCAGCCCGCGCGGGGCAATGGCGGCGATCGACGCGTCACGAAGGAGCGAAGCACGTTGCCGATCCGGAAACCTCGCGGAAACTCGCAACCCGACCGGCGCGAATCAACACGCCCGTTTGCACGTTCCAAGAATGTGGCGTAGCGGCCGCACTTCGTAGCTCAACAAAATCCGGGGGCGGGCGGCGTGGAGGGTTTGCGCCGCAGGCCGTGCTTGGCGATCTTCCCGCTCCCCGTCCGCGGCAGTTCCGCGAGGAAGCGGATCGCCCGCGGGGCCTTGTAGTGCGCCAGGTGCGCGCGGCAGTGCTCGACGAGTTCCTCCGCGGAGGCCGCTGCGCCCGCCCGCAGCACCACGGCGGCCTCGACCTGCTCGCCCCACACCGGGTCGGGCGTGCCGAACACCGCGGCCTCGAGCACTGCCGGGTGCGCGTAGAGCGCGTGCTCGACCTCGGTCGAGTAGACCTTCTCGCCGCCCGTGATGATCATGTCCTTCTTGCGGTCGACGATCGTCACGTAGCCCTCGCGATCGACGACCGCCAGGTCGCCGGTCTTGAGCCAGCCGTCCTCGAACGCCGCCGCGGTCTCCTCCGGGCGCTTCCAGTAGCCGGGGGTCACGGTCTCGCCGCGCACGCGGATCTCCCCCACCGTGCGCTCGTCAGGCGCGACCTCGCGGCCGTCGTCGCCCACGACGCACAGCTCGACGGTCGCGAACGGACGGCCGGTCTTGGCGCGGTAGCGCAACTGCTCGGCCTCGGGGAGCTGCTTCAGATGCTCTTTCAACAGCGAGAGCGTCAAGTACGGGCTCGTCTCGGTCATCCCGTAGGTCTGCACGTACTCGCAGCGGAACGTCGCGACGATGCGCCGCACGACCTCGGGCGCGATCGGTGCTCCGCCCGACAGCAGGGCGCGCAGCGCGCTCCAGTCGCGCCCCGCGGCCGTCTCGTCCGCGACCATCAGGTTCAGCATGGTCGGGATCAGGTTCGTGATCGTGACCCGCTCGCGCTCCAGGAGGTCCAGCGCGGCGCGGGCCTCGAAGCGCTCCAGCCACACGTGCCGGCCACCAGCCCAGGTGATCGCGAACGTGGCCCAGGCGTCGGCCAGGTGGAACAGCGGCGCCACGTGCGCCCACGTGTCGCGCTCGGACAGCCCCAGCTCGGCGATCGCACCCAAGGCGTGCGTGACGACGTTCCTGTGCGTCAGGATCACGCCCTTCGCGCGCCCGGTCGTGCCGCTCGTGTAGTACAGGTGTGCGGGCGCGTCGCCCGCGGGCTCGCATGGTGGAAACGCGGCGGGCGCCTCGGCCAGGGCACGCTCGTACTCGGTGCTCGGCACGGACACGGCCGGCGCTCCGCCGATCCAGGTGACCCCCTCGAGCGGCGCCCCGAGCGCCAGGATCTCGGCGACCAGCGGCGCGAACGAGGCTTGCGCGACGAGGTGCCGCGCACCGCAGTCGCGCACGACCTCGACCTGCTCCAGCGCGGAGAGCCGCACGTTGAGCGGGTTCACCACCAGGCCGGCCGCCGCGCCAGCGAAGTAGCACTCCAGGAACTCCGGCACGTTCCAGGAGAGGACCGAAACCCGCTCGCCGGGCACGAGCCCGCGGGAGCACAGGTGCGCCGCGAGCCGCGAGGCGCGCGCCTGGAACGCGGCGTAGCTCTGGTCACGCCCGCCACCGGCGATGGCCGCGTTCGTCGGGTGCAGCCGCGCGGCGCGCGCGAGCAGGCTCGCGATGTGCATGGAACGTGTGCCCCGGGCGCGCCGCGCGCGCTACTCCTCGTCGCCGCGCAGTCGGGCGAGCAAGGCGTAGTCCTCGATCGTGCTCGTGTCCCCGGTCGTCTCGACGCCCGCGGCGACGTCGCGCAGGAGCCGCCGCATGATCTTCCCGCTGCGCGTCTTGGGCAGCGCGTCCGTGAAGCGGATCTCCGCCGGGCGCGCCAGCTTGCCGATCTCGTGCGCCACGTGCTCCTTGAGCGCTTCCTTGAGCGCCTCCCCGGGCTCGACGCCCTTGACGACCGTGACGAAGGCCACGATCGCCTGCCCCTGGACGTCGTCGGGTCGCCCCACGACGGCGGCCTCGGCCACCGCAGCGTGGGAAACCAGCGAGCTCTCGACCTCCATCGTCGAGAGGCGGTGGCCCGCCACGTTGAGCACGTCGTCGACCCGCCCGAGCACCCAGAAGTAGCCGCTCGCGTCGCGCCGCGCGCCGTCACCGGCGAAGTACATCGTCTGGTACTTGCCCCAGTAGCCCTCGCGGTAGCGGTCGGGATTGCCCCAGATCCCGCGCAGCATGGACGGCCAGGGCCTGCGGATCACCAGGTAGCCACCCTGGTCGGGGGGCAGCTCGCGGCCCTGATCGTCGACGACCGCCGCGTCGATGCCGAAAAACGGCCGCGTGGCCGAGCCCGGCTGCGTGACCGTGACCCCCGGCAACGGCGTGATCGCGATCGAGCCGGTCTCGGTCTGCCACCAAGTGTCGACGATCGGGCAGCGCTGGCGGCCGATGTGGCGGTGGTACCACATCCAGGCCTCGGGATTGATCGGCTCGCCGACCGAGCCGAGCAGGCGCAGCGACGACAGGTCGGACTTCGCCGGCACCTCGTCGCCCAGTCGCATGAAGGTGCGGATCGCGGTCGGCGCGGTGTAGAAGATCGTGACCCGGTGGCGCTCGACGATCTCCCAGAAGCGGCCCGGCGTGGGCGTGGTCGGGGCGCCCTCGTACATCAGGATCGTGGCGCCGTTGGCCAGCGGACCATAGACGACGTAGCTGTGCCCGGTGATCCAGCCGACGTCGGCCGTGCACCAGAACAGGTCGCCGTCCCGCAGGTCGAACACGAACTGCGTGGAGAGGTACGCGCCGACCAGGTAGCCCCCGGTGGTGTGCACGATGCCCTTGGGCTTGCCCGTGGAGCCCGAGGTGTAGAGCAGGAACAGCAGGTCCTCGCTGTCCATGGGCTCTGGCGCGCACTCCGTCGAGGCCTCGGCCGCCAGCTCGTGGTACCAGACGTCGCGCCCGGCGTTCCAGGTCACGCGGTTTGCCGTGCGGCGCACGACGAGCACGGTGTGCACGCCCAGGACGCCCTCCAGCGCCTCGTCGACCTGGGGCTTGAGGGGCAAGATCTGCCCGCGGCGCCAGCCACCGTCGGCCGTGATCACGGCCGTGCAGCCTCCGTCCAGGATGCGCTCCTTGAGCGCCGTGGCGCTGAAGCCGCCGAACACGACGGAATGCGCGGCCCCGATGCGCGCACAGGCCAGCATGGCCATGGCCGCCTCGGGGATCATCGGCATGTAGATCGCGACACGGTCACCCTTCTGGACTCCGCGCCGCTTGAGCACGTTCGCGAAGCGCGAGACCTCCAGGTGCAGCTCGGCGTAGGTCAGGGTGCGCGTGTCGCCGGGCTCGCCTTCCCACACGATCGCGCGCTGGTCGGCGCGGCGGCCGTAGGCGTGCTGGTCCAGGCAGACGGCGGAGGCATTGATCCGCCCCCCCACGAACCACTTCGCGAAGGGCGCGCCGCTCCAGTCGAGCACGCGCTCGAAGGGCTGCATCCAGGGCAACTCGCGGGCGATGCGCCCCCAGAAGCCCTCGGGGTCGTCGAGGGACTCCCGGTACATCCGCTGGTAGGCCTCCTCGGTCGAGAGGCGCGCGCAGGACTGGAACTCGCGCGGCGGCGGGAACCGGCGGTGCTCCTGCAGGACGTGGTCGATGCTCTGGCTCATGCGGCTCCCCGGGACGGCGGGGACCGGAGCGTACCGGCGCGGCCCGTCCGAGGGAACCGCCGGGAGCCTAGCCGCGCGAGCGGAACAGCGTGAAGTAGCGCGCGACCTTGCTCGCGAAGCGGGCCGGGCTGCGCAGCTCGCGCACCAGGCGCTTGGGGCGGCGGTAGAAGCGCCGGTAGCCCTGCCGGATCTTCTCCTGGATCTCCTCGGCGCTCATGTGCTCGTTGCCCTCGAGCGCCTGGAAGCCCGTCATCGTGGCGTAATCGAAGTCACGCGTGCCGCGCAGCAGTTGATAGAGCGGCGTGCCGGGGTAGGCGGTGACGGCACAGAACTGGACCTGGTCGGGGTCGAGCTTCTCGACCAGCGCGAACGTCTCGTCGGCCATGGCGCTGGTCTCCTCGGGGAAGCCGACCATGCAGAACGCGCGTGACTCGACGCCGAACTCGCGGCAAGCGTCGAACACCTCCAGGCAGCGCGCGACGTCGAGCTTCTTCTGGCCGTCGAGGAGCTTGCTGCCGCAGTGCTTGCGCTGGATGACCTCGTTGCCGCTCTCGACGCCCACGGACAGGTGCTTCAGACCGGCCTCGGCCATGGCGCGGATCAGCTCGCGGTCGAGCACCTTGATCGCCGTCTCGCACTGCCATTCCAGGTCGAGCTGCTCGCGCCGGATCCCCGCGCAGATCTCCAGCACGCGGTCCTTGCGCGTGGTGAAGATCGGGTCGCGGAACACGACGTGGCGCAGCCCGTGCTTGCGATGCAGGTCGACGAGCTCCGACAGGACGTGCTCGGGACTGCGGAAGCGGAAGCGCAGACCCTGCGCCAGCGTGTACCCGCAGAACGAGCAGTTCAGCGGGCAGCCGCGCGAACTCTTGACCGTCGTGATCGGCCCCGCGATGCCCGGGAACCGGTAGGCCTGGTTGTCGAGCAGGTGCCGGGCCGGGATCGGCAGGTCGTCGAGCCGCGCGATCTTCTCCCGCTCGGGCTCGTGCACGGTCGTCCCATCCGGCGCGCGCCAGCTCGTCCCCGCGACGCCGCGCAGGTCGCGCCCCTCGGCCACGCGCGCCGCGAGCTCGCGCACGGTGTACTCCGGCTCGCCGCGCACGACCGCGTCGACGTTGTCGTGCTCGAAGATCTCGCCCGGCGTGTAGGTCACCTGCGAGCCGAGGATCGCGACCGGTACGCCGAGGTCGGCGCGCAGCGCGCGGCACAGCGCGAGGTCCTGGTCCAGGCTCGTCGAGCTGGAGTCCACGCACACGAGGCGCGGCTCGTGCGTCGCGATCGCGCGCCGTGCGCGCTCGACGTCGAGCCGCAGCGCGTCGCTGTCGTGGATCACGACCTCGTGACCGGCGGCCTCGAGCACGCTCGCGACGTGCGCCAGCTCGATCGGCGGGTACAAGAGGCCTGGATTGACGGCCATGCCGAAGCCCCCCATGAGCCCGCGGCTGACGCGGAACTCGGGCGGGCTCGGAGGGTTGACGAGGACGATCTTCAAGCGCGGCCGATCTCCTTATCGTACCGCGGGCCGCCGGGCCCCAGCCGTAGGCCGTGACGCCTCAGGATCGGCGCAGCATCCCCCCCAGCTGGCCCACCGCGCGCTCGACGCGCGACAGGTACTTCTGCACGTCCTCGTCGGACAGCGTGCGGTCGGCAGCCTGCAGTCGCACATGCCAGGCCAGGCTCTTCGTGCCCTGCGCGAGCGTGCCGCCCGTGTACACGTCGAAAAGCTCGAGGTCCTCGACCAAGCCCTTGCCGGCCTGCTCCAGCGCCGCGGCGAGGTCGCCGGCGCGCACCGCGGAGGGGATCAGGACTGCCACGTCGACCTTGACGCCCGGAAAGCGCGGCAGCGGGCGGAAGGTGGCGGCCTGGCCCCCCACGGCGAGCAACGCGTCGAGCGACACCAGCGCGGCAGCGGCGTCGCTGTCGACGTCGCCGGTCAGGCCCAGCGCGCGGCGCAGACGCGGTTCGAGCTCGGCCACGAGGCCAACGCGCGCGTCGCCGGCCTGAATCGCGACGCCCTTGACGGGGTGCGCCCAGCGCGGCGCCTCGCCCGAGACCAGCGGGCGCTCTGCGGCTTGCCCATGGCCAGCGGCGCGCAGCACGTCGAGCAGGGTCGCGCGCAGCACGGCCAGGGCGCTCTGATCGAAGCGGGCGTCCTGCTGCGTGGGCCGGGCGAGGACCAGGCCTAGCTCGTGGACCTCCGCAGGCTCGCCGCGCTCGTTGCCCCGTTCGGGGAGGTAGCCCTTGCCGATCTCGAAGAGTGCCACGGAGTCCCGCCGGCGTCGGTTGGGCTCCAGCAGGCCGAGGAGCGACGGCATCACCGAGCGGCGGATGCGCGAGCTGCCCTCGACGCCGGAGTTCACGACCCGCACGTGCGGCTCGGCGTCGTCGCCGAGCTTGGCGAGCAGGTCGTCGAGCACGAACGAGTAGCTGATCGTCTCGCGGAAGCGAGCGGCGCCCGCGAGACGGTCCTGCAGCGCGCGCACGAGCAGGCGGCGGTGCCAGCCCGCGTCGCGCGGCGGCGGCGCGATCTCGGCGACCAAGGCGCGCTCCGGGATGCGGCCGTAACCGCGCGCGCGGCCGACCTCCTCGACCAGGTCCTGCTCGAGCGTGACGTCCTTCGTGGCGCGCGCGCTGGGCACGCGCACGGCGAGGGCCGCGCCGCGCGGCTCCACGCCGAAGCCGAGGGCCACCAGGATCGCGGCGACCTCGGCGTCGGGGACGTCGTCGCCCAGGAGCTGGCGCACGCGCGCCGGGCGCAGCTCGAGCGTGCACGCCGGGTCCTGCCACGCACCGACGTCGGTCGGCGGTGACGGGAACTTCGCGGCCGGGTCGAGCCCCACGAGGAGCCGCGCGAAGTGCGCCGCGGCCTCCAGGGGCAACGTCGGAGACAGGTTCTTCTCGAAGCGCGCCGACGAATCCGTGCGCAGCGCGAGCCGCTGCGAAGTGCGGCGCACGACGCCCGGAGCGAAGGCTGCGACTTCGAGCACCAGCGCGCGCGTTCCGGGCGCGACCTTGGAGCCCTCGCCACCCATCACGCCCGCCAGCGCCACCGCTGCGCTGCCGGAGGCGATGACCATGTCGGACGTGTGTAGCGCGCGCTCGACGCCGTCGAGCGTCCTCATGGTCTCGCCCAGGCGGGCGTCGCGCACGACGATGCCCGACGGATCGAGGGCGTTGCGATCGAACACGTGGTTCGGCTGCCCCAGGTCGAGCATGACGAAGTTCGAGAGATCGACGAACAGGTCGATCGGCCGCTGCCCGACCGCGAAGAGCAGCGCGCGCAGCCAGTCCGGCGAGCGCCCGGCGGCCACGCCGTCGATCGGCAGCGCCACGTAGCGCGAGCACGACGCGCTCTCGATCTTCACCGGGTACCGGGGCCCGTTCCCCGTCTGCGGCAGCGTGAGATCGAGCGGCTTCAGCTCGCGCTGGAAGATCGCCGCGACCTCGCGCGCGAAACCTCGATGCCCCCACAGGTCCGGCCGGTGCGTGAGCGACTTGTTGTCGATCTCGATGGTCCAGTCGTCGAGCCCGACCTCGCCCGCGACGGGCTTCCCGATGGCCGCAGACTCCGGGAGGACCCAGATTCCCTGGTGCTCGTCGCCCAGGCCCAGCTCGCGCTCGGAGCAGATCATCCCCTGGCTCTCGACGCCGCGGATCTTGCTGACCTTGATCTTGAAGTCGCCCGGCAGCTCGACGCCCGGCAGCGCGACGGCGACCTTCTGACCGCCGGCGACGTTCGCGGCACCGCACACGATCTGTCGCAGCGTGCCGTCACCCACGTCGACGCGGCACACGCCCAGCTTGTCGGCGTCCGGGTGCTTCTCGCGCGACAGCACGTGGCCGACCACGACCTGCGCCAGGTGCGGCAAGAACGGCTCGAGGCCCTCGACCTCGGCGGTGTGGATCGTGAGCGCCGACGCGATCTGCTCTGGCGTGATCCCCGATAGATCGACGTGACGCGCGAGCCAGCGGATGGAGATCTTCATGGGTGCGCGCTCCTAGAACTGCTCGAGGAAGCGCAGGTCGCCCGAGAGGAGGTGTCGCACGTCGTCGATGCCGTAGCGCAGCATGACGAGCCGCGAGAGCCCGAGCCCGAACGCGAAGCCGGTCCACTGCTCGGGATCGATGCCGCCCGATTTCAGGACGTTCGGGTGGACCATGCCGCACGGGAGCAGCTCGATCCACGTCGATTGCTTGCAGACGCGGCAGCCCGAGGTGCAGAACGGGCAGCGCGCGTCGAGCTCGAAGCCCGGCTCGACGAACGGGAAGTAGCCTGGGCGCAGGCGGATCTCGATGTCGCGCCCGAACACGCCGCGCAAGAGCGTCTTCATCGCGCCGATCAGGTGCCCGACGGACACGTCCTTCCCGACGACGAGCCCCTCCATCTGGTGGAACGTGTGCTCGTGGCTCGCGTCGGTGGCCTCGTTGCGGAAGACCTTGCCGGGCACGATGGCGCGGAACGGCGGCTGCATGCGCTCCATGGCGCGCACCTGGACCGGCGAGGTGTGCGTGCGCAGCACCAACCTGCCCGCCGGATCGCAATAGAACGTGTCCTGCGCATCCCGCGCCGGATGGTCCTTCGGGATGTTGAGCGCCTCGAAGTTGTACCAGTCGAGCTCGACCTCGGGCCCGTCGAGGATCGTGTAGCCCATCGACGTGAAGAGGTCCTCGAGCTCGCGCACGACGCGCGTCACCGGGTGCAACCCGCCGCGCTCGAGCGGCGCCGGCGGCAGCGTGGGGTCGAAGTCGCCGCCGCTGCGCTCGGACTCCAGCGCCGCGGATTCGAGCGCGGTGCGCCGCGCGGCGCAGGCCTCCTCCAGCGCGCGCTTGAGCTCGTTGGCCTGCGCCCCCGCCGCCTTGCGCTGCTCGGGCGGCAGCGTGGGGATCGAGGCCAGGATCAGGCCCGCCGGGCCGGACTTGCCCAAGAGCTCGCGCTCGAGCGCCTGGAGCGCCTGGAGATCGGCGGCCGCCGCGACGCGCGCGCGCGCGCCGGCGAGGAGTGCGTGGGGATCGGTGCTCGTGGTCACGAGGGCAGAGCCTAGGAACGACACCGCCCCGGGGGAACCGGGGCGGTGCGCGGAGGCCCCGGCCGGAGCGGCCGGAGTCGGGTCACTGGCGGGCCGCGGAGGCTTCCTTGACCAGCGCGTCGAAGCCCGCCGGGTCGTGGATCGCGATCTCGCTGAGCTGCTTGCGGTCGAGCACCACGTTGGCCTTCTTGAGCCCGTCGATGAACGCCGAGTAGCTCATGCCACGCGCGCGGGCCGCCGCGTTGACGCGCACGATCCACAGCCGGCGGAACATGCGCTTCTTGGCGCGCCGGTCGCGCTGGGAGAACGCCCAGGCGCGCAGCAGGGTCTCACGGACGGTCCGCCAGAGGGTCGAGCGGCCCCCGCGGAAGCCCTTCGCTTGCTTGAAGTAGCGGTTCTTCTTCTGGCGCCGGGGGGCGCCCATCGTGACGCGCACCATGGCTCAGGGCTCCATCATCCGGCCGATCAGGATCGACCAGGTCCGGTTGAGCACGAGGCGACGGCGCAGCTTGCGTCCGGTCTCGCCGCTGTACGGCGCGTGCATGTGGCCGCGGCCGGGCTTGGCGCACATGGCCTTGCCCTTCTTGCTCATGCGGAAGCGCTTCTTGACCGCTCCCTTCGACTTCATCTTGGGCATGGGACGTCCTCGTGGCTCTAGGGTTCACGACACCCCGGTCGCTGGCATGCCAGACCGCTCGCGGGGGCCGAGGCGGACGCGCGCGGCGTCCACCCCGGGCTTGGAGGGAGAAGAGGATAGCGGGGCCGGCCCTGGACGCAAGCCGCTCCCGCCCCGGCCTGCACCGGGGCGGCACGGAGCGCGGCCGCCGCCCGGCTCAGGGCGACTCGGCCGCCGGGGCGTGGGCGTCGAGGCGCAGGGCGAGCGCCGCGGCGTGGATCACCGCCGCGATGCGCACGGCGTCGAGCACCTGGGCCTCACTGGCGCCCAACTCCAGCAGCGAGTGCTCGTGGCTCCGCACGCACATCTCGCAGGCACCGATGGCCGAGACCGAGAGGCACATGAGCTCGAAGTCGAGCTTCGAGGTCTGCGGTTGCGCGAGGCGCTGCATCCTCAGGCGCGCGGGAATCGAGGAGTAGGCCGGCTTCGCGATCATGTGGCGGAACCGGTAGAAGACGTTGTTCATCGCCATGAGCGCGGCGGCGGCCTTGGCGTCTTCCGTCCAGGCCGGTGCCAGCTTGGCGGCGTCGGCCAGGAGCGCCTGGAGCAACTCCTCGTGGCGTGAGGTGAAGGCGCAGGCCAGCGCGATGCCCAGCCGCTGCTCCTCGGAGAGGTGCCCGTCCCCGAGCACGTTCTGCAGGTTGAGGCGGATGTCCTTCGCGGCGTCCGGAATCGACTCGGCAAGACTCTTCAGGTTGTCCATGGCGTGTGGTGGAGGTGGTCGCTCGCGGGTCTTGGGGCCGAGCCTGGCACGCTCAGCACGGGTGGGAACAGGGCCGCGACCCTCCCGGAGAGAGTGGCGGGAGAGCCGCGGCCCCTCGGGCCGCAGTCGGCGCTCAGGCCGGCTGCAGCGTCTTCTCGCCCGGCTTCCAGTTGCACGGGCACAGCTCGTCCGTCTGCAGCGCGTCGAGCGTGCGCAGCACCTCGTCGACGTTGCGACCGACGGACAGGTCGTTGACCGACACGAAGCGGATCACACCCTCGGGGTCGACGATGAACGTGGCGCGCAGCGCGACCTGGGCCTGCGCGTGGAGGATGCCGAGCTCGGCCGCGAACTTGGGGCTCACGTGGATCATCGGGATCCGCAGGCCCTTCAGGTCGGCGTGCGCCTGGCGCCAGGCCAGGTGGCTGAACTCGTTGTCCGTGCTGCCGCCGATGACGACGGCGTCGCGCTCGCCGAACTGCGGCGCGGCCCGGTCGAAGGCCGCGATCTCGGTCGGGCACACGAACGTGAAGTCCTTCGGCCAGAAGAACAGGACGAGCCACTTGCCCTTGTTCGTCTGGTTCGTGATCCGCTTGAACTCCTGGCCCTTCTCCAGGCTCACGCAGGCGGCGAGGTCGAACGCGGGCAGCTTGTCTCCGACGGTCAGCATGGGTCGTACTCTCGGTCTTCTCCCTCGTCGCGAGGGCGGTGGGCGCTGTGGGCCGCGACCGCCTCCCGGCGCCCACGCGGGCGCCTCCCGTTCCTGGAGGGAGGCCGCGGCTCGCCGCTAGTTTCGGCCTCTTCGCCGGCGTTCTCGAATCGGATGCGCCCATGGGGCCGATCGGCGCTGCCAATCCGCGGCCGGGTCCCGGCTCCGGCCTTGAACGCGGCGCCGCGCGGCCTTGGAATCCCGCAGTGCCCCCCATCGACGTCACCGCGATCACCCTGGCCGAGCTGCGTTACGTGGTGGCCCTGAGCGAGCACCGGCACTTCAGCCGCGCCGCCGCGGCCTGCCACATCACCCAGCCGACGCTCTCGGCCGCGATCAAGAAGGTCGAGGGCACGCTGCGGGTCAAGCTCTTCGAGCGCTCGCCGCGCGGCGTGAGCCCCACTTCGACCGGCTCGGAGGTGGTCGAGGCCGCGCGGGCCGTGCTCGACGCCATGCAGCGGATCGTCGACCTGGCGGGCCGCGGGCGCGAGCCCCTCTCGGGGCCCCTCCGGCTGGGGATGATCCCCACGCTGGGGCCCTACCTCCTGCCCCGCGTGGCGCCGCTGCTCGCGCGCGAGTTCCCCAAGCTCCAGCTCGTCTTCCGGGAGCTCAAGACGTCCGACCTCGTCGAGGAGCTCGTGCGGCACCAGCTCGACGCGGGGATCCTGGCGCTCCCGATCCCCGGCGGGCCCTTTCTCGCCACGCCGCTCTTCGAGGAGCCCTTCCTGCTCGCGGCGCCGCCGGGGCACGCGCTCGCCGGCCAGCAGAGCGTGTCCGAGGACGACCTCGCCGGCCAGCGCGTCCTGCTCCTCGACGAGGGGCACTGTCTGCGCGAGCAGGCGCTCTCGATCTGCCGGGAGGCTGGCGCCCGGCCCACGGACGGTGTCGATTTCCGCGCGACGAGCATCGAGACGTTGCGGCAGATGGTGGCTCTCGGCATGGGCCTGACGCTCCTGCCGCGCCTGGCCGTGTCCGAGGACGAGGAGGTCCGCAACCACCTCGCGATCCGCCCGTTCCGCGGGCGGGCCCCGGGGCGCCGTTTGGCGCTCGTCTGGCGCAAGTCCCACCCGCGGTCCGCGGACCACGAGCTTCTCGCAGCCTTCCTGCGCGCGCACCGGCCTCCGGGCGTCTCGCTCCTGGGACGCGCGCCCGCTGCGCGCGCCTGAGCCGCTCGGCCGCGCGTTCGCCTTGGGGGCAGCGCGGGTCTCGGGGGAGCGTGCCGGTGGTTTGCGCTTCTTCCGGAGGGGTGAGTACCTTGTGGGCTCCCCCCGGGCGAAGGGCTGCCGCGCACGGCGTGCGCGTGCGCGGTCCCACCGACCCGTTCCCAGCTCCTGCTCGTCTCTCGCACTCCCGGGTCACGCCGCCTCTGGCCCGAGTCCCAAGGAAGCAACCCATGAAGTTCCCGTTCATCGCTCTCGCCCTCCTCGCCGCCCCCGCCCTCCCGGCGACGGCGGCACCGACCCCGGCCGTGCAGGAGGCCTCGGCGAGCCTGGCGCTCCGACCCCGCTTCAATGCGGCGGTCGAGGCGCTGCGCGCCCGCGCGGAGGCCGCCGGCCTGAGCCGCACCGACTACCAGAAGGTCGTCGACGAATGGAAGGCGGCCGCGGCCGCCTACGAGGTCCCGAAGACCGCCGAGCTCCACGTGGGCACGCGCGTCCTCGAGCGCCTCATGGAGCTCGAGCGCTTGGCCCAGTCGAAGATGTACGAGCTCCTGGAGCTCGACATCCTCAAGGATCAGGCCATCGACGCCGAGCTCGAGTACGTCCTGAACCGCATCAAGTCCGGCATCGCGGCGAAGCGGCAGCCCAGCCGCATCGACTTCGAGGCGGTCATCGCGAACCTGACCGCGCGCGCGGACGCCGCCAAGGCCTGGAACCCCGAGATCGACGCGATCGTCGGGCGCCTGCGCCACGAGATGGAGTCGCTGATGGCCAAGGCCAAGGCCAGCCCGATCGCGGAGAAGGACCTCGAGCCCGCCATGGACATCGCCAAGGAGATCCGGGTCTCGAACGTCCTCGTGCGCCTCGAGAAGCGCGCGATGGAGAAGAAGGCCATCGAGGCCGACTACGGCGACGTGCTCGACGAGGCGAAGCGACTGCCGCTGCCGTCCTCCGAGCGCGAGGAGCTCGTGAAGAAGGTCCAGGCCCGGCTCGACGAGATCCGCGAAGCCGTCAAGGGCGGCCGGATCACCCGTGAGCAGTTCACGCAGCTGCGCGACCTGCTCATGACGCGGGCGCGCGCCGCCTCGTCGACGCGCTGAGCCCAGCGCCCGGCGGCTCTGGCCGCATCCCTGCGCCCGTCCGGTCCGAACGACCGGGCGGGCGCTGCTGTCTGCGCCCGAGGGCACGGCCGACCTCGGGCTCGGGGACGCCGACGCCCGTGGCCGCGCGCCGGCGTTCGCCCGGCCGCGGCACGGATCTCGCCTGCCCTGGAGCGGGGTTGGCGGCGCGACCCCAGGTCCCCTACCTTGGCGCTCCAGCGCTGTCCCCCTGCCGCGCGAACCCGCCCGATCCGGCCTGACCGCCGCGGGCCCAGAACCCGGAGACTCCCATGCGATTCCCGACCGCCCTTGCGCTCCTCGCCCTCCTCGCCGCCGCCCCGGCCGGGGCCCAGGACTCGAACCCCGCCCGCGGACAGCGCGCGAATCCAGCCGCGCCCGTTCAGGGCCAGCCCGCAGCCGAGGGGCAGGCACGGCTCCGCGTGCGCTTCGAGGCCGCGATCACGGACCTCCAGCAGCGCGCGGCCGCGCGCGGCGCCACGCGCGAGGACTACCAGCGCGTCGCCGATCAGATTACCGCGGCGGCCCAGGCCTACGACGGCACATCCCCCGCAATCCTGCCGCTGCGCCAACGCGCCGCGGCCCGCCTGGCCGACATCGAGGCGCGCGCGCGGGCGGGGGCCGTCGAGGCCCAGGAGTTCGACGCGCTGCGCGATCAGCTCGTCGACCTCGACCTCGAGATCGCACTCGGCCGTTTGCGCGCGGCCGCCAAGGCGCAGAAGTTCACGCGTGCCGAGTATCAAGCGTTCGTCGACGCCTGGACGGCCCGCGCCGCAGCCGCCAAGGAGGGCAATCCCGAGCTCGACGCGGTCCGCTCGCGGGCCAAGGCGGCCCTGGAAGCCGTCGCGAAGCGCGCCCAGGCCGCCGCCGCGCCCACCGAGGAGGAGGTCCAAGCCCTGGGCGACTGCGTGGCCGAGTACCGCACGTTCACGGCCGTCGGGGCGCTGGAGAAGCGCGCGCTCGAGAAGAAGGCCTCGCAGGCCGACTACGACGACGTCGTGTCCGCGGTCCGCGCAGCGAGCGGCGAGGAGATCGCCAAGAAGGTCCAGGCGCGTCTGGCGGAGCTGCAGGCCGCCGTGGAGGGCGGTCGGATCACCCGCGAGCAGTTCGCGGAGCTGCGCGGGATGCTCGTGAAGCGCGCCCGCGCCGCGGCCTCCGGCGGCTGAGGTCGGCTGCGATGCGCGTCCCGGCGCCGCCCGGCGGTCCTCGATCGAGGTCCGCCGGGCGGCGCCGCTGGAGGCCAGCGGTCCCGCGGCCGCCCGCCCCGCCCGCGGCGTGCAGCGTGCGCCGGGATGGTCGCAGCCGGGCCAGCGCCAGGCGCGGACCGCGAGCGGACTACTTGTGCGCCAGGAGCATCGTCATGCGCCGGCCCATGAGCTTGGCCGGCGACTCGACCTTGCTGATGTCGCCCAACGTCGAGGCGACCTTGCGCATGACCTCGTAGCCGTGCTCGGGGTGCGCCATCTGGCGACCGCGGAAGATGCACACGACCTGGACCTTGTGGCCATCCTCGAGGAACTTGCGTCCCTGGTCGAGTCGATAGCTGAGGTCGTGCTCGTCGATCGCGGGCCGCACGCGCAGCTCCTTGAGCAGGCTGGCCTTGGCGTGCGTGCCGCGCTCCTTCTTCCGCTGCGCGTACTTGAACTTCCCGTAGTCCATGATGCGGCACACGGGCGGCCGCTCGTTCGGCGAGACCTCGACGAGGTCGAGGCCGGCCTCCTCGGCACGGCGCATCGCGTCCAGCGTCGGGACGATGCCGATCTGGGCGCCGGTCTGGTCGATGAGCCGGACCTCGGGGATCCGGATCTGGCGGTTGAAGCGATAGTCGGTCTGGGTCACTCAGTCCTGGTCTCTCTGGGAACGTCGGCGCGGGGAATCGAACAGGGGAAGGGCGCGGAGCGGGGCACCGGCGCGCGCGCCGGACGACTCGCGTCCACGTCCAGCAAGATAGGAGAGCCGCACGGAACCCGCCAGATCGGGCGGATTCTCGCCGGCTCCGCGGGTCGCGGCCGCGGGGCTCAAGGCTTCTTCGGCGGCACGGTCGACTTGATGTGGACCTCGGCCAGCTGCGCCGGGTCGACGATCGAGGGCGCGTCGCACATGAGGTCCGCGGCCGAGGCGGTCTTGGGGAACGCGATCATGTCCCGGATGTTGTCGAGCCCCATCGAGAGAGCCGTCAAGCGGTCGAGGCCGATCGCGAACCCGGCGTGCGGCGGCGCGCCGTAGGACAGCGCCTCGAGCAGGAACCCGAACTTGCGCTGCTGCTCCTCGGGCCCGATCCCGAGGATCGTGAAGATGCGTTGCTGGAGGTCGCTCTTGTGGATCCGGACGGAGCCCGAGCCCAGCTCCCAGCCGTTCATCACGAGATCGTAGGCGCGCGAGTAGAGGTCGCCGAGCTTCGGGCTCGAGGCGTCGACGTCCGGCCCGCCGAGGTCCCAGTCGACCGGCGCGGTGAAGGGGTGGTGCGCCGAGAACCAGCGCTTCGACTCCGCGTCCCACTCGAACATCGGGAACTGCGTGACCCACGTGAAGCTCCAGGTGTTCGGCGGGACCAACCCGAAGCGCTTCCCGAGGTGCGAGCGCAGCTCGCCCAGGACCTTCCACACCGTGTCGCGCGCGCCAGCGGCGAACAGGCACAGGTCGCCCTCGTTCGCGCCGATCGCGGCCATGAGCTCAGCCGCGGCAGAGCCCTTGCAGAAGCGCGCGAGCGGGCCGACGCCGCCCTCCTGGCCGGCTCTCCACCAGGCCAGGCCGCCCGCGCCGGCGCCCTTGGCGATCTGCGTCAGGCCGTCCTCCACGTCCTTGCGCGACAGCTCGTGTGCCGGCGGGACGACCAGCGCCTTGACGCGACCGCCGCTCACGATCGCGTCCCGGAACAGGGCGAACTCACAGGTCCTGGCCCAGGCGCCGGCCTCCTTGAGCTCCAGCCCGAAACGCACGTCGGGCTTGTCGACGCCGTAGCGCTCCATGGCCTCGAGCCAGCTCATCCGCGGGAACGGGATCGCGACCTCGACGCCCATCGCGTCGCGGAAGGTCTCGTGGAGCACCTGCTCCCAGGTGCGGAAGATGTCGTCCTCCTCGACGAACGACATCTCCATGTCGAGCTGCGTGAACTCGGGCTGGCGATCGGCGCGCAGGTCCTCGTCGCGGAAGCAGCGCGCGACCTGGAAGTAGCGGTCGAGCCCCGCGACCATCAGGATCTGCTTGAAGATCTGGGGCGACTGCGGCAGCGCGTAGAACTCGCCCGGATGCACGCGGCTCGGGACCAGGTAGTCGCGCGCCCCCTCGGGCGTGGCCTTGGTGAGGATCGGCGTCTCGACCTCGACGAAGTCCTGGCGCTCGAACGCGCGGCGCATCGCGTTGATGAAGCGCGAGCGGTGCACGAGGTTCCCACGCATCGCGGCGCGTCGCAGGTCCAGGTAGCGGTACTGGAGGCGCGTCTCGAGCGAGACCTCCTCCTCGGCGTCGATCGGGAACGGTGGCGTCTTCGAGCGCGAGAGGATCTCGAGTCGGTCGGCGACGACCTCGACAGCCCCCGTGGGTCGGTCGTGGTTCACGTTCGCCGCGTCGCGCGCGACGACCTTGCCGCGCACCGAGATCGTGAATTCGGGCCCAAGCTTCACCGCGTCGGCCAGCTCCGGCCCGAGCACGACCTGGGTGATGCCGTAGCGGTCGCGCAGGTCGACGAAGTAGATCCCGCCGTGGTCGCGGCGCGCGGCGACCCAGCCGTTCAGGGTGACCGTCGAGCCCACGTGGGCGCTGCGCAGGTCGCCGCAGGTGTGGGTGCGGCGCCAGTCGGTCGAAGGGCTGTGTACGGCGGTGGTGGCAGGGCTCACGAGGCGTGCAGTGGGAGTCATCGCCGATGGATCGGCAGGAAGGCCGTCCCGGCTGTTCCCGGGCGCGCCGCAGCCGGGCGCCAGGGCGTCCCGTGCGCGGCGGCGTGCCGCGGACCGGGTTCAGGCACCGGCAGGGTAGCCCTTGGCCTGGAGGCGGAACAGCGCGCGCTTGAGCGCCGCCCGAGCGCGCGGCACGTCGAGCGGCTCCCCGCTGGGCTCGACCCCGGTCCGGAGCCGCTCCCGGGCCCGTTGCTCGGCGTCCCGGGCGCGGGCCTCGTCGATGTCCTCGGGGCGCTCGGAGGCCTGCGTCACGACGCGCAGCGTGTCCCCGTGCACCTCGGCGAAGCCGCCAGCACAGAACAGCGTGCGCGCTCCCTGAGCCCCGCTGTAGCGCACCAGACCCACGTCGAGCGCCGCGATCATCGGCGCATGCCGGGGCAGCACGCCGAGCGAACCGTCGAGCCCGTCGAGCCGTACCGACTCGACGATCTCGTCGAGGACGATGCGGTCGGGCGTGATGACGCGCAGCGTGAGCGTCGGCATGAATCAGCCCTTCTTGGCCGCCTCGGGGGCCTTGGCGGCGTCGCCGCCCTGCATCTTGCGGGCCTTCTCGACCGCCTTGTCGATCGAGCCCACGTACATGAAGGCACCCTCGGGCAGGTCGTCGTGCTTGCCCTCGATGATCTCCTTGAAGCCGCGCACGGTCTCGGCGCGCGGTACGAACACGCCCGGCGTGCCCGTGAATTGTTCGGCGACGAAGAACGGCTGAGAGAAGAAGCGCTGGATGCGGCGCGCGCGGACGACGACGCGCTTGTCGTCATCGGACAACTCCTCGACACCCAGGATCGCGATGATGTCCTTGAGGTCGGCGTAGCGTTGCAGGATGCGCTGCGCCTCGCGTGCGACCTGGTAGTGCTCCTCGCCGACGACCTGCGGATCGAGCATGCGCGAGGTCGACTTGAGCGGATCGACCGCCGGATAGATGCCGAGCTCGGCGATCGCGCGATCGAGGATGATCGTCGAGTCGAGGTGCGCGAAGGTCGCGACCGGCGCCGGGTCCGTGATGTCGTCGGCCGGGACGTACACGGCCTGCATCGAGGTGACAGAGCCCTTCTTGGTCGAGGTGATGCGCTCCTGGAGCGCGCCCATCTCGGAGGCCATCGTGGGCTGGTAGCCGACCGCGCTCGGCATGCGACCGAGCAGCGCGGACACCTCGGAGCCGGCTTGCACGAAGCGGAAGATGTTGTCGACGAAGAGCAGCACGTCCTGGCCCTTCGTGTCGCGGAAGTATTCGGCCATCGTCAGCCCCGAGAGCGCGACGCGCAGGCGAGCGCCCGGCGGCTCGTTCATCTGGCCGAACACGAGCACGGCGTTGTCGATGACGCTAGCCGTCTTGCCGTCGGGCGTCTTGTACTGAGCCTCGCTCATCTCGAGCCACAGGTCGTTGCCCTCGCGCGTGCGCTCGCCGACCCCGCAGAAGACCGAGAAGCCGCCCTTCTCGACCGCGGTGATCCGGATCAGCTCCTGGATGAGCACGGTCTTGCCGACGCCGGCGCCGCCGAACAGGCCGATCTTGCCGCCCTTGGCGAAGGGACACAGCAGGTCGACGACCTTGAGGCCGGTCTCGAAGACCTCCGAGATCGCCTCCTGCTCCTCGAACTTGGGGGCCGGACGGTGGATGGGCCAGGACTCGCCGCTCTGGAGTTGCCCCTTCGCCAGCGTGTCGAGCGGCGTCCCGAGCAGGTTGAACAAGCGCCCCTTGGTGCGCTCCCCGACCGGCACCGCGATCGGCGCGCCCGTGTCCACGACGGGCATGCCGCGCCGGAAGCCGTCCGTCGAGGCCATCGCCACGCAGCGCGCGACGTCGTTGCCGAGGTGCTGCGAGACCTCGAGCACGAGGTCCTCGGCCCCCGCGGGCGCCTTGACGAAGAGCGCCGTGTAGATGGCCGGGAGCTTGCCGGGCGCGAAGCGCACGTCCACGACGGGCCCGAAGATCTGGGCGATCGAACCGGTGTTCTCTTGCGTGGTGGTCGTGCTCATGGCGGATCCGAGTCGTCGTGGAGGCGTGAAACGTTCTTGGTCGTGGGCGAGTGTGCCGAAGCCGCTGGTCAGCGCACCGCCTCGGCGCCACCGACGATGTCGAGCAGCTCCTTGGTGATGTTCTCCTGCCGCTTCCGGTTGTAGAGCTTGCGCAGCGCGTTCCCCATGTTCTTGGCCGCGTCGGTCGCGTTCTTCATCGACACGCGGCGGCTGGCGTACTCGCTGGTGAGGGACTCGAGCAACGCGTTGTAGATCCGCGTCTCGAGGTAGCGTGGGACGAGCGCGTCGAAGATCGACGCGGCGTCGGGCTCGAGGATCAGGTCGCCGCTCGCGGTCGGGCCTTCGTCCACGGCCGGGACGGATTCGATCGGCAGGAAGTCCATGCGCGTGGGCACGTACTTCACGACGGACTCGAAGGCGGTGTAGAAGCACACGACGCGCTCGTACTGGCCCGAGAGGAAGGCGTCGGCGAGCGCGCGCGCGGCCCGCGCGGCGGCGCGATAGTCGACCTTCTCGAGCGGCGGATCCGCGAAGTAGGTCACCACGTTGCGGCCGCGGCGCACCAGGTACTGATAGCCCTTGCGGCCGACGACGAAGAAGTCGACTTCGCGCTCGGCGTTCTCCTTGATCCAGGTCTCGAGCAGCCGCCCGAGGTTCGAGTTGTAGGCCCCGCACAGGCCCCGGTCCGAGGACACCACGAACACCGCGATCCGCTCGCCCCGGCCCGGATTGAACAGCGGGCGTGCGCGCGTTTCCTCGCCCATCACCGCCGCCATGCGTGTGACGAGCCCGGTGATCTCCCGCGAGTAGGGCCGCGAGGCCACGGCCTTCTCCTGGAAGCGACGTAGCTTCGTCGTCGCGACCATCTCCATGGCGCGGGTGATCTGCCGGATGTTGCCGATCGACTTGATCCGGGTGCGGAGATCGCGAATGGATGCCATGGCGGGGCCTGCGAACGATCAGGCCTTGGACTTCGGCTGGGCCTTGGCGGCGGGCTGGGTGGTCGAGGTGCCCAACTGGACCTTGACCGCGGCGATGACCTGGTCCAGGGCGGCCCGAGCGCCGTCGGAGACGTTCTTGGTCTTCTTGATCTCCTCGGCGACCTCGGGATGCTGTTCGGACATGGCCCGCAGGAAGGCCTTCTCGACCTCGGACACGCGCCGAGCCGGCACGTCGTCGAGGTGCCCGGCGGTGGCCACGTAGATGATCTGGATCTGCTGCTCGACGGGCATCGGCACGTACTGCCCCTGCTTCAGGATCTCCGTCAGGCGCTCGCCGCGCGTGAGTTCCTGGAGGGTGGCCTTGTCGAGGTCGGAGCCGAACTGCGCGAAGGCCGCCAGCGCACGGTAGCTCGCCAAGCCCAGACGCAAGCCCCCGGCGATCTTCTTCATGGCCGCGATCTGCGCCGAGCCGCCCACGCGCGACACCGAGATGCCGGCGTTCACCGCCGGCTTGATGCCGGCGTTGAACAACGCGGACTCCAGGAAGATCTGCCCGTCCGTGATCGAGATCACGTTCGTGGGGATGTAGGCCGCGACGTCGCCTTCCTGCGTCTCGACGATCGGGAGAGCCGTGATCGAGCCGCCACCCTGCTTGTAGCGCGGGTTGATCTTGGGAGCGTCGCGCGAGATCTTCGCTGCGCGCTCCAGCAGGCGGCTGTGCAGGTTGAACACGTCGCCCGGGAAGGCCTCGCGACCGGGCGGACGGCGCAGGAGCAGCATGACCTGGCGGTAGGCCAGCGCCTGCTTGTAGAGGTCGTCGTAGAAGATGACCACGTGGCGGCCTTCGTCGCGGAAGCGCTCGCCCATCGCCACGCCGGCGTAGCAGGCCAGGTACTGCATCGAGGCCTCGTCGTTGGCGGACGCGGCCACGATGATCGTGTACGGCATCGCGCCGGCGGCTTCGAGGCGGCGCTGCACGTCGACGATCGTGGACTGCTTCTGGCCCACCGCGACGTAGATGCAGATCACCTGCTCGGGGTGCTTGGGGTCCCCGCCGGCGGTGGTCTTCTGGTTGATGATCGTGTCGATGCACAGCGCGGTCTTGCCCGTCTGGCGGTCGCCGATGATCAGTTCGCGCTGGCCGCGGCCGATCGGGATCATGGCGTCGATGGCCTTGATCCCGGTCTGCAGCGGCTCCTTGACCGGCTCGCGCTCGACCACCGAAGGCGCGGCCGATTCGATCGGGCGCAGGTCGGAGGTCGAGGTGCCCAGCGGCCCCTTGCCGTCGATCGGATCGCCCAGGGCGTTCACCACGCGGCCGAGCAGTTGCTCGCCGGTCGGGACGGAGATGACGCGTCCGGTCGAACGGACCGTGTCACCCTCCTTGACCTTGGTCGCGTCGCCCAGGAGCACGCAGCCGACGTTGTCCTCCTCGAGGTTCAGCGCCACGCCGCGCACCCCGTTCGGGAACTCGAGCAGCTCGTTCATGACGCAGTCGTCGAGGCCGTAGACGCGCGCCACGCCGTCGCCGACCGACAGCACGGTGCCGATGCTCTGCATCGCGGTCTCGCCCTTGTACTGCTCGATTTCCTTCTCGAGGATCGAGGTCACTTCGGCGGGTCGCAGTTCCATCTCGTTCGTTCCGTTCGGCTGGTGGGGATCGGGTCTGTTCTCGTTCGCCAGGAGCTCAGCCCGGCAGCGGCGCCTGCAGCAGGCGCCGCTTCAAGGCCTCCAGCCGCCCCGTCACGCTCCCGTCGAGCATGCGGTTCATGGCCGTGATCCGCGCGCCGCCCACCAGGGCGGGATCGACGCGGTTCGCGAGGCGCAGCTTCTTGCCGAGCACGCGGCCGAACTCGGCTGCGGCTCGCTCGATCTCGGCCGGGGGCAGCGGCCGGGCCGTCTCGATGACGCCTTCGACCTCGCCGGCGTCTTCCAGGATGCGGCGGCGGAAGGCCGTCGAAAGCCCCGTCAGCACCTCCACCCGCCCGCGATCGAAGGCCAACGCGACGAAGTTCCGGGTCAGCTCGTGCGCGCCGCCCAGCGCCGGGGCCACCGCGCCGCGGCGGGTTTCGAGGTCGATGCGCGGGTTCAGCAGCACGCGCTGGACCTGCGGGCGCGCGACCTCGGCGCCGAGGCGCTCGACGTCCCGGACCACGGCCGCGAGCACGCCCTTGCGCTGGGCGAGCCCGTAGAGCGCGCCGGCCCAGCGCGCGGTGACCGGGTCGACGATCACGACGCCCGACCCCGCGCGTCGGCCTTGCCGCCAGCGGCGCCCGCCACGAGTTCCTCGACCAGCCGGCGGTCGTCCGCGGAGTCCACGCGACGCTTGAGCACCTGGCTCGCGGCGTGCATCGACACCTCGACGACCTGGGCGCGGATGGCCGTCAACGCCTTGGCCTGCTCGGCCTGGATCTCGGACTTCGCGCGCTCGAGCAGCGCCTGGGCCTCGCGCCCCGCCTGGTCCTTGAGCTCGCGCTCGACGACCTCGGCGCGACCCCGGGCCGCATCGACGATCTTGGCGGCCTCGAGTTGCGCCTCACGCAGCCTGCTGTCCACGGCGGCGCGGGCGCTCTCGGCGTCGGCGCTGGCCTTCTGCGCGGCCGCCAGGCCGGCCGCGGCCTGCGCGTCGCGCTCCTCCAGGGCCTTCGTCACCGGGCCCATGACGAGCTTCCAGATCGGGAGCAGCGCCAGGGCGAAGATGACGATCGTCCAGAAGAAGCCGCCGATGCCGTGCAGGTCGAGCGGGTTGAACCCGCCGCCTTCGGCCAGGACCAGGATCGGGAGGTGCAGCATGGGGCGCGCCTTCGTCCGTGACCGGGCGGCGGACCGGCGCGAGCCGGCCCGCACGCCCGGCACGGATCAGAGGATCATGATGAGGAGCGTGATGACGATCGCGAACAGCGCCACGCCCTCGATGAGCGCGGCCATGATGATCGAGTTGCCCTTGATGGCGTCGGCCGCTTCCGGCTGACGGGCGATGGCTTCGGCGCCGGAGCCGCCGATGCGGCCGATGCCGAGACCGGCGCCCAGGACGGCGAGGCCCGCGCCGAGACCGGCGCCGAGGCGAGCGATGTCTTGTCCTTCAGCGATCATGAGAGTCCGTTTCTTTCTGGGGATGCGGGCCAGCGCCCGCCGGGGGTCAAGGGGTAGTGGTCCGGGCTCACGCGGAAGCGCGTTCAGTGCTCCGGATGGATCGAGGCCTGGATGAACAAGATCGAGAGCATCGTGAAGACGTACGCCTGCAGCATCGCCACGAAGGACTCGATGATCATGATGAAGACGCCGAAGCCGACCAGCACGGGGCTCGTGGCGTAGGCACCGATGGGGCCCAGGAGTTCGGGCCGGCTGGCCACGAAGATCAGGCCCATGAACGAGAGGACGACCATGTGGCCGCCGGTCATGTTCGCGAAGAGGCGGATCATGAGCGCGAACGGCTTGACGAAGATGCCGACGAACTCGACCACGAACATGATGGGCCAGATGCCGATCGGCACGTGCGGGACGAGGTTCTTCCAGTAGGCCAGCGGTCCCTGGGCCGCCATGCCCCCGAAGAGCATGACGAGCAGCGTCACCGCGGCCAGCCCGGCCGTCACGAACACGCTGGCGGTCGCCGTGGACGAGCCCGGGAGCAGCCCGAGCAGGTTCATGAACAGCACGAAGAAGAACAGCGTGTACAGGAACGGCAGGAACTTGCGCCCGACCTCGCGCCCCATGACCGGGTAGACCATCTCGTCGCGCACCCACAGCGCGAAGCCGGCGAAGACGCGCGAGACCCAGTCGCCCCGGCCGCTCTTCAAGTAGCCGGGCACGCCCGAGAAGGCCACGACGAGCAGGACGATCGCCAGCAGTTGGAAGACCTGCAGGTTCGAGAAGGCGATCTGCGTGCCGTCCTTGTACGGGTCGCCGTCGCCGGCCTCGAACAGCCAGGGCGCGTCGATCGAGAGGAGGGCCGTCTCCGCGCCCGGAGCGCCGCTCGCCAGCGTGTGCGGCACCAGGTGACCGAAGAGCGTGATGAATTCGCTGTCGCTCGGGTGGTGCGGCGTGAAGGCCGTCGCGAACAGGATGCCCGCGACGATCAATCCGGCGATCAGGAGGGGGCGGACGAGGTTCACGAGGGGTTGGGCTCCGTGACGCCCGGCTTCGCTCGCGGGCCGAGGCCGCGCAGGGTCTCGAGGGTCGCCGGTCCCAGCACGAGCAGCGCCGCACCGGCGAAACCGAACAGGAAGGCCACCGCGTCGAAGGCGTCGGCGAGCACCGGCACGAAGCGCACCGCGAGCGTCGTCGCCAGCATCGCGCAGGCCTTGAGCAGGAAGCCCGCCAGCACGCTCGCGGCGAGCAACTCCGGGCGCGTGCGCGCGAGTCGGCGCTGCACGACGAGCGCGAGCCCCGCGGTGAACGCGCCCGCCAGGAAGCCGGCCAGCGCTCCGGAGCCCTGCCGTCCGCCCAGGACGAAGGCCGCCGCCAGCGCCACGGCGAGGCCCGCGACCGTGGTCTTCGTGGTGAGCGTCATTCAGCGCGCTCCTTGCGCGGCGGTGAACCCGGCACGGCCTTGACGATCCGCACGAAGCCGCCGACCGCTCCGACGAGGACGCCCGTGACGAGCAGCCAGGGCAACGTCCCGAGCGCCGAGTCGGCCCAGAAGCCCAGCGCCCCGAGCACCGCCATGGTCAGGGCGAACTGCAAGCCCAGGCCCGCGAAGCGCCCGAGATCCGACGGCGGGCGCGGCGACGGCGGGCTCGGCGCGCCGCGCGGGCTCGGAGCCGTCGTCATGGGCCTCGTTCCTCGGGTTCGGGCGCTGCGCCGGGACCGGGAGTCGGCCGCGCGGGGCGGCGCTGTTCCGGGGATCGGGCATCGCGTCGGGGGGTCGGGAGCGGCCTGCCGACGGCGCTCAGCGCCACGTCAAGTCCGCGTTCGAGGGCGGAGAATGTAGGGATCGGCCGGCCCCAGTCAACGATCGGGCGACAGAATCCCGCGCCGTGCTCGCGGCCCCCCCGAGCCTGGAGCGCGCCGCTCGCGGCCGCTACGCTCACGGACCTTTTTTGCGCGCGCTCCCACCCCCCTGCGACCCCCACCCCGCGATGGCCCGACTCGAACGCACCCTCGTCCTCCTCAAGCCCGACTGCGTCCAACGCGGACTCGTCGGCGAAGTCCTGCGCCGCTTCGAGGCCAAGGGGCTGCAGCTCGTGGGCCTCGAGCTGCGGCAGTTCCCACGGGCGACGCTCGAGAAGCACTACGAGGTCCACAAGGACCGCCCGTTCTACGGGAACCTCGTCAAGTTCATGTCGAGCGGGCCCGTCGTGGCCATCGCGCTCGAGGGCAAGGACGCGATCGAGGTCGTGCGCAACCTGATGGGCAAGACGAACGCGCGGCAGGCCGCGCCCGGCACGATCCGCGGCGACCTGGGCATGAGCTTCTCGAACAACCTGGTCCACGGCTCGGACGGTCCGGAGTCGGCGGCCAAGGAGCTGGCGCTGTTCTTCGGCGGGCCGGGACAGATCGTGGAGTGGACGCCGGTGGCCCAGCCCTGGGTGTACAGCGTCGAGGAAGAGCTGCGCTGAGCGCGCCCCGGGGCGAGACCGACGGGGAGGGCGCTCAGCCCCCGCGCGAGCTGCGCCTGAGCGCGCGCCACGTGGGCGAGCTCGTCGGCGAGCTGTCCCCGCTCGTGCGCGGGCTGCTCGTGCGCGAGGTGCTGGCCTCGCCGCCGCGCGACGCGCTGCTCGTGCTCGGCCGCGGTCCCGAAGGCCCGCCCGACTGGCGCCTGCGCCTGTCGGCCTCGGGCGACGCGGCGCGGATCCACGCGCAGCGCGCGCGCTTCGAGCGGCACGCCGGGCCCGTGGGCCCGTTCTTCCGCGAGCTCGAGCGCGAGCTCGTCGGCGCGCGCGTGCTCGACCTCACGCAGATCGCCGGCGACCGCATCGTGGCGCTGGCCTGCCGCACGGAAGCGGGCCTGCAGCGCACGCTGGTCGCCGAGCTGGTCGGCCGGCACGCCAACCTGGTCCTGCTCGGCGGCGCGGACAAGGTGCAGGCCGTGCTGGTGCCCGCGCCGCGTGCCAAGGCCGACGCGCGCCTGGTCGTGGGCGCGCCGTACGTTCCGCCGCCGGGGCGCGCGCCGGGCTCGACGGGGCCGGGCATCCAGGCAGCTTTCCCGGCTCCCGACGCGCCTGCGCCGCTCGCGCGCGGTGCGACGGCGGACCGCGCGCCGCTCTCGTGGATCGTCGAGAGCACGCTCGGCGCGCAGGCCGAGCGTGCGCGACACGACGACTTGGCGCGCGACCTCGTGGAACGGCTCGAGCGCAAGCTCAAGAACGCGCGCTCGCTGCGGGCCGGGCTCGAGCAACGGCGCGCCGCAGCGCACGAGGCCGAGCGCGTGAGCCAGGACGGCGAGCTCGTGAAGGCCAACCTCGGCCGCCTCGCGCGCGGCGCCCGCGAGCTCGTCGCCGACGACCTCTTCGATCCCGAGCTGCGCCCACGCCGGATCGCGCTCGACCCGAAGCTCTCGCCCCAGGAGAACCTGGCGCGCATCTTCGAGAAGGCCAAGAAGCTCGAGCGCAGCCGCGACGCCGTCGAGGGCGAGATCGCGCTGGCGACGCAACGCGTGCTGGACCTCGAGGCGCTGCTCGCGGCCGCGCGCGCCGAGGGCGCCGACCTCGCGGCGCTCGAGGCCGACGCGCTCTCGCGTGAGCTGCTCGAGCCCCGGCAGTCGACCGTCGACGGGCGGCGCGAGCAGCCCGCGCCCCGTCTGCCCTACAAGACCTTCCAGGGTTTCGCCGGTTCCGAGATCCGCGTGGGGCGCAACGCGCGCGACAACGACGACCTGACGTTTCACCACGCGCGTGGCAACGATCTGTGGCTGCACACCGCGGATGCGCCTGGCAGCCACGTCGTCCTGCCGCTCGCGAAGGGCGTCGAGCCCCACCACGAGGAGCTGCTCGACGCGGCCCACCTGGCGGTGCACTTCTCCCCCATCGCGGGCGCGACGCGGGCGCGCGTGCACGTGGCCCGACGCAAGGAGGTCCACAAGCCGCGCGGCGCCAAGCCCGGCCTGGTGACCCTCTCCGGCGGCCGGATCCTGGAGCTGCGCCTGCAACCGGAGCGCCTGCAGCGCCTATTGCGCGCGCACCGGCCTCCGCCCGCCTGACCCCGTCGAGTACGCTCTCTCTCCCAGGTGACCCCCATGAAGGCCCCCCGCACCCCGCGCGCGTCCCGCGCCCTCGCCGTCTGCGCGGCGCTGCTCCTGTGCGCCTGCTCGACGAGTCTCTCCGAGCGCGACCAGAGCCTGCTCGAGATCTACACGAACACCGCGGAGTCCTACTACCAGCTCGGCGACCACGACCGGGCCGTGGCGCAGTCGCTCAAGGCGCTGGAGATCGACCCGGACAACCTGAAGCTCAGGCTCATCCTGGGCTGGAGCCTGCAGCGCCGCGGGACGACCGAGGACGTGCTGCGGGCCGAGCAGGTCTTCCGCTCGATCGCCGACGAGCAGGACTTCCGCGCGCCGCTGGGTCTGGCCAAGTCGCTCGAGCGCCAGGGCGTGGCGCACGACGAGGCCGCCGACGCGCTGGAGGCCGGCAAGCGGGTCACCGAGGCCTCCGACCCCAAGCAGCGCATCGCCGAGTTGCGCGCCAGGAGCCTCGCGCTGTGGACCGAGTCGCGAAGCTGGTACGAGCGCACGCTGAAGCTCCAGAAGTCGAACCTCGATGCCCTGAACGGGCTGCAGCGGGTCGAGGCGCTGCTCGGACGCCCGGAGGAGAGCTTGGCGCGCGGCGGGCAGCTCCTCGAGGCGCTCAAGCTCGACCGCGACTACTGGGAGCGCCAGCTCAAGAAGACGCAGATCGGCGATCGCGAGGAGAAGGAGATGCGGCGCACGATCCAAGCGCTCGTGGACGTCGAGGTCGCCACCCGGTTGCACTGCGCGCGCACGGAGTACGAGCTCGACCGCCTCGAGCGCGCCATGGCGCAGCTCGACGCCGCGATCGAGCTGAACCGCGGCCGGGCCGACCTGCACGGGATGCGCGCGGTCGTGCAACGCGACCTGGGCCGGTGGGAGGCCGCGATCGCCGACGCCGAGCGCTACATCGCGCTGTCGACGGCCGGCGTCGACAGCCCGGACGTCAAGCGCGCCTTCGACCTGATCAGCGCCTGCGAGGTCGAGCGGGCGCGCAAGAACCCCTGAGGCGCGCCGCGCGGAATCGGCCGTTCGAACGGGACCGACGGCGCACGGCGGCCGATCAGGATTCGTTCCAGGTCAGCGTGTGGCGCCGTCCCTTGGCGTCGACGAGCTCGAGCTTCACGGGCTCGCCCGCCGCGCGCGCCTTGAGCACGGCCACGACGTCGTCACGCTCCTTGAGGGCGCGCCCGTTCAGCGCCACGAGCACGTCCCCAGCCTGCACGCCCAACGCCGAGGCGATCGTGCCCGGCTGCGTGCCTTCGACGAGGAGCCCCACGCCCTCCTCCAGGTTGCGGCGCTGCCGCACCTCCTCGGACGGCTTCGTGTAGGTCACGCCCAGGACGTCCGTGCGCGTGCGGCCCGGTTCGAGGGGCGCGAGCGGGCGCGCCGGCGCGCTCCAACGCTCGTCGTCGAACTCGGCGCCCCAGGGCGGCCGCACGACCGTCGGGCCGCGGAAGGCCCACCCGCGTGCGCCGGGGAGCGCGCGGATCGCGTTCGGCCCCTGCGCGCGCAGGCGCTCGGAGAGCTCCGGGTTCGCCTCCAGGACTTCCTCGAGCGTGCGGCCCTTGTAGGTGCGCGTGCTGCGCTTTCCGTCGACGTCCTCGTCGACCTGGACCTCGACGCCCTCGGGCCCGACCTGCAGGCGGAACGACTCGCTGCGCCGCAGCCCACCCTGGGCGGGCGGGGCCGCAGGATCCGGTTGGGCCTGGAACATGCGGTCCAGGTCGCGCTGCAGGTCACCGAACAGGGAGTCCAGGCCCCCGAACTGGCGCTCGAGCTCCTCGAAGCGTCCGCGCAGGTCGCCGAACGCGCCACCGCCGAACGACTTCAGCGCGCGCAGGTGCGTGCCCGGCCGGCGCTCGACCTCGCGCAGGGCGAGCCGCGCCGTCCAGGCCAGGTCGGCGCGCCCCGTCTCCCGCGCCCAAGCCTTCAGCGCCGCGCGCGCGGCGTCGTTCGCCACGGCTTCCTCGACGAGCTCCGCGAAGGCGCGCTCGCGGGCGTCGAGGTCGGGCGCCGAGAGCCGCCCGATCCAGGCTTGGGCGTCGAACTCGCTGGCCGGCACGGCCACGCGGCGTAGGCTCGGCACAGGCTCACCCGTCGGCACGGGAGCCGCGAGCGGCACGCCCGCCATCGTCGTCAAGATCCACACAGTCCCGATCATCGTTGCTTCCTCCTCGGGCCCGCGGTGCTCCTGGGCCCGCTCGATCCCGGCGGACGGACGCTGGGAGAGGTCCGCGCGGCCGCCGGGTATGCCTGACTACCAGCGTGGCGCGTTCGCGCCGACGTGTCGCAGCCCAACGGGCTGGACGCCCGGCTCGCGTTGCACCGGCACGACCTGGATCAGCGCGCCGCTGTCCAAGATCGGCAGCGCGTGGTCGCGCAGCGGGCGCTCGCCGGGTGCCAGCCGGCGCAGCCCGGCGAGGCCCGTGTCGTTGGACTCCGCCAGCGCCGCGCGGGGCCCGGCCTCGGGCGCCAGCGGCTCGGGCGGCGGAACGAGGCGCTCCTGGCGCGCGATCGGTGGCGACCCGCCGTCCGGGCGCGGCGCCTGGGCGTCCTTCCAACGCGCGCCGACCCAGAACGAGACGACCACGGCCGCGGCCGCGGCAGCCAGCGCGAAACCCAGCGAGCGGCGCCGGGCAGTCTGGGACGCACGCGGCGCGGCCGCCACGTGCAGCGCACCTTCCTCGACGAGCGCTGCCCGCACGCCGGCCCACAGATCCGGCCCGGGGCGCGAGTCGATCCGCAGCGCCGCCACGAGCTCGCGGCGCGCGGCGCGGGCCGCGAGCGCGCGCTCGGCGCAGGCGGGACAGGCGACGAGGTGGGTGCGCACCTCGGTCAGCGCCTGGGCCTCCAGGTCGCCGCCCACGTAGAGCGGCAGCGTGCTCTGGATCTCGGCGCACAGGTTCTCGTCGTGCTTCATCGTGGGTCTTCCCGCGCGGTTCTACGTCCCGCGCTCTCTGTCGTTGGCGTCGGATGCGCCGCGCCGGGCGGCGGCGACGCGCTGGCGGCGCTCCCACTCCTCCTGGAACAGCTTGCGCCCCCGATGCAGGCGCCAGCGGACGGTGACGTGCGTGGCGCCCACGATCTTGGCGATCTCGGTGCAGGGCAGCCCCTCGAGCTCGCGCAGCACGAGCACGGACTGGAAGTGCGGAGCCAGCGAATTCATGACGTCACGGACCTCGGCCGCGACCTCGCTGCTCTCGAGTCCCTCCGAGGGCTGTGCCGCGTTCGCGTCGGCCAGGTCCCAATCGCCGTCCTCGGCCTCGAAGGAGGCCGTGCTGGCCGCCGGGCGGCGACGGCGCAGGTGGTCGATCGCGAGGTTGGTGACGATCCGGTAGAGCCAGGTCGTGAACGGGTACTGGAAGTCGAACGACGCCAGGTTGCGGAAGACCCGCACGAAGGCCTCTTGGGCGAGGTCCTGCGCGTCCTCGTCCGAGGGGACGAGGTTGCGCGCGACGCGCCACGCGCGCTGCTCGTGGCGGCGGACGAGGCTCGCGAACGCGGCCTCCTCCCCACCTTGCGCGCGGCGCACGAGCTCGTGGTCCTCGCGCGTCCCCTCGGATTCCAGGACGGCCTGACCCTCGGGGTCGACGATCTCGCCGCCCGGGCCGGGGGTCGAGCCCGCGGACCGGTCATCCTCGGGCCGGCGGCTCACGCCGACCTCCAGGCCGACGCGTCGGGTGCGGCGCTCTGCCATGTGGGGGGTCTCCGGGCGGAGCTACGGCGGGCCCGTCGCGGCTGTTGGCACGGATCGGCGCGAGCGGGCCGGGGCCCGAGCGGGCTGGAGGCCCGGAGCGCCCGGCGCAGCGCTGCGAGTGCGGAGGCCGCCATGGGGGAACCCCGCGCGCTGCCTCGCCCCTCAGGACACCACCGGGAAGCGACCCGGGATCTCGCCGATGCGGCGGAACTTGACCCGGCGCTCCTCGATCAGCCTGTTCGGGGGGATCGACTCGAGCTCGTCGAGCGCCTCGAGCACCTGCCGCCGCACCTGTGCCATGGCGACCAGCGGGGCGCGGTGCGCGCCGCCCGCGGGCTCGGGCACGACCCCGTCGACGATGCCGAGGTCGAGCAGGTCGGGCGCGGTGAGCTTGAGCGCCTCGGCCGCGTCGGGCGTCTTCTCGCCGTCCTTCCACAGGATCGCGGCGCAGCCCTCCGGGCTGATCACGGAGTAGTAGGCGTGCTCCATCATGTAGACGCGGTCGCCCACGCCGATGCCCAGCGCGCCCCCCGAGCCGCCCTCGCCGATCACGACGACCACGATCGGCACGCGGATCGAGAACATCTGGAGGATGTTCTCGGCGATGGCGGCCGCCTGGCCGCGCTCCTCGGCGCCGATGCCCGGGTACGCGCCGGGCGTGTTCACGAGGCACACGATCGGCAGGCCGAGCTTCTCGGCGAGGCGCATCTTGCGCAGCGCCTTGCGGTAGCCCTCGGGGTGCGCGCAGCCGAAGTTGTAGGCCATGCGCTCCTTCGTCGTGCGCCCCTTGCGGTGCGCGACGAGCAGGAAACGACGCTCGCCGCAGCGCGCCAGCCCGGTCACGATGGCCTTGTCGTCGCCGAAGACCTTGTCGCCGTGCAGCTCGACGAACTCGTCGAGCATCTTCTCGATGAAGTCCAGGGCCGTGGGGCGCTTGTCGTGGCGCGCGACGCACACGCGCTGCCAGGCCGACAGCCCGGCGTAGGTCGTCTCGATCGTCTCGGAGAGCCTGCGCCGCAGCGCCTCGACCTCGGACGCCAGGTCCATGTTCGTGCGCAGGGAGATGGCCTCGAGTTCGGAGAGCTTGTCCTCGAGCTCCTGGATCGGGCGCTCGAAGGCCATGCCCGGGCTGCTCCCCTCGCTGCGCTTCTTCGTGTCGGCCATGCGGTGCGATCCTCGCGGGGGGGCTGCTGCCCAGCCTCGGGCCCGTCCCCTCCCCGTAGGACTCTAGCAGCCCTCTCTGCCACGCGAGAAGCGGCGGCCCGGCTCTGCTAGCCTACGCGCTTCGGCGAGGGGCGGCGCAGGCGCGCTGGACGCGGCGCGGACCGCGTGGGCGGCGCCTCCCGGGTTCCCTGCTCGCCGCCTGCCCCCCCCGCATGAGCCCCGCGACGACCACGACCGCTCCCCGACCCGCGCGCTCCGCGCCCAACGCCTGGCGCATCGAGGTCGTGCGTCGCGCGGGCGTGGACGACCCGGCCGCCAGCGCGGCGCGGCGCGCGCTGGCCGACGCCGGCGTGTCCGTCGCTGCGCTCAGCACCGTGCGCGGCTACCTCCTGCCACCCGAGCTCACGCGCGCGGACGCCGAGGCCGCGGCGCGCGAGGTGCTCGCCGATCCCGTGCTCGACGACGCGCACATCGTCGAGCCCGGGCACGCCCCGGCGCCGCGCCCCGGCGTGCAGCGCGTGCTCGTGGCGCGCAAGGCGGGCGTGATGGATCCCGTGGCGTTGACGGTGGGTCGCGCGCTGGTGCGCGCCGGACTCGCCGCCGGAGCGGGCGGGCCGGCCCCGTTCACGGCCACGTTCCGCGGCTACGAGATCGGCGCACAAGGCGGCGCGCCGATCGCGCGCGAGACGCTGCTCGCCGCGGCCAAGCGGGGGCTCGCCAACGAGATCATCGAGGACGTGCTGGTCGACGACGAGTCGCTGCACTTCGGCCCGCCACCGCCCAGCCCGCGCCACCAACTCGTCCGTGTCCCGCTGCGCGAGGCCGACGACGCGCGGCTGGAAGCCATCTCGCGCGACGGGCACCTGTCGCTCTCCCCGGCCGAGATGCGCGCGATCCAGGCCCACTACCGCTCGATCGCGCGCGAGCCCACGGCCTGCGAGCTCGAGACGATCGCCCAGACCTGGAGCGAGCACTGCAAGCACAAGACCTTCACCGGGATCGTCGACTTCGAGGGCGAGGTCATCGACAACCTGCTCAAGCGCACGATCAAGGCCGCGACGCTGGAGCTCGACCGACCCTGGTGCGTGAGCGTGTTCCACGACAACGCCGGCATCGTCGAGTTCGACGACGGCTTCGACCTGGCGATCAAGGTCGAGACGCACAATCACCCCAGCGCGCTGGATCCCTACGGCGGCGCCGGGACCGGCGTCGGCGGGGTCGTGCGCGACATCCTGGGCGTGGGGCTGGGCGCGCGGCCGATCGCCAACACGGACGCCTTCTTCGTGGGCCCGCTCGACCTCCCCGAGTCGCAGGTGCCCAAGGGCTGCATGCACCCGGCGCGGATCCTCACCGGCGTCGTGGCCGGCGTGCGCGACTACGGCAACCGCATGGGCATCCCGACGGTCTCGGGCGGCGTGTGGTCGCACCCGGGCTACCTCGCCAATCCGCTGGTCTTCGCCGGGACCGTGGGCCTGCTGCCGCGCTGGGCTGCCACGAAGTCGGTCGAGCCCGGCGACCTGGTCGTGGTCGTCGGCGGGCGCACCGGGCGCGACGGGATCCACGGCGCGACCTTCAGCTCGGCCGAGCTCCACGAGGAGTCGGAGATCGTCTCGGGGGCCGCGGTGCAGATCGGTGACGCGATCGAGGAGAAGCGCGTGCTCGACGCGCTGCTCCGTGCGCGCGACGAGCGCCTCTACCGCGCGGTCACGGACTGCGGCGCGGGCGGCCTGTCCTCGGCCGTCGGCGAGATGGGCGCCGAGTGCGGGGCCGAGGTCGACCTCGAGCTCGTGCCGTTGAAGTACCCCGGCCTGCGCCCCGAGGAGATCTGGATCAGCGAGGCCCAGGAGCGCATGGTTCTCGCCGTCCCCCCGGCGTCCTGGGAGCGACTGGCCGCGGTCTTCGCCGCCGAGGACGTCGAGGCCACCGCGATCGGCCGCTTCACGCGCACCGGACGGCTCGTCCTGCGCTACCACGGCGAGGTCGTGGGCGACCTCGACCTCGGGTTCCTCCACGAAGGCACGCCGCGGCCGGTGCGCAAGGCCAGCTGGTCGCGCCCGGCCTTCGCCGAGCCCGGCGCGCCGCCCGCGCGCGATCACGAGGGTCTGCTCTTGCGGCTGCTCGCGCTGCCCGACATCGCCAGCAAGGAGTGGATCGTCCGGCAGTACGACCACGAGGTGCAGGGGCGCTCGGTGCTGAAGCCGCTCGTCGGCGCGCGCATGGACGGACCGGGCGACGCCGCCGTGCTCCAGCCGCTCTCCACGTCGAGGAAGGGCTGCGCCCTCGCCTGCGGGGCCAGCCCGCGCTACGGCGAGCTCGACCCGGGCGCCATGGCCGAGGCCGTGATCGACGAGGCCCTGCGCAACGTCGTGGCGGTTGGCGGCGACCCCGACCGGACCGCGATCCTGGACAACTTCTCCTGGGGCAATTGCGAGAAGCCCGACCGCCTCGGAGCCCTGGTCCTGGCCGCGCGCGGCTGTCACCGCGCAGCGGTCGCCTACGGCACGCCGTTCGTGTCGGGCAAGGACTCGCTGAACAACGAGTACCGGATCGGCGAGCGCTCGATCGCGATCCCTCCGACGCTGCTCGTGACGGCGCTGTCGATCGTCCCCGACGTCGCGCGGACGGTCAGCATGGACCTCAAGCGCGCCGGGTCGCGTCTGTACCTGCTCGGGAGCACGCGGGCCGAGCTGGGCGGCTCGCACTACCTGGCGCTGCTGGGCGCCCGCGGCGGCACGCCGCCGCGCCCCGACCTCGCGACCGCGCCGCGCCTGTTCCGCGCGCTGCACCGCGCCATCGGCGCCGGGGTCGTGCTCGCCGCGCACGACCTGTCCGAGGGCGGACTGGCCACGGCCGCGGCCGAGATGGCCTTCGCCGGCGACCTGGGCTGCCGGATCCAACTGGGCCTGGTCCCCTGCCCGGACCTGCCCGCAGGCTTCGATCCCGACGCGACCCGCTTGTATTCGGAGTCCTGTTCCCGTTTCCTGGTCGAAGTCGGGGGCGGGCGCGCGCGCGAGTTCGAGGCCTTCTTCGAGGGCCTCCCCTGCGCGCAGGTGGGCACAGTCGACGCGACGCGTCGGCTGTGTGTCGAAGGCGTGCGCGGCGGACTCGTGCTCGACGTCACGATCGACCGTCTCCGCTCGGCCCACCAGAGCGGGTTCTCGAGCTGAAGTCCACGATGTCCACGACCCGCGCCCTCGTCCTCCGCACCGCAGGCACGAACTGCGACGCCGAGACCGTGCGCGCGCTGGAGCTCTCCGGCGCGAGCGTGGAGCTCGTCCACCTGCGCCGCGTCCTGGCGGAGCCCGCGCGGCTCGAGGAGGCCGACCTGGTCGTGTTCCCCGGCGGCTTCAGCTACGGCGATGACGTGGCCGCCGGCCGCATCTTCGGTCTCGAGCTGCGCCATGGGCTGCTGGAGCCCCTCTGCCGCCACGTCGACCGCGGCGGGCACGTGCTGGGCATCTGCAACGGCTTCCAGGTGCTCGTCGAGTCGGGCCTGTTCGAGCGCGAGCCCGGCCAGCACGAGCTCCCGCCGCGCGGGATCGCGCTGCACCAGAACGCCTCGAACCGCTTCGAGTGCCGCTGGGTCACCTTGCGCGCCGAGCGCTGCGCCGCGTCCTGGCTCGAGCCGGGCCTCTTGATCCCCTGTCCGGCGGCACACGGCGAGGGACGCTTCGTCGTGCGCGACGAGGCCGTGCTGCGCCGCCTCGAGGCGCGTGGGCAGATCGCCCTGGTCTACGCCCGCGAGGACGGGACCACGGCCGACGCCTACCCCGCGAACCCGAACGGCTCCGTGCGCTCGATCGCCGGCATCTGCGACCCCACGGGTCGCGTGCTGGGGCTCATGCCGCACCCCGAGCGCAACATCGATCCCTGGCACCATCCGCACTGGACGCGCTCGGCCCTGTCGGGCGCCCGCACGGAGGGTGAGGGGCTCGAGTTCTACCGGCGTCTGGTCCGCGCCGCCGCGGGGACGCGCGCGGCCGCCGCCGTCCCCTGAGACCCACCGCACACGAGATCCCCGTCTCGCTCCCGCACCGCGCGGCCCGTCGGCCGCGAACCTCCGAACCACCATGCGCACCACGAACTTCGCTCCCCTGGCCCTGGCCGCCCTGCTCCTCGTCCCCGCCGCCGCTTCCTGCGCGGCCGTCGTCGCCGTCGGCGCCGGCGTCCTCATCGGCCAGCAGGTGCTCGACGACAACGTCTACGTCGGGCAGCTCACGACCGACGCGAACCGCACCTGGGCGCAGGCCAAGACGACGCTCTCGAACATGAGCCTCAAGCCGATCGAGGCCAACAACGAGCTGCGCCGGGCCATCGCCGACGTCGACGGCGCCAAGGTCACGGTGTTCGTCGAGACCTACGACCTGAACCGCAGCCAGATCCGCGTCTCGGCCACGAAGTTCGGGTTCTCGGCCAGCGAGACGGCCCGCGTGGTGTTCGAGCGGATCACGCAAGACCTCGACCGCTCCGAGCGCTGACGCGCGCGGGCGTCCGGCCTCAACCGGCGGGCTTCGCGCGCCGCGCGCGCGCCGCACGGGGACGCTCCGTCCCCGGAGCCGCGCGCCGCGCCGCGCACGGGCGGCAGTAACCGCGCAGGCGCAGGTCGTGGCTCACGAGCACGAAACCCTTCTTGGCGGCCGCCTCTTCCTGGAGGGCCTCGATCCGCGCGTCGTGGAACTCCTCGATGCGCCCGCAATCGAGGCACAGCAGGTGATCGTGGTGTGCGTGACCCAGGACGTGCTCGTAGACCAGCTCGCCACGGCCGGCGTCGAGGGCCTCCACGAAGCCGCCTTCCTCGAGCAGCGCCAGCGTGCGGTACACGGTGGCGCGGGACACGCGGGGTCCCGGCTCGGCCTGGAGCCAGGCGTCGAGTTGCTCGGCGCTGAAGTGATCGTGGGTCGCGAACGCGCGGTCGAGGATGCGACGCCGCTGCGCGGTGAGCTTCAGGTCGCGCTGGCGCAGGAAGCCCTCGAAGCGTTGGACGATCTGCTCGGGTCTCAAGGCCGCGGGAGTCTCGCAGGCCGGCACACGCGGAGCAAAGGCCGGGCGCACGCCACGGGCGTCCCGACCAGAGGCACTCCGCGCGCCGCGGAGGGCCGCACTCCCCGGCCGTGTCGGCCGCGCGCGCCTCAGGGCTGCGTGCGCGGTCGGCCAGCACCCGGCCGCGCCGGCCGGCGCGGGGCGTCGGCTCCGGACGCCGAGCGCTCCGCGGAGGACTCGGCCTCGGGGGCGCGGACCTTGCGCGTGGTCTCGCGGATGCCGATGTCTCGCCGGCAGAACTTGCCCTGCCAGTGGATGCGGTCGTAGGCCTCGTAGGCGCGGGCACGCGCCTGGGCGAGGTCCTGGCCCATGGCCGTGATGCACAGGACCCGGCCGCCGGCCGTGACCAGGTCGCCGCGCGGCGTGCGTTGCGTGCCGGCCTGGAAGACGACGACCTCCTCGACCGCCTCGGCCGCGGCGAGCCCGTCGATCGGGTCGCCCTTGCGCACGGTCCCCGGATAGCCCTCGGCCGCGGCCACGACGCCGACGCAGACGCGCTCGTCCCACTCGACGCCGTCGATGTCCCCGAGCTTGCCGTCGGCCGTCGCCATGAGGATCGGCAGCAGATCGCTCTTCAGACGGCGCACGAAGGCCTGGGTCTCGGGATCGCCGAAGCGCGTGTTGAACTCGAGCACGCGCGGGCCGGCCTCGGTCATCATGAGCCCGGCGTAGAGCACGCCTCGGAACTGGATCTCCTCGCGGCGCAAGGCGTGGACGCTGGGCACCACGACGCGCTGCTCGACCTGCTTCACGAGCCGCTTCGTGAGTGACGGCACGGGCGAGTAGACGCCCATGCCGCCCGTGTTCGGGCCGGTGTCGCCCTCACCCACCTGCTTGTGGTCCATGACGGGCTCGAGGATCAGGATCGTCTCGCCGTCGGTGATCGAGAGGCACGAGGCCTCCTCGCCGACCAGGCACTCCTCGACGACGATGCGCGCGCCGGCCGCGCCCAGGACGCGCTTCTCCATGACCGCGTCGACGGCGGCGCAGGCTTCGCGCGCGTCGTGCACGACGAAAACGCCCTTCCCCGACGCCAAGCCCTCGGCCTTGACGACCTGCGGCCATTGCGTGCAGCTCTCGAGGTAGCTCTTCGCCACGCCCGAGCGATCGAAGCAGCGCCAAGCCGCGGTCGGGATGCGGTGGCGGTCGAGAACCTCCTTGGCGAAGACCTTGGAGCCCTCGAGTCGCGCGCCGGCCGCGCCCGGGCCGAACACGCGCAAGCCGGCGGCTCGCAGCACGTCGGCCAAGCCCAGGACGAGCGGATCCTCGGGGCCGATGACGACCAGGTCGGGCCGTTCCTGCTTCGCGAGCGCCACGAGCCCGACGAGGTCCGTCGGCGCGACGGCCACGTTGCGACCGACCTGCGCGGTGCCGGGATTGCCCGGCGCGCAGAGCACCTCGGGCGCCAGCGGGGAGCGCGCGATCTTCCAGGCCAGCGCGTGCTCGCGCCCGCCTCCCCCGACGACCAGGACCTTCATCCGCTCCCCTTCCGTGCGCGCGCCCATGCGCTGCGCGCGCTCCGCCTGCCGACACCGCCCGAGCGCGCCGCGCGCGCTGACTCCGGCCCCACAGGCTAGCGAGACGCGGGCGCGCGGGGGAAGGGTGGCGGCCCGGGCGTAGACTCGCGCGCCGTGACGACCCGCCTCGATCCGCCGGGAGGCGCCGCATCCGCCGCCGGTCGCGGCGGACACACGCGCCGGATCCTCGGGCTCACGGCCGCCGTGGCGGCGTTCCTCGTGCTGGCGTTCGTGGGAGTGCCGCTCGCCCCAGCGCGTACGCCGCCGGCCTTCGCGCTGGCGACCGCGGCCTTCCTGGTCGTGGCTTGGTCGACCGCCGCACTGCCCCTGTGGGTCAGCGCCCTGGCCCCGCTGGTCGTGTTCCCGCTCGCCGGCGTGCTGCCCGGCGGGCCGTGGGAGCGCGCCGGAGCCGCCGCGGCGCCCTACGCCGACGCCTACGTGGTCGTGTTCCTGGGTGGCATGGCCATCGCCGCCGGGCTCCAGGAGACCGGCCTGTCGCGCCGCATCGCCGCCGCGATCCTGGTGCGCGCCGGGTCGTCGCCCGGCCGCATCCTGGCCGGATTGTTCGCGGCCACCGCGGTGACCTCGATGTGGGTCTCGAACACGGCCGCGGCGACGCTGGTCCTGCCGGTGGCGCTGGCGCTGCTCGCCGAGATCGAGCCGCGCGCGGGACGCAACCCGCGCTTCGCCGCGGCGCTCGTGCTGGCGGTCGCCTGGGGCGCGAACGTGGGCGGGATCGGCACGCGCGTCGGCACGCCGACGAACATGCAGCTCTCGGCCTTCCTCTCCGAGCGCGGCCTGGAGACGACGTTCGCCGAGTTCTCCGCGATCGGGTTGGGCTTCGTCGTGCTGTTCGCGCCGCTCGCCGTGCTGTACCTCGTCTGGCACGCGCGGCGCGACGCGCCACCGCGCGACGCGCTGTCCGGCGTCGTGCGCGCGGTCGTCGGCACCGCCGGTCCCTGGTCACGAGGCGAGCGCACCGTGGCCGGCGTCTTCGCGGCGACGGCTGCGGCCTGGATCGCGGCCGGCCCGATCGCGGAGGCGCTGCGCGTCGCGTGGCCGGGGCTCGCCGTGCGCACGAAGCACGTCGAGGCCACCGCCGCCGTGCTGGCCTGCGTGGCGCTCCTCGTGCTGCGCCCCAAGGGACGCGCCTTGCTCTCCCGGGCTTCCGTGCGCGCCATGCCCTGGGCCGCGCTGCTCCTGATCGGCGGCAGCTTCGCCCTGGCCCAGGGCATCGAGACGAGCGGCCTCGACGCCGCGATCCAGCCGCTGTTCGCCGGCCTCGCGGACCTCGCGCCCCTGGCGCAGACCTTGGCCGTCGCGGGGATCACGGTGCTCGTGTCGGCCTTCGCGTCGAACACCGCCACCGTGGCGATCCTGCTGCCGCTGCTTGCCGCCGCCGCGCCCGGCGCGCGCGAGGCCACGCTGCTCTTCGCGGCCGGCATCGCCAGCTCGTGCGACTTCGCGCTGCCCGCGGGAACGCCGCCCAACGCGATCGCCTTCGCCTCGGGTCGCGTGCCCTTCGGAACGATGCTCTCGTCCGGCATCGCCCTGGATGTCGTGGCGGCCTGCGTCGCGGGGCTGTGGTGCCACCTGGCGGTCCCGCTCGTCCTGGGCTGAGCGCGCGCCGCGCAGCGGCGGCATGGAGGGCCCGCGCGCCGGCTGGTAGGCTCGTCGCCCACGCGGGGAGTACCTCAGTTGGTAGAGGCGAAGCTTTGGGTGCTTCGAGTCGTGGGTTCGAGTCCCATCTCCCCGACCATGCTCGCGCGCGAGCGCCCGTAGCTCAGCTGGATAGAGCATCGGATTTCTAATCCGACGGTCGCAGGTTCGAGTCCTGCCGGGCGTGCCCGCGATTCCGGCTCCCGGACTCCGCTGTTCGAGGTCCCACGGAGATCCTCGCGCTGGCGTAACGCCGGACGAGCCCGGTGCGGAGAGCGGACGGCGTGGCGAGCCCCAACTCGCCAGGCTCCGCCGGACCCAGCCCCGTCGCGAGGGTGCGTGGGGTTGCGGTCCGGCGCGCACCCTCTCATCGAGAATCCTCGCGCATGCAACGCTTCGCATTCCTGGCGGTCGCCGTGCTCTCCGCGCCGGCGGCCGCAGTCCAACTCTCCGAACTCCAGTACGCGCGCAACCCGGCCAACGGCCACTGGTACGGCGTGACCTTCCCGCCCACGTCGTGGACGCAGGGCCTCGACTACGCCCGGTCGGCGGGTGGCTACCTGGCCACGATCTCCTCCGCCGCGGAGCAGACCTGGATCCAGGGCCTGCTCGGCCCCTACCAGTCCTGGCGCTATTGGATCGGGCTCAACGACGTCGCCGTCGAAGGCACGTTCGTCTGGGCGAACGGCGAGCCCGTGGCCTACACGAACTGGAATCCGGGCCAGCCAGACAACGCCGGTGGCGTCGAGGATGCTGCCGAGATCCACCCCGGCTCGGCTTGGCGTTGGTTCGACGCGAACCCGGCCAACACGACGACGACCAAGCCGCTCGTCGAGGTCGACAACACCCCCCGGGCCGGCTGGACGTTCCCGATCGACGTGGCGGTCGGCTCGAGCCCCAGGCACGCCGCGAGCGGCGATCTCAACGGCGATGGCCGCGCGGACCTGGTCGTCCCCAACTTCGCGAGCAACAACGTCACCATCCTCTACGGTCAGGCCGTAGGCGGTCTGGGTGGGTCCTCGTCGCTGCCGACGGCCGCTTCGCCGCGCTCGGCCGCGGTCGGCGACTTCGACGGGGACGGAAGCCTCGATTTCGCCCTGGCCTGCTACAACGCGAACCGCGTCCAGGTGCGCTACGGGAACGGCTCGGGCGGGTTCTCCAGCCCGGTCGAGGTCGTGCTCTCCGGGAAGCCCCACGGCCTCGTCGCGGCGCGGCTCGACGGCGACGCGCTCGACGACCTGGCGGTCACGACGGTCGACTCGCAGGACCGCCTCGCCATCCTGTTCGCGAACGCCGACCGCACGTTCCAGGCGCCGGTCCTCTACGCGACCGGCTCGCGGCCCTACCACGTCACGGCCGGCGATCTCGAGGGAGACGGCGATGTCGACCTCGTCGTGGCCAACGACCAGTCGAACGACATCAGCATCTTCCGCAACCAGGGCGCCGGCGCCTTCACCGCGACCGCGCTCTACGCGCGCGGCACGGCGCCGCGTCGGATCGCGCTCGCGGACCTCGATGGCGACGGGTTGCTCGACATGGCGGTGCCCTGCTGGGGCCAGCCGATCGTGCGCATCCACTACGGGACGCCCGGCGGCGGGTTCGTGACGGGGCCGGCGCTGGACGGTGGCACGCAGCCCGTCTGGACCGACGCGGCGGACGTGAACGGGGACGGCACGCTGGACCTGATCACGGTCACGGAGGGTTCCGCGCAGGTCATCATCCAGGAGATCGTCGGCGCGAGCGGCTTCTGGTCGTCGACCTCGCTGATCGGGAGCGCGAGCATGGCCAGCGTCCACCCGATCGACATCGACGGGGACGGCCGGGTCGACGTGGTCGCCACTGGCATGAGCGGCAACCGCGTGAGCCAGTTCGTGCGCCTCTCCCGGGACTGCAACGGGAACGCGCGCGACGACGACATGGACATCGCCTTCGGCGGCAGCACGGACTGCAATGGCAACCTGGAGCCCGACGAATGCGACCTGGCCCAGGGCGGACTCTTCGACTGCGATGCGAACGGGTTGCTCGACGCCTGCGAGATCCTGGCGGACGCCTCCCTGGACCTGGATGTGGACGGGATCCTCGACGCCTGCGAGAGCGCGGGCACGCCCTACTGCTTCGGCGATGGCACGGGTTCGGCCTGCCCCTGCGATCCGGGCCAAGCCGGCGATCTCGGGAGCGGGTGCCGCAACTCGGCCGGGACCAGCGGGCGCCTCGTGGCGGTCGGGAACCCGTCCGTCGCGAACGACTCGGTCAGCCTGCGCGCCAGCGGCCTGACCGGTGTGGGGCTCTTCTTCCAGGGCAATCTGCCGCAGAACGGCGGGCTCGGGACCGTGTTCGGCGACGGGCTCCTGTGCGCGAACTTCGCGGTCGTGCGGCTCGAGATCCGGCTGCCCGTGAGCGGAGCCATGGCATTCGGCCGCGACGTGCCCGGCGACCCGGCGGTGTCGGCGGACGGCAGCGTGCCGCCCGCGGGCGCTACCCGCTACTACCAGGTCTGGTACCGGGACCCGGCGAACTACTGCACGACGTTCACGTTCAACCTGACGAACGGCGTCCGCGTGGTCTGGGCGCCCTGAGCG
>JAEUHZ010000024.1 GCA_016795205.1 Planctomycetota bacterium | reverse complement strand
GGTGCTTGGATCCTGTGGCGGAACTACGCGCGCGAGATCTTCTGCCAGGACCGCCAGCGCTCGGCGGCCTCGGCGGCGGGGGTCACGACGCGCAGGATCAGGGCGCGCGAGTTCTTCGCGTGGAGGGAGATCTTGCCGGAGGCGTGCTGAGCAGCGCTCGCGCTTGGGCGGCCGACGTCGGCGGGGTTCAGGGCAGGCGCTGCCAGCGAACTGGGTCAGTATCCGAACTGGGTCAGTTTCCCCCCGGCGCGGGTACAACTAGCCAGGAGGTGTCGATGTCCCCGCGCACCCTGCTGCTCCTCGCGGTCCTCGTCCTGCTCGGCCTCGGCGTCGCCTGGCTCGCGACGCGCGCGGATGAGCCCCATGTCCCACTGGATGTGACCGTCGCGGGCGGCCCGCACGGTCCGTCGGGCGCGGATCACCCCGCTGCTGACTTGAGTGCGGCGGCGGCCGTCGCCGTGGCCGAGGCGGCGCCGCTCGCGCGCTCGGTGGCCGAGCGGGCCGCGGATGTGGCGCTGTTCCCCGACGACGTGCGCTGGGTGCAGGGCCGCGTGGTGTTTCCCCCCGGCACGCCGCGCGATGAACGCGCCTTCGTCGTCGCCACGGGGCGCAAGTTCGCCGGCCGGGTGGCGCACCGCTTCGAGGTCGCGCCCGACGGCGGGTTTCGCGCCGCGTTCGCGCCGGACGCCAAGACGGGCTCGCTCGATCTCGACGCGCGCTACGTGTTCCTCGCGGCGCCCCTCAAGCTCGATCTGCGCGCGGATGCGGAGGTCGTGCTCGAGCCGCGGCTCGGCGGGCTCGTGCGCGCACGCCTGGTGCCGACGCCGACGGCGGCGGCGCGCGGCTTCGCGCCAGCGTCGGCGCGCCTGCAGGCGAGCTTCGCGGCCTGGGTCGAGGGCGATGTCCACCGGCCACGCTCCGTGCCCTGCGACGCCGGCGGGTTCGCGGAACTTGGCGGCCTCGACGCGGCTCGCGAGTGGCGGCTCACGCTCGAGGCCCCAGGTTTCGAACTCGTGGGTGCGTCGGTCGTGGCGCCGAAGCCCGGCGCCGTCCAGGAGGTCGATCTGGGGGTTGCCGCGGCGTCACGCCTGACAGGCGTCGTGCGCGACGCGCGCGGCGCACCCGTTCCGAGCGCGACGGTGCAACTCGAGACGCGCCGCGGGAGCCGGCCGCGGAGCTTCGTGGACTGGTCGTCGACGAGCGCGGGCCAGGACGGTCGGTTCGAGGCCTGGGTCGGAGGCACGGGCACGGTGGAAATCGAGGCCCGACGCCCTGGCTTCCTGCCCGCACGAGCCGGTCCGTTCGAAGCCACCGAGGGGGCGGCGCACTTGGATCTCGAGCTGCGGCTCGAGGACGGCCTGGCGATCGCGGGGTTCGTGCGCTGGCCCGACGGGAGCCCGGCGGTCGAGGCGCAGGTCGAGCTGCGCGACGGGGACGACGTTCCCCAAGCGAGCGGCAGCGAGCAGTCCACCCGGACCAGCGCGGACGGTGCGTTCCACTTCGGCGGCCTGCTCGAAGGACGCGCCTACGCCCTGGCGAGCCGCGTGCGCGCTCCAGGTGCGCCGGGCGCGGCGCAGCAGACCCAACGTCGCTGGTGGAGCAGCGCGCGCGGCGCGGTGCCAGCCGGATCGACCGACGTCGTGCTGGTGCTCGCCGCGGGCGGCGAGCTGCGCGGCCGCGTCGTCGACGACCGCGGCGCGCCGGTGAAGCAGGCCAACGTCGTCGCGCTGCCAGTGGGCGAGCTCGCCGAAGCTCGGCGAGCCGTGAGCGGGCGCGTGAGTGACGAGGGCGGCGCGTTCGAGCTCTCCGGCGTGGGCGACGGCGAGTGGCGCGTGGGCGCGACGCGCAAGGGCACGCAGCCCGCGGCCGGCGAGCACGTCCTGCTGCCGCGCGACGCGGGGCGTGAGCTGCGGCTCGTGCTGCCGCGCCCGGCCGTCGTTGCGGGGCAGGTGTTCGACGCCGACGGCTCACCGGCTGCCGACGCCCTGGTCGTCGCCGAGCTTGCTGGTGACCAACGCTTCGGCGGAGAGCGCGAGATCCGCGCCGGGCAGGAGGGCGCGTTCCGCCTCGAGGAGCTCGCGCCGGGGCGCACCACCTTCCACGCGCGCCGCAACGACCGCGCGGACGCGGAGCCGGTCGAGATCGCGCTGGAACCGGGCACGGAGGTGGCCGCGCTCGTGCTGCGTCTGCGCCGCGGCGCCACGGTCGAAGGGCGCGTACTCGACGCCCAGGGGCGGCCGCGCACGGGTGCCGAGATCCAGGTCCATGCGGGCCTGCGCTGGGACGGACGCGCCCGCGCGACGGCCGGCGCCGACGGCAGCTACCGCATCGAGCGCGTGACGCCCGGGAGGGTCAGCGTCAGCGTGCACATGCCCGGCGACACGACCTGGGCGGAGTCGAAGGCCGTGCACGTCGAGGAGGGCGCGGTCGCGCGCGTCGATTTCGGGGGGCCATTGGACGGTCGCGTGCTCGTGCGCGGCCTGGTCCGCGCAGGACAGCCGGTCGCGGGAGCGGACGTGCGCTTCCACCCCATGGGGAATCCGGGCCTGGAACCCCGTGCCGCGGAAAGCGACGCCGCCGGCCGCTACGAACTGCGCCTCGCCGAACCCGGGAAGTACTGGGCCACGGTCAGCGCGGCTGGCTTTGCCGGCTTGAGCCGGCAGGTCCAGATCCCCGACGTGGCCGAGCAGGTCCTCGACCTCGACCTTGGATCCGGGCGGATCGCCGGGCGCGTCCTCGATTCCGAGGGGCGCCCCCTGGCCGGCGTGCACGTGCAGCTCGGGTCCGAGTCCCGCGGCGCGGAGGACTCCGGGTTCAGCGGCGGCTTCGCCCAGACGGAAGGCGATGGCCGCTTCGACTTCGCGGGGCTGTTGCCCGGCACGTACACGCTCGAGGCCGGCCTGCAGTACGGACCCGCGGAGCGCACGACCCATGCACCCAAGCGCGTGACCGGCGTGGTGCTCGATCCGGGTGGCACGCGCACCGACCTCGAGATCCGCCTGGAACGCGGCGGGACCCTGATCGTGCGCGTGCGCGACTCTCAGGGTGCGCCAGCCGCCGGCGCGAGGGTGCGCTGGATGGCGGAAGCGCGGCAGCTCGACGTCCAGGCCGACGCAGCCGGCATCGCGCGGCTCGAGGGCCTGCCGACCGGCGATGTCGAGCTGCGTGCGTGGACCGAGTACGAGTTCCAGCGCGAGCCGGTGCGGGCCTCAGCACGCCCCGGCGCCCCGGCGGAGATCCAAGTCGAGCTGGTGCGAGGGGGACGCGTCCGGCTGAGGCTGGAGCGGGGCGACGGCAGCCCGATCCTCGAGCCGTGGGGCTACCGCCATGGAGTCCGCGACGCGGCCGGTCGCCCCCTGCCGCAGGCGTGGACCCCCCCCGGCGACTTGGGTGCGATGTCGCTCGGCCCATTTCCGCCAGGCCGTGCCACGGTCTGGGCCCGCTTCGGCGACCGCGAGGTCAGCGAGTCCGTGCAGATCGACGCCGCCACGACCTGCGACGTGATCCTGCGCGAGCCCGGCTGAGGAAAGGCCGCCTCGCGGCCGGCGTAGTCCGCAACGGACGCCGGGGCGCCGCCGGTCCCTGCCAGCGCAGACGTGCGAGTGGCGCCCGAGCTTGGAGTACGATCCCTGCGGTGAATCCCCACCTCGACCGTTCGATCGCGGCGTTGCGTCGACGCGCGTTCCAAGGCTCGTTCCTGGGCCACCTGCTGCGCGGGCTGGCGCTCTGCGCGGCGGTCATCGCCGCCGCGGTGCTCGTGGCGCGCGTCGGCTTCCTCGTCGAGACGCGCACGGCCGCGCTGGGGTTCGTGGCGCTGCTGCTCGTCCCGCTGGTCGCTTGGCAGCGGGCGCTGCGCGCCGTGCCCTCGCGCGCGACCGCGGCCGCCTGGCTCGACCTGCGCGGCGGCGGATCGGGCGCCCTCGTCGCGCTCGACGAGCTTGGCGATCCGCGCTGGGAGGCCCTGCTCGAGCGCGAGCTCCGCGCGCCGCGTGCGCTTCCCGCCATCGACGTGCGGAGCCCAGCGCGTCGCGCGCTCTGCGCGCTGGCCTTGGCGGCCGCCGCCGTGCTCGTGCCCGCGCCCGCGCCGCACGTCGGGCCGCCGACCGGCGTGCAGGCCGCGCTGCTCGAGAGCGTCGAGGAGCAACTCGCGGCGCTCGAAGCCGAGGTCGAGTTGGAGCCCGACGTCGCCCTGGAGCTGCGCGAGGCCCTGGAGCGCCTGCGAGAGGACGGTGCGCTGGCCGAGCCCGAGGCTGCCTTCGAGGCGCTCGATCGCGCGCAGGAGCGGCTCGCGCAGGAGGCCTACGAGCGCGCCGAGCTCGCGCACGTGGCGCAGCAGGCGCTGGCCGAGACGGCCGCGGACGCCGCCCAGGACCCGGAGGCGGCGCAAGCGGCCCTGGAGCGCACGCTGGAGCAGCTCGCGGCGGCCGGCTTCTCGAAGGACGTGCGCTCGGCGCTCGAGGTCGAGCTGGGCCTGGCCGGCGTCGAGCTGCCGCCCGGAGCACGGCTCGCTGCGCAGGACATCCAGCGTCTCTCCAGGGAGCTCGCCGAGCGGCTCGCGGCGCGCACCGGCGGCCTGGCGCAGCAGGGGCTGCTCGACGCGCAGTCGCTGGCCAAGCTCGGCGAGCTGGCCAAGCTCGACGGCTTCGCGCCCAGCGCGCACGTCTGCGACGAGGAGTGCCGCCAGCACGAGTGCGACGCGTCGTGTCGCGCGGGCGGGACGTGCACCAGCCAGGGGCGCTGCCACCGCGCGGCGAACGGCGGCGCGCCCGGCCGCGGCGGCGTGTCGCGCGGTCGCGGTGATGCGGAGCTGACCTGGGGCGAGGAGACACCGGGCGCCGTGGACCGCTTCGAGCCACGCACCCTGCCGGACGCGCGCTACGCCGACCCCGAGCACTCGTCGATCGTGGGCCTGGGGGCCGCCGCGCCCGTCGTCGACGCGCGCGCCGAGGCGCCGGGCGCGGGGACGGTGCAGGCCTCCGCTGGCGAGGGCGCCTGGCGTCGGCGCCTCGCGCCGCAACACCGCGCGGCTGTGCGTACCTGGTTCGGCCCCGGCGGGGGCTGAGCGACCGTGCAGCACCCGAGCGCAGGGGATCGAGGGGCCGGGCCGCGTCGACGCGCAGCCTGGGCGCGCGTCCCCAGGTCACCGGCGCCGAGCACCCGCCGACCTGCTTGGAGCGCCACGGAACCCGCATGAAAGCCGACGATTCGCTGTTGCCTTCCCCGGACGAGGTCGCGGCTGCGCAGCGCACCGCGCTGGCCATCCTGGAGGGGCTCGACCGCACGCTCTACGGACAGGCGGAGCTCACGCGGCTGGTCCTGACCGGGGCGCTGGCGCGCGGGCACGTCCTGCTCGAAGGGCTGCCCGGTCTGGGCAAGACCGAGCTGGTCAAGGCGCTCGCGACGCTCCTGGGCCTGGAGTTCAAGCGCCTGCAGTTCACGCCCGATCTCCTGCCGGGCGACGTGACCGGCGGGCACGTGCTCGAGGAGGACAACGGGCGGCGCCGCCTCGTGTTCCATCCCGGGCCCGTGTTCACGAACGTGCTGCTGGCCGACGAGATCAACCGCGCCAGCCCCAAGACCCAGTCGGCGCTGCTCGAGGCCATGCAGGAGCGGCGGGTCACGGTGCTGGGCGAGACGCGCCCGCTGCCGCATCCGTTCTGGGTGCTGGCGACGCAGAACCCGATCGAGCTCGAGGGCACGTACCCGCTGCCCGAGGCGCAGCTCGACCGCTTCCTGTTCAAGGTCGAGGTCGGGGGCATCTCGCGCGCGGCGCTCCAGTCGATCCTGACGGAGCGCTCGTGGGGACGTCCACCCGAGCTGCGACCCGCGGCCGACGCGGCGCGACTCACGGCGCTGTTCGCGGTCATCGAGCGCATCCACCTGCCGCGCAGCGTCGCGGCCTACGTCGCGCGGCTGGTCGACGCGACCCACCCCAAGTCCGACCTCGCCCCGGAGCAGGTCCGGACCTACGTGCGCCACGGCGCCAGCCCGCGCGCGGCGATCGCCATCGCCGAGGCGGGCCGAGCGCATGCGCTGCTCTCCGGCAAGCCAAACGTGGGCTTCGACGACGTGCGCGCCGTGGCGGTCAGCGCGCTGGGTCACCGCCTCGTGCTCGACTACCGCGCGCGACTCGACGGCGTCTCCGGTCGCGACGTGGCGCGCGCCGTGTTGGAGTCCGTCTCCGAGCTCGAGGAGGCGCTCCCGCGGGAGGTGTCGGGTGCGCGCTGAGCGCCTGCTGCGCGCGGCCTGGCTGCTCGGGTGCCTGCTGGAGGGGGCTCTGCCCGCTCGCGCCGGCGAGGTCACCGGCGAGGTCGGCGGCGTGCGCGTGACCGCGGGCTCCTACTGGCCCTCGACGCTGAACCGCGGCTGGCAGCCGCTCCTGGTCGAGGTCGTCAACACGACGGACGACGAACGCTTCGTGGAGCTCACGTTCCGTGGCCACGCCATGTTGGTCCAGGACGTGCTCGAGCGCGGCCTGCGCGTGCCGGCTCGCACGTCCGAGCGCATCGAGGTCGCCGTGCCGGCGCGCCCGAGCAACTCGAACGCGTACATGCTGCAGGTCCGCGCCGCGGGCGAGCTGCGCCACCTGGGAACGGTGGGGGCCGAGCAGGCCTCCGGCCCACAGGAGCGCATCGTCCTGTGGGCCAGCCGCGCCGGGCCGAGCGCGGTCGACACCGCCGCGCTCGCGGCCGCGCTCTCGGCCGAAGCGCAACCGCGCGTTCCTTCCGACGAGACGGCGCGCAGAATCCACGGACTGGGCTACGGCGGAGTCGTGCGCCCCAGGTCGGCGGGCGCTGCGTCGGACAACGTGCGTGCCGGGGGCGCGGCCTACGAGCACCTCGCGCAGAGCCCCGAGGCCTACACCAGCCTCCACGCCCTGATCCTCGACGTCGAGGGTGGGAACGCACCGCCGCGCGCAGCGCTCGACGCCGCACTGGCGTGGGTGCGCTCGGGCGGCGTCGTGTGCGTCGCCGGACGCGGCGCGCGGGAGCTCGTGCGCAAGGAAGCCGCGCTGGAGCGCTGGGCCCGAGCGCGCTTCCGCGTCGGCCTGGACGGCCCCGTGGAGTCGTTCGCGTGCGGGCTGGGCCTGCTCGTCGTCGTCGACGGCGACGCCCACGTGACGTCGGGGGCGGTCGTCGCGGCGCTCAACGCGGCGGCCGAGGCCCTCGCGCCCTTGGACGCCGCGGCGCGGCGCGGCTTCGAGCTGGAGATCCCGGGCATCGACGTGCCGTTGCGCCCCCTGACGCTGCTCCTGGTCCTGTTCGCCCTGCTCGTGGGGCCGGTGAACCTGATCCTGGTGCGTCGCTCGCGGCGGCCGGCGCTGCTGCTGCTCACGATCCCGGGGCTCGCGCTGCTCTTCGCGCTGGGGCTCGTGGGCTACGGGATCGTGGCGCAGGGCCTGGACATCCGGGCCACGTCCTCCACGGTGGGCGTCCTCGACCAGCGCGCGCGCCAGGGCTCGATCGAGGAGCGCCGTCAGCTCTTCGCCGGCCTGGCGACGGGGCCCGGGCTCGTGCCGGGGCCGGGCACGGCCGTGCTGCGCGTCGACCGCGCGGGTTGGGACTTCCGCGATCGGCGCGAGTACCGCATCGAGCACGGCGAGGTCGTCGCGCTGGGCGGATCGTGGCTGCCGGTCCGCACCTCCACCCCCTTGCGCGTCACGACGGATCGCGCCGCCCGGGGCCGCGTCGAGCTGGCGCGCGCTTCCGACGGCTGGCTCGCCACGAACGGCCTGGAGTCCCAGATCCTGTTCCTCGTCTACCGCGATCCCGAAGGCGAGCTCCACGCGTTCCCGGGCCCGATCGAGCTCGGCGGCACGGCGGCGTCCAGGCCCGCGACCACGCGCGACGCGGACGTCGCGTCCCTGTTCCAGGCGCGCGTCCTGGCGCGCGACGTGCTCGTCGACGGACCGCTCCCGCGGGGCGCGTGGCTCGCGCGGCTCGCGCGCTCGCCGCTCGTCGATCCGCTGGGCCTCGACTACGAGGAAGTGCGCGGGGATCACGTGCTGCTCGGCGTGCTCGACCTCGAGGGAGGCCGCTGATGGCAGCGCTGGAGGTGTGCGGGATCACGAAGCGCTTCGGGTCGCTGGTGGCCGTCGACCAAGCCAGTTTCGCCGTCGAGGCCGGGCGCATCACCGGCTTCATCGGCCCCAACGGCGCGGGCAAGACGACCACGATGCGTATCGCGGCGACGCTCGACCTGCCGGACGAGGGCGACGTCCTGCTCGACGGCGTTTCGGTGCTCGACGATCCGCGCGGCGCGCGGCGCAAGCTGGGCTTCATGCCCGACGCGTACGGTGCCTACCCGAGCACCACGCTGTGGGAGTACCTGGACTTCTACGCGCGGGCCTACGACCTGCACGGAGCGCTGCGGCGCCGGCGCGTCGAGGAGGTGCTGGAGTTCACGTCGCTCTCCGCGCTGCGCGAGAAGGAGATGGCTGTGCTCTCCAAGGGCCTCAAGCAGCGGCTGTGCCTGGCGAAGACGCTGCTCCACGACCCCAGCGTCCTGATCCTCGACGAGCCCGCCGCCGGGCTCGACCCGCGGGCGCGTGTCGAGTTGCGCGAGCTGGTCCGCGCACTGGCCGGGATGCGCAAGGCCATCCTGGTCTCCTCGCACATCCTGACCGAGCTGGCCGAGATGTGCGACGGCATCGCCGTGATCGAAGCCGGCCGGATCAAGGCCACCGGTTCCGTGCACGACGTCACGCGCGGCATCCAGACCGCGGTGCCGGTCTTCGTGCGCGTGCTGGAGGACGCCGACCGGCTCGAGCGCGCCCTGCTCGAGCTGCCGGGCGTCGAGCGCGCGCGCCGCGAGGGCCAGGGCCTGGTCTTCGAGCACCAGGGCAGCCCCGAGTCGCTGGCGGGCGTGCTCGCGGCCCTGGTCGCCGCCGGTCTGCGGCCGGTCGAGTTCACGCCGCGCGCCATGGGCCTCGAGGAGGTCTTCCTGTCGCTGACCGAGGGCAAGCTGCAGTGAGCGGGGCCTCCGACCGCTGGAATCCGATCTTCCTCAAGGAGCTGCGCCAGTCCTTGCGCGGCCGGGTCTTCGGCATCCTGTTCCCCACGACCGTGCTGGCCGGGGTCGCGGTGGCGATCACCGCCATGGTCGACCTGCACCCACGCCCGATCGCGGGGCCCGACGTGCTGCTGCCGGTGCTCGTCGTGCTGGGCGTCGCCGCGTTGGGGCTCGTGCCGTTCAGCGCGTTCCAGTCCATGGGCGGGGAGTGGGACGATGGCACGCACGACCTGCTCGTGCTCTCGCACCTGTCGCCGGGGCGGATCGTGCTGGGAAAACTCCTGAGCGCGGCGGTCGAGTCGGTCCTGTACTTCGCCGGCTTCGCCCCCGTCCTGCTGTTCACGTTCCTGCTCTCAGGCGTCGACCTGCGCGACCTCTTGTTCCTGATCGGGGCGCTGTACGCCGCGTCGATCGCCATGAGCGCGGTCGCGCTGGCGCTCGCCGGCCTGACGCGCAGCCGCTTCTGGCGCGTCGTCCTCTTGGCCGCGACGGCCGGGCTGGCGTTCCTGGCGCTCGTCCTGGGCTACGACCTCGCCGAGACCTTCGTGAAGCGCGGCCGCGGCCTCGGCACGGGCCATGCGTCGGAGGACGTGGCCGCCACGATCGGCTTGATCCTGGCGTTCGGCACCCTGTTCACGGCGATCGCCTCGACGCGACTGGCGCACCCCGAGGACGATCGTTCGGGTCCAGTGCGCTGGACCGTGAGCGGTCTGCTCGTGGCGCTGCTGGCAGCCGTGACCACCGTCGGCGCGGGCTTCATGAGCAGCGTGCCGGTCTTCGAGGTCGCCGCCCTGGTCGGCGCTTTGGCGGCGGCCTTCGCGGTCTTCTTCGTCACGGAGCCCGAGCGACTGCCGCGCCGCGCGGCGGCCCGCGTGCCGCGCAACGCGGCGCTGGCAGTCCTCGCGGCGCCGTTCCTTCCGGGCGGCGGTCGTGGCGTGCTGTGGTGGCTGCTCCAGCTCGCGATCCTGGCGGCCTGGGCGACCGCGGTGGCAGCTTGGCACGGAGCGGGCCGCGCCAGACCTTGGACGCCCGGGACGTTTGGCCAGTGGTGCGCGTTCCAGTCCTACTTCCTGGTCTATCTGGCGGGCTTCTCACTCGCGCTGGGGCGCGTGCGCGAGCGCTCGTACGGCCCGCTCGCCGCGCGCCTGATCCTGCCTTCCGTCGCGGTGCTCTCCATGGTGCTGCCGCTCCTCGCCGGCTTCCTGAGCGGCGAGACGAACCCGATCCGCGACAGCATCCTGTTCCCCACCGGCGCGATGCAGCGCGAGCCTCACGCGCCGAAGAGCCTCGTCGCGCTCGTCGTCGGAGGCGTCGTGCTGGCCTTGAACCTGCCGCGCCTCATCACGTCGTTCGCGCAGGTCCTGGCGGCCAGCGCGCGGCGCCGCCGCCCACTGCCCGCACCCCTGGAACGTCCGACGGATGCGGCCCATGCCGGCTGAGGCCGCCTGGGGTGCGGGGCTCTTCGTGCGCGTCGGCGAGCGCGCGAATCCGGTGCTCGTCAAGGAGGTCCGCTCCGCCCTGCGCGGCCGCGCGTTCGCGCTGGGCTTCTCGTTCGTGCTGCTCCTGGCGGTGATCGTCAGCACGTTCGCGCTGGTCGTGGGGACGCTGGGGGGCGATCCCGGGCCCAGCGGCGGCGAGTACCTCGGGGCGGTGTCCGTCGTGTTCGGCCTGGGCGCGTTCGGGCTCGTGCCCTTCTCGGCCATGGCCTCGATGGCCGCCGAGCACGACGAGGGCGCCATCGAGATGCTCGCCATGTCAGGCATCTCGCCCGGGCGCCTCGTGCTCGGGAAGCTGGGCGCCGCGGCCGTGCAGGCCAGCCTGGTCTACGCCGCGTTCCTGCCCTTCCTGGCCTTCGGCTTCCTGCTCCAGGGCGTCGACCTCGGGTGGCTCACGGCCGGCGTGGCGGGCTCGTTCGCCGGCTCGATCGCCTACGCATCCCTGGGGATCCTCTTGGGTGCGACGTTGACCGCGCGCTGGATGCGCGTCGTGGGCTACGTCCTGCTGGCGATCCTGCTGCTCCTCGGCTTGCAGCTCGTGGGTGTGCTGGTGTTCGCGCTGGGGGTCGTCGGCACGCCCTCGGCGGTCCAGAACTCGGCGCTGGCGTGCTTCGGCTGCGCGCTGTTCTCCGCCCTGTGCTGCATCGGCGCGGCGTCGCGGCTCCAGCACCAGGAGGAGAATCACTCCACACCGTTCCGCGTGCTGGGAACCGCGGCGCTCGTCGTGGTCGCGACTTGGGGTGCGCTGCGGGGCTCTCCGCGCGAGACCTTCGCCTGGCTCGTCGGCGCCCTGGCGATCGCGACGCCGTCCATGCTGCTCGCGGTCACCGAGGCCGCACGCCTGCCGCGCGCGGTGCTGGCGCGCGCGCGCCGGCGGGAGGGCTCGGTCCTGGCCCTGCCGTGGCTGCCCGGCGGTGGGCGCGGTGTCCTGCTCGTGCTGGCGAACCTGGCGCTGGTCCTCCTGGCGGCCGGCGCCGCGGTGCTCCTGGGCGGTGGCTCGCGCCCGGAAGGGCTGCGCGTGTTGGGCGCGTTGGCCGCGATCGAGGCCTGGCTGCTCGTCGTGCTGCTCCTGCCCGCGGGCCTCGTGTCCCCCTGGCTGGGACTGGCCTGGCTGCGCGCGCTGGCGCGGATCGGGATCCTGATCCTGCCGCTCGCGGCCTTGCTCCTGCCGGCGCTGGGCGCGTTCCTGCTGGGATCCCCTGGCGATCCCTTCGACCAGCCGGCGAACCCGGCGTACTTCGCGCGGCGGATCCTGGAACACGGCACGGTGGGGGAGTCCGGCCCGTTCGGGCTGCTGTGGCTGGCGGTCGTGCTGGCACTCCTCGTGAACGTGCCGCGGGTCGTGGCGAGCCTCCTCGAAGTGCCGCGCGAGCGCGCGCGCTGCCCTGCGCCGAGATCGGGAGCCGGAGATGCCGCGCCCGTCCGCTGAGGCTCTGCGGCTGGGTGCCATGCACCGTCTGGTGCTGCTCTCCGAGCCGCGGCGTGGCGCGGCAGGGGAGCGGCTCGCGCGCGGCACGGGCTCCAGCCTCGAGTACCAGGATCGGCGCGCGTACCAAGCCGGGGACGATGTGCGGCACGTCGATTGGCGCGCGCTGGCGCGCAGCGACCAGGTCCTCGTGCGCCAGTACCGCGCCGAGGTCCTGCCGCGCGTCGAGATCGTGCTGGACCCTTCGCGGTCGATGGCGGTGGAGGAGGCCAAGGCGCAGGCCGCCGTCGACCTCGTCGCGTTGCTCGCCAGCGCGGCGCGCGGGGGGGGATTCGAATGCGCCGTGGCGCTCGCCGGCGATCGACCCGAGCTGGTCGAGGGCGCGCGCTTCCAGGGCGCGGGCGTGGAGTTCGGCTCGCGCTCGGCCTGGCCTGCCGCGCTGCAAGCCGCCACGGTCCGGCTGCGCGCGGGCGCGCTGCGCGTGCTGGTCTCGGACTTCCTGTTTCCGCACGACGCGGCCCAGCTCGTGCGACCCCTGGCTGCGCGCGGCGGTGGGCTGGTCCTCATCCAGGTACTGGGAGCCTCGGACGTCGACCCCGTGGGCGGCGAGGCCGTGCGCCTGGTGGACGCGGAATCCGAAGTTGCCCGCGATCTGGTGCTCGATCGCCGCGCGCTGGAGCGCTATCGCCAGCGCCTGGCGCGCCTGACCGCGGGACTGCAGGTCGAGTGTCAGCGCGCCGGGGCGCGCTTCGTGCGAGCCGTCGCGGGCACGTCGCTGCCCGCTGCCGCTCGGGCGCTGGCCGAGTCCGGGGTGCTGGAACTCGACGGCTGAGCGCGGGCGCGTAGAATCCCGCGCACCTCCGCCATGATCCCCGTTTGGCTCACGTCCTCGGTGACGATCTTCCTGGCTTTGGCGTTGGTCTCCGAGCTGCTCGAGCGCTGGCGCCCGGCGCGGCGCGTCGACCGCCTGCGGCACCTCGTGACGGATGTCGGGTCGTTCGGCTTCGCGGTGGTCCTCAACCGCGGCATCGACGCCCTCTTCGCGCCGGTCGTCGCCGCGCACGCACCGGGAGCCGTCGCGGCCGCCCTGGCCGGGCTGCGCGAGCTCCACGTCGGCTGGAAGATCCTGATCGCGGTCGTGCTGGCGGACTTCTGCCTCTACTGGATCCACCGCGCGCAGCACACTTGGAACTGGGCTTGGCGCACACACGCCTGGCACCACTCGGTCGAGGAGCTGTGGTGGTTCTCCGGCTTCCGCACGAGCTTCCTGCACTCGTTCTTCTACAACATCCCGCAGGTGGCCATCCCGGTGCTGCTCTTGGGCCTGGGCACCTTCGAGACCGCCATCTGCTTCGCGATCGGCATGCTGATCCAGTTCTGGGAGCACGTGAACTGGCGCGTCGACCTGTGGAAGCTGGACCGCGTGCTCGTGACGCCTGACTACCATCGCGTGCACCACGCCGTGCTGCCGAACCCGCTCAAGAACCTGGCGCCCACGTTCAGCCTGTGGGATCGCCTGTTCGGCACGTGGGTCGATCCGCGCTCGGTGCCGCTCGACACGCCGCTGGGCATCGGGCAGCCGATCGAGAAGCGCGAGGTGCCGCGCATGCTGGCCGGCGTCTGAGGGCGGCGTGCCCCGCCGCGATCGTTGCGTCCGGATCCAGGTACAGGGTGGAGCCTCCTTGGCCGGTGCCTGGTCCCGTCACGAGCGCTGCTGACGCAGCCCGCGCCGCTCAGCGCTCGAGCCGCTTCCCGGCTGCGCGGCGTGCGCGCGCCAGCGCACCCTCGACCGAGTTGTCGGACGCCGTCGCGTCGCCCTCCGCGACCGGCGAGGTGGGCGCGGGGCCTGGCGCCGGCGGAGTCACACTCGTCGGCGCGGGCGCCCCGGCCGGAGCGCCGGCCGGTCCCAGCGGCTCCGCACGGTCCGACCGGCGGGCGCGCAGCTCCCGCCAGGCCCGCGCGAGCGGCGCGGGCACGCGCGCGAAGCTCGCGAGCTCCAGGCGGCGGACGGCGATCTCCAGCACGAGCAGCGCCAGCGCCAGCAGCGCCAACTCGCGCCCGATCGGCCGCCAGCCGCGGCTCGCGCGCTCGCCGCGGAAGAGCTCCGTCGCGGCCGGGTTCAGCGTGCCGCCCGACGCGCGGGCGATGCGCCGCAGGACGTGCTCACCGCGGCCCGTGTCCGCGCCGCGCTCGAACTCGGGGCTGTAGGGCAGAGCGACCGGCGGAAGGCGGATCGTGCGGCCGTCGCCCACTGCCACGCTGCCCAAGGCGACGCCCTCGGACGCCAGCCGCGCTCGCGCCTCGTAGCGGTGCTCGCCCACGCGCTCGAAGACCAGCGCGCGCGTCGTGCCGTCGGCGGTGCGCAGGCGGCCTTCCAGCTTCGAGAGGTCGACGCGGCTGGCGCGCTCCGGGTCGACGTCGACGGCCACCACGGCCTCCCGGCCATCGCGGCGCACGCTGGCGAAGACCTCGCTGGGCTCCTCCTGACCGACGAGCCAGCGTGCGACGGTCGCGAAGAAGTCGGCGAAGCCCGGCCAAGCGATGAGCGGCGCGCCGAACGTGCCGCCGACCTGGCCCGTGAACGCGGCGCAGCGGCCCAAGCCGCTCTGCTGGAAGGCGAAGACCGGCGCGGCGTTCTCGTCCGCCGTGACGACGCCCGCCACGGCGCCGGATCGCAGGTAGGTCAGGTTGTAGCCGTCGAGTTCCGCGAAGCCCGCGAACCCCGCGGGCCCCAGGGCGAACAGATCCGGCAGCGCGCGCGTCGCCGTGCGCTCCTCGACGAACGTCGAGCGCGCCACGGTCAGCGTGTCCTGCGCGAACAACCGCGGCAGCTCGTCGGGGTCGGTCGTGAAGTACGCCGTGCCTCCGCCGGCCTCAGCCACGGCCTTCAGGAACTGCGCGTCGACGTCGCTCTCGGAGCCCAGGGCGATCACCGACACGCTCATGCCGGCCCGCACCATGGCGGAGAGGAGCTCGGGGCAGCGTTCCTGCTCCTCGGCGTCGGCCGCGTCGGCGAACAGGATCACGTGGCGGGTGGCCTGCTCGGCCCGCTCGAGCTCCTGGCCGATGGCGAGCAGCGCGGTGTAGGTGAAGATCCCGCCGCCCATGGACTGCACGCGCCGCACGCGCCCCACGATCGCGCCGGGGTCCTCGACGCGTGCGAGCTCCTGGATCACGTGGTACGCGGAGTCGACGGCGTGGACCGCGACCGAATCGAGCGGCGAGAGCAGCTCGATCGCCGCCGCCGCGCCCAGGTTCGCGAGGTCCATCTTCGAGAGGCCCTGGCCGGCGGGTGCGGCCATGGAGCCCGAGCGGTCCAGCGTGATGCCCAGCGCGATGGCCTGCTTGCGGTGCTCCTGCCGCAGCTCCATGGAGACGGGCAGCACGGGGTCGAGCACCGACTTGAAGTAGCCGCCCGTGCCGAAGCTGGCCCGTCCGCCCGTCACGAGCAGCCCGCCCCCGAGGTCGGTCACGAAGGCCGCCAAGGTGCGCAGGCGACCACCCAGGCGGCTCGCGGCGACGTTCTCCAGGATCACCGCGCGGTGCGCCACGAGCCCGGTCGCGTCCAAGCGCGCGGTCTCGGGGCTCGCGACGACGACGGGAATCGCGGCCGCGCCCAGCGCGCGCGCCAGCGCGCCCTCGCTGCCGTCGTCGTTCACGAGCAGGATCGAACGCGGGCTGCCGACGCGCACCGCGGCGATCGCGGCGTCGTTCTCGGGGACGCGGTCCGCCGCCGCGTCGAGCGCGAAGCGGTAGTCCGCGACGCCCGGCTCGAGGACGACGTCGCGCAGCACGACGCGGTTCAGACCGGCCTCGAAGCTCCGCCGCCCGCGCGCCAGGACGCTCGCGCCGCGCTGCAACGTCCAGCCGGCTTCCACGCGCCGGTCGGAGCGGACCCAAGCACTGAACTGGAACGGCTCGCCCGGCCCGACCTCCTCGGGCGCATCGACGCGCTCGACGGAGAGGTCCGACACGTCCGGCCGCGCCACCGGGCGCACGTCGATGCGCACGCCGCGCGCGAAGGCGCGCCGCGCCGCCGGCAGGGGATCGCGCCCGTTGTCCTCGCCGTCCGACACGAGCAGGACCGAGCCCTGCCGTTCGGGCGGGATCAGATCGAGCGCCACGTCGAGCGCGCGCCCCAGGTCGGAGCCGTCGGCGTCCAACGTGCGCTGGAAGCGCGCGAACGGCGCGTCGGCCGAGGGCAGCCGCTCGACGACCGCGTCCGCGCCGAAGGCCACGACCGCCAGCCGGTCGCCGTCCGCGCGCGCGGCGTCCGCCAGCCGCGCGAGCTCCAGCGCGACCTCGTTCGAACCGGCTGGCATCGAGCGCGAGCGGTCGACGACCAGCACGAGGTCACGCCCGCGGTCGGCGGTCCTCAGGTAGGGGCCGGCCAGCGCCAGGACGAGCGCGGCGACGAGCAGCGCGCGCAGCACGCTCGTCCAGGGGTCGGTCGTGCGCAGCTTCCAGACCGCGAACGCGGCGGGGAGCGCCAGGCACAAGAGCTCGGGATGGAGGAAGCCCATGGACCTCGGGGGGGCCTACGCCCGCGGCGCCTCGAGCTGGTGGCCGGTGGGGCACAGGACAAGCCCAGGAGCTCGGAGTCCGCGACCGTCGCGGGCGGAGGTCGCGTGGCTGGACTGGCTGCGCGAGAGCGGGGCGATTCCAGCTCCGGGTCCGCTGCCCTGCGCGCCCCGTGACGACGGCCGGCACAGTCCGCTCTGCTCCCGGATCATGCGCGCGATCGCCCTGCGAAGGCCAGCACGGTCCAATCGATGAGCGCCAGCGCCACGATGGCGAGCAGCAGGATCAACTCGAGCTGCGACGGGCCCTCGGCGCGCGCTGCCGCGCCTTCCTCGACGGTGCGCGTCCCGGACGAGCGTGCCCGCAGGTCGGACTCCGACGCGTCCTGGAACGACACGCCGACGATCGCGAGCTGCGCGCCGTGGCGCTCCAGGCGGTGGAAACCGGGCTCGTCGACCTCGTCGAAGACGAGCGTGTCGCGCGGCGGATGCTCGCGCCGCCCGCGCGGCCCGCGCAGCACGAACGGCGCGCCGTCGTCGTCGGATCCCAGGACGCCGCGCCACGCGAGCGGTGCTCCCGCGACGAGGTTCGTGGCGACTGCGCCGGGCAGCTCGCGGCGGCGTTCCTCGAGCAGGTTCGTGAGCAGGATCGGCCAGTCCGGCGAGCGCTGCAGCGAGCTGCGCGCTGGGTCGAGGTTCAGCCTGAAGATGCGCCGCGGGCCGTCGCGCTCCTCGGCGAGGAGCGCCCGGTTGCCGGCTGCGACGAGCGGGGTTCCGGAGAGCTCGAGTCCGGGATCCGCGCTCCACACCAAACCCTCGAGCGTCGTGCCTTCGAGCAGCGGGTGACGCCGCTCGAACAGGAACGGGCCGATGAACTCCTGGCGCGACCCCGCGCCGGGATCGGGCGCGAGGACCAGGCTCCAGGCGGCGCCGCCCGCGGGCGCGCGTCCCAGGACCAGGTGCGCACTCCCGGGCTCGGGCGCCAGGACCGCCTCGTCGACCAGCGCCAGGAGTCGCGCCAGGGGCGCGCCGGGCCCGTCGAGCAGCAGCTCCGCGCGCGCGGCGTCCTCGAGCGTGGTCGCCACGCCCACGACGCGCGCGGGGCGCGGCGCGAGAAAGGCCGCGTCGTCGATCGCGAGCGCGTCGGAATCCAGGCGCACCTCGATGGGGCCCGCTGCGGCGGGCAGGTCGAAGGCCAGGTGCTCCCGTGCGCCCGGCGCCAGCACCACCGGTCGCGCCGGCGCGATCTCGCGACCGGCGTCGTCGAGCAGGCGCACGTGGCGCGTGCGCTGGGCCGAGGCGTAGCTCGCCACCGTGACGAACACGCGCTCGCGGCGCCCAGACTCCCCGCGCTCGACGGAGCGGGTGGCGCCCGCGATGGCCCAGTTGTCGAGCGGCTCGCCGACCGCCGCGACCTCGACGCCGGGCGGTGCCTCGTCGGGCGCGTGGCGGTCGGTCACGAACAGGACGCGCCCAGCGCCCGCGAGTTGCTGGGCCAGCGCGATCGCTGGCGCGACGTCGTGCCGCGACGCGCTCGGATGCCAGCCGGCGAGCGCGGCCTGGGCCTCCTCGGGGAAGGCCGCCGGACCGGCGACCGTGCGCGGACGCGGTCCGCTGGCGACGATCGACACGCGCGAGCCGCGCGGCAGCGCGCGGATCCGTTCCGCGACGAGCTCGGCCGCCTCCGCGCGCGCCGTGCGGCCGTCCGCCCCGCGCGCCTCCATGGACGCCGAGCCATCCAGCGCCACGACCAGGTGCTCACCCCGCGCGCCCTGGCAGCCGCGCGGCCCGGCCAGCAGCAGCGCGAGGAGCGCGGCCGCCAGGACCTCGAGCCACAGCGACGTGCTGGCGCGCAGCCGGTCCCGCTTGCGCCCCGCGACCGGCGTCCGGTCCTCGTCCGCCCACAGGAACAGCGCGCTCACGACGCGCGGGCGGAACCTGCGCCGGAAGAGGTGCAGCGCCACGATCGCCGGGATCGCGAGCAATGCGAGGAAGCCGAGGGGGTTCGCGAACACGAGGGGACCCGGGCGGCGGGCAGGCGCCAGCAGGACGAGGCCTATTCTGCGTCGCGGCCGGGCGGGAAGCCCGCCGACGGCGTGCGCGCGCGCATTTTTCGGGGATCACCCGCGACCGCGGCCGGCCCCGTGCGGTCGTGGGACTGCCATGCACCGCTGCGCGCTCCTGCTCCTCTCCCTCTGCGTGCTCGAGCGCCCCGACGGCCGCGATCCACCGTCGCGCGCACCGACCCGGACTTCGAGCCTCTTCGAGCTGCGCGCGGACCTGGGAGCACCCAGGCCCGAGACCCGCCGCGCGGCCGTCAGGTCGCTGGCCGCGCTCGGCACGCGCGAGGCCTATGCCGCGCTGCTCGCGGCGCTCGCGGACCGCGACGGCAGCGTCGCCAGCGAAGCCCAAGTGCGCGCCGCGGCGCCGCCGGAGCCCAGGGCGCTCGTAGAGCTGTTCGGGCCACTCGGCCTGCGTTCACGCGAGCCGGGTGCGGCCGAGCGCGCGGCCGAGGCACTGGGGCGCTCGCACCTGCCCGTGCCTTGCGAGTTGCTCGAGCGCGCGCTGCGCAGCGCGGATCCGCCCGTGGCGCGCCTCTTGTGCTGGTCCGTGGAGCGGCTCGCGCCCGCCCAGCGCCTCGCGGGCGAGCGCGCGCCGCTCGCCGAGCGGCTCATGCAGCTCTGCGACGCGCGCGAGCCGCCGGAGGTGCGCGGCGCGGCGCTGCTCGCGCTGCGCTACCTCGACACGCGCGCGGCGGACGAGCGCACGGAGGCCGCAGCGAGCGCCAGGGAGCCCGCGCTGCGCTGCGCGGCGGCGCTCGCGGCGCGCGCCTGGAGCGAGATCCCGGCCACGCGGCTCGGAGCGCGCCTGGCGGCGGATCCCGACGCCGGCGTGCGCGCCGGGGCCATCGAGCTCTTGGCTCGGACCACCGGGCGCGACGCAGCGCTGGCGCTCGTCGAGCGGCTCGAGCGCGAGGAGCGCGCGCGCCTGCGGTGGCGGATCCTGTCCCATCTGCGCGCTCTCTCCGGCGAGGACCACGCCTTCGACGCGGCACGCTGGCGCGAGTGGGCGCGGACGCGCGCCGGCGCGGTCGCGACCGGCGACGCGCGCGGCGGGCCGGTGGGGGACACGCGCGTCGCGCTGGCCGGTCTGCCGCTCACGTCCGATCGCGTCGCGTTCCTGATCGACCTCTCGGGGTCGATGTGGGGCACGCGGGTCGCCGGGCGCACGCGCAAGGAGATCGTCGACGCGGAGCTCGCGCGCGCGCTGGCGACGCTGCCGCGCAGCGCGCGCTTCAACGTGATCCCGTACGCGACCGAGGCCTTCCCCTGGGAGCGAGCGCTGCAGGCTGCCGACCCCGGCACGCTGCGACGCGCGGCGGCCGACTTCGCGCGCTGCCAGCAGAGCGGCCGCGGGAACCTGTGGGCGGCGGTCGAGGCGGCCTGCTCGGACCCCGACCTCGACGCGGTCGTGGTCCTGACCGATGGCGTGCCGACCGGAGGCCCGCACGGGGACTTCGACCTGCTCCAGGCGCTGCTCCTGGAGCGCAACCGCTTCCGCAACGTGGCCTTCGACCTGATCCTGGTCGACGCGCCACGCACGAAGGTCCTGGCGTGGACCGCCTTTGCGGCCGCGACCGGTGGACGCACGACGAGCGTGGCGCTCGCGACGCTGGCCGAGAAGGGCGCTCGCGAGCCCCGGCGGGGCGGGTAGATTCGTCGGCCTCGATGCCTGCCGCGACCCTGGTTCTGCTCGCCGCGTTCCTGGCCCATCCCACCGCGGCCAGCGCGGTCGGGCCCGCCGCAGCGCCGCAGGCGCGGCTCGCAGCGGAGGCGCGCGCGGTCGGGACGCAGGACCTCGAGACGCTCGACCTCGAGGCGCTGCTGGCCGCGGCGCGCAAGCGCGAAGCGCGCGGCGACCTCGAGCCGGCCCGCGACGCCTGGCTCGCGGCCGCGCCCCGGCTCCCGATCGGCGCCGCGCGCGACGCCGCGGTCGGCGCGGCCCGCGCGATCGAGGACCGGCTGGCCCTGCGGGCCGAGATCGCGGCCTATGCGGCCGCCGTGCCCGGCGCCTTCGATGCGCTCGGCGTGGGCGCGGCCACGGCCGCCACGCTCGTCGTCGCGGGCGAGGAGCTGCCCTGGGTCGAGGTCGACATCGAGCTCCTGCGCCGCGCGGCGAAGGTCGCGCGGCTCTCGGCCGCTGCCCAGCGCGGGGTCGTCCAGGAGGCGCTGGTGCGTGGGACGCCGTCCGAGAAGCTCACGGCGCTCAAGGACCTGGCCCGGATCCACGAGCAGCGCGCCTGGCCGGCGACCGACGTGTTCGCCGCGGTGGCACGGGCGCGCGGCGAGGAGTACCCCGAGGGTGGCTACGTCCTGGTCCAGGGCGCGTGGCGCCGCGCGGCGGACGTGGCCCGGAGCGCCGCGGCCTCGGCGCTGGAGAGCGCGGCGATCGCCCTGGAGGAAGCGCAGCCCAAAGCCCGCGACGCCGCACTCGCCAAGCTCGAGGCGCGCGGTGCGGAAGGCGTCGCGCGTGCCGCGCTCGTGCTGGAGGCCCGCTGGCGCGCGGCGCTGGCGGCGCTCGGGCGCGGCACGTCGCTGGAACAGCTCGCGCGCATCGCCGAGCAGCGCGAGGAACTCGACCGCCGCCGGGCGGCGGCGATCGAGCTGATCTTCGACGAGGAGCGCTACTTCTACCCCTACAACCCGCCGGCCTGCCCGCCCGAACGCGCGAAGCTCTATGCGTCCGTGCAGCAAGAGGTCAACCGCCGCGTCGCCGCCGCGCGCGAGCCCTGGTCCGCGCCGCGGCGCGCGCGCACCTCGGCCGCGTTCCGCGCCGCGCTCGAGGAGCTGAGCTGGAATCGCGCGGCGCAGGTCGAGCGCCAACTGGAGTTCGCCTGGGATCCGGCGCTCCCGAGCTGGATCGTGGCCCTGGATCCCGCGCGCGAGGTGGTCGATCTCGCGAGCTTCGCCTGGGACGCGCGGGAGGCCGCGGCGCTCGCGCGGGACCGCGCCGTCGTCGAGCAGAACGAGGCGATCTGGAAGCAGGGCAAGTTCGACGCCGCGTCGGTCGCGAACGCCGAGGAGCAGGAGCAGGTGCGCGTCACGAACCGCTACCGCGCGCTGCTCGGTCGCCGGGCGCTGGCCTGGAACCCGCAGATCCAGGCCGCCGCGCAGGGTCACGCCGACTACATGTCGAGGACCGGCGACTTCGGCCACTTCGAGCCCGATCCGGCGCGGCACGGCCCCGCCGAGCGGCTCAAGCTCGCCGGGTACAGCGGCGGGGGCTCCGAGAACTGCCACATGGGGGACTCCGGCGCGGAGGGCGCGCATCTCGGCTGGACGCACTCGAGCGGTCACCACAGGAATCTGCTCGAGGCCAACCACAAGGAGATGGCCAGCGCGATCGCCGGCCCGTACTGGTGCCAGAACTTCGGTGCCGGGAGCCGCTGACGACGCTGCCCGCTGGATCCCGGGACGGCTCGATCCCGCGCCCCGGACCGGGCCGTCCCCAGTTCAGCCGGACACCGTGGTCCACAGCCCGCGGACGCGCCGCGCGCGCAGCTCGCGCAGCGGGTAGTGCGTGCCGCGCCACATGACGCCACCCTGCCGCAGCGTGCGCCAGGTCGAGCGCGCGATCGCCAGCAGGATGACCGCCACGCCGGCTGGCGCGAGGAGCCCGAGGAAGGGGCTGCGCCCGTCGCGCGCCGCGCCGAGCGCGGCCGGGATGCCGAGAGCGAGCCAGGCGAGCGTCGCCGCGCTGCCGGGCCACGTGCCCGTCAGCCAGCCGAGCGCGCCGGCCAGGACGGCCAGGGTCCCGAGCAGCACGATCCCGAACGCGACCGGGGCGCGATAGCAGAGGAACGCGAACAGGTTCTTCTCGAGGAGCTGCACGACTTCGCGTGCGCTGCGGCCCCAGGCCGCGGTCAACGCCCCCTGGCCCAGGAATCCGCGCGTGCGGAACCCGGCGCGCCGCAGCACGAGGCCGAGCTTCATGTCGTCGACGACCTCGAAGGAGAGCTGCGCGTGGCCGCCGATCGCGCGCCAGGCCTCGGCGCGCACGAGGTTGAAGGCGCCGATGCCGGCCCAGCCGAGGCGCTCGTCCCGGTTGGCGCGCGCCAGCGCGCCGACCAAGCCCAGCGCGAAGGCCGCGAGCGCCGCGCTGGCGAGCGGCGTGGGGTGCTCGACGCCAGGCGTCAGCACGACGTGCTCGACCTGGGCCGCGTCGCCAGCCGCGACCGCGCGCGCGATCACGTCGGGGTCGAGGTGCACGTCGCCGTCCGTGAACAGGATCCACTCGCCGCGCGCCAGCTCGCCCCCGATCTGGCAGGCGTGCGGCTTGCCGAGCCAGCCCGCGGGCAGCGCCTCGACGCGCGCGAGCCGCACACGAGCGTCCTGCGCCGACAGCCGCTCGACGAGCGCACCGGTCCCGTCCGTCGATCGGTCGTCGACGACCACCACGTCGATCTCGACGCCCTCCGCGACCAGCAGCCGCCGCACGCTGCCCTCGATCCGCCCGGCCTCGTCGCGCGCCGGCACGACGGCCGTGACGCGCGGCGTGCGCGCCGGGCGCGTCCGGGCCAGTCGCGGGACGCACAGCACGTCACGCACGAGCGCCAGGTCCGCCAGGGCCCAGGTCGCCGCAACGGCCGCCAGCGCCGTGTCGAGGATGGCCGCCACCTGCACCGGCGCATCCTGGCGGCGGGGGAGTCCGGACTCAACGCGCACGAGCACGCGCGTGGCCGTCAGGCCGCGGTCGGGCGGCGCCGCGATCCACGGGCGGAGGGGCCGGCGCGCTGGAGGGTGACCGCCGCGCGGGAGCGTGCTACGAAGGCGCCCGCCGCCGCGCCGCGCTGGATCCCCGCATGACGAGCCTCTTCTTCGCTCCACTCCTGGCCCTGGCCGCGCAAACGGACGCGCCCGTGCTCCTCGAGGACCAGATCCTGTGGCAGCGCAGCCTGGCCGATGCGCGCGCGATCGCGGCGGACGAGGGGCGGCCGATCCTGGTCGCGATCAACCTGGACGGTGAATCGGCCTCGGATCGCATCGTCACCGAGCGCTACCGCGATCCGCAGTTCGTGGCCTGGACGCGCCGCTTCGTGTGCGTCGTGGGGCACCCCTTCCGCCACGTGCCGCTCGACCACGACGTCGACGGCCGGCGCATCGAGTGCCCGCGCCTGGGCGTCGTGACCTGCGGCGAGCACGTGCGGCTCGAGCCCGAGCTGTACGACGCCTACCTGGGCGGCGAGCGCGTCTCGCCGCGGCACGCCCTGATCCTGCCCGACGGCACGCGCGCCTTCGATCTGTTCTTGCTGTTCGACTTGCGCGAGCTCGACGCGGCGTTGGCCGCTGCGGCCGCGTCGGCGCCGCCCTTCGACCCGCAGGGTCCGCGCCTCCCCGCGCCGCGCTCGCCGGACGAGGCGCGCGCGGTCCTCGCCGGGCGGCGGCACTCCTGGCACCGCTCGTTGTTCGAGGCGCTCGTGCGTCGCGCTCCGCTGTTCGCGGACGAAGCGCTTGCGGCCCCTGGCGCTGCGCTCGATCACGTGCGTGCGATCCGCGCGCGCGGGGACGCGGGGTCCGTCGACGCGCTGCTGTGGATCCTGCAGCGCGAGCGCTGGGAGCCGGGGCTCGCGGACGAGGTCGCCGCGGCCGCGCTCGAGCGCGGGTTCGCGCGCGAGCTCGCGCGCGCGCTGCGCGGCGTGCTCGTCGGCGCCGGCCGCCACCCCGGCGCGTACTCCTTGGGGCTGGATCGGCGGTTGCTCGCGCTCCTGGCGCGGCTCGCCGGGGACGAACCGGAGCCGCGCAGCCTGCTCGTGGCGCTGGCGGCCGCCGCGCCGGAAGCGGACCGCGCGGTCGCCCTCGCGGCGCTCGCGCCCGACGTCCGCGCGCAGGTCGCGGCGGCGCTCGCGGCGGAGGGCGGGCCGGTCGACGTCGAGGACCTCGTGCGCCTGGGCTCAGAGCTCGCGAGCGCCCCGCTCCCAAGCAGCCAGATCCCGGCGCAGGCCGCGCGCACGCTCGACGAGCTCGTCGTGGACCTGGCGGTCGCGGAGGACGCGCTGGCCGCTGCCGAGGGCGATCCCGACGCGGCCGCGCGCTTCGGGCGCGCGGCGCTGCGCCTGGCGCTGGCGCGGCTCTCGGTCTCGGGGCCGGGGATCGGCCTCCTGCTCCAGGACGCCGAGCTGTGGCTGGGCCGCGCGGCCCTGGCGCGGCCCGCCGACGAGCTGCTGGCGCTCGACCGGGCGCGCACGGCGCACTACCTGACGAAGTTCGACGAGCAGGCGCGCATCGGTGGCGAGGTGCTGGCTCGCGCAGCCGGGCGCGCGGTGCTGGCCGAGGCCGCGCGCGCTGCCCTGGAACGCCACGCCGCGTGGGGGAGCGGGGCAGCAACCGGGCGCGCCGAGGTCGCGCGGGCCGCCGCGATCGCGTTCGACGAGGTCGCGCACGAGGCCCTGCGCTGGATCGGCGACGCCGAAGGGCGGCGCGCGGCACAGCTCGGCGCGGATCCCGCGCTGCACGCCGCGAGCGTCGCGCGCGGAGCACGCGCGCTGGGCGCGGCGGTCGCCAGCCCGCGCGCCAGCGACGTCGACGTGCAGAGCCTGGCCACCTTCCTGCGCGCGCACGGGCTCGCCCGACAGGCGCTGGCGACCACGCGCGCCGGCCTGGAGCGTTTCCCGGCCTCGAATGCGCTGCGCGACCTGCTGCGCGACCTGTGCGGTGCGGCCGGGCGGCCCGACGTCCTGTGCGCGACGGCCGATTGGCTCGCCGCGCTCGACCCCGAGTCGGCGGTGAATCGCTGGTACGCCGGCTACGCCTGGTACCTGCGGGCCGAGTGGGCACGGCGAGCGGGCCGTCCGGACGGCGCCATCGCCGACTACGACGCGGCGACGGCGCGCTTCCTCGCGAGCGTCGAGCTCGAGCCGGCCTTCTCCGCTTCGGCCGGCCACTACCTGGCGCTGGCCGAGCGCGGGCGTGGGTTCGCTCACCGTCAGGCCGGGCGCCGCCAGGAAGCCGCCGATGCCCTGGTGCGGGCGCTCGCGCAGCGCCCCGAGAGCGGGGAGGCGCGCGACGGGCTCGACCGCGACGGGCTCGACCTGGTGGACGCCGTGCTCGAGTGGACCGAGGAGGACGGGGAGAGCCGCGTGAACCCGGTCGCGTTCGCCGACGCGTTGTCGCGCGCCGTGCCCGGCGAGGCCCGCTGGCTGCGCGCGCTGTCCGACACCTGCCTGCGCGAGGGCCTGCGCGCCGACGGGCGGGTGGGGCGCAGCGTGCCCGTGCCGGAGACGATGCGCGCCAGCGGCGAGCCCGCCGAGCTGCGCGAGCCCTGCGCCCAGGGCGACCGCTGGCTGGAGCTCTCGATCGAGATCGCGGCCCGGGCGCGGGCCGTGGTCGACGACCAGGACTCCCGGCGCCATGAAGCGCAAGCGCGCAGCGTGCACGCCGAGCGCCTGCTGGTCACGGAGCGCGACGGCGAGGCCGCGAAGCTGCTCATCGAGGCCGCGCAACTGCTCGGCGAGCCGGCCGGCCCGGACGAGACCTGGCACGAGCTCGCACGCCGCTTGCGCGAACGCCTGGGCGAGGCCCGGCCGGTGGCGCGGCCCGGTCGCTGAAGGGCGCGTCGGCACGGCCGCGTGGGCGCGGGCGGCCGCCGTCGCCGCGGATCAGCCGTTCTTGCGCGCCGCGGGCACGATCGTGTCCTCGCCTGGGCGGGCGAAGCCGCCCGAGCGCTCGGAGAACTCGATCATGTGGTGCCGCACGATGCGGCCCTGCACCACGAAGATCACGTCCTCGGCCACGTTCGTGGCGTGATCGGCGATGCGCTCCAGGTTGCGCAGCGCGCCGACGAAGTGCATCACGTCGCCGATGCGCGCCGGGTGCTCGCGCATGAACTGGATCGCCTGGCCGATCAGCTCGCGGTACAGGCGGTCGGCCTCGACGTCGGACTGCCACACGCGCAGCGCGAGCTGCGCGTCGCGCCGGATCAGGGCGTCGAGGGCCTCGCGCGTCATGCGCTTGGCGACGGCCGCCATGCGCGACACGTCGGGGCGGAACGGCAACGGCGGCACGTCGGCCAGGACCTCGGCGCGCTCGGCGATGTTCACAGCCAAATCGGCCATGCGCTCGAGGTCCGAGTTGATCTTCATGATCCCGCAGATGTAGCGCAGGTCGCGTGCCACGGGCTGGCGCATGGCCAGCACCTCGAGGCACTTCTCCTCGACCTCGTTCTCGAGGTTGTCGACCACGTTGTCGCCCTCGATGACCTCGCGCGCGAGCTTCGCGTCCCGGTCCAGGAGCGCCGTGAGCGAGCGGTCGATCGCGCTCTCCACGAGCCCGCCGATGTGCAGGATCTTCTTCGTGATCTCGGTCAGCTCTTCCTCGGTTTGCTTCGACATGGTTTCAGACGCTCCTGGTGCTCTCCGGGATCAGCGGCAGCGCGACCGTGAACGTCGTGCCGCGGCCCTCCTCGCTCCGGACCGACACGGTACCGCCGTGGGCGCGCACCACGTGCTTCACGATCGCCAATCCCAGGCCCGTGCCGCCCATCTCGCGCGAGCGCGAACGGTCCACGCGGTAGAAGCGCTCGAAGATGCGCGGCAGCGCCGCGGCCGGGATGCCCATCCCGGAGTCCTCGACGTCGACCTGGACCTCGCGCGGCAAGACCCGGACGCGGGCCAGGACGCGCCCGCCCTGGGGCGTGTACTTGATGGCGTTCTCGAGCAGGTTCGTGAAGACCTGCTCCAGCCGCTGCGCGTTGCCGCGCACGATCGCCGGTTCCGGGGTCGGGGGCGGCAGCTCGAGCCGCACGCCCTTGGACTCGGCGGCCCCGGCCAGCGCGCCCGCCGCGGTGCGCAGCGGCGCGTCGGCCCGCACCGGCTCCAACGGCATCCGATCGCCCTCGGCCTCGATCGACGACAGGTCCAGGAGGTCCGAGACGATGGCCTGGAGCCGGGCGGCGTTGCGGTTGCCGATCTCCAGGAATCGCTGGCGGGTCTCGGGCTCCTGCTCCGGGTCGGCCAGGGTTTCGAGCGACCCCATGACCGCGGCGAGCGGCGTGCGCAGCTCGTGGCTCACGTTGGCCACGAAGTCGATGCGCACCTGCTCCAGGCGGCGGATCGCCGTGACGTCGGAGAGCAGCGCCACGGCCCCGGCCAACGGCTTGTCCAGCCCGTCCCCGTGCGCCACGCGCGCGACCGAAAGGCCCAGGACACGACCGTCCTGCGCGGGGGAGGCGGCGTCGCCGTGCCACGCAGGCGTTCCAGCCAGCACGGCGCGCAGCGCGCGTTCCAGCTCGGGGAAGCGCAGCCGCTCCCACAACGAATCGCCGGGCTCGAGCGCCGTGCCCACGCCCAGCAGGCGGGCCGCGGCCTGGTTCATGAGCACGACGCGCTCGCGCGCGTCGACGGCCACCACGCCCTCCTGCATGCTCGAGAGCACCGTCTCGACCTCGGTGCGCGCGCGGCGCATCTCCTCGAGGCGCGCGCGCAGGTGGCGTGCGAGGGCGTTGAGTCCGTCCGCCAGTCGGCGTCGCTCGGCCGGACCCGCGGAGCGGACGTCGGCGTCCAGGCGACCCGCGGCGAGCTCGGCCGCGTCGGCTTCGAGCTCCTGGAACGGGCGCGCGAGCTGGCGCGCGATCCACCACGAGGCCGCGGCTCCCAGGACCACCGCGGCCGCGCCGAACCAGGCCAGGCCCGCGCGGAGCTCGGCCTGCGCGGCGCGCACCTGCGCGAGGTCGGCGGACGCGGTCAGGGAGCCGACCGGCCGGCCCTCGACCTCGATCGGCCGCCAGACCTGGCGGACCTCGCGTCCAGACGCGGCCAGCTGCGTCTCCAGCGCCGGCCGGCGCCCGGGCCCGAGGCCGTCGGTGCGGGAGCCGCTGGCTGCCGGGGCGCCGCTGCCGGCGACCACGAGACCGTCGGCGTCCGCCAGGGTGATCGCCAGTCCCGACGCGCTACCCAGCGCGCGCAGCCGCTCGCCGAACGGATCGGCGGGAGCGCCCCCGCGGAGCACGAGCTCCGCCTCGGCGGCCAGCGACTCCGTGAGGGCCTCGAGGCGCTCGTCCGTGGCACGAACCTGCTGCGCGGAGAGCAGCGCGCCCGCGACGATCACGGCTGCCAGTGCCACCGCGGCCACGAGGCCCGAAAGCGAGAGGAAGATCCGCGCGAAGAAGGAGTCCAGGTTCAAGAGCGTCTAGTCGGGCGACGTCGGCGTCTCGCGGAACTTGTAGCCCAGCCCGCGGATCGTGAGGATGTGCGCGCCGTACTCGCCCAGCTTCTTGCGCAGCGTCGCCACGTGCACGTCGACGTTGCGGTCGATGATGTACGCGTCCTGGCCCAGGACGGCGTTCAGGAGCTCGTTGCGCGTGAACGCGCGTCCGCGGTTCAGGACGAGGTGCCGCAGCAGCTTGAACTCCGTGACCGTCAGCTTGATCGGGTTGCCTTCCAGCAGGACCTCGTGCTTCACCGAGTCGATGACCAGCTCGCCGAAGCGCGCCACCTTCTGCGTGTCCCCGGCCGGCGTCCGGGCGTCGGCCGCGCGCAGGCGGGTCGCGATGCGCGCCACGAGCTCCTTCATGCCGAAGGGCTTGCGCACGTAGTCGTCGGCGCCCTGCGCGAGGCCGATGACCGCGTCGGACTCCTCTCCCTTGGCGGTCAGCATGACGATCGGGATGTGCGTCGTGCGCGGGTCGGAGCGCAGCCGGCGGCAGACCTCGAGTCCGTCGATCCCCGGGAGCATGAGGTCCAGGACCACGAGGTCCGGCAGGCGGCGGCGCGCCTCGGCGAGCCCGGTCTCGCCGTCGCCGGCGGTGACCACGTCGTAGTGCTCGCGCGCGAGGTGGTGGCGGACGAGCTCGACCAGGTCCGGCTCGTCGTCGACCACGAGGATCCGCGATTTCTTCATGGCGGGGGACGCTAGGCGGACCGGGTCAGTCCGCAGCGAACCCTTGATCAGGGCTTTGTAAAGCTGCCGGGGTCGCCGTTCCACCCGGGCGGCGCCACCGATCCTGGTGCCAGGCCCACTGTTCCGGCGCGGCCCGGATCCAGCGCGCGTAGACGGCGTTCAGGCGCGCCAGCGCGTCGCGCCGCGCCAGCTCGCGCGGCAGGGTCGGGTCGAGCTCGATCGGCGCCTCGGCCGCGAGCCGGTAGCGGCCCGACCGTTCCCGCACGCAGCGCACCGGCACGATCGGCGCGCCCGAGGCCCGCGCCAGCGCCGCCGGAGCCGTCAACGTGCGCGCCGGGAGGCCCAGGAAGGGCAACTCGATCCCGTCCAGGCGGCGCGCGTCGAGGTCGGCCAGGATCCCGAGGCACTCGCCGCGCGCGAGCACGTGCAAGAGCTCGCGCGGCGGCGCCGATTGGGGAATGGTGCGCAGCCCGTGCCGTGCGCGCGCGGCCTCGATCCACAGCGCGCTGGGGTCGTTCGGCCGCCGCAGTCCGACCACGGCGCCGCGGAATCCCAGCCGGACGAGGCGCGTGGCGCACAGCTCCCAGTCGCCCAGGTGCGCCGTGGCGACGATCGCGCCTCGGCCGCGCGCCAGCGCGGCGCCGAGCAGCTCGAGCGAGGCGTCGGCCTCGACGAGCTCGTCGATCCACGCGCCGCGCGGCGCGTCGCTGGAGGCGAGTCGCAGCCAGCTCGCGAACTGTCGCGCGGCGTGGCGGCGCACGGCTCCGGCGATGCGCAGCCGCTCGGCCGGGTCGAGCTCCGGGAGGGCCCGCGCGAGGTTCGCGCGTGTCATGCGCTCGAATCGCGTCCAGCGCGCGAGCGGCGCACAGGCACACAGCGCGCCCTCGACGACGACGCGCGGCGCGACGCGCGCCGCGCCGGTCAGGGCGTCGAGCAGGCGCGCGCGCAGCGCGCGACGCCTACGCTTGGCGGTGGGGAGGGGCATGGAGCTCGATCGCGCGCGCCAGCGCGGCGTGCACGGCCTCGCGCTGGACGCGCGACCCCCGCTGCGCGGTGGCGAACGCCGCCGCGAAGCCGGGTGCGCGCGTCCAGTCGGTTCCAAAGCCCGCGCGCCAGGGTCGCAGCGCCCGCGCGACGCTCGGCGCGCCGACCAGGCCCGCCCCCGGGAGCGCGTGCGCACGGCCGTCCGCGCCGATCGCGGCCGCCGGGGCGCCGAGGCACAGACCGCGGTCGAACAGCGCGCCAGCCAGCGCGCCGAGCGCGCGCGCGTCGCTTGCTGACCCGTCGCGCGGCGCGCGCGCGCCCCGGGGCTGGGCGAAGACCGCCACGCGCCGCGGTCGCTCGACGAACGCCAGCGGCTGGGCGGCGGGGATCCCGTGCTCGACGAGCCGCGCCTGCGCGAGCCAAGCCCCGCGCGCGCGCCGGCCATGGACGACGCGGTACGCGGAGCTTCCGGCGCCGGCCAACGTCGCGCGCGCCGCGGCCAGCGCGCTGGCGGGTCCGAGCGTGGTGGGGAACCACAGCACGAGACCCGGCTCCCGATGAGGGGCGACCGCACCCGAGGCGCGCAGCCAGCGGTCGGACTCCGCTGCCACGCGCGCGCGGCGCTCGAGTCGGCCGGCGGCCTCCAGCGCTTCGGCCAGCGCGGACGCCTCGCTGCGCCGCGCGTCCCCGGCGGCCGCGAGGTAGGCCAGCAGGAAGCGTGCGCGGAAGCGTGGGCTGGACGTCTCGCGCGCTGCCGCGGCGGCGCGCACCAGATCGCGCGCCACGCGGGCCGGCGTCGCGGCCCGGATGGCGGCCGCGTCGACGATCCAGGCTCGTCCCTGGCCGTCGAGGAGCGCGTTGCCCGCGTGCAGGTCGCCGTGTGCGAAGCCCGCCGCGTGCAGGCGCGCGAGCAGAGTGCCCAGCGCTCGCGCCAGGCCTGGCCCCTCGATCGCGCGCCCCGCGGCCAGACCTGCGGCGAGCGCCGTGGAGACCGGCCGCGCGCTCTCCAGGAGCTCGAGCCGCAGCTCGACGCCACCGGCGGTTTCCGCCACGCCCAGCACGCGCGGAACCGGCACCCCGGCCGCGGCGAGCGCCGTGAGCCGCCGCGCCTCGCGCCGCGCGCGGCGCCGGTCCCTCCAGCGGCCCACTGCCCGGCCCGGGAAGCGCGCATCGTGGAAGCGCTTGACGAAAGCCGGTCGCGGCCCGGACTCGACCTCGCTCGTGCGCCAGGGCCGGCGTTTCAGGACCTCGCGCGGTTGCGTTCCCGGCACGCGCGGATTGTACTCCGCCCGCCCGGCGCCCGACCGCATGCGTCTCTTCCTCCACGTCCTCCGCGAACTGGTCGTCGCGATCGCGTTCACCCTGGGCGGCATGCTCGTCCTGGCGCTGCCCGCGGTCGCGGTCTCGGCGATCCACAAGCTCCAGGGCGTGCAGGTGGGGGCGATCCTGCTCTACCTGCCGCTGCTCCTCTCGGGACTCCTGCCCTACCTGTTGCCACTGTCCTTCCTCCTGGGCGTGGTGGCCACCTATGGGCGCATCGCGCAGGACAACGAGTGGACGGCCATCCGCATGACCGGGCGCAGGCCGTTCCACATGCTGTGGCCCGGGCTCCTCGTCGCACTGCTGCTGTCGGCCACGACGCTGTGGATGCTGTCGGATGTCTTGCCACAGATCCGCCTGCGCCAGAGTCGGTACCTGGTCAGCGCGCTCTCACAAGCCGTGCGCGAGCTGAATCCGGGGCGCACCGATCTGCAGTTCGGCGACTTCTACCTGACCTCGCGCCGACGGGAAGGCAAGGCCTTCGTCGACGCGCACGTGCACGTGCCGGCCGTGGGGGACGACGCGGCGCGCAATCTGCGCGCCGACCGCATCGACGTGCGCGTCGAGGAGCCGAACATCCTGCTCCTGTTCCGCAATGCGCGCACGCTGATCGGGGGCGCGGAGATCCTGAACGGCGACATGACGCTGCGCATCGACCTCGAAGAGCTGCGCGCCAAGAAGGAGGGGCGTTACGACGCCATGCGCTACTGCACGAACACGCGGATCCGCGACGAGCTGGCCGCCGGCGCGGTGGGCGACCGGCGGCAGGAGCTGCGCTTCGAGCTGCACTACCGGCTGTCGCTGGCCACCGTCTTCGGCGTGTTCCTCCTGCTCGGCACCGCGACCGGTCTGTCGCAAGGCCGTGGCAACCAGCTCAAGGGGCTGGCGGCCGCCGCCGGCTACGCGTTGGCCTTCTACCTGCTCCACATGCGCCTGGGGAAGCAGCTCGCCGACAAGGGCGTGCTCCCGCCCGAGCCCTGCGCCTGGGCCGCCATCGCGCTGGGGGCGGCCGCGGGGACCTGGCTGTGCTGGAAGGTGTTCCGGCGATGAAGCGTGGCAGCCTGCGGATCCTGGGGCGCGTCGACCGCTACGTGCTGGCGCTGTTCGCCTCGTCGTACACGACGGCGCTGCTGCTGGTCGTCGGCCTGTACCTGATCATGGACATGGCCGCGAACCTCGACGACTACCTGGGCAAGTTCCCCGACGGCTCGCGGGCCGGCGCGGGCGTGATCGCCCACTACTACGGGCTCCACCTGCCGTTCCTGTTCCTGCAGGTCGCCCCGTTCGTGACCCTGGTCGCCGGGCTCTTCACCGTGTCGAAGCTCGTGCGGCACGCCGAGGCCGTGGCCGCGCTGGCCGCGGGAGTCAGCGCCCAGCGCCTGCTGGCCCCGCTGGTCGCCGTGGCCGTGCTGATCGGCGCGCTGATGTTCGGCCTGCGCGAGTGGGCCGCCGCCGACCTCGCGCCGAGGCGGGACGCCCTGCGGCACTACCTCGACCAGAAGGAGGCCCATCCCGTGGTCGCCAACCTGTTCCTGCGGGACGGGCGCGGCAGCGTGGTGAAGCTCTCGCGCTACTGGCCGCGCCCCGCGGACGGCGGGGCGCCGCGCGTCGAGGGCCTGGAGGAGCACCTCTTCGACGGCGCGCGCACGATCACGACGGTCGCCCCCCGCGCCGTGTGGGAGCCGGCGGCCTCCCCGCCCCGCTGGTGGCTGGACGCCGGCGTGCGCACCACCGCCGTGGGGGGCGGCGAGCAGCGCACGGAGACCGTGCACGAGCTGGCCGGCTTCGCCTTCACGCCGCGTCTCGTGCAGACCTTCCAACGCGCGCGGGAGAAGCCCGAGGAGCTGAGCTTCGCCGAGGCTCGCGAGCTGGGCTCGCGCGACCCGGACAACGTGGCCTACCGCACGCTGCTCCAATACCACGTGACCTTCCCGCTGGGGAACCTGGTGCTCCTCTTGGTCGGGTTGCCGCTGCTCCTGCGTCACGAGCGGGGTGGCGGCGCACGCTCCCTGGCCTCGGCCTTCCTGCTGTGCGTGGCCTACTTCGCCGCGGACTTCGTGTGCCGGAACCTGGGCATCCAGGGGACCCTCGACGCGCCGATCGCGGCCTGGCTGCCGATCCTCGTGTTCGGGAGCCTGGGGATCGTGCTCTACGACGGGATGCGGAGCTGACCTGACCCTCGCAACGACGCGCCAGAGCCGGTTAGCCTGCGCCCGGGAAGAAGACGCGGGCCACGCAGTCTGAGCGGCAGCGAGCGACCTCCCCGAGCCACCATGAAGGAAGTTCCGAGACTCCGCCCGACCGTCGCCGCCGCGGCCGCGCTCCTGGCCTGGGGCTGCGCCTCCACCCCGCGCCCCGAGGATCAGGACGCCCGCTGGCTCGTCGCTCACGGCTACTTCGACGAGGCCGTGCGCAAGGCCGCGGCGGCCGTCGAGCGCGCGCCCGAGGACCCCGCCGCGCAACGGCTGCACCGCGAGACCAGCGTGGCTTGGCACGTGGAGCGTGGCCGGCGCCTCACGTTCGCCGACCAGGACGTCGAGGCCATCGAGGCCTTCCTGGACGCGCTGGCCGTCGACCCGCAGTCGCGGGAATCCGCCCACTGGCTGGAGAAGACGCGGCGCAAGCTGGCGCTGCGCGAGCTCGGGCTGGGGCTCGAGCTGCACGCCAACGACCAGATCGCGGAGGCCGTCACGCACTACGAGGCGGCCTTGGCCGCCGACCCGCTGGTGCCCGGTGCGCGGGAGGCGCGCGAGTTGGCGGTGCTGCTCTTGCGTTATCGGGCCGGGCTCGGCACGAGCTACTTCAAGGACGGATTGCACGCCTACTCGGACTACTGGCTCGAGTACGCGCGCTCGCGCTTCGACTACGCGCAGAAATATCAGGGCGCGCAGAGCCGGGCGCGCGACCGCCGGGACGAGGTCCAGGCGCTCCTGGCGGTCCAGCGCCTGGCGGCCGGGCGCGCGCACGAGGAGCACGGCCGCTTCGGCGCGGCGCGCGGCGAGTACCGGATGGCGGTGCTGCTCGACCCCGGGAACGAGGACGCCAAGGCCGCCCTGGAGCGTGCGCGCACGGAGCAGCAGGCGGGCGAGAAGCTCAAGCTGGCGCGCATCGAGATCGTGCGCGGCCGCCCGGAGAAGGCCCAGAAGCTGGCCGAGGAGGCGCTGGCCCTGACGACTGCCCAGCAGGACCTGGCCGACGGCGTCCTGGCAGAGCTGCGCGACGCGCGACTCGACGCCGTGTACCGCGACGCGTTGGCCATGGAGCGCGACTGGCGCTTCGCGGAGGCCGCCGACCGCTACGACGAGCTCTTGGCCGAGGCCCAGTTCTGGAAGGACGCGATCGCGCGTCGCGACACGTTGCGCGAGTACGTGCGGCGCGCGGCCGAGCTGTACGAGAAGTCCGGCAGCTCCGCGACCCCGGAAGAGGAACTCCAGACGCTGCGGCAGATCGAGCTCTTCTGGCCCGAGTATCGCGACGTGCCCGTGCGGATCCGCGAGCTCACGCGGTCCTTGGGCAGTTCCTGAGCCGCTCGCGGCCGTGCTCGCCGGGCGTCGGCCGAACTGATGCCAGGCGCGGGGCGCTGCGTGCCGGGGGCCGCCGCCCCGTGGGGCGAGCGATCTCAGCCCGCGGAGCGCCCTCGCGCTCGAGTTCGCAGCGCGGCGTCGAGCTCGCGCCCGGCGATCGCGCTCAGGCAGACGGGGCCCTCGGCGTGCTCGCAGCGCCGCGCACGGCAGGGCGCGCAGGCCGGCGGGGGCTCGGCGCGCAGGATCGTGTGCGGGCCGCGCGGCGGGTAGGGGCCCGTGCGGAACTCGTCCTGCGGCCCCGCGAGCAGCACCACGCGCAGGCCGCTGGCCCAGGCCAGGTGCAGCGGGCCGGAGTCGCAGCCCGCGAACGCCATCCCGCGGCGCGCGGCGGCCGTGAACAGCGCGGCGAGCTCGCGCAGGCCGCGTTGGCCGACGAGGTGCGCGACGCGCGGGTCGCGCAGCTCGCGCTCGAGTGCGCGGCCGTGCAGCTCCTCGGCCGGGCCGCTCACGATCACGACCGGACCCTGCTCCGCCGCCAGGCGAGCGGCCTCGGCCCAGCGCGCCAGTGGCCAGGCGCGCACGTCGGCGGGGTTCGACAGGTGGATCAAGACGCCCCCTGCGCCGTGCGTGAGAGCCGCGAGCGCGCGCTCGCCGCGCGCGAGCTCCGCCGGCGACAAGGCGGCATCGAAGCGCGGGACGCCGTCCCATCCCGGCGCGACGTGGCGCGCGAGGCGCAACAGCCGGTCGACGGCGTGCTCGCTCGACGGGCCCGGAGCACAGGCCTCCGTGGTCGAGGTCGCTCCGAATGGCTCGCGCCAGTCGGCGCGCGCGTAGCCCGAGCGCCGCGGCGCGCGCGAGGCGAGTGCCACGAGCGCGCTCTTCACGTTGCCCTGCGCGTCGATGGTCCAGTCGGCGCCGAACTGCTCCAGCTCGCGCGCGAGGCGGCTCCAGCCGCGCGCGCCATCCCGGCGGTCGAAGCGGATCGCGCGCTCCAGGCCCGGCAGCGGCTCGACCAGGCCGGCGAACTCGGGCTGCACGGCCCAGGCGATGCGCGCGGTGGGGTGGGCCGCGCGCAGTGCGTGGTAGAGCGGCAGCGTCTGCGCCACGTCGCCCAAGTGCGACAGGCGCACGATCAGGATGCGCTGCGGTGCGAGGCCCATGTCGCGTAGAGTACCGGGCCCGTGCTGCGCCGGATCGCGACGAAGTGGGTCCTGACCGTACTCGCGGCCGTGCTCGTGCCGTTCCTGGGCTTCGCCGGCTACGTCGACGGCAAGATCGCCGAGCGCCACTGGGAGACGGTCCGGCACTACCTGCTCACGATGGCCGGCGAGACGGCGAGCCGCGTCGACGACGAGGTCTCCGAGCGCCTGGCCGACGTCGAGACCTGGACGCGCGCGACGCCGATCACCTCGTGGACCGTGGCGGAGTGGGACGGGCGCCAGGCCGGCTTCCGTCCGACGCTGGCCGCCACGTTCGATCGCGTCGTGTCGGCCGGCCGCGGGTGGGACTTGATCGTGGCCGTGAACGCCGACGGCGAGCTGGTCGTCTCGAGCAGCATCGACCGGCTGGGCGAGCCCCTGCAGCCGGAGGTCCTGGCCGCGCTCGAGCGCGACTACCGGCGGCAGTCGTGGTTCGGGCCGGCACTGCGCGGCGAGGTCGTGCTCGTCGACCACCACTCCTCCGACCTGCTGCCGCCGCGCGTCCGTTCGGGCGTTCCACATCCGGAGAACTTCCACGTCGGATTCGCGATGCCCGTGAGCGATCCCGCCGACCCCGAGCGCGTCGTCGGCGCGGTGTACGCGCTCCTGAACTGGAGTCACGTGCAGAACAGGGTCCTGCGCAAGGTGCGGCCGCGCATGCCCGTCGACGGCTCCGAGGTCTACCAGACCTCCTACACCTGGCTGTGGGCCTCGGACGGCGACACGATCCTGGCGCATCCCAACACGGCGCTGTACGAGAAGCGCGTGTCGGCGCCGCCCGTCGACTTGCCCCAACTGGCCGCGGCGGCGCGAGCCAACGATTGGGGCATGTACCCCGAGTACAAGTTCCAAGGGCGCTGGAAGAACGCCGCCTTCAAGCACTGCCGCGGCGCCCCCCACGGCTTCGGCTGGGTGGTCGGCGTGGGCATCGACAACGAGGACACGTACGCGACGGTCAACCAACTGCGCGCGGTGCTGTGGAGCGCCACGGGCCTCGTGCTGCTGGTCGTGGTCGTGTTCACGATCCTGGTCGCGCGCCGCACGACGCGGCCCATCGTCGAGCTCAAGGCGCACGCGGAGCGGGTCGGCGCAGGTGACCTGGACGCGCGCGTGGACGTCACGTCCGACGACGAGCTGGGCGACCTCGGCCGCGCATTCAACCGCATGACGGCCGAGCTCAAGGAGAATCGCGCGCGGATCGTCAAGGCCGAGAAGGACGCCGCCTGGCGCGAGATGGCCCGCCAGGTGGCGCACGAGATCAAGAACCCGCTGACGCCGGTGCTCTTGTCCGCGAATCTCCTCGATCGCGCTCGGCGAGAGCGCAGCCCGGAATTCGATTCGATCTTCGACCGCACGATCGAGCTCATCCGCCGTCAGGTCGAGAACATGCGCAAGATCGCGGCGGACTTCTCGGCCTTCGCTGGCGCGCGCAAGACGAATCCCGAGCGTGTCGATCTGCGGCAGCTCGTCGACGAGACCGTCGAGCTGAACGCCGCCTGGGCGCGGGAGGCACGCGTCGCGGTCGAGGTGTCGGGCGGACCGGCCTGGGTGCACGCCGACGCGGCCGAGCTCCGGCGCGTGCTGATCAACCTGGTGTCGAACGCCTTCGAGGCCATGCCCGACGGCGGCGTGCTGCGCCTGGCGATCGCGCGCGCTGGCGGTCGCGTGCTGCTCTCGGTCGAGGACGATGGCGTGGGCCTCTCGGACACGGTGCGCGCGCGGCTGTTCGAGCCGTACTTCACCACGCGCAGCCACGGCACGGGGCTGGGTTTGGCGATCTCGCGCCGGATCGTCGAGGAGTTGGGCGGGACGATCCACCTGGAGCCGCGGGCCGAGGGCCGCGGCACGCTGGCGCGCATCGAGCTGCCCGAGCTCGCCGGGGAGGCCGCCGCGTGAGCGCGCCCGCGGTCGTGCTCGTGACCGGCGGCACCGGGTTCCTGGGCAGCGCGATCGCGCGCCGACTCGCCGCGCGCGGGGACCAGCTCCACGTCCTGGCGCGCGCGAGCTCGGATCGCTCGGTCCTCGACGGGCTCGACGCGCGTTGGCACGCGGGCGACCTGGCAGACGCAGCGACCGTGCAGGCCGCCGTCGCGGCGGCCGCGCGCGCGGCGTCGAAAGCCTCACGCCCGCTGCGCATCGTGCACTGCGGCGCGCTGATCAGCTACCGGACGCAGGATCGCGCCGCGCAGCAGGCGGCCAACGTCGAGGGCACGCGCGCCCTCCTGGCGGCCGCACGCAACGAGCGTGCGGCGCGCTTCCTGCACGTCAGCTCGGTCGTGGCCGTGGGGCACGGGCGGGGCACAGAGACGCTCGACGAGACGATCGAGTGGAACAACGGTCCGCTGGGCTGCGACTACGCGACGACCAAGCGTCAGGCCGAGGAGCTGGCGCTGGCGGCCGCGCGCGACCTGGACGTCGTCGTGGCCAACCCCGGCGCCATCTTCGGCGCCTGGTCAGGCCACTCGAACACGGCGAAGTTCCTGCGACTCGCTGCCGCCGGGAAGGGCCCGCTCGTGGCGCCGCCGGGGTCGATCGGCGTGCTGGGCATCGACGACGCCGCCGACGGCTGCCTGCTCGTCCTCGACCGCGGGCGACGCGGCGAACGCTACCTGCTCGTCGAGAGCTGGATCACCAGCCGGGACCTGTTCCGGCTCGTCGGCCGGCTCGTCGGAGGCCGCAGTCCGCTGGCCACCCTGCCGCGCCCGTTGTGGCCGCTCGTCTTGCTCGCTGCGCGGGTCCTGGATCGAATCCGGCCGCTCGACCTGGCGCCACCCCAGGCGCTGGCGATGCTGGCGGTCGAGTTGCGCTTCGACGCGCGCAAGGCGCGCAGCGAGCTGGGTTGGCGACCGGCGCCGTTCGAGGAGGTCCTCGTGCGCACGATCACGGGCCTCGGTCTGCCGCTGGCAGCCGGTGGGAACGGGCTCCTTACAGCGTCGCGCGAGCCGCCTCACTAACATGAACGCGCACGCGCGCCCCGCTTCGGAGCCCGCGCGCACCCAACCGAGGCCTCCCGTGCCGATCCGCAATCCCCGCCGCGGCGCCGCGCCGCGCGCGATCCTGCTCCTGCTCGTCGCGCTGCCGCTGCTCGCCGCGCTGCTGTGGTATCTGCTGCACGCGCCCGCGGCCACGCCCTCCGCCGTGGGGCCCAGCGCGGCCGAGCAGGCCGTGACGCCCGCGGCGGCAGGCGAGCTCGATGCGGGCGCCGCCGTCGAACTCGCCGGCCCCGACGGCGTCGCCGTCGCGTTCCGCAGCGCGGGAGGCGCCGCCGGCGTTCGACTGCGTGGGCCGGGTCGCCTCGACGGACGCGTGCTCGACCGCCAGAGCGGCCTGGGCGTGGCGGGCGTGCGCGTCGAGCTACTGCCCATGCCGCCCGCGGGCGCGGCGTTCCTGGGACGCGTCTTCCGGCTCTTCGCCGGCTCCGGCGACCTGGCGCGCAGCGCGCGACCGGCGGCCGTGGCCTACACGGCTGGCGATGGCCGCTTCCGCTTCGAGGGCGTCCGCACGGGCACGTACTCGCTCGACGCCCGCGGCGACTACCACGTCCCCGAGTCGGCGCCGCGGGCACGCGTCCTGGCTTCGGGTGCAGGGGGGCCGGTCGACCTGTGGGTGCGCGGCGGAGGGCGTGTCCTGGGCGAGGTGCTGCTGCCCGACGGGTCGCCGGCCGCTGGCGCGGCGCTGGCGCTCGTGCCCGGGCCCAGCAACTTCCTCGCGACCCTGTACGCCGGCGACGTCCGTTGGCTCGAGACCCAGAGTGACGAGCGTGGCCAGTTCGCGATCCCCGGCGTGCCGCCCGGAGAGGGGTACGAACTCACCGCGACGGGCAGCGGGTTCGCCGTCTCCCACGCCATGGACCTGAGCATCGTCGCCGGTGCCGACACGCGTGTGCGACTCCAGACGCGGGCTGGCGGCACGATCATGGGCCGTGTGCTGGCGAGCCGCGCGCAGGGCGAGCCCGTGCCGCTGCCTGACGCGCACCTGGGCGCCGTGCCGCGCGGCCTGCGCAACCTGCGCTGCGCGGAGGAGGTGTTGACCACGACGCACTGCGTGACGCGCGCCGACGGGACCTACGTCATGACGAACGTGCCACCCGGCGACGTCGACATCGTGGCCATCGAGCGCACGCACCTGCCGGCGATCGGCGCACGCCTGGCGCTGGCCGACGGCGTGGCGGTCCAGGCGGCCGACATCGTGCTGGCGCCGGGCGCCATGATCGCGGGTCGCGTCGTGGACGCGCGCGGCAGCCCGGTTCCGGGCGTCTCCCTGCGCTTCAACCTGGTCGACTGGCGCAACTTCCAGTTCGACTTCTCGCTCGCGCCGATGATGGCGGCGGCCGTGAAGGGCTTCGATCTACCCAAGACGGACGCCGATGGCCGCTTCCTGGCCGGGCCCATCGCCGGCGACCCGCCGCACGAGGTCACGTTCCAGAAGGCCGGCTTCGTCGAACACGTGCTGCGGCACGACCCGCGCACGGCGACCGAGGAGGTCGTCGTGCGGCTGCAGCGCGGCGGGTCCGTGGAAGGCGTGGTCGTCGACGTGTCGCGCGGCGAGCCGGTCACCGCCTTCACGGTGACCGGCGGCGATCTGGTCGAGACCGACGCGGATGCTCCGGGCGCGACGAATCCCTTCTCCGGCGGGACCACCGTCGAGGACGCGGCCGGACGGTTCCGGGTCGAGTCCGTGCGGCCGGGCTCGTCGACGCTCGTGTTCCGCGCGCCGGGCTACTTGCCCGAGGCCGTGTCCGTGGAGGTCGTCGAGGGCCAGACCAAGAAGGGCCTGATCGTCGAGCTGGCGCCCGGTGGCGTCGTGCGCGGACGCGTGCTCGACGCCCAGGGCGCTCCGGTGCCCGGCGCGCAGGTCGTGGCGCAAGCCTCGGGCTCGGGCGACAAGGCGCGCGAGCGCCGGCGTGAGCGCCTCCAGCGCTCGGGTTTCGGCCGCGGCGGCGACCGGCGCGGCGGTCCGCCTCCCAGCCCGTTCGAGCCCATGATGGACGGCGGCGGAGACGCGGTCGACCAGATCCCGCCGGGCTTCCTGTCCATGGCCGCGGGCATGGGGATGCTCGGCGACCGTGCAGCGTCGACCGACGCGCGCGGCGTGTTCGAGCTCACCGCGGTCGAGCCTGGTGCGTTCCGTGTGTTCGCCTTCCATCGCGATCACGCCGGCGGGGCTTCGGAGCCGCAGACGATGCCCGCGGAGGGCCTCGTCGAGGGCGTCGTCGTCAAGCTGCTTCCGGGGGGCTCCATCGTCGGCACCGTCACGGACCGCCACGGGAGGCCGGTGCCGGACCAGATCGTGCTGGCCTTCTCGCCGGCGGCCTTCGGCGGCCCCGGGGGGGGCGGGTCGGCCGCCAGCGGTGCCTACCAGGGCGCCACGGACGAGGAGGGCCGCTACGCGATCCGTCACGTGGGCGCCGGCAGCTACTTCCTCGTCGCGACCCGCGGCGACGAGGACCTGAACCCGGCCACGTTCTTCGGCACGCTGAACTTCGACTTGGTCACGGTGCCCGAGGGCGAGGAGGTCGTCTTCGACCTGGTCGACAGCACGGCCGGTGCTTGCAAGGTCCGCGGCGTCGTGACCTATCGCGGCCAGCCCGCGGGCCGCGGCAACCTCGTCGCGACGAGCACGGACACCGAGAGCGTCCTGGGCGTGGAGTTCCGCGCTGCGAAGATGCTGGGCGAGGGGCGTTTCGAGTTCCCGGGCCTCGCGCCGGGCGTGTGGCAGCTCCAGTGGGATGGCGACGGTCCGCAGGTGCGCACGTCGCTCGAGGTCCCCGATCTGCCAGAGGTCGAGGTCGAGGTGCGCCTGCCCGAGGGTGGCGTCGAGGGTCGGGTCGTCGACGATCGCACCGGCGCGCCGATCGAGGGCGCGCAGGTCACGCTGCGCAGGCCGGCCGGCGCGCAGCGCGCGCGCGGGCTGCTCGGCGGCGTGATCGCACGCGACGGCGGCGCCGTGCGCCGCAACACGGACGAGAAGGGCGAATTCCGTTTCGACCGCCTGGAAGCCGGCGCCTACGAGATCTCGGCGCAGACGCCCTCCTGGCGCCGACGCGAAGGCCGCGAGAGCTACGCGCCCAGCGAGCCGGCACGGATCGAGGTCGCCACGAACCGCGTGGAGCGCGGCGTCGTGCTGCGGCTACTGCCCTCGCTGGCCGTTTCCGGGCGCGTGACCGGCGAGGGGGCAGCGGTCGCGGGCGCGCGCGTGGTCGTGCTCCCGGAGGGCGGCGGGACCACGGGCATCGAGGGCGCCGCGACCGACGCCGAGGGGCGCTTCACGGTGCAGGGCCTCGCCGAGGGCCGCTACCGACTGACCGTGAACGCCGAGGGCTGGGCGCAGGCGCGCAAGGCTGGCCTCGAGGTCCAGCGCGGCCGCGAGCCGTCGGACCTCGAGATCGCGCTGTCGCGCGGCGTGCTCGTGCGCGCGCGCGTCACGAAGGGCGGCCTGCCCGTTTCCGGCGCGCGGGTGCAACTCCTCGCCCCCGGTGGCGAAGCGGCCGGTGCCGACGATCCGGGCCGCGCGATCGAGGGCTACTTCCGTGGCGAGGGCGCGACGAACGCGCAGGGTGAGGTGGTCGTGGGCCGTTACCTCCCCGGCGCCTACCGCCTCGAGGCGCAGCGTGGCGCTGACAAGGCCGCGAAGGACGTGCAGGTCGACGATCGCGGCGCCGAGGAGGAACTGCGGATCGACCTGGACGGTTGATCCGCTCCGGGCCGCGGCGGGGCGCTGAGCCCGGCTGCTAGGATCGCGAACGCTCATGCTGGCCCTCCTGCTCCTGGCTGGTTCGCTGCTCGTCGCCCCGCAGCATCTGGGGGTGGAGCGGCCGCCGCTCGCGGCTGCTCGCCGCATCGTGATCGACCACGCGGGCGTCCCAGGCGCGAAGACGACCCGCACGAAGGAGGCCGCGCGGGAACTCGCGGCCGAGCTCGCGTTGCGGGTGCGTGGCGGCACGGACTTCGCGCGGATCGCGGCCGAGTTCTCCGCGACGCCCGAGGCGCGCGGCGGCGGTGAGATCGGGACGCTCGTGCCCGGCGTCTTGGCTCCCGCGCTCGACGCATTCCTGTTCGCGGCCCGCGATGGCGAGGTGTCCGACCCCCTGGAACTCACCACGGGCTGGTGCGTGCTGCAACGCGTGCCGGCCCACGCCGCCGTGCTGCGCATCCAGGTCACCGGCGACGGCCCACGCCGCGCCCAGCGCGCGCAAGAAGTGGCGGCGCGCCTGCGCGTCGGCCACGCGTTCGGTCTCGTGGCTCGCGAGCTCTCCGACGATCCCGATTCCGCGGCGCGCGACGGCCAGTTCGCGATCTACGAGCGCGGTGCGAACGACACGCTGCTCAAGCGCCTGGCTTTCGAGGCCGAGGTGGGCGCGGTGATCGGTCCGGTGGACGTGCCGCCCTACGGTCTGAACTGGCTGCAGCGTGTCCCGCTCGAGGCCGTCGATCCGGCGCTGCGCGAGGAGCGCTTCGCGCGGCTCTCTGCGATCCTGTTCCCGTTCGACACGGCCGTCGGTGCCGACCCGCTGCGCGCGCCGACCGAGATCGCGGCGCGCAATACGGCCGATCTGGTGTTCGAGGCCTTGGAGGCCGGCGCGGACTTCGCGCGGCTCGCGCGGGAACACAGCGGCGATCCGGGCGGTCGCGAGCTCTCCGGCGACCTCGGTTGGGTCCATCGCGGCACGCCCAACCTCTCCGACGCGGTGCGCGGCGCGTTCCTGTTGCGTCCCGGCGCGCACTCCACGGTGCAGCGCGTTCCGGCGGGCTGGGTCATCCTGAAGCGCGACGCGTGAGCGCCGGCTCGCAGGCCCCGACTCGGCCGCGCGTGGTGGTCGTGATCCCGGCGCTCGACGAGGAGCAGGCGCTCCCGCTGGTCCTCGACGCGTTGCCCCGCGATCTCGTCGATGCGGTCGTGGTCGCTGACAACGGCTCGCGCGACCGCACGGCCGAGCTGGCGCGCGCCGGCGGCGCGCTCGTCGTCTCCGAGCCGCGTCGAGGCTACGGCTCGGCGTGCCTCGCGGCGTTGGGCGTCGTGCTCGGCGGGGGGCGCGAGCCAACGGGTCCAGCCGGTGAGCCCGGCGCGCGCGGCGCGGGACTGCTGCCGCTCTCCGACGAGGGGATCGTGGCCTTCGTCGACGCCGACTTCTCCGACGACCCGGCCGACCTGCGCGCGATCCTGGCTCCGATCCTGGCGGGCAGGGCCGAATTCGTCGTCGGCTCGCGCACGCGCGACGCGGCGTCGCGCGCGGCGCTCACACCGCAGCAGCGCTTCGGGAATTCCCTGGCCTGCCTGCTCCTGCGCCTGTTGTTCGGCGCACAGCACACCGACCTGGGCCCGTTCCGCGCGATCCGCGCCGGAGCGCTGCGGCACCTCGGCATGCGCGACCGCGACTACGGGTGGACGGTCGAGATGCAGCTCAAGGCGCGCGTGGCCGGGCTCGTGGTCGCCGAGGTGCCCGTCCACTACCGCGCGCGGGCCGGCGGACGCAGCAAGATCGCGGGCACGATCAGCGGGTCCGTGCGCGCCGGCTGGAAGATCCTGGGCTGGATCCTCGGCTGGCGCCTGCGCCTGCTCAGCGGGGCGGCGCGTATCCCCAGGTACCCTCGACCCGCGAATAGCGGAACGAGATGATGTCGAGAATCCAGTCCAACGGCCCGAGGTACGGTGTGGTCAGCGTGCCGGTGACCTCCATGTTCGGCAGGTTCGCGTCCGAGGCGTTCTCGCGCGCGATCAGCAGCGAACCCTTGGGCAGGTCGATCGAGAAGATCGTGAACGCGAAGCCGGTCGAGACGAACGTGCCGGAGGTCTCCGTGGTGCGTTCGAAGGACAGGCTGGAGCAGCCCGCCGAGAGCGGCACGAGCGCCAGCATCACAGCGGTCGCGAGGAGTCCGGGACTGCCGGTGCGCGGCGCGGAGGGCATGCGTGGAACCGTAGCAGAGGCCGACCGCGCGCGGAAGCGCGGCGCACCGCTCGGTGCTACGTTGCGCAGATGAACGCGACGGGATCCGGGAGAGCGGAGCGCGGCGGGGATCCCGCTGCGCGCGGGCGCTGGGACGCGCGGCTCGCTGCCGAGCACGCGCGTGCGTTCGCCGGGCTGTTCCCGGCCGGCGCGGCTCCGCGCGTGTTCTTTGCCCCGGGGCGGGTCAACCTCATGGGGGCGCACCTGGACTACAACGGCGGGCCGGTCATGCCCACGGCCATCGACCGGGGGACGTTCGTGGCGGTGCGCCCGCGGCTCGACGGGCGGATCGTCCTGGCTTCCACGCTGGACGGCGCGCGCGCGGAGGCCCAGATCGGCGCGCTGCCCGCTGTGCGGAGCCGCCGTTGGGCCGACTACCCGCTGGGCGTCTTGCGCGAGATCCTGGCCCTGGCCGACGCCCAGGGCGCCCTCGGGCACGGCCTCGACGTCCTGTTCGGCGGCAACCTGGCGGTCGGCGCTGGGCTGTCCTCGTCGGCCTCGATCTGCGTCGCGACCGCCTTCGCGCTGGACGCCGTGTTCGGCCTGGGCCTGCCGCGCATCGAGATCGTGCATGCCGCGCTGCGCGCGGAGCGCGGCTTCGTGGGCGTCCAGTGCGGGATCATGGATCCTTATGCCGTGGGCCTGGCGCGCGGCGGCTCGCTCCTGTGGCTCGACTGCAAGGACCGGACGAGCGAGCACCTGCCCCTGGACCCCGCCCGCGTGTCGATCGCCGTCGCGGACACCCTCGTGCGGCGGGAGCTGGCGCAAGGCGCCTTCAACGAGCGCGTGGCCGAGTGCCGGGCCGCGTTCGACGCGCTGCGTGCCTTCCAGCCCGACGCGACCTGCCTGCGCGACGTGCGACTGGAGACGCTCGCCAAGCACGCGCGCGACCTGGATCCGACGCCGATGAAGCGCGCCCGCCACGTCGTCGAGGAGGTCGGGCGCACCTTCGCCGCGCGTGAGGCGCTCCGGCGTGGGGACCTGCGCGGGTTCGGCGCGGCGATGACGCTGGCCCACGAGTCCCTGCGCGAGCACTTCGAGGTCTCCGTGCCCGAACTCGACCGACTCGTCGCCAGCGCGATCGCCGTCCCGGGCGTGCTGGGGGCGCGGTTGACCGGAGCCGGCTTCGGTGGCTGCGCGGTGATCCTCCTCGAGCGCGGCGCGGAGGCCGACCTCGAGGGGCGGATCGTCCAGGATTTCACGCGGGCCTTCGGCCGGGCACCGCGGGTCGAGTTCTTCGGCGGCGATTCCGGGCCGCGCGAGCTCGACCTGGGGCGCTGACGAGCCCTAGCGCGGCGCGCTGCCCAGCGCGCGCCGCGCGCGCTCCAGGACGAGCCTGCCGGCCTTGGTCTCCACCAAGCCGGCCCCGAACGCGCTCTCCAGCGCATCGACGGCAGATGCATGGCGCCGCGCGAACAGGTAGTTCGCCGCCAGGACCAGGCGCGCGTCCTCGTCGAGGACCCGGTCGCGCAGGTAGGCCTCGGCCCAGGCGATGTGCCGGTCGAACTCAGCCGGGTCGCCGTACCACTCGTGCTTGTCGACCAGCGGCTCGAGCAGCGTGGCGTCGAGCTCGAGGGACTTGCGCAGGGCATAGGCGGCGTAGTGGTAGTCGCCCGTGGCGAACAGCGCGTCGGACAGGATCAGCCACAAGCTGCCGCGCTCCGGCGCGAACTCCACCGCGCGCGCGTAGTGGCGCACCGCGTCGCTGTAGCGCCCCTCGCGGAACGCCGTGTCGCCGGCGGCCAGGGACTCGTCGGCCGAGCTTTCGAGCCCGGCGCGGATCTCCGGCGCGACCTGCGGCGGGGCGCCCGCCGGCGCCGGCGCGGCCGCGGGCTCGACGGCCGGCGCGGGCGCCTCCTCGCGGATCACCACGACCTCGGGGGTCGAGTCCACGTAGACCACGCCGGAGTAGATCCACGGCGAGGAGTACCAGCCCCAGGTCGACCAGCCGTAGCCCCAGGGCCAGTAGCAGGACCAGTACGAGGGCCAACCCCACCAGCAGGAGCCGTAGGGCCAGCCGTAGCCGAAGCCCCACCACCAACCGCCGGTCCAGCAGGTGTTCCAGTACCAGCCGGTGCCACCCCAGACGTCACCGTACGGATCCCAGCAACTCGGCGTGGTGCCGCCGCCGCCGTAGACGGTTCCGCACGTTCCGATGATCACGCCGGTCCCGACGGCACCCGCGGCGTGCGCGGCCCGCGTCGCGGCGCGTTGCCGGGCGGAGACCTCGGGATTCGAGCGAGCCAGCTCGCCATCGCGACGCAGCGCCTCGCGCACGCGCTCGGACGTCGTGCTCGCACCGCGCTGATCGACCTCGCGCGCGCGGACTCGTCCGCTCGCCTCAGGGGTGCGGCTCCGTGTCGCGTCAGCACTGCCGCGCGCGCGCGCACCGTCGTCGCCTGCCGTCCCCAGGCGCGTGCTGCCCGAGCGCTCCGTGGCGCGTCCACGGGGCGCTGCGGCGTCGGCCTCGGCGCGGGCGCGGCCGGCCGAGAGTCCGTCGGCGCGGCTTCGCACGGCGCGGTCCGCCGCTGGGATCTCGCCGCCACCGCTGCCGTAGCGCGCTCGCAGCCCCTCGGCGTCCGCTGCGGGGCGCGGGGCGGCCGCGGTCGGCCGTGCCGGGTCGAGTCCCGCGCCCGCGAGACGCCCACGCGAGAGTCCCGCTTCGGGTCCGCTGCGCGAGCCAGCCAGGCTTGGGACGGTCGGGCGCGGCACGCGCACCGCGGAGGAGAGATCGATGACCGGCGCGGGCTGCGCCACCCGCGGGTTGCCGGTCGAGGGCAGGAGCGGGCCAGGGTCTTGACGGTCGCTCGGGGCGGGCTGTGCGTCCCTCCCGCCGTCGAACACCCGCCCGGGGGCAGCGCGTGTCGGGGCCGGGGCTTGCTCGCGCGGCGCGCCGGAGCGCGGCGCCTCGGGAGCCGGCGTCGCAGCGCGTGGGCTCGGAGCGAATCGGGACGTCGGCGCCGGCGCGCTGGTCGGGGACGCGGCCGGCGCGGGTGCCGGGCGAGCAGCCGGGGCCGGGGAGGCGCTGCCGCGCGAGGGCGCCGGAGCCGCCGTCGGACGGCTCACCGTGGGTGCCGGAGCGGGCCGCGAGACGCTCGGGGCGGAGGGCCTCGAGGCCGAGGGCGCCGAGGGTGCCGAGGGTCGCGACGCGGACGGTGCCCCTCCGCCGCTGCCAGGTCGGCCGGCGCCGGGCCGCTGGGCCTCGGCCTGGACGGCCAACGCCAGGAGCGCGACCAGGGCGAGGTATGACGAGCGGCCGGTGGGTTGCTGGACCATGGGGCTGGTGGCTGGGCTGGGGGGACGGCGGACGCAGGTCGACAGCAATTGAGGTGCCGTGCCCTGGTCCTACCTAGCCCGGGAAGCGGGTCCATTCCCGATCTCGGTGCGGTCCTCCGCGGAGGACAGAGCCGGCCGGCGAGACCGCGAACGTCAGCGGATCGGGACCACGACGACGACGTCGGGGTCGGGGCGACGCCCGTCGAAGCGGGCGTAGGCCGGGCCGGGCTCCCCCCCCGCTGGCAGCCGGTGGCGGACGCGCTCCAGGACCGCCGGGGTCACGGCCGAGAGCCCGCGCACGGAGGTCGCGGCGCCCAGGCGCTCGGGCAGGATCACGAACCCCTCGGGGGCGCGCTCCGGCACGCGCGCCAGGCGCAGGTGGATCGCGGCCGGGAGCCCATCCTCTCGGAGCTCGAAGGTCAGGAACTCCTCGAGTGCCGGCGCCCCGGTCGCCGGCCAGTCCTCTGCGAGCTTGGCCCGCGCCGCGCGCGCCGCATCCCAGCTCGTACCGGGCTCCAGCGGGACGCGCCGCAGGCAGGTCGGCGGGATGTCGAGGTCGCGCACACCCTCGACGGGCGCTCCCGCGGCGCCGCGTCGGTCCGGCGGGATGAAGAACGAATCGAGGATGCGCGTCTCGACGTCGACGGACTCGACGGCTTCGCGCCAGGCCAGGGTGGCGCCGTTCCACAGCTCGAACGTCGCCGGCCAGGCGCGCCCGCCAGTCACGGCCCAGGTGATCGCGCGGCAGCTGTCGCGGGTCTCTCCGCGCCGCGGCGCATACTCGATCTCGATGGGACGCGCGGGTTCCCCCGCGAGCTTCGCGGTGAGCACGTCGCCGCTCGCGAGGGTCGCCGTGCGCACCGAACCTGAGCCGCTCCACGCGCAACCGTCCGGGTAGAGGAACAGGGCGCGCCGCAGCTCGAAGGCCGCGAGCAGCGCGTCGCGGTCCTCGGCCCGGTACTCGATCGAGGCGGACTGGCTGGGCTCGACGGCCAGCACGTGGGGGCCGTACTGGTACCGGAGGCGGCGCTCCTCCGTCGCGCCCTCGCGCGCCGAGATCCACCAGCGCACGCGGTCTGGGAACACGTAGGCGGCCCGGAGCTCGTGGGCGCGCCCGGGTTGCGCCGCGTAGACCAGGCGTGAGCGCGATTCGAAGCCGCGCAGCCCCGCGATCGGCGCGCGGGGCGGCGGCGGCTCGAGGGGCGTCGGGCCCGGGCGCGCGGGGACGGGCGAGGCCTGTCCGGCCGGCGGAGTCTGGCCCGGCGGCACAGCCTGCGCCGCGATCGATGCCAGGATCGCGCTGGCGCTCAGGGCAGCCGCGAGGCCCACCTCGTCCAGTCCTCCTCGTTCGAGCCGTAATTCGTGCCGGAGAGCTCGACCATGGCGCGGTAGATCGCGGACTTCGCGGGCTCGGCCGCTCGCAGCCAGGCGGAAACCAGCGCCCGCGCGCCCTTGCCCCGCAGCTTGTTGTCCTGCGTGGTCAGGAAAGCGACCGCGCGGGCCGCGGCGGAAACCGTCAGCGTCGTGCGCTCGTTGAGCATGTCCGCGATGGCCTGGAACGAGACCGTGTCACCGAGCTCCGCCAGCGTGAGCGCGCAATGCGCCCGCACGGTTGGGGCCTGATCCATGAGTCCCACGCGCAGCGTCGGGATCAGGGACGGCGCGCGCGCGCCGCCCTTGACCAGCGTGGCCAGGCACAGCGCGGCATTCGTGCGCACCTCGGCTGTCTCGCCCGCGGTCATCAAGGCCAGGATCCGATCGAGCGGCGTGTCGGCGCGCCCGAGCAGCCAGAGGCCGAGGAGCGCGGACGCGACGACCTGGGGCTCGTCGTCGTCGAGCGCCGCGAGGAGCGGACTCTGCGCGTCCGGGCTGCGCGTGAAGCCCAGCGCCGCGGCGGCCACGATGCGATTGTTCAGCGGGCCGACCTCGAGTTGCTCCTGGATCTCCTGACGACGGTTGTGGGCCGTGGTCATGATCGCCTTCTCGAGCGTGCGGGCCTTGGAGCGGTCGACGTCGGTCTGCGCCGAAAGGAACAGGTTGTTCCAAGCCGTCATCTGCTGGTCGAGCGAGGTCAGCAGCGCGCCGATCGGTTCCGGCTGGCGCGTGCCCTCGACGATCTCCGCGATCGGCCGCTCGGGGGCCGTCGAGCGCGCCGCATCCGCGGCTTCGGCGGCCGGGGAGCGGTCCGACGACGTCGACGAACAGGCGGCGGCGAGGAGGGCGAGGGGGAGGAGGAAGCGCGCGCGGGCCTGCATGGGGCGGGTGGACGACGTCCGGGCCGCGCTCTTCCCTCCCGGTGCTCGGCGGGACCGCGGCAGCGCGTAGACTAGCCGGCTGCCCCACGGCCCACCACGCCGGAGCGCAGCGGCCTCGCGCGCCGCCCCCGTCCCCGATGGCGACCCACATCCTCGACGCGATGTCCCGCGAGGGCTTCGAGGAGGTCCTGGCCGTGCACGACGCACGGTCCGGCCTGCGCGCCTTCCTGGCCATCCACGACTCCAGCGCAGGCCCGGCCTTCGGCGGCGTGCGGCGCTGGGCCTACGAGGACGAGGACGGGGCCCTGCGCGACGCCCTGCGGCTGGCGCGCGCGATGACGTACAAGTGCGCGCTGGCCGGCCTGCCCGCGGGTGGTGCGAAGATGACGATCCTCGACCGCGGGGGCCTCGACCTGCCCGCCGCCTACCGCGCCGTGGGCGATCTCGCGGAGCGCCTCGCCGGGCGCTGGTGCGCCGGACCGGACGTCGGCACCGGCGAAGCCGAGTTGCGCGCTCTCGCGGCGCGCACCCGCCATGCGACGGATCCTGGGCCGAGCGGTCCCGGAGAGCTCGTCGAGTCGACCGTCGAGGGCGTGTTCCGCGGCCTGCTCGCGGCGCTCGAGCACCTGGACGGCGAGGCCGACCTCCCGCGCCGGAGCATCGTCGTCCAGGGGCTGGGCGAGGTCGGCGCGGGGCTGGCGCGGCGGCTCGTGGCACGCGGTGCCCGCGTGCGCGCGTCCGACCTGGACTCGGCCCGCGCGCGGGCCATCTCCCACGAGCTCGAGATCGAACTCGTCGACCCGGCGACCGAGTTCGACCAGCGCTGCGACGTCTTCGCGCCCTGTGCCCTGGGAGGCATCCTGCACGACCTGTCCATCGCCAGGCTGCGCTGCCGCGTCGTCGCCGGCGGCGCGAACAATGTGCTCGCGCGCCACGCCCACGGCGAGCGGCTGCACGAGCGTGGCATCCTGTTCGCTCCCGACTTCGTGCTCAACGCCGGCGCCCTGGTGCGCGGGGCCCTGTTCCACCTGGAGGGCCGTCGCGAGCCGGTGGCCGCGATCGGCGACCGGGTGGCCGCCACGACCGCGCGGATCCTCGACCGGGCGCGGGCCGAGGGCTGGGCGCCCTCCCGCGTGGCGATCGAGGAAGCCGAGGACGTGCTGGCCGAGCGCCGTGCACGGCGTGTGTGAAGGCCAGCGCTCCGTCCTTCCCTCGCGTGCCGCCGTAGGCCAGGATCGAGCGGTGATTCGTGCTGCGCTCGTCCTGGCCCTGACTCCGACCACCCAGGGTTCGCCGGTCCCGCCGAGCCCCGCGCTCTCGCAGGGGCCTCCCGCTGCCCAGAGCGGCCCCGCGCCCGCTCCCCCGGAGTTCATCCGCATCGAGCGTGGCGCGGGCCACGTCCCGCTGCTCCTGCCGCGCGACGAGGAGCTGGTCTTCGACGTGATCATCGACGTGGGCATCCTCGGCGACATCGACGTCGGCGACGTGACGCTGTCCTCGGGCGTCGAGCGCACGCCGCTCGGGCTGCCGTCCGCGCGTGAGGCCGAGCGCAAGGTCGAGCTGTTCGATCGCGCCTGGGTCAAGTCCGTCGCGAAGGGCGGCTACGCCGGCTACGAGATCACCCACACCCTGACCGCCAGCCACATGCCGTTGGATTGGCCGCGCGTGCTCTACAAGGACGTGCAGCGCGGCTCGGAGAACCGCGAGCGCGAGCTGAAGCTCGGCATCCTGGCCGGGACCTTCATGGCCGAGTACCGCTCGGACGGCCACTGTGGCGGCTGCTCGGAGAAGGCGCACTTCGTCGATTCGATCTGGGCGTGGGGCAAGCCCTACCACTGCAAGAAGTGCAAGCTCGCCGAGCACCGCGTGTGGCGCGATCCCAAGCGTCGCGAGGTCGACCAGAACGCGCTCGACATGCTGAGCGCCGTGTACGCCGCGCGCGCGATGGTCGACCTCGACGTGAAGTCCACGGCCTTCACGATCGTCGACCGCCAGCGCGTGTGGCGCGTGAAGATCGAGCGCGGGGAGACGCGCCGCCAGAGCGTGCCGGCCGGGCGGTTCGAGTGCGTTCAGATGAAGCTCTCCGCCGACCTGGCGGGCGGAGAGGGCGAGCCCGAGGGCTCGCCGAGCCATTTCCAGGGGCTGTTCGGCATCCAGGGCGCGATCCAGATCTGGTTCGACGCGCGGTCCGGCGTGCCGGTGCTGATCCAGGGCGAGCTGCCGATCCCGGTGCCGCTCGTGGGCAACCTGGACCTGTCCGTCGTGCTCAAGCGCTACCGCGGGACCCCGCCGGACTTCGCGCCGGCGCGCTGAGCTCACGCGCCGCCGGTCGCCGACTCGAACTCGCCCGTCACGCTGAGCGCGCCGGGACGCACCGGCATCGGCACGACCGTGGCGGTCGCCGGGCCGTCTCCCAGGCGGAACTCCGTGCCGACCCCCTGATGGCGGCGTTTCACGAATGCCAGGACGAGCCCCGTGTCGAGCACGAAGGAGTAGGCCCAGCTCGTGACGACGCCCAGGTCGCGCCACTGGCCGTCGTCGAGGCGGTGGAGGCGCGTGCCGCGCGGCACCGGGTCGTCGTGCGCGACGCGCAAGGCCGTGAGGCGCTTGTTCAGGCCGCCGTACGTGTCGATCTTGGCCACGACCTCCTGGCCCGTGTAGCAGCCCTTCGTCAGGCTGAAGGCGCGCTCCAGACGCGCCTCCTGCGGATAGACCTGCTCGTCGACGTCGGCGCCCCAGGCCGCGCAGCAGGCCTCGATGCGCAGGATCTCACGCGCCACGACTCCGATCGGCCGCGCGCCGGCGGCCGCGAGCGCGCGCCACAGCGCGGCGGCGCGTTCGGGGCCGGCGTCGAGACGGAACCCGGGCGAGCCCGCCACGCCCGTCGCCGTGACCGACAGCGCCGCGCCCTCGAACCGCGCCGCGGTCCACGTGCCCGGCGCGGGCTCGGTGGCCAAGCCGCTCACGGCGCGCACGACCTCGGCTGCCCGGGGACCGACGACTTCGAGCGGAGCCAGGCGCTCGCTGGTGACCTCGAAGGCGACCTTCTCGGTGAAGTGGTACAGCTCGAGCGCGTCGGCCAGCGCCGGCGCGCGCGCGGCGGCCAGCACCAGCCTGAGACCCTCGGCACCGCGCTCGGTCTCGAAGTCGAACAGCACCTTGCCCTTGCTGGACAAGAGCAGGTTGCGCGCGACACGGCCAGCCGCGAGTCCACGCACGTCGTTGGCCGTGATGCGGTGCAGGAAGTCGACGGCGTCCAGGCCGCGGGCCTCGACGGCGCCGAGCGTCGTCGCATCGAGCAGCGCAGCGCCCTGCGTCGCGGCGGCGTATTCGGCCGGGACGTCGCCGAAGGTCAGGACCTCGGCGGGATCCTCGCGCAGGCGCGCTCCCGCGGCGCGGTGCAGTTCCAGGAGCAGGGGGGTGTTCACGTCGCGGTCTGCCCGTCGTGGTCAGCACACCAACGTACCCGATCCGGGGGAGCCGACCGCGCTTGACAGGCTCGACGCCCGGTCGAGAATCGCGCGTTCGGCCCGAGGCCGCTCCGCGCTTGGCACGCCCCTGCACCGCACGACGGCAGCTCTGCGCGGGACTCCTGGTCTCCGGCCTGGCGGCGTCGTGCGGCTTCGAGCCAGAGCCGCCCGAGCGTGCTTACGCGCTGGCGCCCGCGACGCGCGCGGCGCTCGAGGACGACGCCGCGGCGTTGGCCGGACTGGCAGCCGGGCTGCTGCAGGCGTTCGGGCCGCCGGCTGCTCCGCGCTACGCGCTGCTCGAGGCCTGGGCCGCGGAGGGCCTCGACCCGAACCGACCCGACCTGGCCCTGGGCGCGGGCGGGTCGGGCGAGCTCGGCGCCTCCGATCGCGCCCGGATCGCGGCGGGCAACGCGCGCGGCTTCGCGCGGCAGCTCGCCGCGCTGGCGGACGGCGACTTCGATGCCGTGCGCGTCGCGACCCGACGTCCGGCGCTGCGCGCGGCCTGGCAGGCGCTGCGCGCGGAGCATGCGGCGGGTCGCATCGACGCTGCGACCCTCGCCGCGCGCGGACGCGACCTGTTCCTGGCCTGGTATCCCGACCTCGCGGACTCGGCCGAGCTGTACCGGGCCGAATGCCTGCACTGCCACGGGCGAGAGGGCGGCGGCGACGGACCGTCGGCCGCGTTCCTCGAGCCGCGACCGCGCGACTTCCGCCACGGTGTCTTCAAGTACACGAGCCGCGCGCAGCCGGCGCGCCCGAGCCGCGCCGACCTGCTGCGCACGCTCGAGGAGGGCGTGAACGGCACGTCCATGCCGAGCTTCGCGCGACTCTCGCTCGCCGAGCGCCACGGGCTCGCGGACCTCGTCCGGCTCCTGTCGGTCCGCGGCGAGGTCGAACGGCGGCTGGCGGCGAACTTCGCCGACGAGGGCGAGCTCGAGCCCGATGCGATCGCCACCGAGACCGGGGACGTGCTCGCGAAGTGGCTCGGACCGGTCGCGCCCGTCGTGGCCGAATCCGACTGCCCGCCGTCCACGCCGGAGCTCGTCGCGCGCGGCGCGGCGCTCTTCCGCGACACGACCAAGGGCAATTGCGCGTCGTGTCACGGCGAGCACGGCGCGGGCGACGGCCCCGCGGCGTGGAAGATCGGCCTCTCGGGCAGGAAGGAGCCGGCGTACCTCGACGCGTGGGACCGGCCGATCCTGCCGCGCGACCTGCGCCTGGGCATCCATCGCGGCGGCGCGCGGAACATCGACCTCTACCGCCGCATCTGGTCGGGCATCCCGGGCACGCCCATGCCGGCGCTCGGCACGGCGAAGGGGCCCGACGGCAGCCCGGCCGTCACGAGCGAGGACGTGTGGGCGCTCGTTCACTTCGTGCGCTCCCTCGAGGCCGGAGCGGCCCCGGAGCGCTAGCGCGGTGCGACACTGCGCGCTGCTCCTCGTGCTCGGGCTGCTCTGCGGCGTGCTGGCGTTCTTCGCCCTCTCGCCCGGTCGGGGGTGGTGGCTTCCGGACGCGGCCTCGACGATCGCGCAGCCGATCGACGCGCTGTTCGACGGGATCGGGCTCGTGATCCTGCTCGGATTCGTGCTCGTCATGGCGCTGCTCGCCTGGGCCGTGTGGCGCGGCGCGCGCGCGCGCACGGACCGCGCGCGCTCGACGCACGGGCACACGGGCCTCGAGCTCACCTGGACGGCCGGCGTGGGTGCGATCCTGGTCGGGATCGCCCTGGCCCAGTTGCCGACGTGGGCGCGCCTGCGCGATCCGGCCGAGATGCCGGCGAGCGGCGTGACGGCGCGCGTGATCGCGCATCAGTGGGCCTGGCGCTTCGAGCATCCCGGCGCGGATGGCGTGCTCGGGACGGCCGACGACGTCGAGACCGCGTCCGAGCTCGTGCTGCCCGCCGGCGAGTCGGTCCTGCTCGAGCTGCGCTCGCGCGACGTCATCCACAGCTTCTTCGTGCCCGAGCTGCGCGTGAAGCAGGATGTCGTGCCCGGTCGCGCGATCCCGCTGTGGTTCACGATGGCGCGGGCGGGGGAGTTCGAGCTCGTCTGCGCCGAGCTGTGCGGGCTCGGCCACTACGTCATGGCGGGGCGGGTGCGCGCGCTGCCACGCGCGGACTACGACGCCTGGCTCGCGGCGCGGATCATCGACGCGCGCTCCCGCGGCGCGGAGGACGCACGGTGAGCAGCGAGCGGCGCGGCTTCCTCCGCACCTGGGTCGTCTCGACGGACCACAAGGTCGTCGGGATCCAGTACCTCGTGGCGTCGGCCGCGATGCTCTTCTTCGGCGGGCTCCTGGCGCTGGCGATCCGCTGGCAGCTCGCGTGGCCGTGGACCGAGATGCCGATCGTGGGCGGGCTGGTGCTCGGTGAGTCGGGGCGCGTCCTATCGCCCGCGGGCTACACGGCGCTCTTCACCATGCACGGCACGGCGATGGTGTTCTTCGCCATCATCCCGCTGCTCACGGGGGCGTTCGGGAACTACCTCGTGCCGCTGCTCGTGGGCGCGCCCGACATGGCGTTCCCCAGGCTGAACGCGGCGAGCTTCTGGATCTTCGCAGCCTCGATCGTGCTGTTCTTCGCCGGCTTCGGCGTCGAGGGCGGGGCCGCGAACTCCGGCTGGACTGCGTATCCGCCGCTCGCGACCGTGCCGGCCGCGGCTCCCGGCAGCGGCGCGGGGCAGACGTGGTGGCTGGTGGCGATCACGGTCCTGGGCGTCTCGACCATCCTCAACGCGCTGAACGCCGTGGTCACGATCGTCAAGATGCGCGCCCCTGGCCTGACCTGGATGCGCCTGCCCCTCACCGCTTGGGGACTCTTGGTCGCGGCTGCGCTGCAACTCTCCGCGCTACCGGTGTTGACCGCCGCCGGCCTCCTGCAGCTCGCCGACCGGCTGCTGGGCACTGCCTTCTACACGCCGGCCGGGTTGTACGTGAACGCGGTGCAGCCGGACGTCGCGGCCGGCGGGTCGCCGCTCCTGTGGCAGCACCTGTTCTGGTTCTACAGCCACCCGGCCGTGTACGTCATGGTGCTGCCGGCGATGGGCTTCGTGTCGGACATCCTGTCCGTGAACGCGCGCAAGCCGGTGTTCGGCTACAAGCCGATGGTCGCGGCGATCGGCGCGATCGCCGGGCTCGGCCTGCTCGTGTGGGGCCACCACATGTTCACGAGCGGACTGGGCTTCGAGATGGGCCGTGCATTCATGCTCTCGACGATGCTCATCGCGCTGCCCTCGGCGGTGAAGACCTTCAACTGGATCGCCACGATCTGGGGCGGGCGCATCCGGCTCACGGCGGCCATGTGCTTCGCGCTGGGCTTCGTGGCGCTGTTCGTCATCGGTGGGCTCTCCGGGCTCTGGCTCGCGGCCACGCCGGTGGACGTGTACCTGCACGACACGTACCTGGTCGTCGCGCACTTCCACTACATCGTGTTCGGCGGGACGGTGCTGGCAGTGTTCGCCGCGCTGCACCACTGGTGGCCCAAGATCACGGGGCGCGCGCTGTCGGAGACGCTGGGGCGCTGGCACTTCCTGGGCACGTTCGTGGCGCTGAACTGCGTGTTCCTGCCCATGCACCAGCTGGGCATCGCCGGCATGATCCGGCGCACCGCCGACCCCAGCGTCTACCAGCTCTTCGACCGGCTCGAGCCACTGAACCGCTTCGTCACCTGGAGCGCGTTCGGCCTGATGGGGTGGCAGCTCCTGTTCGTCGCGAACGTGGTGTGGAGCTTCCTCGGCGGCGTCAGGGTGGGCCGCAACCCGTGGGAGGCCGCGAGCCTGGAGTGGGAGACGCCTTCGCCGCCCGCTCACGGGAACTTCGACTCCGATCTCGTGATCGAGCGCGGCCCGTACGAGTACGGCGACGCGGCCGGGGAACGGGACTTCGCGCCCCAGGCGCGGCGTACGGCGCCCCGCGAGGCGTGAGAACCCGCCCGGGAGCGGCTATCCTGTTCGCCCCGATGTCCGAGACGAGCGTCAGCCCCTGGCCCCGGCGCGCCGCGTGGATCGCGGTGCTCGTGACGCTGCCGATCTTCTTCGTGGGCGGCATGGTCACGACGCTGGAAGTCGGCATGGCGGTCCCCGATTGGCCGACGACGTTCGGCCACAACATGTTCACGTACCCGCTCTCGGAGATGCTCGGCAACACGGGCGTCTTCTGGGAGCACAGCCATCGCCTGTGGGGCTCGCTGGTCGGCGCGTGCGTGGTGGCGCTGGCGCTCGTCGTGTGGAGGCTGGAGCAACGTCGAGCAGTCCGTTGGTTGACCTTGGGCGCGCTGATCGGCGTCGGCGCGCAGGGGATCCTGGGTGGCTTCCGCGTCACCGAGAACAACCCTCAGCTCGCCTTCCTGCATGGGGCCTTCGCGCAGGCGCTTTTCGCGCTGCTCGCGGCGATCCTGTTCCTCGAATCCCGTGCCTGGCGCCTGGCGCGGACCGTTCCAGCCGCCAGCAGCGCAAGGCTGCGGGCGCTCGCGCTCGGCGCCGCCCCGGCGATCTACATCCAAACCGTCCTGGGCGCCTGGCTCCGCCACAGCGGGCACCACGCGGCGCAGGTGGCGCACATCCTCTTCGCGCTCGTGGCGGCCTGGCTGGTCGTGGTCCTGGCGAGCGCCCTCATCGGCACGCACGAGCCCGTGCTGGCGCGCATCGGGCGCTGGCTGCGAGCCCTGATCTGGCTGCAGGTCGGACTCGGGCTCGCGGCTTGGGTCGCGGTGTTCGTGATCACCGGGCGGGACGCGCCCGTCTCGGTCGCCGAGGCGCTGTTCGCGACGGCCCACGTGATCTGCGGCGCGCTGCTGCTCGCCGCCTGCGTGGCGGCCCTGGTCTTCGTGCGGCGGCTCGCTCCGACGCCGGAGCGGGCCGACGGCGCCGGCCTCGAGGCGACACGATGAGGCCCGCGGCGCAGACGACCGCGAGCGAGGTCGGCCTGCTCGCGGACCTGGCCGACCTGTTCAAGGTTCGCATCGCCTCCTTCGTCGGCCTCTCGGCCTTCGTGGGCGGCATCCTCGTGCCCGGCGGCCGTGCCTGGCCGTCGCTCGAGGCCGCGCTGTGGATCACGCTCTCGGCCGGCGCGGCCAGCGCGTTCAACCAGGTGCTCGAGCGCGACACGGATCGTCGCATGCTCCGGACGCAGGACCGCCCGATCCCGGCCGGCCGGATCGGCGCGCGCGACGCGCTGCTCGTCGCCGCGCTCCTGGCGGCGGTCGCGGTGGGGATGCTGGCCTGGCGCTTCACGCTGCTCTCGGCGCTGCTCACGTTGGCGACGCTCTTCGCGTACGTCGCTGTGTACACGCCGCTCAAGCGCGCCAGCACGCTGAACACCGTCGTCGGCGCGCTGCCCGGCGCCGCGCCGCCGCTGCTCGGCTACGCGGCCATCGCCGGCGAAGTCGGCGGCTGGGGCTGGGCACTCTTCGCCGTGATCTTCGTGTGGCAGTTCCCGCACTTCATGGCGATCGCCTGGATCCACCGCGAGGACTACGCGCGCGCCGGATTGCGCATGCTGCCGTCCGAGCCGGGCGCGGAGGGCCTGGCCGGCCGCACGGCGGTGGTCCACGCGGCGCTCTTGCTGTTCGTGACCATCGTGCCGGCGCTCTTCGGCGTCGCTGGCCTGTTGTTCACGGCCGGCGCCACGCTGCTGGGGCTCGCGTACCTGGCGGCGTCGGCGCGCTTCGCCTGGAAGCCGGAGCGCGGCTCGGCGCGCCTGCTGCTGTTCACGTCGCTCGCCTACTTGCCGCTCCTGCTCGTGCTCGCCGTCGTCGACCCCGTTGCGGGCGCCCTGGCGGCGTTCCGCTGAGCCCCGGTGCGCGCCTTCCCGTTGCCCTACGATCATGCGGTCGACGCGCCGCGCGCCGGGCACGTCGCGCGGGCCTGGGACAGCGGTCCGCCGGTCGAGACCGCGCGCTTTGGGACCTGGGTCTTCCTGGGCAGCGAGGCCTTCTTCTTCGGCGGCCTGCTCGCGGCCTACGTGGTCCTGCGCAGCGCGTCGCGCGCCTGGGAGGAGCCGCTGGCGCTGGGCCTCGGCCTGGCGTTGACCGCGCTGCTCGTGGCGAGCTCCCTGGCCGCGAGCGCCGCCGTGCGCGCGCTGCGCCGCGGCGAGCGCGCGCGCGGCGCGCAGCGGGTCCTCTGGGCGGGGCTCCTCGCAGGACTCTTCCTCGGACTCCAGGCCTGGGAGTGGTGCCAGCTGCTGCAGGCCGGCTTCACGCCGCAGGCGTCGCTGGCGGGCGCCTCGTTCTACGTGCTGACCGGCGCGCACGGCTTGCACGTCCTGGGCGGCGCGTTGTGGCTCTTGGGCTCGGCTTGCGCGCTGCGCCGAGCGGGCTCGGGCAGCCTGCACGCCGAGCTCGCCGCGCTGTACCAGCACTTCGTCGACCTGGTGTGGCTCGTGTTGTTCGCGATCCTGTACCTCTCCTGATGCCATGAACCCCGCCCCGGCACCCACTGCCCCGCCTTTCCGCCGACTGCTCGTGATCGGCATCGCGGGCTTGGTCCTGTCCCTCGGCGCCTTGCTGCTCCTGCGCTCCCGGATGAGCTCCGACACGCAGGGCGGACGCAACGTGCTGGCCGCGGCACCGGACTCGACCGAGGCCTTCGCCCGTGTGCAGCCTTTCCAGCTCACCGAGCGCAGCGGCGCCGAAGTCACGCTGGCGACGCTCGCCGGCCGGCCGTGGATCGCGAGCTTCGTGTTCACGCGCTGCAGCGGCCCGTGCCCGCGGATCAGCGCCAGCATGCGCAAGCTCCAGTCGATCCTCGCCGGGACCGACGTGCGTCTGGTGACGTTCACCGTCGATCCCCAGTACGACACGCCGCAGGTCCTCGGCGAGTACGCCGAGCGCTTCGGCGCCGAGCGCGAGCGTTGGCTGTTCCTCACGGGCTCGCCGTCCGCGCTGGCCGACGTCTCCGTGAAGAGCTTCCAGCTCCCGTTCCAGCGCGACGAGACGCAGCCCGTGGGCCAGCTCGTCACGCACAAGACGCTGCTCACCGTCGTCGACGCCGACGGCGTGATCCGTGGCTATTACGACGGGGAGAGCGACGCCGGCGTGGCGCAGGCTGCGGCGCGCGCGCAGTACCTGTCGCGCAAGCCGTGAGCGACTCCGCGCCGGTCCAGCCGCTCGTCAACGCCGTCCTGAACGGGACCGCGTCCGTGCTGCTCCTCGCAGGGCTCGTCGCGATCAAGCGCGGGCAGCGCGAGCTGCACGCCTGGATCATGCGCCTCGCGACGCTGGTCTCGGCGGCCTTCCTCGCCAGCTACCTGCACTATCACTTCGGCACGCAGAAGGAGCTCGGTCCCACCGCGTTCCGTGGTGTGGGCGGGTGGAAGGTCGCGTACCTGGTCTTGCTCGCGTCGCACGTGGTCCTGGCGATCGTGAACCTGCCGATGGTCCTGCGCGTCCTGTGGCTGGCTCACATGGAGCGCTGGGACGCGCACCAGAAGCTCGCGCGGGTCACGTTCCCGATCTGGCTCTACGTGTCGATCACGGGCGTGCTCGTGTACCTTGCCCTGTACGTGTGGAACCCGCCGGCCTGATCCTGGTCCTGGCCCTGGCCTCGCCCGCCTGCGCGCCGGGCGACGAGCGGCCCGGCGCGGCGGACCTGGCGCGCGCGACGCGGCTCGCGGAGCTCGCGAACCCCGAGGAGGCGCGCGCGCGGGTCGAGGCGGCGATCGCGGACTTCTTCGCCGCACGTGCCGAGGCCGCCGACGCCGCCGACGACCGCTTCCTGCGCGACGCAGGCGCCCTGGCCTACAAGCTGCGCGCGCTGCCCGCCGCGCGCCAGGCGTGGGACGCGGTCCGCCGCTACCGCGAGCGCACGCTGGCGCCCGACGCACTCGAGCTGCAGAACGCGCGCGGCAACGTGGCGTGGATCGGCGAGCAGTTGGGGCTCGTCGTCGAGGCGCGCACGCTCGAGGAGCAGATTCTCTCCAGCCTCGAGCGCTCGCTCGCCACCGACCACGAGGCGCTGGTCATCGCGCGCGCGAACCTGGGCGACACGCTGCTCCAGCAGGGTGAGCCGGCACGCGCGCTGGAGTTGTTCCAGAAGGCGGTGGACGTGCGCCGGGCGCAGCTCCCCGCGGAGCATCCGGCGCGGCTGCGCGCCGAGCTCGACCTGGCCTGCGGGCAGGCCGGCGTCGGCGCGTTCGAGCAGGCCGTCGCCGGTCTCGAGGACGTGCTGACCGCAGTGCCGGCCGCGCAGGAACTGCTGCGGGTGCGCGCGCTCGCGGCGCTCGTCCTGGTGCGCGCCGTGCACGGCGACGCGCAGGACTACGAGCGCGCCGTCGAGCGGCTCGGCCGTGGGTTGGACCTGGCGCGGCGCTCGGACGCGGGTTGGCGCGAGCGCGAGCTGCGGCGCGCCGAGCTGCGGCCGTTCGACGACCTGCTGCTCTCCGCGGCGTGGGGGCTCGGTCCGCGACCCGCCGGCGCGCCCGGTGCGTTCCGCCTCGATCCGGCGGACCCCGCCCGCGCGAGCCTGCGGCGCGTCGAGCGCACGCGGATCGCGGGCCAGGGCGCCGAGCGGCGCGTGGTCGCCGAGGAGCGGCTCGCCGCCTGGGTCGGCGGGCCGCCGGGCTCGACGCCCGCCTGGATCGATCTGGGAAGCATCGACGCGGTGCGCGCGCTGGCCGAGCGCCGCTTCGCCGCCGCGCGCGCCGGGGCCGCGCGCGCCGAAGAGGCGCGCGCCACGCTGGAGTCGCTCGCGAGGGTCGTCTTCGAGCCTCTGGCGCGCGCCTGGGGCGACCCGCCGGTGCTGTACGTGGAACCCGACGACGTGCTGTGGTCCGTGCCGCTCGAGGCGCTCGAGCTCCGGGCCGCGGACGGGCGACGCATCTCGGTCGAGGTCGGCCTCCCGGGCGGCGGGCCGCGCGGCGACGCGCAGCACTCGCGGCGCTGGCTGCTCCTGTGCGACCCCGCGCCGCACGCGGCCGAGGGCGGACATGGGGTCGACGGCGTCGGTGGCGCGGGGGCGTACCTCGCGCCGCGTGCCGCCTCGTCGGCGGGCTCCGGGGCAGCATGGGCCGCGCGGCTCGGGCTCGCGGCGCACAGCGGCGCGCAGTGCGACCTCGCGCGCCTCCTGGCCGCGGCGCAGCCGGAGTCCGACGCCTTCCTCGCGCTCGATCCCTGGTCCGCCCCGGCGGACGTCCCGGGCCTCACGACCCCGCGTCCGCTGCTCGCGAGCACCCCACTCGCAGCCGCGATGGCGCGCGAGGACGTCGTCGGGGGCAGTGCGCCGGCCGACTTGTGTGGGTTCCTGCTGGCCGGCCATGCCGAGGCGCCGCGCGCCGACGGTCGCGTGCCGGGCGCGCCGCGGGTCGCGGATCTCGTCGAGTCGCGCGGCGGGCACGCGCGCGCGCTCGCGCTTGCGGCGCCGCCACCGGCCGCATCCGCCGCCCACCTCGCGCGCGCGCTGGAGGCCTTCGCGCGCACGCTGGCTCTGGCGGGCTTCACGGACGTGCTGCTGGCTGTCGATCCGATCGCGGACCCGACGCGCGCCGCGCTGCCGGCCGACCTCGAGGCCGCGCTCGGGGGCCCCGCGGTCGAGCGCTCCCCACCCGCCGCCCTCGCGCGCGGGCCGTGGATGCGCGTGCGGGCCAGCCCGTGATCGACCGCACGCGCCCAGACGGGCCGCTGGGCGGGGCGCGCGGGGTTCGAGTGCGCGCGGCGCCGGCCGTGCCGGACGCAGCGCTTGCCCGACCTGGGACGGAGCGGCGACGATGGGGCCGGATGCGCCACCCGCTCCTCGTCGCGCTGGCTTGGCTCTCGTTCGCGCCGCGCGCCGCGACGTGACCCGCCTGCCGGGAGGCGGTCGCCTCCCAGGACGCCGCGTTCGCGCGCGGCTGGAACGCGAGCGTGCTCTTGCTGCTCGCGCTCGTGCCGCTCGTGCTCGGCGCGCTCCTCGTCGCGTCGCGTCGTGCTGCACGGCGCGCGCCGCACGCGCCGGCCGTCGGCGGGCGGCTGCGCTGGCCCTCGGACACGGCGCGATGAGCCCGCCTGCCGACGCTGCGGCGCGCGTGCGCTATGGCGTGGCGCGCACGCGCCTCGGTCCGGTGCATGTCGCGGCCACGCCGCGCGGGGTGTGCCGCATCTGCTTGCCGGGCGGCGGCGACGCGCTGCTCGCATTGCGCCGCGAGTGCGCCGAGCGGGCGGGACGGCCGCTGCTGGTCGAGGACGCCGCCGCCGTTCGCGACGTCCTGCAACAGATCGAGGCCTACGTGGAAGGGGAGGGCACGCGCTTCCGGATCCGCCTCGACGTGCGCGGCACCGAGTTCCAACTGCGCGTGTGGGCTGCGCTCCAGCGCATCCCGTACGGCGTCACGCGCACCTACGCGGAGGTCGCGTCCGACATGGGCGCGCCACGCGCCTGCCGCGCGGTGGGGGCCGCCAACGGCAGGAACCCCGCTCCGCTCGTCGTGCCTTGCCATCGCGTCGTGGGCCGGGACGGGTTGGGCGGGTTCACGGGTTCGCTCGACGTGAAGCGCGCGTTGCTCGCTCTGGAGCGCGCACGCGGATTTTCTTGATCCGCCTGCGACCGCGGCCGGCGGTGCGCGTCCTCGCACCGGAGGTTGCACATGCGGGAGCGATCAGGTCCGTGCGGAGCCCAGCAGGTCGGGACAGCGGGACGCGGCGGCGCGGCCGGCGCCGGACTGGCCGTGCTCGCGGCGGGTCTGGGCACGCTGTGCGCTGCGCTCGTGGCGCTGGCCGCGGCCGAGCCACCGCTCCCGCCGCCGGGTGAAGTCGTCGTGTGGGCGGCCGACCGGGACGGGGCGCGCGTCCACGGGCTCGACCGCGATCTGCGGCTCGCGCGGCGCATCGCGGTCGACTGGCCGCTCGACGTGGAACCGGCGCACGACGGCGGCCTGTGGGTCCTGCGCTCGGCCGCAGGCACGTCGAGCTCGACGCACCGGCTCGACCGCTTCGACGCGCACGGCCTGCTGCTCACCGAGCTCTGGCTGGAGCAGGGGGCCGACCTCGACGTCCTGGGCTCCGGCGAGGAGGCGCTCGTCGTCGAGCGGCGCTCCGGCGCCCCGACGCGGCTGCTGCGTGTGCGCACGGAGGGCAGCCTGTTCCCCGTGCTCGAGCGCGACGCGCTGCGCTGCGTCCTCGGCGAGCGCGAGACGGCGGTCGTCGGCGCGGCGGACGGCACGCTGCTGCGCGTCCACGCGCAGACCGGCGCCGTCCAGGCGAGCGCGTCCCTCGGCGGCAGCCTCGCCGATCTGGCGCCCGGCCCCGCTGTGGGCGAGGTGTGGGTGCTCGACGATGCAGGTCCGGCGCGCCTGCTGCTCCTCGACGCAGGGCTCGGCGTCCGCTGGAGCGTGACGCTTCCGCGCCCGGCGGGGCACCTGGCCCCCGTGCCCGGAGCCGAGCGCGTCTGGATCGCGTCGACCTCCGCTCCGTGCGCGGCGCGCTACGGGCCGGGCGGCGCCCTGGAGGTCGAGCGCTGCGGCCTGCCGCTCCCGGGCCTCGATCGCGCCCTCGCCTGGCGCGAGGGTGCGCTGCTCGCCGCCGGGGGAGCGATCCTGCGCCTGGACCGCGCCGGCGAACTGGCCCCGGGGCAGGGCGGTTTCGAGCTCGTCGTCGACCTCGCGCCGCGCGCGCGGCTGCGCTGAGCGGCCCCTGCTGAGCGGCACCCGCCGCGACTCAGCGCGAGAGGTCGCGCGCCAGGAGCAGCGCGGCCGCGATCAGGCTCTTCGCGTCCTTCACGGGCAGCTCGAGCACGCGCGAGGCCGGCAGGCGCACGACCTCGAGCTCCTCGTCGTGGTCGGCCGCGCGCGCGTCGGGGCCCAGGGCCACGAGGTCGCGCGCGAGGTACACGCCGAGCAGCTCGCTGCAGAAGCCCGGCGCGGCGAAGAACTCGACGAGCAACTCCCACGAGGCTGCGCGGTGACCGGTCTCCTCCTCGAGCTCGCGCATGGCGGCCTCCAGGCGGTCCTCCCCGGGCTCGACCCGCCCGGCGGGGAGCTCGAGCACCCAGTCGCCGCAGGCGTGGCGGTACTGGCGCACGAGCAGCAGGTCGCCGGAGGCGTCGAGCGCGGCGATCGCCACGGCGCCGGGGTGATCGACGATCTCGAGGTCCTGGCGCAGCCCCGATGGCAGCACGAGCTCCTCGCGCACGACGTCGAACACGCGCCCCTGGTGCACGGTCTGCGCACGGACCACGCGCACGTCCGGGTGCCGCCGCAGCGTCATCGGCGGGGCGGCGCGGCGCTGCGCGCGCTGGGATCGGCCGCGACCAAGCTCAGTTCCCCCAGCCGTCGCCAGGATCCCCCTCGCGCTCCTTGCGCGTGCGCTTGGAGCGCGCCAGGGCGATCTCGGGGTCCAGGCTGCGCTCCACGCCCGCCATGAAGGCCTGGGCGGAGATCGCGAGATCGGGGCGATGGTGATCGGTCGCGACCTGGATGAACTCGCGCAGCGCGCGCTGGGTCTTGGGCCAAGCGCGCACGACAGGCAGGTCCTTGCGCGTCTTGGCTTCGGCTTGGGCTCGAAGCTCGGCGATCTGCGCCTGGAGGTCGCGGATCTGGTCTTCTTCGCTGCGCCGCGGTGAGGAACGCTTCGTCACGGTCGAGATCCGTGGGGGTGCACGAACGGGTGGATCCGGATCATGGGCCGTCGACTCTCGGAGCGGGTCGAGCGCCGCTCGACACCCAAGACACTGTGGGGATCTGCGCGCGCCGCGGCCGCCGGGGCGCCGCCTGCGAGGCGGCCGCCCACGGGGTCCGGACGCGCGGAACGGTACCACCGCCCTGGGCCGGCACAAGCGGGGGGGAGCGAAACGGGGGCGGCCGGGCCCGGGGCGGCTCGGTTCCAGCCGCGTGCTCGACCGGCGGCGCGGCCCGGAATACCCTGTTCGCCCGGTTTTTGGCCGGCCCCCCCGATGCACGCCGACGTCGACCGCATCCTGTTCAGCGAATCCGAGATCGTCGCCGGCATCGACCGCGTCGCGCGCGAGGTCACGCGGGCCTACACGGGGCGCGATTTCACCGTCGTGTCCGTGCTCAAGGGCTCGTGCGTGTTCGCGTCCGACCTGATCCGGCGCATCCCGATCCCGCTCGAGCTGGCGTTCCTGGCGGCGTCCAGCTACGGCGACGGCACGGAAGCGGGCCGGCTCGAGGTGAACTTCTTCCCGACCGGCAACGAGATCGAGGGCCGCAACCTGCTCTTGGTCGACGACATCCTCGACACGGGCCGCACGCTGCACGCGCTGAAGCACGAGCTCGCGCTGCGCGGAGCCGCCGAGGTGCGCACGTGCGTGTTCCTCGACAAGCCCTCGCGCCGCGCCGTGCCGCTGCAGGCCGATTTCCGCGCGTTCGAGGTCGAGAACCTGTTCGTGGTCGGCTACGGCCTCGACTTCGCCGGCCGCTACCGCAATCTGCCGTACGTGGCCTCGCTCCGCGAAGCGATCTACGCCGCGCCCAAGCCGGGCCCGGTCTGAGCCCGTGCGCCCGTCCGGCGCGCGCGACCCCGTGCAGCACGTCCCGATCCCTCCCGAACGCGCCGGCCTGGAGCTCGACGAGTTCCTGTGCCTCGTGTTCCCGCGCCTCTCGAAGGGCGCCGTGCGCCGCAAGGTGCGCGACGGTCAGGTGTTGCTCGACGGCCGGCCCACCACGCCCGGCCACAAGCTGCGCGAGCACGAGGTGCTCCTGGTCGAGGTCGACGAGCTGGAGGAGGGGAGCCCCGAGCCGGAGCAACGCGGGCCGGAGCTCGACGTCCTGTGGGAGGACGAGCACGTTCTCGCCGTGGACAAGCCGGCTGGCCTGGCAGCCGAGCCCGAGCGCTGGGCGCGCGAGAACGCCTCGCTGTCGGGGGCCGTGCTCGACCTGGCGCTGTCGCGCGGCGCCGGGCCGCCCGGGGCGGACGAGGAGCACCCCGGCGAGGATGCCTTGAGCCTGGGCTTCCGCCCGCGGCTCGTCCACCGCCTCGACAAGGACACCACCGGGGTGGTGCTGGTCGCGAAGACGCTCGAGGCCGAGCGCGAGCTGCGCGCCGCGTTCGAGGACGGCCGGGTGCGCAAGCGCTATCTGGCCCTGGTCGAGGGCGAGTTGCGCCTCCCCGACGGCGAGGAACAGGTGATCGACCTGCCGATCGGGCCCGACGAGCGGCGCAGCGGGCGCATGCGCGTCGACCTCCAGCGCGGCAAGCCATCCCGCACGCGCGTGCGCGTCGAGCAACGCTTCCAGGGCTACACCCTGCTGTCCTGCGAGCCCGAGACCGGCCGCACGCACCAGATCCGCGTGCACCTGCGCGAGACGGGCTTCCCGCTGGCCGTCGATCCGTACTACGGCCGCCGTGACTCACTGTCCCTGTCGGACTTCAAGCGCGACTATCGCCGGAAGCCCGGGCACGTCGAGGCTGCGCTGATCGACCGACTGACGCTGCACGCGCGCGAGATCGAGTTCCCGCGGGTCGCGGGCCAGGGCCGCGTGCGCGTCGAGGCACCGATCCCGAAGGATCTGGCGCGCACCCTGAAACAACTGGCCAAGTTCCGCGCGCCATGAGGATCAAGTCGAAGCCTGGCGACTTCCGCGTGTTCGAGCTCCTGCGCGCGGGCTACCTCGCCGATCGCGGGCGCTTCCGTGTCTACCGCGTGACGAAGCGCAAGCTGACGTCGCTGGAGGCCGCCGGCGAGCTGGCGCTCGCGGCGGGCGTGAAGCCCTCGGACGTCGCCATGGCGGGACTCAAGGACCGCCAGGGGGTGACGACCCAGTTCATGAGCGTGCGCGGCGGGCGGCCGGTGCGCTTCATGACGCCGTCACTGAAGGTCGAGACGGCCGGGTTCGCGCCCCAGGCGCTCACGAGCCGCGACAGCACCGGCAACGGCTTCGAGATCGTGCTGCGCGGCGTTGCGGCGAGCGAGCGCGCGGAGATCGAGCGCGAGCTCCCCGACGTGCGCGACAACGGGGTCCCGAACTACTACGGCGACCAGCGCTTCGGCAACCTGCGCCACGGCCAGGGCTGGGTGGCCAAGGAGCTGGCGCTGGGCCGCCACGAGGATGCGCTGTGGAACCTGCTCGCCGCGCCCTCGGAGAACGACAACCCGCGGAACCGCGCCTTCAAGCGCGCCCTCGCCAGCGCTTGGGGCGAGTGGAAGCGCTGCCGCGAGGTGGCGGGCGCGTTCGGCCAGCACCATTCGATCTTCGAGCACCTGGCCCGGGACGCCGAGGACTTCGCCGGAGCCTTCCGCTACGTCAAGACCGAGGTGCGTCTGATCCACCTCTATGCCTTCCAGTCGCACATCTGGAACCGCGCCGTGGCGCGCTTCGTGGGCGAGACGGCGGCACGTGGCGCGAAGATCGTCGTGCCCGCGCTGGAGGGCCCGCTGAGCTTCGCGCGCGGGCCGCTCCCGACGCCGGCGGAGTGGAAGGGCACGTTCCGCGTGCCGGGCGAAGGGCTGCTCGACGTGGAGCACGCGGACCAGCGCGCGTGGCTCACCGCGGCGCTGGCGGCCGAGGGCCTCGCTCCGGAGCAGTTCCGGATCGCAGGCGTGCCGGGCTTCGCGCTCAAGGGCGAGGACCGCCAGCTCGTGATTCGACCGCGCGGGCTCGAGGTCGTGCCGGACCGCCGTGCGCAGGGCGTGCTCCGCGTGCGCTTCGACCTCCCGCGCGGCGCCTACGCCACGCTCGTGCTGGCGCGCCTCGCGCCGTCGCGCGCGGCCGAGGAGCCCGAGGACAGCGCACGTCGCCGCGCGGCGGGGGCCGCCTCGTCCGGAGCGCCCGAGCGCGCGGGAACTGGCGGTGCGGCCCGCGAGGAAGCGCCGGGTCAGGGGCGCGCCGGCCAGCGCGAGTCGCGACGCGGAGCACGCGGCGCAGCGCGTGGCGGTGCGCGGCGCGTGCCAGCGGTTGCCGACCCTGTCGCCGAAACGCCCGCCGCACCGCCCGCTCCCGACGAACGACCCGCGGCGCGGCCGCGGGCAGGGGCTGCCGCGCGCGGCGGCCGGCCAGCAGGAGGACGGCGTGGTGCGCCGCCTGAACGGAGACGAGGACGATGAGCGGCAGCCTGCGTACGGAGGCGGTGGGCGTGATCGGCGGGTCGGGGCTGTACGACCTGCCCGGGCTCTCGGACGTGCGCGAGGTGGCCTTGGCCACGCCGTTCGGCCCGCCGAGCGACGCCTACGTGACGGGGCGGCTCGGCGGCGTGCCCGTCGTGTTCCTGCCGCGCCACGGCCGCGGGCACCGCATCTCGCCCAGCGAGATCAACTTCCGCGCGAACATCTGGGGCCTGAAGAAGCTCGGGGTGACGCGCGTGGTCTCGCTCTCGGCCGTGGGCTCGATGCGCGAGGACGTGCACCCTGGCGACTTCGTGGTGATCGACCAGTTCTTCGACCGCACGCGCCACAGGGCCGACACCTTCTTCGAAGGCGGAGTCGTGGCGCACGTCATGTTCGCCGACCCGGTGTGCGCGGACTTGCGCTCGATCCTGCTCGCAGCGGGTCGCGAGCTGGGGCTCGCGATGCACGACGGCGGAACCTACCTGAACATGGAGGGACCGCAGTTCAGCACGCGCGCCGAGTCCCGGATCTACCGCGCTTGGGGCGTCGACGTGATCGGCATGACGAACCTGCAGGAGGCCAAGCTCGCGCGCGAAGCCGAGATCTGCTACGCCACGGTGGCGATGGCGACGGACTACGACTGCTGGCACGAGACGCACGACGACGTGACGGTCGAGTCGATCCTGGCGGTCATGGCGGCGAACGTCGGGAACGCCAAGCGACTGCTGGCTGCCGCCCTGCCGCGCATCCCCGTCCAGGGCGCCTGCCCCGATGGGCGCGCACTCCAGAGCGCGATCATGACGGCCCACGACCGCATCCCCGCCGAGGCCCGGCTGCGCCTCGGCCTGCTCGTCGACAAGTACGTGCGGTGAAGCCGCTGGCCGCGCTCGCGCTCGCGTCGTGCCTGCTCGCCGCCTGCGCGAGGAAGGCGGAGCTCACCGATGCCGAGCTCGTCGAGCTGCGCGCCGCCGCGGCCGCCGCGCCCCAGATCCAGCCCGCGGCGCACCGCGGCCCGCCCGTGGCACCCGGACCCGGCGGCACGGCGCGCTTCGCGCGCCTCGTGCACGAGGCCTTCTCGCAGGACCAGGCCCTGGCGCTGGCGCGCTTCGCGGACGGTTTCTACCGCGAGCCGGCCAACGAGGGCTTCGAGGCCACGCTGGCCGAGGTCGAGCGCGTGCTGCGCGGCGCGGGCTTCGGCGCGCACGAGGGCTTCGCGCTCGAGGTCTTCGAGACCCCGGCCGCGCGGCCGGCCTGGACGCCGCGGAGCGCGCGGCTCGAACTCGTGCGCGACGGCCAGGTGGTCGTGCTGCATGCCTTCGACGCGCCCGGCGACCGCGACCGCACGATGCTGCCCGCCGGAGCGCCCTCCGCGGACCTCGAGGCGCGCATCGCCGTCCGGCTCGAGGACTGCGGCCCGGGCTCGGCGCTGCTGCTCGAGCCGGGCCTGCGCACCGACCTCCTGCGGCGCGCGGCGCAGCAGGGCGCCGTCCTGGCGATCGCGGGCGAGCTGGCCTCGTACAACGTCGATCCCACCGGGCGCGACCGCCATCGCGATGCGATCGGGTACCGCTCGGTGCGCGGCGAGGTGCCGCTCCCGGTCGTGCAGGTTTCGCCGCGCTCGTTCGAGGCGCTGCGCGCCGCGGCGCGCGAGCGCTCGTCGCGCGTGCGCTTCACGGCGCGGGTGGAAACGGCCGAACGGCCGCTGCGCACCCTGGTGGCCACCGTGCTCGGCGCCCGCGATCCAGGCCTCGCCGTGCCGATCTTGGCCCACGTCCAGGAGCCGGGCGCGTGCGACAACGCCAGCGGCGTGGGGGCCGTCGCGGAGTGCGCGCGCCTGCTCGCGGGCCTGGTCCAGGACGGCCGCCTCCCGCGGCCACGGCGCTCCGTGGCCTTCGTGTTCGGCCACGAGATGGCCCAGAGCCAGGTGTGGCTCGAGCGCTCTGGCCGCAGGGCGCTGGCGGCGATCGCGGCCGACATGCTGGGCGAGAGCCGCGCCGAGACCGGTGCCGAGCCGCTGCTGGAGCGCGCGCCCGACCCCGGCGCGCTGAAGCCGCTGCCGCCCGACTTCCACACGGCCTGGGGCGCGGCGCGCGTGAGTCCGTCCGACCTGCGCGCCGACGGCGTCGCGCTGATCGTGCGCCAGGCGCTGTCCGACGTGGGTCTCGCGGCCGGCGGCTGGGAGACGGCCGAGCACCCCTTCGAGGGCGGCAGCGATCATGTCGTGTTCCTGGAGGCTGGCGTGCCCGCGGCGCTCGTGTGGCACTTCCCCGACTGGGCCTACCACACCAGCGCCGACCGGATGGAGCACGTCGACGCGGGCGAGATGCGTCGCAGCGGCGCCGCGGTGCTCTCCGCGGCGCTGGCCCTGGCGGACGCCGCGCCGGAGGATCTCGACCGCCACCTGCGCTCGGCGAAGCTCGAGGTCGACCTGCGCGTCGCGACGGCCTCGTCGGCGGGCGACGAGGACCTGGCGCGGCGCTGGCACGAGCATGGGGACGGGGTGAGACAGTGGCTGCGCGAGCTGTGCCTGGGCGAGCGCGCGCGGCTGTCACCAGGAGCGGGATCCAGGAGTGGAGGTGGATCGTGAGCGCAGCGGACTTCGGGCCGGGTGGTGCAGGGCGGGTCGATCGGCGCGCCTTCGTGGGCGGCGCGCTGGCGGCGGGCGCGGCGCTGGGTGCGTGTCGCACGGCGGCAGCCGAGCAGGCTGCGGGGCCGCTCGCGGCGGGCGTGCCCGCAGGCCGCGCCGCACGCGGCGCGCGCGCGGTGCTCGTGGGCAGTGACAACGCCTTGGCCGGGATGCGGCTCCACTACGAAGCGCTGCTCTCGGGCGCGGACCCGCTCGACGTCGCGATCGAGGTCGTGAAGCTCGTCGAGGCCGACCCCAAGGACGACTCGGTCGGTCTGGGCGGCCTGCCGAACGAGGACGGCGTCGTGCAACTCGACGCGGCCTGCATGTACGGTCCGCGTCACAAGTCGGGTGCCGTGGGGGCGCTCGAGAACATCCTGCACCCCAGCGAGGTCGCGCGACTCGTCCTGGAGCGCACGGACCACTGCCTGCTCGTCGGCCAGGACGCCTACCGCTTCGCCCGAGCGCATGGCCACGCGCACGTCGAGCTCCTCACCGAGGCCTCGCGCCGCAAGTGGATGCAGTGGAAGGAGAGCCACTCGACCCAGGACGATCGGCTGCCGCCGCCGCCCAAGGTGCCGTGGCAGGGCGCGCTGCAGCGGAGCGAGCGCGACGCACGGGTGGCGGCGCGCTCGGCCGCGCTGCGCGCACGTCCGTGGGGCACGATCCACTGCTCGGCGCTAGCCGCTGACGGCCGCATCGCCTGCACGACCACGACCTCCGGCCTGGCGTGGAAGATCCCCGGACGGATGGGGGACTCGCCCATCGTGGGCGCGGGACTGTACTGCGACCAGGAGGCGGGTAGCGCCGGAGCGACCGGGCGCGGCGAGGCCTGCGTGCTCGCCAACGGGTCGTTCGCGATCGTCGAGCTCATGCGCCAGGGTGCGCACCCGCTCGACGCCGCGCTGGAGGTCTTGCGCCGCGTGACGCGGCAGACCGAGCGGCAAGCGCGCTACCAGCCGGAGCTCCTCGACGAGCGTGGCAAGCCGGCGTTCAACCTGAGCTTCTACGTCCTGGGTCTGGACGGCACGGCCGCGGGCGCCTGCCTGCTCGCGCCCCGCTCGGACGTGAAGGACCGCCCGAAGTACGCGGTCGCGACGCCACAGGATGGGCCACGGCTCGCGGAGTTCGAGCCGCTGCACGCCTGAGGCCACGCGGCGATCGGGGACCCGGGACCTCGCGGAACCCGGGCGTGGCGCGCTAGAACGCGCGGCGGCTGCCCGCGACGATCGAAGCGGGCTAGCGGGCCCGCGGTCCGCGCATCGCAGCGGCGAATTCCTCGGGCGAGATCGCCCCATCGCCGTCGAGGTCGAGGGTCGCGACGACCACTGCCGGGCGCACGACGCCGCTCCCGGGGCGCTGCAGCTCCTCGAGGTCGTGCAGATCGATGCGACCGCTGCGGTCATGGTCGAGCCGCCGGAACACCGCCACCGGGCCGGCGGTGCGCAGCGGGCCGATCGTGCTGCCCGTGCGCGCGTCGCGCGGCAAGCGCCGGTCGAAGAGCTCGTCCAGGGTCAGCCGCGGCCGCAGGCGCTCCGGCGCTGCCGCGGGGTCGAGCAGCGCGGCGAACGCCTCGAGCTCGGCGCCCTCGAGCCCGCCGCTGCGATCCGTGTCGAGCGTCGCGAGCACGGTCGCGGCCGGCGGATCGTCGAGTCGTGCCGCCTGGAGCGCGCGCGCGACCTCGCCCGCGACGAGCATGCCGTCGAGGTTCTCGTCGAACGCGGCCAGCAGCGCCGGTCCGTCGCGGCGCGTGGGCAGCGGCCCGTCGGGTCGCGGTCGCGGAGCGGCGAAGACGCCGCCGCGCTCGACGACCCGGCGGTAGCGCCCGGCGAACTCCTCCGGCGAGATCACGCCGTCGCGGTCCGCGTCGTAGAGCGCGAACGCGGCCCGGTCGAGTCCCAGGCTCTGCTCGGCCTCGCTGAAGCGCAGGACCCCGTCGCCGTCCCAGTCCGCGGTGCGGAAATGCACCGCCGAGAGGTCGTCCTGCGCGGCAGGGCCGGCGCGGCCGGCGTCCGGGGCGGGCCGTGCGTCGCCCCCCCGGCCCTGGGCCGGACCGGCACCGCGCTGGGGCAGGGCCAGCACGGCCGTCGAAGCGACGAGCAGGGCTCCCACGCTGCAGAGCGGAGCGGCTTTCATGCTGCCTTGGATCGGCCAGATCGGGCCCGCGTCAAGAGCGACCCGCGGCCGCGGCGAGCAAGCGCTCGGCCACGCGGTCGACGTCGGCGTCGGAGAGGAAGGGATGGACCGGCAGGCACACGACCTCGCGGGCCAGGCGTTCGGCGTTGGGGAAGTCGCCCGGGCCGTAGCCCCAGGGCTGGGCGGCCTCCTGGAGATGCACGGGACTGGGGTAGTGGACGGCCAGCGCGATGCGCTCGGCCTTGAGGGCCTCGACCACGGCGTCGCGGGAGACGGAGCCCAGGATGCGCACGGTGTACTGGTGGTAGACGTGGACGGCACCTGCGCGACGGGCCAGCGGCACGACCTCCGCCGAGCCGCGGAAGGCCGCGTCGTAGCGCGCAGCGAGCGCACGTCGGCGCTCGTTCCAGGCGGCGAGATGGGGCAGCTTCACGTTCAGCGTGGCGGCCGGGATGCCCTGGAGGCGCGAGTTCGTGCCCAGCTCGGCGTGCGTGTAACGCACCGGCGATCCGTGCTCGCGCACGCGACGCGCGCGCGCGGCCAGCGCGTCGCTCCGGGTCAGGATCATGCCGCCTTCGCCGCAGGCGCCGAGGTTCTTCGTGGGGTAGAACGAGAACGCGCAGGCGTCGCCGAGCTGCGCGCAGGACACGCCGTCGCGGGACGCGCCGTGACTCTGAGCGCCGTCCTCGACGAGCGCGAGCTGCCTGCGATCCGCCAGCGCGCGGAAGGCCCGCATGTCGGCCATCTGGCCGTACAGGTGGACGGGCAGGATCGCCGTCGTGCGCGCGTCGATGGCCGCCTCGGCCTTGGCCGGATCGAGCAGCGCCGTGTCGAGCTCGACGTCGGCCAGCACCGGCTTGGCCCCGATCCAGGCCACCGCACCCGCTGACGCGAAGAACGTGAACGGCGAGGTGACCACGTGGTCGCCGGGCCGCACGCACGCCGAGCGCAGCGCGATGGCGATGGCGTCCGTGCCGTTGGCGACGCCGACGCCGTGGGCGACGCCGTGCAGCGCCGCGAAGTCCCGCTCCAGCTTCTCGACCTCGGGGCCCAGGATGTACTGCCCGCTGCGCAGCACGCGCAGCACGGCCTCCTCGAGGGCCGGGCCGACCGCGGCGCGCTCGGCGGCGAGGTCGACGGGGGCGATGGGCTTGTGGTCGGCGGCGGGTCGGGTCGTCGGGCTCATGACCCGCGCAGGATACCCGCCCGCGGCGTGGTTCCTAACCGCCCAGGCTGTCGGGCGGCGGCACGACGTGGTCGTCGGGCGGCGCGCGCAACACCTGGCGGAAGCACCACGCCATGAGGGTCGTCACCGCGCTCACGGAGACGATCATGAAGATCCAGGCCAGGGTCGTCATCGTGGATGCTCCTAGTCCCGCGTCCAGGCGGGCTCCGAGTCGGCGTCGCGCTGGCCGTTCAGATCGCGTCCCTCGCGCGCCCAGCGGCGGGCGCCCACGACGGTCACGATCACCAGCAACAGGATCACGGCCAGCACCAAGCCCAGGGCCAGCTGCATGGTGGTGTTGGCCTGGATCTTCGAGATCCAGCCCTGGCTCGTGACGACCCCGTGCTCGTCGAGCTGGTCGGGCAGGTTCTGGAACAGGAACCCGACGAACACGATCAGCAGGAAGGCCGGGCTGACGTAGCGGATCACGAATTTGTAGATGCCGGGGATCCTGATGTAGGCGCCCTCGTGCGCTTCTTTCCAGCCGCGCTCGATGCCGAACAGCCAGCCGAACGCGATCAACTGCACGCCGGCCATGACGAAGATCAGGAAGGTGCCGACCCAGAAGTCGATCGTGTCCATCGCCACGAGGTCCTTGCTGAACCACAGGACGAAGAGGTTCCCGACCAGCGTGATGCCGGCGATGATCGTGGTCGACGCCTTGCGCCCCACGCCCAGCGTCTCCTCGAAGAAGGCCTTGGCGGGCTGGAGCATGGACAGTGAGCTGGTGATGGCCGCCAGGAACAGCATGAAGAACCAGATCGCGCCGAAGAAGTTGCCGCCCGGCATGTGCGCGAACACGACCGGCAGCGCGAAGAAGCCGGTGCTGAAGGTGCCGCCCGTGTTGGCCTGGGTCAGCGTCACGCCCATGAAGACCACGGCGGCCGTCAACGTGATCATGCCGCCCAGCGCGACCTCGAAGAACTCGTTCGTGGCCGTGGCCGTCAGGCCGGAGAGCACCACGTCGTCCTTGCGGCGCATGTACGAGGAGTAGTTGATGATCACGCCGAACCCCACCGAGAGGCTGAAGAAGATCTGTCCGGCGGCCGCCAGCCAGGTCTGGAAGTCGGTCAGCTTCGAGAAGTCCGGGTTCCACATGAAGTTCAACCCGGCCAGCACGTTCTGCTCGGGCTTGGCCGGATCCGGCGTGCCCAAGGTCAGCACGCGCACCAGCACGATCACCGCGAACACCGCCATGCAGGGGATCGCGTAGCGGCAGAAGGCCTCGATGCCCCGCGAGAGCCCGCGGTAGACGAACCACAAGTTGATCGCGAAGGTCAGGATCCAGAACACGACGCTCTGGTGCAGCGCGCCATCGGCCAGGAAGCCGTCGAAGCCGCTGCCCGTGATCTCGCCGAAGAAGGCCTTGGAACCCTCGACCTGCGCCGGGACCTCGGACCCTTGCAGCCCGATGCCGCCGGTGGCGTAGTTCCACGCGTAGCACAGGCACCAGGCCTCGACGAGCACGTAGTAGAAGTAGACGACCAGCGGGATCACGACGCCCGTGATGCCCAGGTAGCGCGCCACCGGCCCCTTGCCGACCACGCCCATGATCCCGGGCGCGGAGTGGAAGCCCTTGCGTCCTCCGTAGCGCCCCATGGTCCACTCGGCCCAGCCGATCGGGATGCCCAGGAGGAGCAGCGCGACGAAGTAGGGGATCAGGAACGCGCCGCCGCCGTTCTGGGCGGCGTTGCCGGGGAAGCGCAGGAAGTTGCCCAGGCCGACCGCGGATCCGGCCACGGCCAGGATCACGCCCACGCGGGTGGCCCACTGCTGTTTCTCGCTCATGCGCGCGCGCCTCTGGAAGGGTTGGCAGCGCGCCGGACCGCCGCGAGGGGGGCGCGCGCGCTTGTGTCTACCGGGCGGCGCGCGTCGGACGCAAACTCCGCGCGCAGAAAGTTCAGCCGGCCGCGAGCCGCTCCCGGGCTTCCGCGTCGGAGATGCGGGTCATCGAAATGCCGCTGAACCCGTAGGCGATCGACACCAGCGGGCAGATCCAGTTCAGGAACGCGTAGGGCGCGTAGGCCGCCGTCGCCACCCCCAGGACCGTCGCCATCTGCGCCCCGCAGGTGTTCCAGGGGATCAGCGCCGAGGTGACCGTGGCCGAATCCTCCAGCGCGCGCGACAGGTTCTTGGGGTGCAGTCGCCGCTCGAGGTAGGCGGTGCGGAACATGCGCCCCGGCACCACGATCGCCATGTACTGGTCCGACGCCAGCACGTTCACTCCCAGGCAGGTGGCGATCGTGGCCGCCACCAGCGAGCCCGTTCCTCGCACGAGGCCCAGGATCGCGCCGGCGATCGTGCCGAGCATCCCCGAGCGCTCCATGACGCCGCCGAAGGACAGGGCACAGAAGATCAGCGCGACGGTGCCCATCATGCCCTTCATCCCGCCCCGACCGTCGAGCAGCGCGTCGACGGAGGCCGCCGCCGCCCGTCGGACGTCGTGCTCCGCGCCGGCAGGCACCAGCGCCGCGGCCTGGATCGAGAAGCCGTCGAAGAGCGTCGCGAACGAGGCGCCGACGAGCCCCAGCAGCCCGTCCTCGCCCGGCGTGCGGAACAGGCCGCCGAGCCCGACGGCCACGAACGTGCCACACAAGAGCGCCGGGATGGCTGGCACGCGGGCGGCGACCAGCACCAGGACCAGCGCCGGGGGGAGCGCGAGCCAGGGCGACAGCACGAAGTGCGCGCGCAGCACCTCGATCGTGGCCTCGACGCGCTGCAAGCCTTCCGCCGACGTGGCGTGCGCGCCGCCCAAGAGCGCGTAGAGGAGCAGCGAGATCGCCAGCGCCGGCGTCACGGTCCAGAGCATGTGCCGGATGTGCTCGACGAGCGTCGAGCCGGCCATGGCTGGTGCCAGGTTCGTCGTGTCGGACAGCGGCGACATCTTGTCGCCGAAGTACGAGCCCGCCACGACCGCCCCCGCCACCATGCCCAGGTCGAGGCCCAGGGTCTGCCCGACGCCGACCAGGGCCACGCCAACCGTTCCGGCGGTCGTCCACGAGCTGCCCGTCGCCAGGGAAACCACCGAGCACACCAGGCAGGCCGTGAGCAGGAACACGCTGGGGGCGATCAGCTCGAGTCCCCAAACGACGAGCAGCGGCACGACGCCGGCCTCGATCCAGGCGCCGATCAGCAGGCCGACGCACATCAGGATCAGCACCGCCGGCATGGCCATCGTGATCGAGCTCACGATGCCCTCCTCGATCTCGCGCCACGGCACCCGCAGGCCGAACACGGCCAGGACCGCGGCGACGCCGGCCGCGAGGACCAGCGCGACCTGGTTGTCCGCCGAGCCGAACACCCGCACGTTGAGCATCAAGAGCCCGACGAGCACGGCCACCGGGACGAGCGACACGAGGAGCGACGGCGTGCGCGGCGCAGCGAGGGGGGGGCGCGAGGTCATCGCTCGGTGGCTCCGGAGGTCAGGGTCGCGCGCCGCCGACGGGCGGCTCGCTGAATTGGTACTGCACGGCGGACGGCGCGGAGCCTTCCTGGAACGCGCCGCGCTCCGGTCGCCGGGCGCGCAGCCGCACGGCGAGCCGGCGTGAGGTCCACTCGGCCTCGCCGGCCATGGCGGCGCGGATCCAATCCGCGGCGGCGCGCGCATCCTCGGCCGGGTCGCCGCCTCCGGCGTCCAAGGCGAACGCGCCCTCGCGCGTCACCTCGTCGGCGCGGCAGCCGGCGCACACGACCACGGTGTGGGGCGCGAGCTCGGCCGCCCGGGCTGCGCGGTCCAGGCCCGGCGTGCTGATCACGACGTGTGCGCCCGGGTCGAGCTCCGCGCGCGCTGCGGCGCCGCGCACGCCAGGTTCCCGCCCTCGGTCGTCGAGCACGTGGACGTGGACCTCGGGCGGTTGGGGCCGCCCCGGCAGAGCGGGCGCGGGCTCGGCGAAGCGGGCACGCAGCGCGTCGGCGAACGCCACGCCTGCAGCGGAGCCGGGCCCCGTGGCGTCGACGAGCACGGCCACGCGCACGGGCGGCGGCGCGTCCCAGCTCGCCGGCCGGTCGAGCCCGGCGTACGAGACGCTCGGCCCGCGCCCGCAGGCCGCCAGGGCCGCGACCAGCGCCGTGGACAGCGCCGCGGAGCGGGCCGCACGCGGCGCGACGTGCGCGGCTCGACCCGCACGCCGCGCGGCGAGGACCGCCGCGCGGCGGGAGCGCGACGCAAGGCGAACGCGGAACGGCGTGGACATCGGCCGGGGGACCGCCGAGCATCCTACGCGCGCCCCGCGCTCGAAGCGCCACCCGTTCCAAAACGCCATGGTCCCGACTGCCACGCTGCTCCTCGCTCTCGCCGCCCTCGCCCTCCAGGCACCGGGAGGAACGTGGACGCAGGCACGGCTGGAGGCCGCGACCCGCGAGATCCTGCCGCAGGTCGAGGCGCTGCGCGGCGCGCAGTTCCTGCGGCCGGTCAAGGTCGAGGTCGCGAGCACGGCCGGGCTGCGCGCGTACGTCGAGCAGCGCGAGGCCGCTCTGACGACGCCGGCGCGCCGCCACCGCGACGAGTGCGTGGCGAAGCTCCTGGGGCTCGTGCCGCCGGCTGCGGACCTGCGCGCGCTGGAGCTCGAGATCGTCGAGGGGCAGGTCGGCGGGTTCTACGACCCCGCTGCTGACGCTTTCTTCCTGATGGACGCCATGACGGGGGGGGGCGTCCAGATCATCCTGGCCCACGAGCTCACGCACGCGCTCGACGACCAGCACTACGAGCTCGACGCGCTGCTCGCCGCGGCGAACGAGGACACCGACGCCGAGCTCGCCATCCGCTGCGTGATCGAGGGCAGCGGCACGAACCTGATGAACCGCTGGACGCTGGCGCACGGGGGATCGATCCCGCCCGGGGAGCTCGCCGCGCTGCAAGGCATGGGTGCCGAGGCGCTGCGCAAGGCGCCGCCCGTGCTGTGGAAGCCGCTCGTCGCGGCCTACTTCGCCGGCGACGCCTTCCTGGCGCGCACGAAGGGCCTGAACCTCATGGCGAAGGCCGCCAAGCCCGAGGACGTCGAGCGCGCGTTCCGCGATCCGCCGCGAACCATGGAGCAGGTCCTGCACCCCGACCGCTACTGGGATCCCGCCCGGCGCGAGCAGCCCGACGCGGTCTGTTTCGACGTCGGGTCGATTCCCGAGGGCTGGGCGGAGCTGGCGCAGGACACCCTGGGCGAGTTCGCCCTCGCGCTGCTCGTGACCCCGCCCGCCGAGCGCAAGGGCCTGGACCCCACGAACTCGTTTGCGCTGCTCTCCATGAAGTGGACCAACGAGGCGGCCAAGGGCTGGGGCGGGGATCGCTTGATCCTGCTCGGCCGGGGTGACGAGCGGCTCGTGCAGCTCGTCACGACCTGGGACACGGCGCGGGACGCGGACGAGTTCGCCGCGGCATTGGCGGGGGCGGCGCCGCAGCTCTTCGCGGGCCCGCGCGAGGCGCAGAGCGGCTTCGTCCCGCGCTTCTCGCCCACCTGGTTCGAGGTCGAGCGCGGCGAGGCCGACGGCCTGCCGTTCGTCCTGGTTCGCGCCGGCTGCGCGGCGCAGGACGAGCCCCTGGCGGCGGTTCGCCTGCGTTGGATCGCAACGCGCCCGTCCGCTGCAGCCGACTCAGCCGAAGACGGTCGCTGAGGCGCGCGGGCCACCGAGCCCGCCCGCGATCCGGCCGCTGAACAGGAACACCCCCTCGATACGCAGGCCCGGGCGCGGCGCCGGCAAGCGGTCCCGCTCGAGCTGCCAGCGCGAGACGAACAGGGTGTGCGGCCGCTCCGGCGCGTCGACCGTCAACAGGTCGAAATCGCGGCCGGTGATCGGGTTCCGCAGATGGCGCACGGCCTGGATGCGCAGCGAGACCTCGGCACAACCGCCCGGATCCTCGCGTCCGCCGAGCGGCTCGATGCAGGCCCCACCCTCGCGCTCGAGGATGGCGCGATCGAAGACGCCCTCGTTCGGACCCAGGTACGCGACGTCCAGCGCGAAGCCAGCCAGCGTCACGGCCAGCACGTGGCCCGCGACGAGGCGCGTCGGCAGCCGGCGCGCGTCGCTCAGGTAGGCCGCGATCGGGTACGCCCCGGGACTCTGGAGGGTCAGGACCCCGGCGCGCTCGGCCGCGAGCGCGCCCGCGAACTCCTCGTCCGAGCGCACGGGCGGCGCAGCCCAACCCAAGAGCAGCGCGTCGAACCGCGAGTCGGGCACGGGACGGATGGCCTCGACGGCCACGCGCAACCGCACGTCCTGGCGATACTGCGGGACGACGGTCCACGGACCCTCGGGGTCGCCGCGTTCCACGGCCAGGTCCACGCCCGCGACGAGCGCGAGCCGCCGATGCGTGCGCGGGTCCCCGCGCCAAGCCGCGGGCTCGCCGTCGCGCAGCGCGCGCCCGACGAGCTCGTCGAGCGGGTGGTCCGGCGGGAACCCGACGCACTCGAGGAGGAAGTCCACGCGGAGGGCGAGTTTCGCCGCGGCGCGCGGCGCGGCGCAACGGGGAGGGCGGCTATCCTGCGCCCCCATGCACGCCCGGGCGCGCCTCGTCCTGCCTCCGCTGCTCCTCGCCGCGGCCTGTGCGGCGCCGCGCGCGGTGCCGCCCGCGGCGCAGGTCCCCGCCGGCCCCGCCTTCGACGTCGAGCACGTGGCGCTGGACCTCGAGCTCGACCCGGCCGCGCGCGCCCTGCGCGGGACCTGCCGCCTGCGCCTGTGGCCCGCGCGCGCCGGCCTGAACGTCGTGGAGCTCGATCTCGTCGGCTTGGAGGTCGAGACCGTGACCGACACGGAGGGGCGCGGGCTGAGCCACGAGCACCGTGACGGGAAGCTGCGCGTCCAGCTCTCCGCGCCGACCGCTGCTGAGGAGTACGTCGAAGTCGTCGTGCGCTACGGCGGTCGGCCGGTGAAGGGGCTCTACTTCGCCGGCGACCGCGGCGCGGGGCCCACGCAGGCCTGGACTCACGGGCAGTGCAGCGACGCACGCGCTTGGTTCCCGTGCGTCGACGAGCCCTGGGAACGCGCGACCAGCGAGCTCACCGTCCGCGTGCCGCGCGGCTGGAGCGTGATCGCCGCCGGGGAGCGCCTCGAGCGGCGCGAGGACGGCGCCGGTGCGACCGAGACGTGGCGCACGACCTTCCCGCACCCGGCCTACCTCCAGACGCTCGTGGCGGGCGAGTTCGCGCTGCTGGAGTCCACGCGCGGCGGGATCCCGCTCCTGTTCGCGGCCGAGCCGCGGCTCGCGCCACAGCTCGAGGCCGCCTGGGGCGAGACGGGCGCGATCCTGGCCTTCCTCGGGAGCGTGACCGGCGCGCGCTATCCCTACCCCAAGTACGCGCAGACCGCAGTCGACGGTTTCCTCTACGGCGGCATGGAGAACCTGTCGGCGACCACCCTGCACGCTGGCGCGGTCAGCGACCCGGCTGGGCTGCTCGACGATCCGCCGACGGGGCTCGTGGCCCACGAGGCCGCGCACCAGTGGTTCGGGAACCTGGTGACGTGCGCCGACTGGTCGCACGCCTGGCTCCACGAGGGCTTCGCGACCTACTACGCGAGTCGCTACACGGCGCACGCGCGCGGCGCAGACGAGTTCCTGCTCGAGATGGATGACCATCGCGCGGGGTGGTTGGCTCGCGACATCGGCGCGAACCGCCGTCCGTTGGTCCACCTGGGTCCGGGCGATCCGATCCTCTCGTTCCTCTCGGGGCACGTCTACCAAGGGGGCGCCGTGCGGCTGCACCACCTGCGGCGGCTGCTCGGGGACGAGGCCTTCGACCGTGGCGTGCGGCGCTTCGTGGGCTTGAACGCCGGGCGCAGCGTGGTCACGGACGACCTGCGCCGAGCGCTCGAGGAGTCGTCGGGCCGCGACCTCGCCGCGCACTTCCGCCGCTGGTTCGAGGGACTGGGTCATGCGCGCGTCGAGTTCGCCGCGCGGCACGACGCCGTCCGCGGCGAGCTCGTGATCGAGGTGCGCCAGGTCCAGGACGATGCGCCGTTCCCTTTGCTCCTGGAGGTCGAGGTCGCCACTGCCGCCGGCGTGCGTGTCGAGCGTTTCGAGCTCGCGGAGCGCGCCGGGCGCTTGCGCGTGCCGCAGCTCGCAGCGCCCCGCTGGGCGCGCCTCGACCCTGCCTGCGCGCTGCCCGGGACGATCGTCGAGACGCGCACCTTCGCGGAGTGGCTCGAACTCCTGCGCTGGGCGCCGGACGCGGCCGGCCGTCGCAACGCGGCGCGCGTGCTGGCCCGGCACGTGCGCGATCACGCCGACGCCGGGGTTCGCGCCGCACTCGCGCACGGGCTGGCGTTCGCTCTGGAGGGCGATGCCTCCCCGGCCGTGCGCCGCGCTGCGCTCGAGGCCCTGGGCCGCCCACGCACGGCCGTCGAACGCGAGCGGCTCCTGCTGCGGGCCGAGCAGGACCCCGACGCGGCCGTGCGCGCCGCGGCCTTCCGCGCGCTCGAGCCCGTCGGCACCGACGCGGCGGACCCCGGCACGCTCGCCGAGCTGGCCCGGGTGGCACGGGCCGAGATCGCGCGGGCCGTGAGCCACGCCGCCACGGGTGCGGCGCTGGGGGCGCTCGTGCGGGCCGAGCGCGCCGCTGCGCTGGAGTTCCTCGTCGCCGAGCTCGCGGTGCCCTCCGCTCACGGCCAGCGCGCCGCGCGCGTGCTGGCAGAGATCGGTCGACTCCCGGACCCGCGCGCGACGGCGGTGCTGCGCGCTGCGGCCCTCGACGAGTCGCTCCCCGACCCCGCGCGCCGAGCGGCGCTCGCGGCGCTCGGCCCGCGCGCTGCGCGGGACGCAGGCGTGCGTGCGGACCTCCTGTCGATCCTCGACACGCCACGGTCCGCGCTGCGGCTCGAGGCGCTCGCTGCCCTGGGACAGGCGCGCGCCTCCGACGTCGAGGCGCGGGTCCGCCTCCACGCGCGCACGACGCACGATGCGCGTGAACGGGTAGCCGCGCTGCGCGTCCTCGCGGGAGCACCGTGAGCTCGCCGGTCGACCCGCGCTTCGCCTGCGAGCTCGGACGCTCCCTGCGCGACGAGATCGGCGCGCGCTCGCTCTATCGCCGCCTGGCGGCCGCCGCGCGTGACGAGGAACTCGCGCGCCTGCTGGCGGCGTTCGCCGAGCAGGGGCCGGCGATCGAGGACAGCCTGCGGCGCGTCGCGCACGGCCTGGCGGTGCGTGCGCGTGAATGGAGCCCGTCGCGCTGGGTCTCCGCCCGGGTGCTGGGCCTGGCGGCGCGCGCGGGGATCCGTGATCCGGGCCTGCGCCTGGGCGTGGAGTCCGAGGAGGCCCTGGCGCGTCGCTATGCCGGATTCGCGGACTGGCTGGCGCGCACGGGTCGCGAGCACGAGGCCCGCATCTGCGGCGAGCTCTCGGGGGCCAAGTCCCGCCGGGCCCGCGCGCTGCGGGCCTGGGTGCCGCGCTGACCCGGGCGCGCTACGATGAACACGTGCCCAAACCCCCAGGAAAGGACGCGCATCCCATGAACGAGTCCGCGAACCGCATGCCGAGGATCGGCGACGCGGCCCCCGACTTCACGGCGCAGACGACGCACGGTGAGCTCACGTTCAGCGACTGGCAGAAGAAGAACTGGGTCATCCTGTTCAGCCACCCGGCGGACTTCACGCCGGTGTGCTCCACGGAGCTGACCGAGTTCGCGCGCCGCTCGGGCGAGTTCCGGGCCCGCGGGGCCGAGCTCATGGGGATCTCGATCGACTCGATCCACAGCCACCTGGCGTGGCGTGAGAACCTGAAGCAGATCCTCGACACGGAGATCGACTATCCGCTGGTCGCGGACATCGACATGAAGGTGTCGAAGCTCTACGGAATGCTCCACGAGAACACGTCCGCCACGGCCACCGTGCGCGCCGTGTTCGTGATCGACCCCAAGCGCACCGTGCGCGCGCTCGTGTACTACCCCATGAACGTGGGGCGGAACGTCGACGAGGTCCTGCGGCTGCTCACCGCGCTGCAGACGGCGGACCAGTACGCCTGCGCCACCCCGGTGAATTGGAAGCCGGGCGACAAGGTCATCGTGCCACCGCCCAAGAACGTGAACGACGTCAAGGAGCGCGAGTCCCACAAGGAGTACGAGCGCTACGACTTCTACCTGAACAAGAAGTCGCTCTGAGGGCGTGGAGGCGGCCCTCCGGGGCCGCCCGCACGCAGCCACTCGCCCGCGGGCTGGTGGCCCCCCACGAGCGCTCAGGCGAGCATTCCGCGACGCATGGCCGCCAGCGAGTCGGCGCCGAAGCGTGCCTGCTCGCGGCGCACCCAGGGATACGCCGCGCGGGCCAGCAGCGCGCGCGGGCGCGACAGTGCGCGGATCGAGTAGGCCACGAGATCCTCGGGCGTGCGCTCCACCAGGAACAGCTCCTCGCCGGCCTCGACGTGGCCGGGCAGCGTGCCGTACGCGAATCCGAAGCGGTCGCGCTCGTCGATGACGTGCACGATGCGGGCGGCGTTCAGGACCCACAGGCCTGCCGAGCGGGCCAGCACGCCGACGCACGTGCCCTCGCGAATCGGGGCTTCGGGCCGTTGGAGCTCGATCCAGCCGAGCTCGAACATGACCCAGCGCCGCACGAGCTGCTTGGCACGCTCGAACGCCTCGCGCCCGGGGCCCAGCACGGTCCGGTAGCGGTCTTCGGTCCAGTCGGGGGGCGCCTGCTCGTCGCGCGTCATGCCGACGGGGGCGTAGGAGTGCGGTAGCAGCGCCTGCTCGGCGACGAAGCGTTCGATCTCGTCGGCGGACGGCCTGGTCAGGCGAAACAGGCTCACTCGGGCTCCGCCAGGGTCACGAACCGATCGAGCGCCTCGAGCGTGTGCGTGCTCGACCGGCCCGCAGGCCAGGTCACCGTACACGTCGCGGACTGCACGTTCCCGAGCCCGAAATGCAGCTCGGGCGCGTTGCCCGACAGGTAGCCCGTGCCGGCGCGCAGCGTGCGCAGGAAGCGTTTGCCGCCCGCCTCGACCACGACACGCGCGCCGATCGCGCGCGTGTTCGTGCCGCGGCCCGCGAGGCGCACGCCCAGCCAGCGGCCCGCGCGCGGCCCCTCGTTCCGCAGCAGGCGCACCCGCCCGTTGTTGGCCGTGATGACCAGGTCGAGGTCGCCGTCCTGGTCGTAGTCGCAGGCCACCGCCGCGCGCGCGGCGAGCGGGAGCGCGACGTCGGAGCCGGCCTCGTCGAGCGCGGGCCGGAAGTTCCCTGCGCCGTCGTTCACGAAGTAATGGCAGGGTTGACCCACGCAGATGCCCGTCGACTCGTAGTCCGGCGAGGTGTAGCCGTTCGCATAGAACAGGTCGAGATCCCCGTCGAGGTCGAAGTCGGCGAGCTCGCACCCCCAGCCCGTGACACCGACCGAGCGCTGCGCGAGCCCCGCCTCGACCGCGCGATCGCGGAAGGTCGAGACGCGGCTCTTCGTGCTGGTGTGCCGCAGGTTGTTCACGTAGAGCGCGTTGCTCTCGAGCTGCCAATTCGTGACGAACAGATCCTCGTCGAGGTCGCCGTCGACGTCGCCGACCGCCAGCCCCATGGAGCCGCGGGGGTCGTCGAGCCCGGTCGAGAAGACGACGTCCTTGAGCTCTCCGCCGCCTTCGTTGCGCCAGAAGCGGTTGGGCGAGACGTCGTTCGCCAGGTACAGGTCCAGGTCGCCGTCGGCGTCGAAGTCCCACCAGATCGCCTGCATGCCCCGGCCCCCGGGGTCGTCCAGACCCAGCTCGCGGGCGACGTCGACGTAGCGCATGCCGGGCTGAGGGAGCGCTGGCGTCGTCGCGCGCACGGCGGCCGGCTCACAGCGCAGGAGGAGCTTCGACTCGCCCGGGAACGCGAACGGGAGCATCTCGACCGGATCCTCGCGCTGGTAGCGGCCCAGCTCCCCGTCGCCGGGCATCTGCGCCGGGTCGTAGTGCAGGTAGCTCGTCACGTACAGGTCGAGATCCCCGTCCCCGTCGTAGTCGGCGGCGGACACCGCCGCGTGCCAGCGGTCGGTGTCGAGCCCCACCTGCGCGCTCGCGTCGGTGAAGTGCCCTGCGCCGTCGTTCAGCAGGAAGCGATTGCGTCCGTAGTTCGCCACGAACAGGTCGAGGTCCCCGTCGCCGTCCGCGTCGTAGAACAAGGCTCCCATCCCGGCGCCTTCGAGCGCGAGTCCGCGCGCCTCGCTCTCGTCGACGAAGCGCCGTCCCTCGAGGTTGCGGAAGAAACGGCTCGTCGGCGGCGTGCAGCCCTCGCGCCCGCCGCCCTGCGGCAGGAACAGGTCGACCCACCCGTCGCCGTCGACGTCGCCCCACGCCGCGCCGGGGCCCATCGTCGGACGGATGTCGAGCTGCAGGTCGGGGCCCTCGAAGTGGACCACGTCGATTCCGAGCTCGCGCGCGACGTCGACGAAGCGCGCCGGACGCACCGACTGGGTCCGCGCGGCGCGCGGCGCGCCCGTCGCGGGTGACCAGGCATCCGCACCGTGGACCGACACGCACAGGGTTCGCGTCCGTCCCTCCGGCGCCGAGGCCGGCACTTGGAACCAGGCCTCGACGAGTTCCGCGCGACTGGCGCGGACGTGCTGGTCGTCCCGTGCTGCGAGCGCCGCTGTCACGTCCCGTCCCTGCGCCTCCGCGCTGGCGAGGACCGGCCAGGATGGACCCACGTGACGCCACGGTTCCCAGGCGCTCATCCGGGCGCCGTGGATGGCCGCGCGCGCGAGCCGCAACGGGGTGCATTGGGCGGAGTCGACGCGACGACCTGGGGCGTCGACGATCCAGTCGACGGCGAGCCGCGGCCAGGGCCCCTGGCCCAGTCGCAGCGCGGCCGTGCGACCGCGCCAAGCCTTGGGCGTGTGGAGGACGTGGGCCTCGCCGGGTGCACGCGGCGCCTCGAGGCTCTCCGCGAGCACGGCCCAGCGCTCGCTGCCCGACCCGCCGGAGAGTGGGGACAGCCAGAGGGCCGCATCCAGATGGATCGCATTCCCATCCAGGCGCGCGAGGTGGGGGAGCACGTCCAGACCGCTCTCGCCCCCCAGGCGCGCCGCAGGTGGCAGCGTCGCCGGGCCGAGGATCCAACGCTCGCCTTCGACCGCGACCACGAACTCGTCGAGCGCGTGCTCGACCGCGGTGACTTCGATCCAGTCGAGGCCCTCGATCGGGACGTCGCCGGCCCACAGCCGCAATCCGATCCCATCCTTCGTCAGCGCCGCACACGCCAAGCGCTCCGAGCGCGAATTGAGCGGCACGATTTCGCGGTCGACGGGGCCCGAGCGCAGGGGCGCCCAATCCTCGCTCGTTCGCACGTAGAGCACGGGGGCGCGCGGCGCCGCCGACTCGGGATCCTCCTGGATGGCGACGACGGCGAGGAGGGCGCGGAGCATGGCGCGGAGACTCGCACGCGCTGCGTCTGCCGGCAAGGCGGGTGCGTACCCCGCACGCGCGGAGCCGGAATGCCGCGCGCCCCGCGGGACCGTGGTCTCGCGGGGCGCGCGGGGCGGGCAGCGCAGCGCTCGGGGCGCGCGGCGCGGCCGGCTTCGTGCTTCAGATCTTCAGGTCGCGGATGTCGTCGATCGCGAAGTCGATGCTGACTTCCTGGTCGATGTTGATCACGCGGCCCGTGCCCTTGAACGGGTTGAAGATCAGGGCGCCGGCCACGACGCGGCCGTCCTTGAAGTGCATCGTCACCTTGTCGGCCGTGCGGGCCGAGAGCAGCATGTCGTAGATGCGCTCGGGGACGAGCTCGCGGTTCTTCTTGCTTGCCGTACTCATGAAGGTTCGCCTTCTGTGCGACGCCTCGCCGTGACGTTTCTGCCGACAGGAGATCGGTTCAGACGCGCGCGGCCGTGGGTGTTGGGAGCAGCTCGCGGAGGCGCGGGACGAGCAGCTTGGACCAGGTTTCGAAGTCGGCGCCCCGATCCAGGAGGGCGTCGAGTTCCTCGAGGGACGACAGACGCCCCTCGAGCTGTTCTCTTTCGCGGACTTCCACGGAGCCGTCGACGGTCACGAGTTGGACCACGCCGACGTGTACCGCTCCGACTGGGTTCGAGTCGTCGTTGATCCAGCCGATGGGGCGGACTTCGTACACACCTCGAACCAGGAGCTCCTCCTCGAGCTCGCGCCGCGTGCCCGCCGGCAACGGGTCGCGCCCGTGCTCGGGGACCAAGTCGCGCGGTTCGAGGTGGCCCCCGATGCCGATCGAGTGCTTGTCGTGGAGTCGCGCGTCCCCGCCGCGCTTCGTGCGTTGCACACGGAGCACGCGGCCACCCACGGCGACGACACCGTAGGGGATGACCTGCTTCCACTGCGGCGCGCGCTCGGCGCGGGCGCGCTCGACGAAGAAGCCCTCGCGTTCGACCACGCGCTGGAAGTGCGCCGCGTCCGCGGATCCCGGGCCGCTGCCGAACGGCTGGAAGCCGTGGGGGTAGGACTCCGGAAACAAGGCGTCCCGGGGGACGACGAAGACGAACTCCATGTGCGGTGCGAGCCAGGAGCCGGGTGGGGGCCGGCTGGGTCGGGCGGCGGTCGGGCGAAAACGGTGAGGCCGGGTGGCGGCCCCGGCGGGGGTCCCAGGGCCGTTCGGGTGCGATCCGCACGCCCTGAGGAAGGTGCTGACGCTAAGGGCAGCCCCCAAAAGCGTCAAGATGGAGAGTCTTCCCACATCCGGGACCCCAACATCTTGGGGGTCGGTCGTGCGTGGAGCCCTGCGCGACCCACCGTCGGACGCGGGCGAAAAGCGTGAGAGGCCCGATAAGCCGGATCCTGTCCGCCCCCTCGCGGAGGCGTGGCGACCCTTTCTCTGGGACCGACCTCGCGGTCGGCCTCGAACGACCTACCCGGAAGGCACACGGCGGGGGTCGCGCCGGAGGCCGTTGCCGACCTCGTCCTTCCCTATTTGGTCTTTCTCCAGGTGGGGTTTGCCCTGCCACCGCGGTCACCCGCGGCGCGGTGCGCTCTTACCGCACCGTTTCACCCTTACCTGCGTCCGTCGGACGCCGGCGGTTTGTTTTCTGTGGCACTGTCCCGGGCCTCACGACCGGTTGTCGTTGACAACCACCTCGACCCCTGGAGTCCGGACTTTCCTCTCCGCCGCGCCCCCGGAGGAGCCCAGCGGAACGGCCGCCTGGGCCTCTCACGCTTCGCCATCCTAGCCCGTGGGGTGCGCGCGTGCAGCCTGCTCGGGCCGCGGGGGCGCCGCGGTCGCTCTGGGATCCGTGGCCGCACCTGCCTACCCTGGCCGCATGGCGACGTCGGAGCCCACCGTCACCTACCTCGAGTTGCGCGAGTCGAACCCCGACGGCAGCGCGGCGGCTGGCCTGTCCCATGCGGGGAAGGGCCTCGTCCTGCTCCACGTCCAGGAACTCGCCGCCGGCGGTGTGCCGCGCGGGGCCGTGACGATCGTCCATGACGCCGGCGGTCACGGAGGGCTCTTCTTGGGCGTCGGGCGGCGCCTGGCCGAGGCGGGCTGGGCGGTGGCCCTCCCCGACCTGCGCGGCCATGGCCGCAGCGAGGGTCCGCGCGGGCACACGCACGGCCTGCGCGAGGTCCTGCGCGACCTGGGCGACGTCCAAGATCACGTCGCGTACCGCCAACCCGACGCCCCGCGGGTGCTCGTGGGCCAGGGGCTCGGCGCCCTGTGGTGCCTGGCCTTCGCGGCCGAGCAACCCGACGGCGTGGCCGCGCTCGTGCTCGTCGCGCCCCTCGTCGCCCCGACCTTCGAAGTGCCCGCTCCGGCCGGCGGCCTGCTCAAGCTCTTCAAGAAGGTCGGGCCCGACGCGCCCGGCCACACGGGCTGGGATCCGTTGCAGCGCAGCAGCGACGCCGCCGGCCGCGCGCAGCTCGCCGCCGCGCCGGCGCACGACGTCGTCACCGTCCGCACGAGCGAGGAGGCGCGCGCCGCGGCGGCCCACGTGCTGCCGCGCCTGGCGGAGTTGCCGATGCCGGTGCTGGTCCTCGTGGGCGTCGACGACCGCATCGCGCCGGCCGCGCGGGCGCGTGCGCTCGCCGGCCCGCGCCTGGAGGTGCGCGAGTTCGCCGGCGCGCGCCACGACCTGTTCCACGACGCGCGCGCGGGCGATGTCGCCGAGGCGCTCGTGCGCTGGCTCGACGCGAAGTTGCCGCGCTGAGCGGGCGCCAGCGCGGGCCCGCGTGGCTCAGGCGCCGCGTGGCTCGCCGGACTCGAGCCAATCGCGCAGCAGAACGAGCGCCGAGAGGCTGTCGCGGCGCGCCTTCCACTCCGAGCGCCGCGCGCCCGACTCACGCAGCAACTCCTCGGCGGCCTTCGTCGTCAGGTGCTCGTCGTGCAGGACGACGGACAACGAGGGGAAGCGCCTCGAGAGCCGTGCGGCGAACTCACGGACCTCCGCCGCACGGGCCCCCTCGCTGCCGTCCGCGTTGCGTGGGAGGCCGACGAGCAGCACGCCGATCGTGCGCTCGTCGACGAGCCGCGCGACGTACGCCAGCAGCGGCTCCCCGTCGCCAGGCGTCGTGCATGGATCGAGGGGCAGCGCCGCGAGGCGCAGCGGGTCGACGGCCGCGAAGCCCGTGCGCTTCGTGCCGTGGTCGATCGCCAACACGCCCGCCTTGCGGCTCGACATCGCGCGGAGCGTAGTGGTCCAAGGCGCGGAGTGCGAGGCGCGGCCGTGCGCGATCAGGACCCGCGAGCACCAACTCGTGCGCGGCGCGTGCTGCGCGTCGCCGCTGGACTGGACCTCAGTCCTCGAGCTCGTCGATCCAGGCCATCTGGATGGCCTCGAGGACCTGCTCGTTGCTGCGCCGCGGGTCGTCGGCGAACCCGGGGAGCTCGGTGATCCAACGGTGCAGGTCCGTGAAGCGCAGGCTCAGGGGCGACACGCCGGCGTGGCGCGCGGCGAGCAGCCGCGCGATCTCGCGCACGTCGGTCCAGCCGAGGCGCGCGCTCACCCGACCTCTCCCAGAGACTTGCCCATGAGCGCCTTCTGCGCCACGTTGTTCATGAGCAGCGCCGCCAGCGGCAGGGCCGCGCGCTCGAACTCGTCGCGCGCGCGCTGGAGCGCGGCCACGTCGGATCCGGCCGCGGCGACCTTGGCGCGGGCCAGCGCGTCCTCGAGGTCGAGGATGCTCTCCTTGTCGAGGCCGGCGCGTCCCGCGTTCAGGTTCTTCTCGGTGGCCTGGATCATCGTGCCGATCTCGGTGCGCAGATCGGCCGCGCGCCGCGCCGCGAAATCGTCCTGGGCGTGCGCGTAGCCGGCCTGGAGCATGCCCTCGACCTCGGCGTCGGTGAGTCCGTGCATGGGCGCGACGTCGATGTGGGCCGACACGCCCGTGGACTGCTCCTTGGCGCTCACCGACAGCACGCCGTCGGCGTCGATGTGGAAGCGCACGGCGACCCGCGCCATGCCGGCCGGCATCGGGGGCAAGCCCCTGAGCTTGAAGCGCCCCAGCGTGCGACAGTCGCGCGCCAGCTCGCGCTCGCCCTGGACGACGTGGAAGTCGATCGCCGTCTGGTCGTCGGCGTAGGTCGTGAAGCCCTCGGTGGCCTCGCACGGGATCGTCGAGTTGCGCTGGATGATCTTGGAGACCGCGCCGCCCATGGTCTCGATCCCGAGCGACAGCGGCGTGACGTCCAAGAGCAGCATGTCACGCCGTCCGCCGGTCAGGATGTGGGCCTGGACCGCGGCGCCCAGGGCCACGACCTCGTCGGGGTTCAGCTCGGTGTGCGGGATGCGCCCGAAGAACTCGGCCACGCGGCGCCGTACGACGGGCATGCGTGTGCCGCCGCCGACGAGCACGACCTCGTCGATCTCGGTGGGCTGGAGCTGCGCGTCGGAGAGCGCCCTGCGACACGCAGCGAGCGTGCGTTCGACCAGGTCGGCGGTCAGACGCTCGAACTCGTCGCGCGCGACCCGCCGGCGCCATGCGATGCGCTTGTGCGGGACCATCAAGTGCAGCTCGGCCTCGGGCTGGGTCGAGAGCTCGACCTTGCAGTGCTCGGCGGCCTGCCGCGCGGCTTGCTGGAAGGCCGGGTCGCGCACCAGCTCGTCCCCGTGCTCGGCGGCCAGCGCGACGCGCGCCAGCTCCGCGAGGCGTTGGTCGAAGTCGTCGCCGCCCAGGTGCGTGTCACCGTGGGTCGACAGCACGCGGAACACGCCGTCCTCGATGGACAGGATCGTCACGTCGAACGTGCCGCCGCCCAGGTCGAACACGGCCACGTGGCCCTTGTCGCGCTGGTCGAGGCCGTAGGCCAGGCTGGCGGCGGTGGGCTCGTTCACGATGCGCAGCACCTCGAGCCCAGCGATGCGCGCCGCGTCCCGCGTGGCCTGCCGCTGCGTGTCGTCGAAGTAGGCCGGCACCGTGATCACGCACTTCGTCGGCGCGGCGGCGCCCAAGGCCGAGCTGGCGACTTCGTGCACCTTGCGCAGGATCAGGGCCGAGAGTTCCTCTGGCGTGTAGCGCCGTCCGCGGGCCTCGAGCTGGACGACGCCGCGCTCGTTCTCCGTCGCCGTGTACGGCAGCGTGGCGAGCTCCTGGGCCACGTCCGCCAACCCGCGACCCATGAAGCGCTTGACGCTGAACAGCGTGTTGCGTGGATCGACGACCGCGTGGTCGCGGGCTTCGCGACCGACGAGCGGCGGACCACCTTCGCCGAAGTGGATCACGGAGGGGACCAAGCCGCTGCGGCCCTCCGGACGCAGCACGACCGGCCGGCCGTCGCGCCAGGCCGCTGCGAGCGAGTTCGTCGTGCCCAGGTCGATGCCCAGCGCGAGCGGACCCGCGGCTGCGCTCGGCGCGGGGTTGTTCAAGACGTTGAGTTCGACGTAGCCCATCGGACGCGGGGTCTCGTTCGGAGCGGGTCTCAGCGGCGCTCGGATCGGGCGAGCCGCAGGGATTCGATCTCGCCCAGCGCGCGATCGAGGTAGCGGACTGCATTGAGCTCACGCCGGACGGTGGCCAGCGCGGGCGATCCGTGCTCGGGCAGCGGCTCCAGGGCGCGGGCAATACGCTCGAGGCTGGAGGCCCGGCGCGCGGCGAGCTCGACGGCGAGCCGTGCCACGCGCGGATCGGGCTCCGGCTCTGCGCGCGCCTCCTCGAGCACCTCGTTCCATTCGAGGACCTCGGCCAGGAAGGCCTGGGGCATGGCGCGCTCGGTGTCCTCGGCCGGCCCGCCGAGCGCCGTGACCAGCCAGTCCGCCCGCCGCGCGCTGTCCGCCAGCACCTCGAAGGCGTGGTTCAGGCGCGCGCTGTTGCGTCCGGCCCGCTCGCGGAGGACGGGTTCGGCCGCGGCGAAGAAGTCGGGGTGCACGAGGCGCGCGAAGCGCGTGAGCTGGCCGCGCAGCGTGCGCTCGTCCACGACGATGGCCGGCTCCAGCCCCAGGAGCTCGAACGGTGAAGCACCGTCGGGCACCTCGCGCAGCGCGCCGCAGGCCGCGCAGGCCACGGGCGTTTCGAGTGCCGCGCCGCAGGCCTCGCACTTCGTCATCGGTCCGGCACGTCTGCGTGTCTCAGACTGCGAACGACTCGCCACAGCCGCAGCTCTTGGCGGCGTTCGGGTTCCCGAACTTGAAGCCGCGGCCCATCAGGTTGTCCTCGAAGTCGATCTGGGTCCCGTTCAGGTACAGGAAGCTCTTGGGGTCGCACACGACCCGCACGCCCTCGACCTCGCTGACCTGATCGACCTCGCTGATCTGGTCGTCGAAGCCCAGGGTGTAGGAGAAGCCCGAGCAGCCGCCGCCCTTGACCCCCACGCGCAGCGCGGTCGCCTGCGGCATGTTCTGCTCGGCGATGATGCGCCGGATCTCCTTCGTCGCGCGTTCGGTGAGCTGGATCACGACTTCGAGGCCTCCGGGGCGCTGACCGGCTCGGCCTGCTTGGCCTTGTAGTCCGCGATCGCGGCCTTGATGGCGTCCTCGGCCAGCACGCTGCAGTGGATCTTGACCGGAGGGAGCGAGAGCTCCTCGACGATCTGGGTGTTGCGGATGCCGAGGGCCTCGTCGATCGTGCGACCCTTGATCCACTCGGTCGCGAGCGAGCTCGAGGCGATCGCCGACCCGCAGCCGAAGGTCTTGAACTTGGCGTCCACGATCCGGTCGCCCTCGACCTGGATCTGGAGCTTCATCACGTCGCCGCACTCGGGCGCGCCGACGACGCCGGTCCCGACCGTGGGCTTCGCCTTGTCGAGCGAGCCCACGTTGCGCGGGTTGTTGTAGTGGTCGATGACCTTGTCGCTGTAGGCCATGGGGGTCTTCCTGTGATCCTCTGATGCGGGTGTGCGGGGTGTGGCGGGTTTCCGGCGGCAGTCGCTGCTCAGTGGGCCGACTGCCACTTCACCGTGGACAGGTCGATGCCCTCCTGGGCCATCTCGTAGAGCGGCGAGAGCTCGCGCAGGCGCTTGACCGCGGCGGCGAGCTGGTCGACGGCGAAATCGACCTGCTCTCGCGTGGTGAACCGGCCGAAGCCAAAACGGATCGAGCTGTGTGCCATGTCCTCGCCCACGCCCATGGCGCGCAGCACGTGGCTCGGCTCGAGGCTCGCGGACGTGCAGGCCGAGCCCGAGGACACGGCCAGGTCCTTGATGCCCATGATGAGCGACTCGCCCTCCACGAACGCGAAGGACAGGTTCGAGTTGTTCGGCAGGCGCTGCTCCGGATCGCCGTTCAGCTTCACGTGGCCGACCTCCGCGAGCACCCGGCGCTCGAAGTGGTCGCGCAGGGCGCTCGTGTGCCGGTAGTCCTGCTCACGCTCCTCGCGAGCGATCTCGCAGGCGCGACCGAGCCCGACGATCCCGGGCACGTTCAGCGTGCCCGAGCGCATGCCGCGCTCGTGGCCGCCGCCGTCCATCTGCGCGGTGAGGCGCACGCGGGGGTTCTTGCGGCGCACGTAGAGCGCGCCGACGCCCTTGGGGCCGTACAGCTTGTGGCCCGACAGGCACAGGAGGTCCACGTGATCGGCCTCGACGTCGACCGGGATCTTGCCCACCGCCTGGGTCGCGTCCGTGAGGAACAAGACGCCGCGCGCGTGACACAGGGCTCCGATCTCGCGGATCGGGTTCAGCGTGCCGACCTCGTTGTTGGCCCACATGACGCTGACCAGGATCGTGTCCGGCCGCAGGGCCTTCTCGACGGCTTCCGCGGTGACGCGGCCGGTGGTCGTCGGCTCGAGGTAGGTCACCTCGAAGCCCTGCTTCTCGAGGTGCTTGCACGTGTCGAGGACGGCCTTGTGCTCGATCAGGCTGGTGACGATGTGGCGACCCTTCTCGCCGTACATGTCGGCCACGCCCTTGATGGCGAGGTTGATCGACTCCGTCGCGCCCGACGTGAAGACGATCTCCTTCGGGTTCGCGCCGATCAGGCTCGCGATCTGGGCTCGGGCGTGCTCGACAGCCTCTTCGGCGCGCCAGCCGAAGGGGTGGCTGCGGCTCGCGGCGTTGCCGAACTCCTCGGTGAAGTAGGGCAGCATGGCCTCGAGCACACGCGGATCGAGCGGCGTCGTCGCCTGGTAGTCGAAGTACAGCGGGAGCTTCATGGCAGGGTCACTGGGCCGGGGCCCGCTCGGAGAGCGCGGGGCCGGGAAGGGTGGACGGGATCCGCGCGGAGCGACCGTCGAACTCGAGCAGGACGCCCGGCGTGGAGAGGGACTGGAGCGTCGTGCGCTCGAGGAGCCGCCAGAGCCCCTCGCGGAGGCGCTGGAGCGGGGAACGGATGGGGCAGACGGGCTGGACCTCGCACGCCGTCCCGGCGTGCTCGTCGTGCCCCTCGCAGCCGGTCAGAAGCGGTGCGCCCTCGAGCGCCGCGACGACGTCACCCAGGGTGATCCGGTCGGCCGGGCGGGTCAGGGTGTAGCCGCCGGTCGCACCGCGCTGGGATTCGACGAGCCCGGCGCGGGCGAGGTCCTTGAGGACCTCCGCCAGCAGCCGCCGCGGAACGGGGTAGCTCTCCCCGATCTCCCGCACGCTGACGACGACGCCACCCCGATCCGCGAGATGGATCAGGGCGATGAGGCCGTATTCGGTGCGCTTCGTGAGTTGGAGCACGGCGGGTCGTCGGGGTCTCAAATCGCACCAGAATGGTGCTCTTTGAAGGCCAAGGGGGAGGCCCCAGAGGGCCTCCTGTGCCCGAAGTCTAGGGGCGGCAGCTCCGCCCGCCAAGCCTCATCGGCCAGAATCTGCCGTTCACGGGAGGTTCTGATGGCAGGGCCGCCCGAGCGACCAGAACCGCCGCGCGCTCAAGGCCGTCGCCCCAGCGTCCGATCCGGACTTCCATGGTCGACGGATCGGCTCCTCTGTGTTTCACCTGCGGTCTGCCGAGCGCGAACACGCTCCAGTTCAACCGCCTCCCGAACGGTCAGGTCTGTCCCGCCTGCCGCGATCGCCTGCTCGACGGGATCCCGGCCGCGCTTCCGAGCCCGCGGGCGATCCCGGAGATGGGGGCGGGGAGCTCCGTCGAGGAGGAATCCCGCCACCAGGCCGACGCGGACGGCGGGCAGCGGCCCTGGCCCCCGCCGGGTCTCGCCTCCTGAGTCGCGCACCGCGGGTCAGCCCCCGAGGAGCGCGCGGAGCTCCGCGGGCAATGGAATCGGCCCCCGTGCGCGGTTCACGAGATCGATGCAGGCCAGCTCGACGGTGAGGCTGGCGATGCGCGCCCCGTCCGCAGGGCGCGTGATCTCGGACGTGAAGACGACCGAGGCCGCTCCGACGCGGCCGACCTCCGTGGTCACGGCCAGCTCGTCCTCGTAGAGCGCCGGGGAGCGGTAGCGGGCCTCGAACCGGCGGACGGGCAGGCCGATGCCGCGCCGCTCGAGCTCGGCGTAGGACAGTCCGCGCTCGCGCATGAGCGCGGTTCGGCTCTCCTCGACGTAGAGGGCGTAGTTCGCGTGGTGCACGACGCCCATCTGGTCGGTCTCGCCGTAGCGGACGCGGAGTCGCAGGACGTGGGGGGCCGGCCGAGGGTCCATCGCGGCGAGCATGGCAGGAGCGGGGCGCAGGCACCAGGGCGGCGGCTCGTGGCGCGGCGGGGGTGCGTGCTGGTAGAACCGCGCCCCGCCCGATGGATGCAGCGCAACGAACCGGACGAGGCGACGCCAACGTCGCTGCCGCCCTGACCTGGGTGGTCCCCGGCGCGGGTCACGTCTACCTGGGGGCTCCGATCTTCGGCATCGCGGCCTTCCTCGTCGTGACGGGCCTCTACGTGCTGGGCATCCGCCTTTCCGGGGGCATGGCGTTCGAGTTCCTCCAGACCGACCTGCGCTCCCTGATCGCGCCGGTCCTGACCCCCGAGGTCGGCAACCTCTCGGCGGTCATCTGGCACATGCGCACGTATGGATTCGGCCCGCCGTTCCCGCGGCCGTGGCCCGAGCACATTGAGCTCGGCACCTTCCTGACGGCCGCCAGTGGGGTGCTCAACGTCTGTCTGGCCTGCAAGGCGCACTTCGACGCGCGGCTGCCGCGCGGGATGCGGTCGACCCGCCCTGCACCCGGACTCTTGGTCCTGGCGGGCTGGGTCCTGCCGGGCCTCGGCCACTGGTTGCAGGGGCGCCGCTTGCGCGGCGTGCTCGTGTTCTCGTGCGTCGCGGGCTTCGTGGCGCTCGGCACGGCGCTGGCGCAGGGCGCGAACCTGGACCGCGAGCGGCACTTCTACTACTGGAGCGCGCAGTTCCTGGCCGGCTCGCCCGCTTGGATCCTCGAGGCCTTCTGGGGCGGGGAGCTCGTGCGCTCCGACCTCCGCTACGGGGACGCCGGGCTGGCCTTCGGAGCGGTGGGTGGCCTGCTGAACATCCTGGCCTGGCTGGATGTCTACGGCAGCGGCGAACGGGAGGCCCTCGCGCACCTCGAGCCGGCCGAGCCTCCGGCGGCGAGGGTGCCCGCGTGAGCGACCTGCCGATCCACCTGCTGCTCTTCGCGCTCATGGGCGTCGGCATCGTCGTGCTGGCGTCGTTCTACTCCGAGCCCGAGGACTGCAAGGCGCTCGCGGCGATCCCGCGGCGCTTCGTCGCGTTCGTGATCGGTTGCGGGATCGTCGCGCTCCTGCTCGTCCTCGCGCAGTACACGGTCGCCAGCGTGCGCTGAGACGCGAGCCGAGAGCCCACGGTTCGGTGGCTTCCGCCGGGGTGGAACGGTCGCGAGGCGCGCGTCCCTGCGCGTCCGGGCCGGTCTGGGACCGCGCCGGTCGCCTTTCGAAATCAAGTCGTGCGGCGCCGGTAGAGCCCGCCGGGTCCACGTGCGACGCGGTCGGCGAGTTCGAGTTCGACGAGCGCGGCGAGCACCTCGGCGGGGTCGTACCCGACCCGCGCGGCGATCTCGCTCGCGTCGAGCGTCTCGCCGACGAGCGCGCGCAGGATCGAGGCGCCCGGCTCCGTGGGCGCGACCTCGCCCTGCGCCGCGTCGGAAGGCTGTCGCTCCGGGCCCACCCCTCCCAGGACCTCGCGCAGGACCTCCTCGGGGGTCTCGACGAGCTGCGCACCCTCGCGCAGGAGCTTGTGCGTGCCGCGCGAGAGTGGGTGATCCACGCGTCCTGGGATGGCCCAGACCAGGCGGCCCTGGTCCGCTGCCCAGCGCGCCGTGATCAGCGAGCCGGACGCCGCGGCCGCCTCGACGACCAGCACGCCCGCGCAGAGGCCGGAGATCAGGCGGTTCCTCAGCGGGAAGTGGTGGGGACGCGGGTCGGTTCCGGGCTGGTACTCGCTGAGCAGGAGTCCGCGCTCGGCGACCCGTCGCGCGACCGGCCCATCCGGCCAGGGCCGGTCGACCGCGCTGCCGAGCACCCCGATCGTCGCCCCGCCCGCGTCGAGCGCGGCCTGATGCGCGGCTTGGTCGATCCCCCGCGCCAGTCCCGAGACGACGACCGCCCCGGCACGCGCGATCTCGCGCGCGAACCGAGCCGCCTGGGCCTCGCCGTAGGGGCTCGGTCCCCGCGTCCCGACGACCGCCACCCGCGGGCGCCGCGCCAGGATCCCCAGCTCGCCGCGCAGCCAGAGCCGTTCGGGCGGCCCATCGATCCGGGACAGCTCGTCCGGCCACGTCGCCGACCCGCGCTCGAGGCACAGGAGCTCGGTGAAGGTGCTCACGCCAGGACGACGTACGGAAGCCGTACCGGTCGCAGGGCGCGCTGTGAGAATCCTGCGCGCGAGTTTCGGCAAGGTCAGGTGCGACCCGCAAGGGTCTCGCGCGGTCTTCGGGACGCAGTCAGCAGCGCGCCCGGCTTCCCCCTCCCACGCCCGCGACCGGGCACCCAACCATGAAGAGCCTCCTGCCCCTCGCCTCCACCCTGATCGCCGCCAGCGTCCTCTCGGCCTGCATCATCAACGTCGACTCGCACAGCGTGCGGACGGGGCGCTACGTGAGCGCCGAGACCCTCCGGCAGATCGAGCCGGGCCGCACTCAGGACTACGTCCTGGCCCTGATCGGCGACCCGAGCTCGAAGTCGCAACTCGAGAATGGCATCGAGATCTGGAAGTGGACGTACAGCGAAACACGCCGGCGCGAAGGACGGCTGATCTTCGTCTTCTCGGGCGACGAGTCGCAGCGCGTCGATGGTGCGACGTACGTCGAGTTCCAAGACAGGGTCGTGAAGAAGTCCTGGCAGGATTGACCCCCGGCTCGCAGTCCCGCCGAGACGAGCCAGTGGCGCGCCGCGGGCTCGGCCCGACCTGCAGGGCGGCCGAGCCGGGCCGAGCCCGCGGGCCGCGCGCGGGGCTCGGCCTCGGTGGCATCCGCACCCGGCGCGCCGGACGCTTGCCTCCGAACGAGACGGAGGCCGCCCGATGGGCGGCCTCCGTCGAGAAGCGCCTCCTGATCCCCGCTCAGCCGGCGGCCACCGGCTCCGTCGGGTGGGTCTGGTCGAAGGACAGGCTGGCGCCATCCGCGCTGACCCGCACCTGGATCGGACCCGATCCGCCGGAACCCGTCCGCAGGATGTGCTCAGCCAGCGGGTCCTCGACGAAGCGCTCGATCGCGCGGCGCAGCGGCCGGGCCCCGTAGTCCTCGCTGTACCCCTTCGTGATCAGGAACTCGATGGCCTGCGGATCGAGCTCCAGCTTGACGCCCTTGTCGCCCAGGCGCTTCTTCACCTCGTCGAGCTGCAGGTGGACGATGCGCGCGAGGTCGTCGTTCGTGAGCGGGTTGAACACGACCAACTCGTCCAGCCGGTTCAGGAACTCCGGACGGAAGTAGCGCTCGACCTCGATCATGACGTCGGCACGCATGCGTGTCCGGCGCTCCTCGTCGCTGGGCTTCGTGGCCTGCGAGAGCCGATCGAAGCCGAGCTTGGCGCCCGACTTCATCTGCTGCGACCCCAGGTTGCTGGTCATGATCAGGATCACGTTGCGGAAGTCGACGTGCCGGCCGAAAGAGTCCGTGAGGCGACCCTCCTCCATGATCTGGAGGAGCATGTTGAACACGTCCGGGTGCGCCTTCTCGATCTCGTCGAGCAGCACGACCGAATACGGACGGCGCCGCACCTTCTCGGTGAGCTGCCCGCCCTCCTCGTAGCCGACGTAGCCTGGCGGCGCGCCGACCAAGCGGGACGCGTTGTGCTTCTCCATGTACTCGCTCATGTCGATCGTGAGGAGCGCGTCCTCGCTGCCGAACATGAACTTCGCGAGCTGCTTCGCCAGGAACGTCTTCCCGACGCCCGAGGGGCCCAGGAAGATGAACGAGCCCATCGGGCGCTTCGGGTCCTTCAACCCCGAGCGCGAGCGGCGCACGGCGCGTGCGATGGCCGTGACGGCGTCGTTCTGGTTGATCACGACGCCGCCGAGCTCCTTCTCCATCTGGAGGAGACGCTCGGCCTCGGCCTTCTCCAGGCGCGTCAAGGGCACGCCAGTCATCTTGGAGACGGTCTCGGCGATGACTTCGGCCGTGACCTCCCCGACCTGCTCCTTGTCGGCCTGCTCCGCGCGCCAGCGGTTCTGCATCTCCTCGCGCTTCTTCTTGAGCTGGTAGGCCTGGTCGCGCAGCTTCGCGGCCTTCTCGAAGTCCTGGGCGCTGACCGCCTCGTCCTTGGCGCGCTCGAGACGCTCGATCTCGGTAGAGACCTCGCGCAGGTCGGGCGGCGCGACCATGGCCTTGATGCGCACGCGCGCACCGGCCTCGTCGATCACGTCGATCGCCTTGTCCGGCAGGAAGCGGTTGTTGATGTAGCGCGTGGACAGCTCGACCGCCGTCTCCAAGGCCTCGTCCGTGAAGCGCACGCGGTGGTGTGCCTCGTACTTGTCGCGCAGGCCCTTGAGGATCTCGATCGTCTCGCTCGGGCTGGGCGGCTCGACGTTGACGGCCTGGAAGCGGCGCTCGAGCGCGCCATCCTTCTCGATGTGCTTGCGGTACTCGTCCAGCGTGGTGGCACCGATGCACTGGATCTCGCCGCGCGAAAGCGCCGGCTTCAACACGTTGCTGGCGTCGATCGCGCCTTCCGCGCCGCCGGCGCCCACCAGCGTGTGGAGCTCGTCGATGAACAGCACGACGTCGCGCACGCGCCGCACCTCGGTCATCACGGCCTTGATGCGCTCCTCGAACTGGCCGCGGTACTTGGTGCCGGCGACCATCAGCGCCAGGTCGAGCACCACGATGCGCTTGTTGCGCAGGATGTCGGGCACGCGGTTCTCGATGATCTGTTGGGCCAGGCCCTCGACGATCGCGGTCTTGCCGACGCCCGGCTCCCCGAGCAGCACGGGGTTGTTCTTGGTCCGGCGGGAGAGGATCTGGATCACGCGCTCGATCTCGTTCGCACGGCCGATCACGACGTCGAGCTTGCCCTCGCGCGCCAGCTCGGTGAGGTCCCGCCCGAAGCTGTCGAGCGCCGGGGTCTTGCTCTTGCCCTGGCCCTGACCGGAGCCGGCCGGCTTCTCACTGCCCTCCTGCGAGCCGGAGCCCTCGTCCTCCTCCTCGTCGTTGGACTCGGCGCCCAGGAAGTCGAGGACCTCCTCGCGGACGTCCTCGAGCTTGACGCCCAGGTTCAGGAGCACCTGCGCCGCGATGCCCTCGTTCTCCTTGATCAGGCCCAGGAGCAGGTGCTCCGTCCCGATGTAGTTGTGCCCCAGGTTCGAGGCCTCCTCCATGGAGAGCTCGAGGACCTTCTTGGCCCGCGGAGTGAAGGGCAGGTTCCCGACCGAGACCATCGTCGAGCCGGTCTTGACGATCTTCTCGACCTCGCTGCGGATCTTGGCCAGGTCGATCCCCATGTTCTTGAGCACGTTCGCGGCGACCCCGCTGCCCTCCTGAACGAGGCCCAGGAGGATGTGCTCGGTGCCCAGGTACTCGTGGTTGAACCGTTGGGCCTCCTGACGGGCCAGGTTCATCACCTTCTTGGCGCGGTCCGTGAAGCGGTCGAACATGGTGTCTCCGGGGCCCGTGCGCGGTGGGGACGAGGATGGTGGGCGACGAGCCGACGCCCACCGGTCCGGTGATGGTAGCTAACCTTGGCCTTTCGGCCTTCAAGGTCGGCGGAGTGAAGCCGGACCGCGGCGCGTGCTGCTCGCGGACGCCTCAGGAGGCGCGCGGCTCTTCGAGCTGGCGCAGCTCGTCTCGCAGGCGCGCGGCGTTCTCGTAGGCTTCCTCGCGAATCGCGATCTCGAGCTTCTGTCTCAAGTCCACCAGCCGGCGCTCGCGCTCCAGCTCGACCTCGTCGACCTCAGGGGAGGCGGCCTTCGCGTCGGAGCCGGGCAATCGGCCCACGTGCTGCCGGGCGCCGTGCACGCGCTCGAAGACCTCGGCGAGGTGCGCGGCGAAGGCCTCGTAGCAGTGCGGGCAGCCCAGGCGCCCCTTGCGGCGGAACTCCTCGAGGTGCAGGCCGCACCCGGCGCAGGTCGGGCCGCCCTTGCGACGCGTCGGCTTGGCCGTCAACTGCAGCAGCTTCCAGATGTCGATCTGGGCCTTCTGGAGCGACGGCGCATGGGGCAGGTCGAGGCTCTGGGCGCAGACCTCGCACAGATGCTGCTCCTGGAAGCCAGGCACCGGGGCCGTCTCGGGCGCCGGGCCCTCGGGCGACACCTCGGTCACGTGGACCGTCGCGGCGTTCTTCAGGCAGTTCTGGCAGATCATCCTGTTCTGCGCGAGCGGGCCTCGTCGCGCTTCCTTAGAGGTCTAGCCCCCGCGACCCGGCTTGTCGAGACGGCGGTCTCCGGCCGGGGTCCGGTACCGCTCCAGACCTTGTCGGAAGTCCCGGGCCCGTTCCTCGAAGTTGCGGTACTGGTCGTAGCTCGCGCAGGCCGGGGAGAAGAGGACCTCCTCACCCGGGGCCAGGCCCGCGAAGGCCGCCTCGACCGCCTCGTGGACCGTTTCCACGGCACGGGCCTCGAGTCCCCCCGCCGCGAGGGCCGCGCGCAGGGCCTCAGCGCCCTTACCAAAGGTGACTGCTCGGCGGGCGCGGCCGCGGGCGGCGGCGACGAGGGGCTCGAGCGGCAGGTCCTTGGGCTTGCCGCCGGCGATCAGCGTGAAGCCCGGGGCGAGGGATCCGAAGACGGCCAGCGTCGAGTCGGGCGTGGTCGACACGCCGTTGTCCCACACGCGATGGCCCCCGAAGAGGCCCAGGTCCTGCATGCGATGGGGGAGCGCCGTGAGCTCGGGGAGGGCTGCCGAAAGCGCCTCGGGTCCGGCTCCCAGCGTGCGGGCGAGCCCCAACGCCAAGAGCACGTTCTCGAGCTGGAAGCGACCGGGGAGGTGCACGTCCTCGACGTGTCCGAGCAGCTCTCGGTCCAGGCGGAAGTGCCCGTCGCGGAGGTTGAGTCCCCGCTCCGAGGGCCGCGTGGGCCAGGCGTCGAGCCGCGAGACGCCCGCCCTGCGCCAGGCAGCGAGCCGCGGGTCCTCGGCCGAGAGCACCGCGGTGCCGCCCGGCAGGGCCACGAGATCGAGGATGCGACGCTTCGCGGACGCGTAGGCCTCGAGCGAACCGTGCCGGTCGAGGTGGTCGGCGAGCACGTTCGTCACGCACACCACTTCGACCCGCGGCGTGGCACCCGGCTCGAACGGCCGCTCGGGGAGGGCCTCGAGCTGGTAGGAGGACAGCTCGAGCACGACGACGTCCTCTGCGCCCATCCCTGCGGCAGCCTCGAGCAGGGAGTGGCCGATGTTCCCGCCCAGGTGCGCGCGGAATCCTGCCAGCCCGAGGAGCTGGTGGAGCGCGTTGCAGGTCGAGCTCTTGCCCTGCGTGCCGGTGACCGCCGCGATGCGCGCCGGACACACGGACAGGAACAGCTCGGTCTCGCTCGTCACGCGCGCGCCGCGCGCGCGCGCGCGCGCCAGCCAGGGGTTCGCCGGGGGGACCGCGGGGTTCGCGACCACGAGCTCCGCCGCGTCGAAGTCCTCGGGGCGGTGCTCGCCCAGGACGAAACGCACGTCGACGCCCGCGAGACTCTCGACCGCGGGCGCCAGGTCCTCGGCGCTGCGCGTGTCGGTGACCGTGACGCGCGCGCCGCGGCGGGCGAGGAAGCGCGCCGCCGTCGCGCCGCCGCCGAACAGGCCCAGGCCCTGCACGGTCACGCGGCGGCCATCGAGATCCAGGAGGCTCCTCATGCTCGTCCTCGTGCGCTGGGTCGTGCGTCGTTCGATCGTGCGTCGTTCCGCGCGCGCCCGGCGGCGCGCGCCCGTCAGTCCTCGCTGGGCCGGGTGGGCTTCGGCGGCGGGGGGATCGTCGACGGCCGCGGCCCGGACGGCTCGGCGAGGCGCAGGCTTTCCGCGCGCCGCAGGACCGCGGCCAGGTCGGGCCGCGTGACGGGACCCGTGTCCTGCTGCAGCGTGATGTCGACCCGGTGCACGTCCTTCCAGCCGAAGGGCAGCAGCACCTCGCTCACGATGTCGAAGGGGAACGCCAAGTACCACGGAGCGTCGAGCACGACCTGCTGCGAGGCCGTGGCGAAGCCCTGCTTGTAGAGCGTCACGCGCCGCACGCCGTAGGCGTCGAAGGGAATCTCGTAGGGCGTCGAGCCGACGACCGTGTCGTCGAGCCGCACCAGCGCGCCGGGCGGTGTGGAGGTCACGATCAAGCGCCGGTCCGTGGCGCAGCCGGCCAGGCCGACCAGCCCCGCCGCCAGAGCGGCGAGCAGCAGCGCCCTCCAGCCCTCTGCGAGCGTCGTCCGCATCGCCTGCTGTCTAGAGGAGCGCGCGCGCCGCCGCAAGGGCGGACAAGGTGGCGGAGAGAGAGGGATTCGAACCCTCGGTACCCCTTGCGGAGTACACCGGCTTAGCAAGCCGGCGCTATCGGCCACTCAGCCATCTCTCCGCGAGTGGGGCGGGGAATCCTAGCCCTGGCCCCGGGGGCCGGCAAGGCGAGGCCGGAGCGCGTCGAGCGCGCGGTCACAGGACCACGGCCTGGGCCTGGACGAAGGCGTAGAAGAACACGGCATCGGGATCGTGGGCCACGCGCAGGAGCTCGCGCTTCATGCCCTCCACGACCTTGTCTCCGACCTTGCCCGCCTGGCCGAGCGCGGGAGCCCCCGACAGCAAGAGCTCGGTCCAGTACGCCAGGAACTCGGCGCGCTCGCCGGGCGCGCGGTTGTCGAGGTGGATCGGCTTCACGGCGACCTCGATGTCGCGGTAGCCCACGGCCTGCAGCAGGTTCCCGAGCTTCGCGCCCACGAACGGGTCGCCGCGCAGCGCGATCTGGTGCTCGTTGAAGGCCTTCCAGTAGCTCAGGGTGTTCGGCGAGTAGGGCTGCAGGAAGAACGTCGCGTTCAGGACCTCGGTCACGACGATCGGAGAGCCCGGCCGCAGCACCCGTCGCGCCTCGGACAAGACCAGCATCGGGTCGGCGACGTGCTCGAGGATCCAGCACAAGAACGCGCCGTCGAACGAGTCGGCCTCGAACTCCAGGCTGCCCGCGTCGCCGGCGCGCAACGCGTAGCGCCCGCGGGCCCACGGCAGCCGGCCCAAGTGGCGCTTGGCGCGCGCGAGGTTCGTGGCCGATGCGTCCACGCCCGTCACGTGCATCGCGGGGTGGCGCCGCAGGAGGATGTCGGTCTGCGCGCCCACACCACAGCCGATCTCGACGAGCTGCTTCGTGCGCCGGAAGGGCAGCCCCTCGTGGACGCGGTGCTCCAGGAAACGCGCCTGCCGGTACAGCCGGTCCTGCTCCTCGCGCGTGAACCCGTGCACGTAACCGCGCGTCGCGGCCGGACGCTGCTTGCGCCCGCTCACGGGGCGGGCTCCAGCGCGTGCGCCTTGAGTTCCGCGAGGCTCACGATCGAGAGCGACGCCTCGTGCGTGGCGGCCAGGTCGACGGGCGGCGCGCAGCCGGCCTCGAGCGCCTCGCGCCAGCGCGCGGCGCACAGGCACCAGCGGTCGCCGGGCTTGAGGCCCGGGAAGCCGAACTCGGGGAGCGGCGTCACGAGGTCGTTCCCACGTTGCCGGCTGAACTCCAGGAAGGCGGCCGTGACCCGCGCACAGACCGTGTGGACGCCCAGGTCCTCGGGCCCGGTCTCGCAGCAGCCCGTGCGCAGGAAACCCGTGAGCGGTTCCCGCGAGCAGCTCGCGAGCTCGCCGCCGAGCACATTGCGTGCTTTGGGGTTCGCCTTCTGGATCATGCCGTGGCCTTGAAGCGCGAGATCCTCGCCGTCCGGCCCGGCCGCGTCCAGCCGCAGGGCGCGGAAGGCTGCGGCGTGCGGCGGAACGGGCTGGCGCGCTGCGCGGTCGAACCGGCATCCTGAGCGTGCCGAGCGCCTCGTCGCGCTCCGCTCCACCGCCATGCAGCCCACCCTCGCGCTCCTCGTCGTGCCCTTGATCGTCGTCGCCTGCACCGCCCAGGGCTCCGCGCCAGGTCCTGTCGGCGCAGCGCCGGGCCCGAGCGAGGCACCTGCGCCGAGCGGACTCGCGCTGACTGGCGTCGAGTGGCGGCTCGTCGACGTGGGTGGCAGCCCGGTGGCGCCCGCCGTCGGGACGCGCGCCGCGTTCCTGCGCTTCGACGCCGAGGAGTCGATGCTGCACGGCCACGGCGGCGTGAACAGCTTCTTCGGTCCCTACGCGGCCGACGGCGCGGGACTGCGCGTCGAGACCCTGGCGTTGACCCGCATGGCCGGGCCGCCGGAGCTCATGGAGCAGGAGCGGGCGTTCACCGCCGCGCTCCACGCCGTGCGCGCGATCCGCCTGGGCGGAGGCGAGCTGGTCCTGCTGGACGGCACCGGTGTCGAGCTCGCACGCCTGCGCGCGGTCGAGGCGCAACCCTAGCGCTGGGCGCCTCGCTCGGGTCGGAAGCGGGGATCGTGCGTGGCGGAGGCGGAGGGATTCGAACCCCCGGTGCCTTGCGGCACAGCGGTTTTCAAGACCGCCGCATTCGGCCGCTCTGCCACGCCTCCGGGCGAACACGTTGAGCGTAGCGCACGAGCACGCGCCCCACGCTACTCCTTCTCGGGCTTCTCCTCGGGCTCTGGACCCTGGTCGGGGCGCAAGCTGGCGAGCACGGATTCCGCCACGCGCACGGGGCACTTCGCGCGCAGCGCCAGCGCCAACGCGTCGCTGGGCCGGGCGTCGAGCACGGTGCGGATCGCGCCCTGTCCGTCGTGCAGCACGATCTGCGCGAAGAACGTGTTGCTGCGCAGATCGACGATGTCGACCCGCAGCAGGTCACAGCCCAGCTCGCGGATGGCCTGGTAGGCGAGCTGGTGGGTCAGTGGCCGCTCGGTGCGCTGGCCGGTCACGACGCGGCGGATCTCGTTGGCCTCGTTCTCGCCGATCACGATCGGGAAGCCGCGCGTTCCACCCACCTCGCGCAGGTGGATGAACTGCTGCTCGGCGTTGTCGTACTGGACGAGCCGCGCCAGCTCGACCGGCACCATGGCGACGCCCGCGGACGGATCCTCGATTCCCACGCCGGGAGGATGCCACGCGCGGCGCGTCGCCGGAAGCTCTGCGCCGTCCCGTGGTATCCTCCGCGGCTCCCGCGATGGAAACCCAGACCCGGACGAAGCCCCCCGCGTCCGCCGCCCGGCGCGACGAGGCCGAGCGCGGCGACCTGTACCCCGAGAACCCGGTCCTCGTGCGCGTGTGGCGCGGAGAGCGCGTCGAGTCGCAGCACCGCGGGGCGTGGGTGCTGTGCGACCCGGACGGGACCGTGATCGACGGCATGGGCTCGTGGAAGGTCCCGATCTTCGCGCGTAGCTCGGTGAAGTGCCTGCAGGCGCTGCCACTGCTCGAGACCGGCGCGGCCGACCACTTCGGGTTCTCCGACGCGGAGATCGCCCTGGCGCTCTCGTCGCACAATGCCGAGGCCCTGCACACCGAGGCCGTGAAGGCGGTGCTGGCGCGCATCGGTCTCTCGCCGGGCGCGCTGCAGTGCGGCCCCCAGGCACCGGGCGATCCCGACGTGCGCAATGCGCTGCGCGAGCGGGGCGAGAAGCCGACCGGGCTGCACAACAACTGTTCGGGCAAGCACACCGGGTTCCTGGCGCTGACGTGCCACCTGGGCGCGGATCCCGAGCACTACCTGGACCCCGAGAGCCCGGCCCAGCGTCTGGTGCGCCGCGCCGTGCTCGAGATGACCGGCCTCGCCGAGGAGCAGATCTACACGGCCGTCGACGGCTGCAGCGCGCCGACCTTCCAGATCCCGCTCAGCGCGCTGGCGGCGGCCTTCGCGCGCGTCTCGAACCCGGCGGGTCTGGCCGCACCGCGCCGCGCGGCCTGCGAGCGGATGCTGTCCGCCGTCGCGGCCAACCCGATCATGCTCGCGGGTCACCACCAGCGCATCTGCACGGACATCGCGCGCGTCACGCGCGGGCGGCTGTTCCCCAAGGTCGGCGCGGAGGCCGTCTACGCCATCGGCGTGCGCGGCCAGGACCGCGCGCTGGCGATCAAGATCGACGACGGGAACTACCGCGGCATGCACCCGGTCGTCGTCGCGCTCCTGCGTCGCTTCGGGTTCGCCACTGGCGAGGAGCTGGCTGCGCTCGAGAGTTGGGAGGAGCGCCGCATCAGCGATCTCGCCGGGCACCCGGTGGGGCGCACCGAAGTCGTCTTCGCCCGCGGGTCGTGAGCAGCGCCCCGCGACCGCCCCCCGACCTGCCCCGCGACGCGCACAAGGGCGTCGCCGGCCGCGTGCTCCTGGCTTGCGGCAGCGCCTGGATGCCCGGAGCCGCGCTGCTCGCGGCGCGGGCCGCGCAGCGCGCCGGCGCCGGGCTGGTGCGGCTCGCCTGCCGCGAGCCCGAACTGGTCCCGATCGTGGCGGTAGCCGCGCCCGAGTGCGTGTTCCTGCCCGACCCGCTCGACGCCCTCGCGGCGGGGGACCAGCACGCGGCGCTCGCCGGTCCCGGCCTGGGGCTCGACGACGACGCACTGGCGATCACGCGCGCGGCGCTGGCCCGCGCCAGCGTGCTGCTGGTGCTCGACGCCGACGCCCTCAGCCTGCTCGCGCGCGAGCCGCGGCCCCTGGCCGAGCGCGCCGCGCCCCTGGTGCTGACCCCGCATCCGGGCGAGGCCGCGCGACTCCTCGGCCGCGAGATCCCCGCCGACCCCGCCGGCCGTAGCGAGGCCGCGCGCGCCATCGCGCGCGCCTTCAGCGCGCTGGTCGTGCTCAAGGGGGCCGGAACGGTGGTCACGGACGGCGAGCGCGTGCTGATCAACGACACCGGGAACCCCGGACTGGCCACCGCGGGCGCGGGCGACGTCCTGGCCGGGATCCTCGTGGCGTACTTGGCGCAGACGGTCACGCTCGCGCAGCCGGGCTGGAGCGCGCTCGACGCCGTGGCGCGCGCGGTCTGGGTCCACGGGCGGGCCGGCGACCTGGCCGCGGCCGAGCTCGGCTCGCGTGCGGTCGTGGCCTCGGACCTGGTGACGTTCCTTCCCGCCGCGCAGCGGGGCTAGAGTGGGACGTCCATGTCCAAGGCCAATGCCCTCCGCATGCCGCCCGGCGCGGTCGAGACGCTCGACGACGGGATCGGCTTCGTCGCGCTCGTCGACCGCATGCAGCACGACTCCGCGCTCAAGGTCGTGAACGCGGCGCGCATCTCCTACGAGCGCCAGAAGCACGGGTTCGACGACAAGGACCGCGCGTTGTGCTCCTTCCTGTGGGAGCACGGCCACACCTCGCCGTTCCGCCACAGCTTCTACACCTTCCATTGGAAGGCGCCGCTGTTCGTCTTCCGCCAGGCGTTCAAGTACCAGGTGGGCAGCGGCTGGCGTGAATACGAGGTCGACGGCACGAGCGTCTCGCTCGAGGTCTTCGACGTCCTGTTCGACACGGACAAGGGTTGCTCGTGGAACGAGGTCTCGGGGCGCTACGTCGAGTGGGCCAGCGAGTTCTACGTGCCGCGCGTGCTGCGCTCGAACCCACCGCACGGGAACAAGCAGGCCTCGGTGGACCTGGGCGCGTCGTTCGACCACGCGCAGGAGCGCGAGCTCATGCTCCAGGAGTGTCGCGAGGCCTTCGAACGCTACGAGGCGCGCATCCGGCGCGGCGTCGCCAAGGAGATCGCGCGCATGTGCCTGCCGCAGAGCCTCTACAGCCAAGCCTACTGGACCGTCTCGTTGCAGGGCGTGCTGCACTTCCTCGAGCAGCGCCTCAAGCCCGACGCGCAGTACGAGATCCGCCGCTATGCCGAGGCCGTCCAGGCCCTGGTCCGTACCGATCTGGAAAGGGTCGGCGTCTCCGTGGCGACCGCCGGCGCGCACGGGGTAGGACCGGGGGCATGAAGGCCTTGTGCGCGGTCCCCGGCCTGACACTCCTGGCGGCCTGCGCGCTGGGGGCGGCGAGCAGCTGGGCGCCCCGCGCACCGGCCCAAGCCGCCGCACAAGCTCCGGGGACGGACGTCGCCGCCAAGCTCGCCGAGGCCTTCGCGGCCGAGGGCATCCTGCTCGACGTCGCGGCCGGCCTGGCTGCGGTGCCCGCGGAGGTCCTGGAGCGCGGCGAGCTGCTCGAGTACCTGATCGTGAGCCCGCGCGGCGCGGCGCACGAGAGCGCCTTCCTGACGAGCATCTCGGCCAGCCGGATCCACGCCGCGCTCCTGGCCTTGGGCGCGGAGCCCGGGCGCAACGCGCGCTGGTCGCGCCGCGATCCGCCACCCACGCCCGAGGAGCTGCGCGACGGCGTGCCGGCCTGGGACGTCACGCCGCCCGAGGGCGATGGCTTCTACCTCTACGTCGGCTGGAAGCTCGACGGCGAGGTCCACTTCCACCGCATGGAGGACCTGATCCTGGACCTCCGGACGGGCGCCACGATGCGGCGCCACCGCTGGGTCTTCCTGGGCTCGCGCCTGGTCAAGCTGCGCACGGGCGAGGAGGCCTTCGCAGCCGACCTCGAGGGCAACCTCGTGAGCATCGCCTTCTTCGAGGCCGGCAACACGCTGCTCACGGGCGCGCTGCTGGAGTGCGCGGACCAGACCATCTGGCAGTCGAACTTCTGGCTGCTGCCGGAGCGCGAGAGCCCGGTCGAGATCGTCTTCGCGCGCGAGCGGCTCGCCGCCTGCCCACCCGGCATCGAGGCGCGCCTGCGCGAGGCGATCCGCGTCGCGCCGCGCGAGTCGCGGTGAGCGCGTCGCGGGCCGCGTCGGAGCTGCTGGCGCTGGAGCGCCGTGCGGGGCGCGTGCACGCCGTCGTGCGCGCGCTGGAGTGCGTCGCGGTCGGACTCGCCTCCGGCGCGCTGGTCCTCGCGGCGGGCCTGGCGAGCGGCGCGGAGCTCGCACGCGACCTGATCCTGGCCTCCGCCTTCGTCGCGCTGCTCGCCGTCCTGCTGTCCTGGCGCGAGCGTTCGCCGCGTACGGCGGACGTCGTGCAGCGCGCCGACCGCGCCGCGCGGCTCGACGGGGCGCTGGCGGCCGCGCTCGACGCCGCGCGCCGGCCGCGCGCGCCGGCCGCTGAACTCGCGGCGCTGCTCGTCGAGCGCGTGCGCGCGGCGGTTCGTGCGCCGGACCTCGTGCGGGCCGCCCTGCCGCGCACGCCGCTGTTCCTGGTCGCGCCGCTGGCCGGCGCCGCGCTCGTCCTCTTCGCGCTCGAGCGCCGTCCCGGCGAGGCCGGCCCGGTGCGGGCGGGCGTCGGCGCCCTGCGCGCCGCCGCGGCGCTGGGCCGCGACCTCGGGGACCCCGAGGCGGTGGCCGTGCTCGAAGCCGCGCTGGCGCGGCTGGAGGCCGCCCCGCCGGGGCATCAGGCCGAGGCGCGCGCCGTCGCCGAGGCGTCTCGCGCGCTGGAGCGGCTCGGGCGTGAGCGGGGTCCCAGCGATCCGCTGCGCGCGGAGCTCGAGGCGGCCCGGGCCGCGCTGGAAACCGGGGCCGCCCCCGGTGGAGCGCCCGCGGGCAGCGCACGGCCTGAAGGGACAGGACTCGCAAACCGGGGCGCTGACGGCAGAATGTTCGGCCCTCCTGCCGGAGGGGAGCCCGCACCGGGTGCCGGGGGTCCTGTGATCGGGACGCCCGTCGCTGGCGGGACCGGGCGCGGAGCACGCTCCGCGCGCTGGTGGCCGAGCCGCTACGACGCCGTCGTCGAGGGCTACCTGGCTCCCTGAACTGCGCTGGGGTCACCTCGCATGCGTCCGGAACGAACCCGAGAGAAGCCGACCGCCCGCCGCGTCGGCGTGTGGTGCGTGGGCGCCCGCGGCGCGATCTCGACCTGCCTCGTGCACGGTCTCGCGGGGCTGCGCGAGGGACTCTTGGAGCCGCTCGGCATCGCGACCGAGGCGGAGCCGCTCGCGCGACTGCCCCTCGTCGGACTCGGCGACCTCGTCCTGGGCGGGCACGACGTCTGCACGCGCGCGGTCCGCACGGGGGCCGAGGAGCTGGCTGCGCAGGGCGTGCTCTCCCCCGAGCTCCTGGCCGCCGCCGCGCGCGACGCGGCCGAGTACGAGACGCGCCTGCGGCCGGGCGTGCTCGATCAGGCCGACGTGGGACTGGCCGACCTGGATCCGAGCGCCGCGCGCCTCGGCGCGCTGCCTCCGCGCGAGCAGATCGACGCGCTCGTGGCCGACCTGGCCGCGTTCCGCTCCGCCCACGGCCTGGCGCGCGTCGTCGTCGTGAACCTCGCGAGCACGGAGGCGCAGCGCGCCCCGCGCCCCGAGTGGCAGGATCTCGCAGCCTTCAGGCGCGCGTTGGACCGCGGCGAGGCCCAGCCTGCATCCGTGGTCTACGCCGCGGCCGCGCTCGAGTCGGGCGCACCCTATGTGAACTTCACGCCCAGCCTGGGCGCCTCGATTCCCGCGCTGCGCGAGCTCGCCCGCGCGCGCAACGTCCCGCACGCCGGCAGCGACGGCAAGACGGGCGAGACCCTGGTCAAGACCGCGCTCGCGCCGCTGTTCCGCGCGCGCGCGCTCCAGGTGCTCGCCTGGCAGGGCTACAACATGCTCGGCAACCGCGACGGCGCGGTGCTCGCGGACCCGGCCCACAAGGAGGCCAAGGTGCGCAACAAGGACGAGGCGCTGCGTACCCTGCTGGGCGACGAGGCCGTCCACACGCACGTCGGGATCGACTACGTGCCGTCCCTGCAGGACTGGAAGACCGCCTGGGACTTCATCCACTTCCGCGGCTTCCTGGGCGTGCGGATGTCGCTCCAGTTCACCTGGTCGGGGAGCGACTCGGCGCTCGCGGCGCCACTCGTGCTCGACCTCGTGCGGCTCGCCGACCTGGCGGCAGAGCGCGGCGAGGGGGGCGAGATGCTCCACACCGCCGCGTACTTCAAGGCGCCGGTGGGCGGCGGGACCCACGACTTCCATGCCCAGGTCGAGGCCCTGCACGCCTACGCGCGGGCGGCCGCCGTCCCGGCCGGGGGAAGCGCGGAGCGGGATTCGCGAATCCAAGCCCAACGAACCCAGGAATAACCCCGTATCCAGCGCGTAAGCCGGCGCTAGATCCCCCCGTGAAGCGTTCCCTGCTCGATCCGCTGCCCCGACAGCTGAGCACCCCGGCCCTGGCGGCCCTGGTGGCGCTCGTCGTCCTGGGCACCGGCGTGGCCGTGGCGCGCTTCCTGGAGTCCGCGGCGACCAAGGTCGAGGCTGCTCCCGCCTCCCAGGTCCTCCCGCGGGTCGAGGGGCGAGTGCCCGGTCCCGACCCGGGCCAGCCCGCAGGCCCCTGGCGGGAGCTCTCGGGCGGGGCCCGGCGCTCCGGGCCGGCCTACTCGACGGGCGCCAGCTGGACGGAGGCGCTGCGCGGGTGCTCGGGTGGCGCGACCCCGTCCTCCGAGCCGGCCCCCGCCGCCTACCGCCCCGGCGCCGACGGCGCCTGAGGAGCTCGAGCAGCCGGTGCGCGGCCGCCGCGCGCCGAGCCCGTAGACTGCCGCCGATGCGGCCGCTCCCGCCCCCCAGGCTTCAGACCACGACCCTGTGGGCGCATCCTTCGGGGCAGTACGGCGACCGGCCCATGGGCGTGCCGGGCTACCCGGGCGCGACGCCGGCCTGGGTCGTGTGGAACCTCCTCGAGCGCTACACGCGGCCGGGTGATCTCGTGATCGACCCCTTCGCGGGCGGGGGGACCACGAACGACGTCGCGGAGAGCCTCGGGCGGCGCGCCCTGGGCTTCGACCTCCAGCCGCAGAAGCCAGTCGGGATCGCACTGGCCGACGCGCGGCGGTTGCCGCTCGTGGACGCGGCGGCCGACTTCGCCTTTCTCGACCCCCCGTACTCGACGCACATCCGCTATTCGGGGCGGCCGGAGTGCATCGGAGAGCTGGACGCGTTCGAGTCGGGGTACTTCGAGGCCATGGACGCGACGTTTGCCGAGGTCGCGCGCGTGCTCAAGGCTCGCCGTTACCTGGCCGTGTACTGCTCGGACACCTACCGGCACAAGCAGGGCTTCGTCGGGATCGGTGCGCGCTTCTTCGCGCTCCTGGAGCGGCGCTTCAGCGCGGTGGACCACTGCGTCGTGGCGCGCGGCAACCGCAAGCTGGGCGCGGAGTCCCACCACCGCGCGGCGGGCGAAGGCAACTTCTTCTTGCGTGGGTTCCAGCACCTGCTGATCTTCAAGCACACGCGGCCGTCCGCGCCGCAGCCGGTGTCCCGTGGCAGCGCGCGCCGGCGGGCGTGATCCCTGGCGGGCCGGGCTCCGCGCGCCGTGTGCCGCAGACCTCCGGCTCTCGACGCCGGAGCTCGCGCGGGCGCTGCTCGGCGCCGTGCTCGTCCACGAGACCGAGGAAGGTCTCGCCGCGGGGCGCATCGTGGAGACCGAGGCCTACCTCGCTTCCGGAGATGCGGCCTCGCACAGCCGCTCGGGCCCGACGGCGCGCAATGCGTCCATGTTCGGCCCGCCCGGGCGCGCGTACGTCTATCTGTCCTACGGCGTGCACTGCTGCTTCAACGTGGTCAGCGCAGCGCGCGGCGTCGGCGAAGCCGTGCTCGTCCGCGCGCTCGAGCCGCTCGCGGGACTCGATCTGATGCGCGCCCGGCGCGGTCATGGCGCGTCGCGCTCGCTGTGCGCCGGGCCCGGGCGACTCTGCCAGGCGCTGGCGATCGGTTTGGCGCACGACGGCGCCGACCTCACGCGCGGCCGCCTGCGGCTGTGGCTCCCGCGCGGGCCGGTCAGCGCGATCGCCGTCACGCCGCGCGTCGGCGTCTCGCGGGACGCGCACTTGCCATTGCGCTTCCTGCTCGCGGGCAGCGCGTTCGCGTCCCGCGCCGTCGCCGGGAGGTCGCCTGCGCGCGGGCGGCAGCCCACCCTGGGCGCAGCGCCGGGGGGGCGGGGTTGCGGTGCACGCGGCGTCCGGGCGAGCTCGGCGCGCGCGTCCCTGGCGCGGCCCTAGCGCGCGAGGAGGTCTGCAGTCGGGGCGCTCGGGCCGACGGATCCGTCGGTTGCCGGCGCACCCGGGCCGTCGTCGGGGGCCGGCTCGTCGGCCGTTTCGTCCGCTGACTCGTCACGCGGCGCATCCGACCCGCCAGCGCCCCCGTCCCGCTCGCCGCCGTCGTCCCGCTCGCCGCCGTCGTCCGGGCTGGCACCCGGGTCGGGCTCGGACTGCTTGCGCGGCGGTCCGATCACGGCCTTCTCGCCGCGCGACTCGAGGTCGGCCTTGATCTGCTCCTGGATCGCCGGGGGCAGATCGCCGGGGATGATCATCGGCCGCTCCGCGTCGGACTCGCCGCCGTCCTCGTCCCCCGGGGCCGCGATCGAGGGCGGAGGCGCCTTGGCCTTCACGACCTCGGAGAGCTTCTTGCCGAACTGGGAGCGGTTGTAGGAGGAGATCTGGAAGACCCAGGGCGCGAGGCGCGCGTTCAGGGCTTCGACCTCGGCGCGGACCTCGTCGGCCGGCCGGCGCACGGGAGCCGGCGGAGCGTCCGCGCCGTCGGACGTCGGCGGGCTCGCGGCCGGCGGCTCCTCGTAGCTCGCGCTGAACGTCGCGAAGGACTTGCCGTCCTGGTCCTTCGTCGTGACCGTCACGACCAACCCGTCGAACGTGTCGAAGCGTGCGATCGGGCCGGTGCCGCTCGAGAAGTCGACCTCGTTGGCTGGCAGGACGTCCTCGAGGTTCACGTACTCGAGGCCGGTGCCGAGCGAGTTCGCGACCGTCGGGTAGGTGGGCTCCTGGCCCTCGGGGATCCCGTGCAGCAGGAAGTCGCGCTGGTCCGGGGAAGCGCGGTCGACGAGCAGCGTCTCGCCGTCGGGCTGGCGCACCTCGATGGCGCGCACCCGATCCTGCGTGATCTTGAGGATCTCCTTCGCGAGCCAGTCCGTGGGCTTCTCGTGCAGGTCGAGCTTGAGGTTCGCCAGCCAGGACTGCGCCTCGCCGGCGCGTCGCACGTAGCGCTGCCCGGAGCCTTGGACCCCGCTGGCCTCGGCCTCCTTGCCCACGACGAGCCGCGCGACGTCCCGGCCCGACGCGTCGAGCAGCGTCACGAGCGTCGACTTCGAGTCCGGCGCGTCGAAGTCCTCGACGCCCAGCTTGGCGTAGCGCGCCGGATCCGCGGTCTTGGGCTCCACGAGCGAGGCCGAGAGCAGCGCGTTCACGGTCTTGCGCACCGCTTCGATCTGGACCGGGTAGCCGCCGCGGTCCTCGAGCGTCCAGCGGTCGCCGGAACGCTTCAGCGTGTAGCCGCCACTGGCGCGCTGGATGCGGATCGCGACCACGTCGTTGGCGCGCGCCTCGAGCCCCGGCAGGAGCTCTCCCGCGGTGGCCGGGGCCTCGGCGTGCGAGCCAGCACCCTTGAGCGCGATCGCCGCGGCGGCGACGGCGGCGCCCGCCGCGAGGAGGAGGAGGGTCAGGTTCCTGGCGTTCATCGCATCAACTCCCGGCGCGGCCGAGCCGCGCATCGATCATCTTCCGGCGGCGCACGCTCCACACCGCGATGCCGGCCAGCGCCACGAGGAACGGAACGGAGAGCCCGTTGATCAGCACGAGCCGGGTCTTGAGGCCCTCGATGTCCTTGTTCAGGTCGGCCTTCACGGCGCGCAGCTCCTTGCGGGTCTTGTTGCGCTCGGCCTGGAACTTCTCGAGCTCGGCCTTCATCTCGGGCGTGATGATCAGCGCGTTCGAAGCGTCCGAGCTGCCCTGCAGCTCGTTGATCTTGCGCTCCGCCTCGCGCAGCGCAGCCTCGAGGTCCTTGGCCTTCTGGCGCGAGCGCGTCTCGGCCGCCTTGCGCAGCTCGTCGACCTTCTCGAAGGGCCGGATCGAGCGGCCGCGGCTGCGCAGGGAGATCAGGTCGCTGGAGCCGGACAGATTGTCGGCCAGGTTCACCACGAACGCGCCGTTGTCGGCCGAGGTGCGCGCCACGGTCTGGCCGAAGAAGTTCAGCATCTGGACCCACATCCGGTCCGCGAGCAAGTCGACGTCGGCCACGACCACGACCTGGATCGGCCCCCGCGACTCCTGGAGGACCTGCTCGGCGGGGTTCGGCGCCGTCTCCCCGTCGCCGAGCTGCGCGGCGGGCCGTCCCTCCGGATACGCCGTCCGGGCGGGTCCCGTGACGCGCGCCGCGAGCATCAGGCGCTCGCCCTGGGATGCGTAGGTGGTCAGGAGCTCGGCCGGGTCGGGGCCGAACTGGATGCGCGTCTTCGGGATGCGCATCGCGTTGCGCGTGGTCTCCATGAGCGGCGTGATCGTGGTCGTCGCGCCGTCCTTCTTGCGCAGGAAACCGGCCGAGGCCAGGTGCACGTTGTCGAGCTCGCTGGTCGCCACGTCGTCCTTGCCGAACACGTCCTTGTCCTTGCGCAACCCCAGCCACAGCACGTAGTCGACGGCCGAGTTCTGCCAGCCGACGCGCAGCGCCAGGTCCTTGTCTCCGGCCAGGTCCTCGGCCGGCATCTCGAGGCCCCAGGCTCCGAGCAACGGGTCCAGCCTCGACGAGCGGTCAGCCATCATCGACTGCAGCGGGTTCTGCGGATCTTGCCGCACCTCCTGGGCCTCGCAGTAGGGGTCCAGGAAGGCGACCAGCTTGCCGCCGCGCAGCACGTATTGGTCGATCTCGAACAACGTCTGCGGCGCGAGCGCCTGCGGGTGCACGACGAACAGCACGTCGAGGTCCGGCTCGAGGCGCGTCGTCGAGGCGTCGATCATGCGCACCTCGAAGCTCTCGCGCAGCGACTCCGTCACGTACCACGGTTGCGTATTGGCTTGCGGGTTCAGCATGCGCGCCATGGGGTTGCCGTTCAGCGGCAGCGCGGTGAGGATCCCGACGACGCGCTTCGACTCGTCGCGCAGGTTGTCCACCAGGCGCGTGACGTCGTATTCGAGGAACTCCTCGCGCTCGTCGTGGAAGAACGGGATCAGGTCCTTGCCGTCCGTCGAGTTCGTGCCGACCAGGCCGAAGTACAGCATCTCGCCGGCCGCGGAAGCCGGCACGCCCTTGAGGCCGTGGGCGACGGCCGCGTCCTCGATCTCGGTGAAGGGCTCGGGATCCGCGACCTCGAGGCGGATCTTGCCCTTCGAGAGCGAGACGTACTCCTCGAGCAGCTGCTGGACGCGCTCGGCGTAGGTCACGACGCCGGGCGCGCGCTGCGCCAGCTTCTTCGAGAAGTAGAAGCGCAGCGTGATCGGCTCCGACAGGTTGCCCAGGATGTTCCGCGTGCCTGGGGAGAGCGTGTAGAGCTTGTTCTCGGTCAGGTCGACGCGGCCGCCGCGCAGCCAGGCGTTCGCCACGACGTTGAACGCGACGAACAGGACGAGCAGGGTCAGGAGCCCGCCGATGGAGGTCCAGAAGCGCTTCATGGGGGGAGCCTCAGGCCGCCTTCTTGAGGTCGAGTGTGACGACGCACGCCGCCAGGCAGGCGGCGATCAGTGAGCCGAAGAAGGCCAGGTTACGGGCCTCGATGACGCCGCTGCCGATCGCGTTCATGTGCGTCAGGAAGCTGAACGAGCGCAGGGAGTCGACGATCACGTCGGGCAGGAACTGGCGGGCGAACTCCAGGACCAGCGGCGTGCCGGACAGCACCAGCAAGAGTCCGAGGACGAAGGTCAGCACGAAGGCGATGACCTGGTTCTTCGTGACCGCCGACAGGAAGGAGCCCAGCGCCAGGTAGGCGCCGGCCAGGAGGAAGCTGCCGACGTAGGCCGCCAGGATCACGCCGTTGTCGGGGTTGCCGAGGAAGTTGACCGTCATCCACATCGGGAAGGTCAGGAGCAACGCGATCCCCGAGAACAGCCAGGCCGCCAGGAACTTCCCCGCGACCGCCTGGCCCAGCGAGATCGGCAGGGTCATGAGCAGCTCGATCGTCCCGCTCTTGCGCTCCTCGGCCCACAGTCGCATCGAGATCGCGGGAATCAGGAACAGGTACAGCCAGGGGTGCAGGGCGAAGAAGGGCTGCAGGTCCGCGACTCCGCGCTCGTAGTAGCCCGTGACGTAGAACGTCATGAAGCCCATGAGCGCCAAGTAGAAGAACAGGAAGACGTAGGCGACCGGCGTGGCGAAGTAGCCCGACAGTTCGCGCTTGGCGAGGATCCAGGTGTTCTTCATCGCAGCGCCTCAGCTCATCGCGGCGCCGGCGGCGCCCTGGGTGATTTCGCGGAAGACCCGGTCGATCTGCCCGCCCGCCGCGAGCGACTCGGGCGTGCCGTCGAAGAGCACGCGGCCCTTGGCGATGATGATCGCGCGGGTACACACGGCCTCGACCTCCTCGAGGATGTGCGTCGAGAGCACGATGGCCTTGTCCCGGGCCATGGACTTGATCAACTCGCGCACCTCGAACTTCTGGTTCGGGTCCAGGCCGTCCGTGGGTTCGTCCAGGATCAGGACCTCGGGGTCGTGCAGGATGGCCTGCGCCAGCCCCACGCGGCGCTTGAAGCCCTTCGAGAGCGTCTCGATGGGCTGGTGCAGGACCTGCTCGAGATGGACCTGCTTCACGACGGCCGCCAGGCGCGCCGCCTTGGCGTCCCCGGCGAGCCCGCGCACGTCCGCGATGAAGTCCAGGTAGCCCGCCGGCGTCATGTCCGTGTAGGCCGGCGCGCCCTCGGGCAGGTAGCCGAGCTTGCGCTTGGCCGCCATGGGCTCGCGCTCGACGTCGTGCCCGCAGATGCGGGCCGTGCCGGCGGTGGGGGACAGGAAGCCCGTGACCATCTTCATCGTGGTCGACTTGCCGGCGCCGTTGGGGCCCAGGAAGCCGAGCACCTCGCCCTTCTTCACGGTGAACGTGATCGAGTCGACCACGCGCAGCGGGCCGAACTCCTTGGTCAGGTTGTGGATCTCGATCATCGAGCGGGGTCTCCTCGGGGCCGCGCGGGAGGGGCGGCCGCCGGTCGGTCGGACGCCGTCGCGGGCCCGGTCGGGCCACTCCGGCGCGGCATGGGGGGCAAAGGGGGTACCCGCCCGGGCCTCGGTGGGTCAAGCACGGATCCGCCGGCGCCCGGATGGAATCGTCGGCTACGCAGCCGGCGGCGCCGCGTTGGCGGGTCGGAGGTGCGCCGCGGGCGGCTATAACGAGCGGTCCAGAGCGCTGCCCCGCGGGCCTGCACCACGACTTGGATCCGATCCTCCCCACCACGGCCCTGCTGCTCGTCGCGGCCAGCGCGCTGGGCGCCGTCTTGCCGCTCTACCGGCGCTGGTCGGAGCGCGGCCTGCACCTGTTCGTGGCGCTCGCGGCGGGGATCTTCCTCGGGACGATCTTCTTCCACCTCCTGCCGCACCTCGCCGGCGTCGAGCACGAGCACGCGCACTCCGGGCTGGCCGAGGAGGTCGCGCATTCCGTCTGGCCCTGGGGCGCGGCCCTGGCGGGGATCTTGCTCCTGTTCCTGCTCGAGAAGGTCTGGCTGCCGGCGCGCACGCGCGAGGCCGGCTCGAACCCGCACGCGCTGCTGTGGACGGCGACGTACCTGGGCCTCGCGCTGCACGCCGCGACGGCCGGGATCGCGCTGGCGGGGATCCTCTCGATCCCCGAGGGCCGCGCGCAGTTCCTGGTCTCGATCCTGGTTCACAAGGCGACCGAGTGCTTCTCCCTGGCGACGGTCATGCGGCTCGCGGGGCTGCCCCTGGGGCGCTCGGTCCTGCTGCTCGGACTGTTCGCGCTGATCGAGCCGGCCGGGCTGCTCGCGGGAGGCGAGATCGCCGCCGCGCTGCCTGCGGCGGGCCCGATCCTGACCGGGTTCGCGGCCGGGACCTTCCTCTATGTGGCGGTCGGGGACCTGCTCCCGGAGGTCTTCCACGGCGCCGGCAGCGTGCGGCTCAAGGTCGGCGCCGTGCTCCTCGGAGTCGCCGTCCCGACGCTGACGCTCGAGCGCGTCGAGCTGGCGGCGGGCTTCGCGCGCGCGGCGCTCCTGGAGTCGTGGTCCGTGTTCCTGGCGATGGCGCCCTACCTGCTCGCGGGCTTCGCGCTGGCGGGGATCGTGCGGATGGTCCTGAAGCCCGAGCGCGTGGTCCCGCGCCTGGGCGGGAACGACCTGAAGTCCGTCGGGTGGGCCTCGCTGCTGGGCGCACCGCTGCCCCTCTGCTCCTGCTCGGTGATCCCGGTGGCGCTGTCCCTGCGCAAGGCGGGCGCGAGCAAGGGCGCGACGAGCGCGTTCACGGTGTCGACGCCCGAGACCGGGATCGACTCGATCGCGGTCACCTGGGCGCTGCTCGACCCGCTGATCACGATCGCGCGACCGATCGGCGCGGTCCTGTCGGCGATCGCGACGGGGGGCGCGGTGAACTGGCTCGTGCGGCGCGGCTTCGACGAGCCGCGGCGCGGGCCGCTCGCCGACGCCGCGCTGCCCGGCGCGGGGGAGCAGGCTGCCAGGGCCTCGGCCTCGTGCTGCGCTCACGAGGGGTCGTCGCCCGCGGGCCGCGCTCCAGAGACCGCCACCCCCGCGGGCGGCGCGGTCGACGCCGCTGCGGTCCACGCCGACGAAGAGCACGCCGGCCATGCTCACACGGGCCCGACAGCGACCCGGCCCGAGCAGCCCTTCTTGCGGCGCGCACTGCGCTTCGGGTTCGTCGACATGCTCGACGACCTGGCGCCTTCGCTCGTGCTCGGACTGCTGCTCTCCGGCGCGATCGTCGCGGCGCTGCCCGCATCCGCGCTGGAAAACCCGGCCGTACACGGGATCGGCGGCTACCTGCTCATGCTGGCGGTCGGCGTCCCGATCTACGTCTGCGCGGCGGCCTCGACGCCGATCGCGGCGGCGCTGATCCTGAAGGGCCTCTCCCCCGGCGCCGCCTTCGTCTACCTGCTCGTGGGGCCCGCGACGAACATCGCCTCGCTGGTCGTGCTGTCGCGTGCGATCGGCCCCCGCATCGTCGCGGTCCAGGTGGCGGCGCTGGCCGTCTGCGCCGTGCTGCTCGGGATCGCGGTCGACGCGCTCTACGGCGCGCTGGCGATCGCCCCGAGCGCCTCGCTGGCTCCCGCCCACGAGCACGGCGCGCCGTGGCTCGCGTGGGGATCGGCGGCGCTCCTCGCCACCCTGCTGCTCATCTCCCTCGTGCGCACCCACGGCTCGCGAGACCTCCTCGCGACGCTGCGGGAGGGCCCGAATCCCGCTTGAAACCCCTAGGAACCCCGATGGCTCTCCCGAACCCCGCCCCGATCGCCGACGGCATGGTCGTGTCGATCCACTACACCCTGACCGACGACAGCGGCTCCGTGATCGACAGCTCCACGGGTGGCGAGCCGCTCGAGTACCTGCACGGCCACGGCAACATCGTGCCCGGGCTCGAGAAGGAGCTCGCGGGCAAGTCGATCGGCGACTCCTTGAAGGTCTCCGTCGCGCCCAAGGATGGCTACGGCGAGCACGATCCGCGCGGGCGCGGCAAGGTCCCGCGCAGCTCGTTCCCCGACGACATGGAGATCGAGCCGGGCATGCAGTTCGCCGGCGAGGGCCCCAACGGCGAGGAGCACGTCGTGTGGATCGCGGCCGTCGAGGCCGATCACGTCGTGATCGACCAGAACCACCCGCTGGCCGGCCGGACTCTGCACTTCGACGTCCAGGTCGCGACCGTGCGTCCGGCAACCAAGGAAGAGCTCGCGCACGGCCACGCCCACGGCGCGCACGGTCACCACCACTGAGCCCAAGCGATGGGGGACGAGCCCGCACCGATCCCGCGCCGCCGCCTGCGCCCGGACCGTAGCGTCCCCACCGAGGGCACCTACGTCTGCGACGCCTGCGGCGAGGAGATCGTCGTCCCGCTCGATCCCAGTGCCGGGCTCGAGCAGTGCTACGTCGAGGACTGCCCCGTGTGCTGTCGCCCGAACGTGGTCCACGTCGAGTTCGACGCCGACGACGGCTCGGCGCGCGTGTGGGGCGCGGCGGAGTAGCGCCGGGGCCGGGCGGACCGCGCGCGCGCCGGGAGACAGGTCTGGATCGCCCCCCGCGGCACCTCGCCGAGCGTCTGGGCCGCAGGCCGTGCGGCGGGCGAGCTAGATCGTCCCCGTCACGAACTCGCAGTCCACGCCGCCGTTCAACCAGCTCTCGCGCCGGGCGATCGTGAGCCCGAGCGCGCGGTCGAGGCCCGGCTTCCCGAGCAGGAAGCCGAAGTGGTAGCCCTGCGCCAGGACGCGCAGGCGGTCGCCCAGTGACTTGAGCGTCGTGTCCGCGCCGCGCTCGTCGCCCACGCGCTCGCCCCAAGGCGGGTTCGTGACGACCCAGGCGTTCCAGCCCGGCTTCCAGGCCACGGCCTCGGCCTTCTCGACCTCGAACACGATGTTCGACGCCACGCCCGCAGCCTGCGCGTTCTCGCGCGCGCCGGCGATGGCTTCCGGGTTGGCGTCGCTGCCCTTGAGCACCAGCTTCTTCGGCACGGCGCCGCGCGCGCGCACGGAATCCTGCACCGCTCTCCAGCCCGGCGCGTCGTGGCCCGGCCAGCGCTCGAAGCCGAAGCGTCCGCGGAAGAGGCCCGGCGCCAGGTCGCCCGCGAGCCGCGCGGCCTCGATCAGGATCGTACCCGAGCCGCAGAACGGGTCGACGAACGGCGAGCGGCGGTCCCAGCCGGAGGCCAGCGCGCAGGCGGCGCCGAAGGTCTCGGCCAGTGGCGCGCGGCCCTGGTAGCGACGCCAGCCGCGCTTGTGCAGGGAATCGCCCGACGTGTCGACCGACACGGTGCAGCGGTCCTTGTACAGATGCACGTCGATCCCGAGATCGGGATCATCGAGGCTCACGGTCGGCCGCAGGGCGAAGCGCGCGCGCAGGGAGTCGCACACGGCGTCCTTGGTGCGCTGCTCGATGTAGAGCGTGTGGTCGAGCGCCGACTCCTTGGAGCGCGCGTCGACACGCAGGGTCCCGTCGGGATGCAGGTAGCGCGACCAGTCGACGGCCTCGACGCCGGCCGCGAGCTCGGCCTCGCTACGCGCCGTGAAGCGCGTGACGCGCAGCAGCACGCGAATCGCCGTGCGCAGCTCCAGGTTCGCGCGCCAGATCTCCTCCCAGCTCGCGTCGAAGCGCACGCCGGCGACCTGGCGCTCGACGTTGGCGAGCTTGAGCGCCTTGACCTCGGCGTGCAGCCAGGGCTCGAGGCCCGGCGCGCAGACCGCGAAGCACTCCTGGCGCGGTGCCCGCGCCATTCACACGCCCATGACGTGGTAGCCGGCGTCGACGTAGAGCACGCTGCCGGTCATGCCGCGCGAGAGGTCGCTGGCCAGGAACAGGCAGGTGTCGCCGACCTCCTCGGCCGTGATGTTGCGGCGCAGCGGCGAGTGGCTGGCGATGTGGTCCAGGATCTCGGTGAAGCCCTGGACGCCGCTGGCGGAGAGCGTGCGGATCGGGCCGGCGCTGATCGCGTTGCAGCGGATGCCGCGCGGCCCGAGATCGTGCGCCAGGTAACGCACCGAGGCCTCGAGCGCCGCCTTGGCGATGCCCATGACGTTGTAGTTCGGCACCACGCGCTCGCTTCCGATGTAGCTGAGCGTCACGATCGAGCCCGCGCGTCCCTCCATCAGCGGCAGCGCGCGCCGTGTCAGCGCCGTGAGCGAGTAGGCCGACACCTCGTGCGCCAGCGCATAGCCTTCGCGCGAGGTGTTGAAGAAGTCGCCCTGGAGCTCCTCGCGCTTGGCGAAGGCCACGCCGTGGAGCATGAAGTCGAGGGTGCCCCACTCGTACTTCAGATCCTCGAACACCTTGTCCATCGAATCCGGCTGCGTCACGTCGCAGGGCAGGCACAGCGAGCCCGGCAGCTCGGATGCCAGGTCGCGGACGCCCTTCTCGAGCCGCTCGCCGGCGTAGGTGAAGGCGAGCTGCATGCCCGCGCGCGCGAGAGACTGGGCACAGGCCCAGGCGATCGAGCGCTTGTTCGCGACGCCGAAGACGACGCCTTTCTTGTCCTGGAGCAGGTGCTGCACGCGCGGTCTCGGGGGGACTTCGGACACGGCCCGGCGCCCGGACCAACGCGGGATCCTAGCGGTGGCGAGCGCGGGATCCACGCCCAGCGCCCTGGCGTGGCCGGTCGTCGAAGTGGGGAAAGCGCCCCGCGCAGGGCGCCCGCCGTGGGCCGGAGCCCGGGTGTCCGCGAGAGCTCGAAAGCCTTGTCGGGAAGATCGTTGCCGCCGATCGCTCCCGCCGCCGCTGGGGCTCGCGTGCTGGGCGCGGCACCCGGGATCGGACCCGCCTCTAGACTCGGCCCCGCGCTCGCGCCTCTGTCCCGGCGCGACGCGAGGAGAGACCGATGCCCCCCCGGACCCGCGCCTCGCGCCGGACGGCCAGCTCCGCACGCTCCCCCGGCTGTGCGCCGGAACCGCGCGCGCCGATCCCCGGCGCGCCTCCGCCCGCGCCCCAGCGTGCAGCGCACGAATTCGAAGGCGCGGAGGCACTCCAGGCAGCGCTGGCGCGTGATCCCGCAGGCCATGCGCCCCGCGAGGATCCGCCCCGGGCTCTCGAGACGGTGGATCGCCGGGCGGAACTCCTCTCGGGCAGCCCGCGCGAGGTCCTCGCGCGCATCGTGCCCGGCGACCCGCTCGGGATCCGCGAACTCGTGGGCGGGCACCTGCGGAGCGAGTGCCTGTTTCTCGACGCCGATCGCGTCCACCTGCGCGCGCTGGCGCGGATCGCGCGCCACGCGCTGCGGCGGGGCACCTCGCACCTCGACGGCTGGCTCGGCGCAGAAGTGGCCGGCGCCGCGGCCGAGATCCTGCGCGAGGAGGCCGAGGCGCCGCAGGCGGAGCCGCGCTCGGCCTTCGTGGAGTTCGCGCGGCCTCTGGGCCTCGACCCGGAGGCCCTGCGCCGCGGCTGCGCCGCGTTCCACCACCTGCCGCACCCGGACCGCGCGGCGTTCTTCGCGCTGCTCGTCCTGGGCGTCGGCCTCGAGGCGCACGCGCGCGCCACGCAGGCCACACCGAGTGAGGTCGGGCGGCGCGCCCGGCGCGCGCTCGGAGCCTTGCTCCACGCCAGCCACCCCGCGCTCCCGCCCGCGCCGGCGTCCGGCGCCGTGTCGCGCGCACGCCCCGAACCCCGCGAGGAATCCCGATGAAGCCCGCCCTCCCCGTCGCTGGGCGACCCGCGTCCGGTCTGCTCCGCTCCATGGACCGTGGCCAAGTCGCGTGCCTGCTGCGCGTGCTGCGCGCCTGCGCCGCGCGGCGCCCGCGGCGCGTGTTCCTCGAGGAGGCCGAGATCGAGCTGTGGGGGCTGTACCGCCGCGAGCAGGCGCAGCTCGTGGCCGAAGCCGCGATGCTGCGGATCCCGCCGGACGGCCCGGAGGTGCGTCGCGCGCGGCGGGCCGCGCTGCGCGCGTGGCGCGCGCGGGCCACGGAGTGCGCGCTGCTCGTGGCCTGCGACGGCTACCTGCTGTCCGCCGCGCTGCGCACCTGCCTCGCCGCACCGGTCCACCTCTGGCCCGGTACGCGCGCGCTGGCCGCGGAGGCCGGGCGACTCTCCGGCTTTCCGAACCCGCGCCGGCTGCAGGAGTCACCGTGATCCGGCCCGACGATCCCCTCGAGCTCCTGCTGCCCGGCGCGGACGAGGCCGCGCTGCGCCGCGCACGCGGCCTCACCCAGTTCCTACGCCTGCTCGTCGACGACGCGCGACGCTCGCGCGCGCCGGCCGTGGGGCTCGACCTCGAGCGCGCACGGGGCGCGCTCGAGTCCGCGTCCCGCCTGGCGCTGGTGCGCGCGCTCGAAGACCTGCTGCGCCACCACCTCATCGCCGTGCGCGACGTCGACTCCTGCGGGTGGCCCGGCGAGGCGGCGCTGTCCGCGGCGGCGGCCTGGCGGGAGGTCGAGGCCGCCCGAGGCGAGCACACCACGCTTCCCGACCTGCCCTGGCCGGGCGAACCCGCGGCGGAGGCTGGCGCGCGCGTGCTGGCGGCGCTCGCGGAGCACGCCGATCCGGGCGCCGCGCGCTTGTGGCGGGCCCGCTGGGCGCAGGCCTGCGAGGGCCCGCGCGCCGGCGAAGCGCTGCATCGCGAGGTCCTGGCCACCGCGCGCCCACGGCCCGCCCCGTCCGTGCTGCGCGCCGCGATCGGCGGCGTTGCGGCGTGCCGACTCGAGCGCGGCGCCGTGCGCGAGGCGCGCGCCTGGTTGGGCGAGCACGCGCTCCAGGTCTCCGTCGACCCTTGGCTGCGCCAGCTCTTCGCCTGGACCCGCATCCTGCTCGAGGACGAGTCCGGTGCGCGCGCCGTGCTCCAGGGCCTGCCGCCCTGGGGCGGCGTCCTGCCCGGGGCGCTGTGCGAGTTGCGCGAGGCGCGTCCGGAGTGGGCGTTCGCGCTCGCCGGCCGCTCTGCGACCGCTCCGCCGCCATCGGGCGTCGCAGCGATCCGCGAGCGCGGCGACTGCGGCGCGTCGGTGCTCGCCGTCCTGGCGCTCGCCCCGGGCCGCAGCGCGCAGGCCGTGCACGTCGACGCCGCGCCGGCCCTGGTCGGCGGGTGCGGCACGTGGCTCGCGGAGCGCGAGGGGGCCCACGCCGCGGCCGGCGAGCGCGAGCAGACGCTCATCGCGCGCGCCTCGGCGCTCGTGGAGCGCGCGCCGCGCGACGGCGCGCTGCGCGGCGTGCTGGGCGGCCGGGCGACGCGCGCGGTGGCGCTGGTGCCGATCCTCGACGACGAGGGCGACGCAGTTGGCTGGGTCCACCTGGAGTTCGAGCACCAGCTCGTGCCTTCCCGGCCGCGGCTCGCGCGCTGCGCGTCGCACTGGCGCGCCGCCGTCCTCGCCGCGCGGTCGCGCCCGGTGGACGAAGCACCGCCCGCTCCGCGCACGCCACCGGTTCACGACGCCGTGTTCGCCGGCCTCGTCGCCGCGCTCGGGCTCAAGACGGCGCAGCGCCGTTGGTGCGGCTACGCGGTCGAGGACGGCACACCGCTCCTGGTCGCGCGCGGCGGCGAAGGCCGTGGTTTCGACGACCCGCCGGCCGGGCGTGCCCGCGGGCTGGCGCGGGCGCTCGCCAGTCGTGCGCCCATTCACTTCGACGAACCTGACCCGCACGTCGCGGTGCACGCGGGCGCGGCCTCGGGCGTCGTGCTGCCGCTCGGCTTCGAGGGCCTGCCGATCGGGCTGCTCTCGATCGAGTCCAGCCGCCGTCGCGACTTCCAGGGCCTCGACCTGGAGGCCTGGTCGGCGAGCGCCGACGCCGCCGCGATCGAGCTCCTCCACGCGCGCTTCGCCGCCTGGCACCGCGAGCGCTTCGGGTTCGAGCCCTGGTTCGAGCTCGCACGCCCCGGCTTCCGCGACTTCGTCGCGCGGCTCGTGCGGGCCGCGCGCTCGCGCGGCGCGGCGCTGCTCGCGGGGCCCGCCGGTGCTGGCAAGCTCGTGCTCGCGCGCTGGCTGCACTTCGAGTCCGGCGCTCCCGGCGGACCGCTCGTCGTGGTCGGTCCGGCGACCGCCCGCGCCGAGTGGCCGCGTGTCCTGGCGCGCGCCACGGGCGGCACGTTGCTCCTGGAGGACGTCGACGCGTTCGAGCCGGGCGTGCAGGAGCTGCTGCTCTCCGAGCTCGAGGGTGGCGCGGATCCCGCCTTCGCGCGCACGCCTCGCATCCTGGCGACGGCGCGCACGCGGGCCGTCACGTCCCTGGGCGCGGCGCTGCCCAGCGGCCTGCGCCCCGACCTCGCGCTGCGGCTGGGGCGCCTGCGAATCGTGGTGCCAGGCCTCGCCGAGCGGCGGGCCGAGATCCCGGGCCTGGCCGAGGCACTCGCGCGGCGCTTCGCCGCCGAGGAGCAGGTCGCCCCGCCGCGCTTCGCGGACGATGCTCTGGCCCTCCTGTGGCGGCAGCCCTGGCTGGGAAACGTGCGCGAGCTCGAGAACCTGATCTTCGAGCTCGTCCTCGCCCACCCGGGCGAGCTCCTGGCTGCCCCGCAGGTGACGGCGGTCGCGTGCCGCGCGGGGTTGGAGCTCGTGCGCCGCCTACCGACGCGCCGCGTGAATCCGCGCGACCTCGCCGCGGCGCTGTGGACCACGCGGACCCAGGGCGGGCGCTCGAACAAGACCCGCGCGGCGCTCTACCTGGGGTGGGACCCGGACACGCTCGTCGCGCGCCTCGGCGCGGCCGGCCTCGACGAGCGCGCCGGCGAGCCGCAGGTCTGGGAACTCGCCGGCGAGCCGGGCGCACGCCTCCCGACCGCGACAGCCGCACTGCGTTCGTCGACGCTGCAGGATTCGCCCTCGCGACCCCCATCGCCCGCGTAGCCCGGGACCGAGGTGCGATCCGAAGCTCTCGGGTGCCCGGCTCGGACGGGGAACGGACCTCGGGCGGGGGAATGGGGCCCTTCGAGCGCCACCGCCGCGCGCCAGCGCACCGTCCCCGCGCGCGCGTGCGAGCCGCCTCCATGCCCGCGGATCCGAGTCCGGCGCGGTGCGCACGCGCGCTGCGCGGCCCGCCTCCTGGCGACCCCAGGACGCAGCTCCCGCACGGGAGTGGGGCCAAAAAAAAGTGGGCCGGTCGGCGAGTGCCGACCGGCCGTGATTCACCTTCCCTGTCGGAAGGTCCGACCCGTTCCGTGGCCCCCCCGGGCGCGGACGCTGTCGGGAAACCTCTCGGTCTCTGGCATCCTCTACGACGCTCGCGCCCGAAGTAGCAGTGCTGTCCACGTGAAGTTTGTGTCTCGAGTCTCGGCGGTCGCTGGTGCGGCCGGCGCCAGGTGCGCGTGAGCCCTGTCCCGCCGGGCACGCGCGGGCCGCTCGCGTTGCTCCTCGCCGGCGCCGTCGCCTGCGCGGCCTCCGGACCGCTCGCGGAGCGCCCCGCGCTGTTCCTCGCAGCCTACCTGTGCGCCGGTGCGGGCTGGCTCCTGGCGCTCGGCGTCGCGCGGCGTGGTGCCGTGCCGTTGCGGCTCGTCGTGGCCGTCGCCGTGCTCCTGCGGGTCGTGGCCCTGGTCTCGGACGCCGGGACCTCGGATGACGTCCACCGCATCCCGTGGGAGGGGCGCGTGCTGCTCGAGGGCCGCTCGCCGTACGCGTTCGCGCCGGACGCGCCAGAACTCCTCGACCTGCGGGCGGCGCGTCCGGCGCAGCACGCTGCGGTGAACCACCCCGACGTCCCGGCGGCTTACCCGCCGCTCGTGCTCGCGGTTGGCGCACTGGCCGCCTGGCTGGAGCCCGGCGACGAGCCCGGGCGTGCAGCGTGGATCGTGCGCGCGCTGTTCACGCTCTGCGACCTGGCGCTCCTGCTGCCGCTCGTCCTGCTGCTGCGCGCGCGTGCGCTCCCCGAGGGGCTGGCCGTCGCCTGGGCCTGGTCGCCGCTCGCCGCCTTCGAGATCGCGGGCGGCGGCCATCTCGAGGCCCTGGCGCTCGCGCCCCTGCTCGGCGCACTGGCGCTCTCCGAACGCGCGCGCGGTCCGAGCGGACACGCCGGGGCGGGGCTGCTCTTCGGCCTGGCCGTGCTGGCGAAGCTGCTGCCGATCGTGCTGCTGCCCTGGTTCGCGCGCGGACCGCACGGGCTGTTGCGCGCCGGCGTCGCGCTGGCGGCGGTCGGCGCGGCCTACGCGCCCTGGGTTGCGCCGAGCCTCGGTGTCGTGGGCGCCGAACGCGGAGTCCTGGGGGGGCTCTCCGAGTACGCGCTGCGCTGGGAAGCCGCCAGCCTCGTGCACCGCTTCGTCGAGGGCGCGCTCGCGCTGCGCTTCCCCTACGACCTCTCGGCGACCGACCCGCGGCGACTGGCGCGCCTCGCGTTGGCCTGTGCCTGGTCGCTGTGGGCGCTGTGGACCTGGCGGCGCGAGCGCGATCCGGCGCGCGCGGCGCTCGACGTCTTGGGAGCTTGGATCGTGATCTCGCCCGTCTTCCACCCCTGGTACGCGCTGTGGGCCGTGCCGTGGCTCGCGCTGCGCAGGTCGCACGCGTTCGCCTGGCTGGCGTGCGCTGCTCCGCTGGCCTTCGCGCCGGCCGCCGCATGGCAGCGTGGCGGCGCCTGGACCGAGCCCGCCTGGCTGTGGCCGGTCCTCGCCGTGCCCTGCGCCGTCTTGCTGTGCGTCGATGCCCGATCCGCGCGCCGGCCTGCCCCGGGTGCTGCCACGTGAAGACCTCCGACTTCGACTACGAGCTCCCGCCGACAGCGATCGCCGCGCACCCGGCCGAGCCGCGCGACGCGGCGCGCCTGCTGGTCCACGAGATCGCCGCCGATCGCACGCGCCACCTGCACGTGCGCGATCTGCCCGAGGTGCTCGCGGCCGGAGACCTGCTCGTCGTGAACGACACCCGCGTGCGGCCGGCCCGTCTGCTCGGGCGGCGCGCGACCGGCGGCGCGCTCGAGATCCTGCTCGTCGAGCCACGGGCGGACGGGCTGTGGCGCGCGCTGGTCAAGCCCGCCGCGCGGCTCGTGCCGGGCGCGCAGTTCGAGCTCGAGGAGGGTGTGCTGCGCGGCACCGCGATCGAACGACCGCCGCGCACGGACGGCGAGCTGGGGGCGGAGTGGATCGTGCGGCTCGAGCCGGGAGCGGGGCGGACGGGCGGCGTCGACGACCTCCTCGAACGCCACGGGCGCATGCCGCTCCCGCCCTACTTGCGCAGGGCGCGCGGCGCCACGCCCGAGCACGCCACCGACCGCGAGCGCTACCAGACGGTCTACGCGCGCGTCCCGGGCGCCATCGCCGCGCCGACCGCCGGCCTGCACTTCACCCCCGAGCTCCTCGAGCGCCTCGCCTCAGCGGGGGTCGCGCGCGCGGCGGTGACGTTGCACGTCGGCCTCGGCACGTTCCAGCCGGTCGAGGTCGAGGACCTCGAGTGCCACGCCATGCACGCCGAGGAGTACGAGCTCGACGCCGAAGCCGCCGCACAGGTCGCCGCCGCGCGCGCGCGCGGAGCGCGCGTCGTGGCCGTCGGCACGACGGCGTTCCGGGTGCTCGAGTCCTGCGCCGCACCCGCGCGCCTCGTGCACGCCGGCCGCGGCGCGACGCGTCTCTTCGTCCGCCCGGGCACACCGATCCAGGTCGTCGACGCGCTGCTCACGAACTTCCATCTGCCGCGCAGCACGCTGCTCATGCTGGTCAGCGCCTTCGCCGGGCGCGAGCGGATCCTGCGCCTGTATGCCGAGGCGCTGGCGCGCGGCTACCGCTTCTTCAGCTACGGCGACGCGCTCCTGCTCCTGCCGTGAGCTGTCAGGGCCTGGACGCTGCGAGCGCGGCCCGGATCGCGCGCGCCGCCGCGGCCGGGTCGGGCGCGCCGAGGATCGCCGCGCCGACGGCCGCGCGGCCGACGCGCGCGAGCTCGGCCGCGTTCACGGCGTCCACGCCGCCGATCGGGAAGACCGGCCGCGTGGCGGCTTCCGCGGCGATCCAGGCGGCCTCGGCGCCCAGGCCGCGGGCATAGCCCTTCGTCCCGGTCGCGTGGACCGGGCCGAAGCCCAGGTAGTCGATCGGCAGGTCGCTGGCGGCCGCCACCGCCGCGAGGTCGTGCGTCGAGAGACCCACGAGCGGCCCAGGCCCCAAGCAGGCACGCGCCGCGCCCGGGGGCGCGTCCTCGGTGCCCAGGTGAACACCTGCGAGGCCCTGCGCCCAGAGCCAGCGCGCCACGTCCACACGATCGTCCACCGTGACGAGCAGCGCGTGCCGCCGCACGGCGTCGAGCTCCAGGGTGCGCAGCGCCCAGTCGCGCGTGGCGCGCGCCTCGCACGGTGCGCGGCTGGCGCCGCCGGGCGGCTTGGGCCGGATCTGGACGACGTCGATCCAGGGCGCCGCGGCCTCCAGGACCTCGAGCGGCTCGCGGCCGCCGGCCAGCTCCGGCGTGAAGAGCAGCAGCAGGCGGGCTTGCGCCAGGCGTGCGCGCAGCTCGAGCGGGTCGGGGTGCACGCCGCGAGGCTACCCGCAGCGCGCCGGAGTTCGATCCCGGCAAGAACTTCCGCACCGCGCAGCTCGGGTCCCCGTTGCCGCGCCGACGCGGTACGCTCTCTCGACAACCTTCCTCCCCGGCCGTCGGCGACCGAACCGGGCGTGACGCGCTGCGGCCCATGGGGGGTGCGGGCGAGCGCCCTTCGCCCGCGAGGGGAGATCCGCGATGCGCACCCCGGCCTCCCCGACCGGCCTCCTGGCCGTCCTTGCCGCTCCTTTCCTGTGCGCTGCGCCGGTCACCGCGCAGCAGTTCCAGCAGGCCACGAACTTCCCGGGCACCGCCCTGTGGAGCGAGGGCCTGGAGGCGTGTGACGTCGATCGCGACGGCGACCTCGACCTGTTCGTGGCCGACGGCGGGAACTTCAACGCGGCGGGCGTCGCGCGCCAGAACCTGCTGTGGATCAACCAGACCATCCAAGGCGTCCCGTTCGGGCTGGTCGACGAGAGCGTGGCACGCCTGGGCGTCCACACCTCGCACGCCAAGGGGGTCACGACCGGCGACATCGACGGCAACGGTTGGGACGACGCGCTGTTCGTCAACGCCTTCTTCACCTCGCCACCCAACCTCTACGTGAACCGCGGAGCGGCGCAGCCCGGCGTCTTCGACTTCGTGGGCCCGGCGCGCGGGCTGACGACGAGCATGTCGAGTGGCGCGGGGATGTTCGCCGATCTCGACGACGACGGCGACCTCGACCTCGTGCTCGACGACCGCTACAACTCCGCCACCGCCGCGCCCGCGCGGCTGTACCTGAACGACGGCGCGGGCTTCTTCACCGAGCAGCCGACGCTGCTGAACGCGCCGAGTCGCTCCCTGCAGATGGACGTGCAGCTCGCCGACGTCGACGGCGACTGGGATTTCGACGTCCTGCTGATCAACAAGGGCGGCGGCACTGCCGGGCAGGTCCTGCTGCGCAATGACGGGGCCGCGAACTTCACGGACGCCTCGGCCCTGCTCGCCGCGGGCAACGGCTCGGTCTACGAGGCCGAGGTCGGCGACCTCGACGGCGACCTCGACCTGGACCTGTTCTTCACGTCGCTCTCCGGCTTCGCCGAGGGCGTGGTGCGCAACAACCTGGCCCAGAATGGCGCGCTCTCCTTCGCCAGCCAGCCGACGTTCGGCGCGGACGACGACAACGAGATCGCGCTGTTCGACTACGACCTCGACGGCGACTACGACGTGTTCGTCGGCTCGCTGCGCAACGGCAGCGAGAAGCTGTACCGGAACAACGGCGGGCTGTCGTTCACGGATCAGAGCGCGCAGGTCCAGAACACGGCCGACTCGACGCTCGATCTGACGCTGGCCGACCTCGACAACGACGGCCGCTACGACCTCGTCACCGTCCAGGGCGAGTCGGGCTCGTTCGTCAACAAGTTCCTCAAGAACACGGGCCCGGCCGACACGCTCCCGCCGGTCTTCACGGCGACGCAGGCGCCGACCAACCCGCCGGCGACCGGCCCCTGGGTGGTGCGGGCCAAGGTCCGCGACCAGGTGCTCGACGACGGCGTCGACTACGTGAGCGGCTCGGCCTCCTACGTCGTGCTCGCTGCGACGCTCGAGGCCGCCCTCGCCGTGCAGCCCGGGGGAGCATTCTCCTCCGCCTCCCTGGCCGTGGGGGCCGGTGCCCGGCTCACGTTCACGAACGCGTCCGGAACGGGCGTGAGCCTCGCCTGCCAGACCGCCCCCTACGCCTTCGCGAGCACGCTGCCCGACGGCGGGACCTTCGAGGTCGTGCTCGTCGAGCCCGGCGCGTACACCTTCCAGAACCAGACGAACGCGACCTCGACGACGGTCACCGTCAGCGGCGCGACGACCGCCGGCGCCTGGCGCAAGGCCGGCCCGCAGATCCAGCGCTACACGCTGTCCGACACGCTCGCCGGTGCGGGAGTGCGCGTCGCCTACGAGCTGCGCGCGCGCGACTGGCCTGGCAACCTGCGCGCCGTCACGGGCTGGTTCGACCTGACGCCCACCTCCACCGGCAGCGCCTACTGCGCTGGCGACGGCAGCGCCGCGGCTTGCCCCTGCGGCAACAGTGGCGCCGCCGGTCGCGGCTGTGCGAGCTCGGTGAACGCGAACGGTGCGCGGCTGGCCGCGACCGGCGCTGCCAGCCTGTCCGCCGACACGCTGGTCCTGTCGGGCTCGGGCATGCCGAACAGCTCGGCGCTCTACTTCCAGGGCACGGTTCGCACGAACGGCGGGCTCGGCAGCGCGTTCGGCGACGGTCTGCGTTGTGCGGGCGGCTCCGTGGTGCGGCTGGGGACGAAGTCGAACGTGGCGGGGGCCTCGGGCTATCCGGCGGCCGGCGACCCCGGCGTCGCGACACGCGGCCTGGTCGGGGCCCCCGGCACGCGCACGTATCAGGTCTGGTACCGCAACGCAGCCGCGTTCTGCACGGCGGACACGTTCAACCTCTCGAACGGCCTGGAGGTGGCTTGGGGAGCCTGATCGCGCCAAGCCGGCGCGCGCTGCGTAGTCTCAAGGCGTGATCCAGCTCCTCGCGATCGTCCTGCAGGCCCCAGCCCCCGCGCCGCAGCCGCTGTTCACGGAGATCGGCGCGGCGGCGCTCCCCGGCGTCGTCACGTTGTGCGGCTCGACGACCAAGGACTGGATCCTGGAGGTCAACGGCGGCGGGCTCGCGCTGGGCGATTTCGACGGCGACGGCGACATCGACCTCGTGATCGTCGATGGCTCGACGGTCGAGCGTGCGGAGAAGGGGGAGCCCGGGAACCCTCCGCGCCTGTTCTTGAATCGCGGCGACGGCACCTTCGAGCCAGCCGGGGAGGCCTGGCGCATCGCGCCGGGGCGCTTCGGCATGGGCGTCGCGGCCGCCGACCTGGAGGGCGACGGGGACCTCGACCTCGTGATCACGGAGTGGGGCCGCACGCGCGTGATCCGCAACGAGGGCGGGCAGGGCTTCCGCGAGGTCACGGCGGAGGCCGGACTCGCGAGCGCGCTCGAGTGGGGCACGAGCGCCGCCTTCTTGGACTACGACCGCGACGGAGTGCTCGACCTCCTCGTCGTGAACTACCTCGAATTCTCGACCTCGAAGATCGGGAAGCGCGGCGTGGGGAACTGCCGCTGGAAGGGCCACGACGTGATGTGCGGGCCCGAGGGCCTCGTCGCGCAGCACGACCGCCTGTACCGCGGCCTCGGCGGTGGCCGCTTCCAGGAGGTCACGGCGCAGGCCGGCCTCGTGCCCGCCGCGCCCGGGTTCGGACTGGGCGCGCTCACGCTGGACTACGACCTCGACGGCGACACGGACCTGTACGTTGCCAACGACTCGACCCCGAACTTCCTGTGGGAGAATCAGGGCGACGGCACGTTCCGCGAGGTCGCCTTCCAACGCGGCGCGAGCCACGACGCGAACGGGCGCGAGCAGGCCAGCATGGGCCTCGCCGCGGCGGACGTGACCGGCGACGGGCGCCCCGACCTGCTCGTCACGAACTTCTCGGGCGAGACGAACGCGCTGTACTCGTCGCGCGGCGCGGGCTTCCGCGACCGCAGCTCGCAGTCGGGGATCGGCGGCCCGAGCCTGCCGTTGCTCGGCTGGGGCACGCAGCTCGCGGACTTCGACCTCGACGGCGACGTCGACGCCGCCGTGGTGAACGGCCACGTGTACCCCGAGGCCGATCGGCCGGGCACCGACACGAGCTACGCGCAGGAGGCGCAGCTCCTGCGCAACGACGGTGCCGGGCGCTTCCGGCCCGAGCCGCTGTCCGCCGCGGGCCCCCTGGTCCTGCGGGCCAGCGCTGCTGCGGACCTCGACGGCGACGGCGACCTGGACATCGTGGCGCTCGGTGTCGAGGGCCCGGTGCGCGTGTTCCGCAACGACACGCCGCGCGCGGCCGACCGGCGCTGGTTGCGCGTGCGCCTCGTGGCGCGCGGTGCGAACCGCGAGGCGCTGGGCGCCACGCTCGTGGCGCGCGCCGGCGAGCGGCGTTGGAGCGCGGAGATCCGCACGAGCGGCGGCTTCCAGGCCGCGTGTCCGGCCGAGGCGCACTTCGGCCTGGGAGCGACGGCGCGGCTCGACGAGCTCCGGATCCGCTGGCCCGACGGGCGCGAGCAGGTGCTCACGGACGTCGCCGTGGAGCGCCTGCTCGTCGTGCAGCAGGAGGAACCCCGGTGAGGCCGGCGCAGCGGCTCGCGCTGCTCGCGCTGCTCGCGGCGCTCGCGCGCCCGGCGACGGCCGCGACGCACGCCGACGCCGGCTCGCAGGCCGGCTCGCAGGCCGGCGTGCGCAGCGCAGCCGAGGACGCGCGCCGCGCGGCCTTGGCGCAGGACCCGCGACTCCTGCCGCGCGCCGCCGCCGGCCGCTGGGCGCAGTTCGACCCCGCCGCGCTACGTCCCGCGAACGCACCGCGCGATTTCGTCGCGGCCCACGCGGCGCTGGCCTCGGGCGATCTCCCCGCGGCCCTCGGCGCGTTGCACGCCGCGCTGCGCGCGGAGCCGGACTTCCCGCCCGCGCTGCACCAAGCGGGCGTCGTGTACTTCCGCCTCCAGCGCTACGGGGACGCGCGCGTCTGCTTCGAGCGCTACGTCGAGGTCGTTCCAGCGCGCGTGGCGGACACGCGCGGTCTGGCGCACGCGCTCTATTCGCTCGGGGAGTACGCGCTCGCGAAGCGACACTACGAGCGCGTGCTGGCCGCCGCGCCCGAGGATGTCGAGGCGCGTCGCGGGCTGGCCCTGGCGGATTACCGCCTGGGCGACGCCGAGGCTGCGTTGCGCGGGCTGGAGGCCGTGCTCGAGCGCGAGCCGCAGCACGCCGACGCCTGGACCTGGAGGTCGCAGGTGCTCTTGGAGCTCGAACGCCCCGAGGCGGCGCTGTCGGCCGCGGAGCGCGCGCGCGACCTCGCTCCGTGGGCGCCTCGGGCCTGGTTCGCGCTGGCCGCGGCGCTCGCGGACCTGGGACGCGAGGCCGAGGCACGCGCGGCGCGCGAGCGTTTCAGCCTGCTGTCGCGCGCCGACCAGGAGATCCGCCGCCTCGAGGCCCGACTCGAGTACGAGCCGGGCGACTTCGCCTCGCGGCGCGCGCTGGCGCTGGCCTGGGCCGACGTCGGCCACCGCGTGGCGGCACGTCGCGAGCTGGCGCGTCTCGCGGCCGAGCGACCCTCGGACGTGGCCACGCGCATCCTGGTTCTCGACGTCCTCGATCGCCTCGGCGACGTCGCCGCGGCGCAGGCCGCCGCGCGCGAGCTGGAGCGGGTGGGCGCCGACAGCGTCGCGGCCTGGAAGCGCCTGGAGGCCTTCCACGCCGCGCGCCAGGACCGCCTCAAGCAGATCGAGGCCGGCGAGCGCTGGCGGCGCGCCTCGCAGCCCTGAAGGGCATGTTCGCGCGATTCCTGGGACGATCGACCCCGCGGGCGGATTCCCTCACCGATGAGCCACGACGCGAGCGACCCGGCGGTCCTCCTGCACGACGCGCGCTGGCGGCGCGGCTCGCGGCCGACGCGTCGACGGCCGACGACTCGCTCAGGAGGCCTTGCTCGTCGCGCACGTCCCCAGCGCGCGAGCGGCCGTGCCGGGTGCGCACGAGCGTGGCGGCCGCGCGCGGCGGGCCTGGCTCGCGCGTGTGCTCCTGAACCTCGCGCGGCGCCGTGCGCGTGGCGAGTCCTCCCGCGCCGAGCGCGAGCGCGCCGCGGCGCGCCCCGAGGCCTCACAGGACGACGTCGTGGCGCGCGCCGAGGCCGCGCGGCGCAGCGTGGAGCTCGTCATGGAGCTGGAGGAGCCGTATCGCTCGACGTTGCTCCGGCACGACCTCGACGGGCTCGCACCGGGCGAGATCGCGCGACGCACCGGCGCGAACGCCTCGACCGTGCGCACGCGGATCGAACGCGGGCTGGCACGGCTGCGCGCGCGACTGGACCGCCGCGACGGCCGCGCCTGGATCGCCGCACTGGTGCCGGTCGCCTTGGATCGCGGTGCGGTCGACGCGACCGCCGCCGGGGTTGGCGCCACGATCACGAAGGGATTCGTCATGAGCTCTGCCGCGAAGATCGGCGTGGCCGTCGCGGGCGTGCTGGCACTCGCGGTTTGGTTCTGGCCCGTCGACGGCGGCGCGCCAGCCCCGACCGGCCCGCGGGAGCACGCGCTCGCGCCCAGCGGGGCGCGGGGTGCCGACGAGCATGCCGCCGAGCTCACGCGCCCGGAACTCCCCGACGCTGGACGCGGCGTGCCCGCCGGCGAGGGCTCCGGGTTCGCCGCGCCGGCCGCGGAGGTCGCGCTCGGCGAGGACGAGATCGCCGTGCAGCAGCGCCAGAGCGAGCCCGGCTTCCTGGGAGGCCTCGTGCTGCGCGGCGACCGTCCGATCGCCGGCGGGACGCTCTGGTTCTGGCGCGGGTACTGGCGGCCGCTCCCGCCCGCGCCCGAGACCGCACTGGGCGCGGTCGGATTCGAGGACCTCGAGCGCGCGCCGATCGGCGCGGACGGCCGCTTTCGGGTCGGGCCGCTGGCGACGGACGCGTACTCGCTGGGCGTGGACGTCGGCGCGGGGATCGCTCTCCAGACCTTCGTCCGCGTCGACGCGCAGCGGCGCGGGCGCCGGCTCGTGCTCGTCCTGGGCTCGGCCGCGATCACCGGCCGCGTCTGGGACGCTCGTGGCGTGCCGGTCGAGGGTGCCGCCGTGTGGGCCGTATGCAATCACGACCCCGGCTGGCTCGAGGTGCATGGCCTCACCGACGCCAGCGGGCACTACCACGTCGCCGGCCTCGAGCCGCGCGCGTACTGGGTCAGCGTGGACCTCGCCGGCCGACGCGGCCCGGCCTCGGAAACGAGCAACATGCGGCTGATCGGTTCACTGGCCGAAGGCGAAACGCGCAGCGTCGACTTCGGCGAGCCGGCCTCGTCCGCGCGCTGGCGCGGACACCTCCGGCTCGTGGACGGCAGCACGCCGCCCCTGGGCGGGAGCCTGACCTGGAAGGACGCTTCGGGCGGCTACTCCGAGCTCGACCTCGGCCCGGACGCGGCCTTCGATCTGCGCCTGGCGCCCGGCGCAGTCGAGTTCTGGGTCCGGCTGAGTACGACGAACGCCGGGCAGCGCACCGACTCCCTGGAGCTTGGGACGCACGCGGTCGGAAGCGCTGACGTCGAGCGCGACCTCGTCGTTCCCGGCGCGGTCGTGGCCGGACGCGCGTTCGGGGTCGCGCCCGACGCCTGGCCGCGGGGCGCCACACTGGGCCTGGCGTGGCCTGACGGTCGCGTGCATCGCACGACCGCGATCGACGCGGACGGCTCCTTCCGGTTCCTGGCCGTCCCGCCGGGGCGCTGGCGCGCCGTCGCGGGACCGGTCCTGGAGGTCGCGGGAGAGGCCCAGATCGACGTGCGCGCCGGCGACGTCACGGTCCCCTTCGACGTCGCGCTCCGCCGTCGCTGACGGCCGCGAGCTGCCCGCGGCTTGCGCGTTCGCGGGCGCGGGCGTAGCGTGCCTGGACGGCCTACGCAGGCATCGAAAGGCTCCCCATGCTCCGTTCCCTGGCACTCCTCACCGTCGCCACCTTGGCCCTCGCGCCGCGCGCAGCGGCCGGCGTCGGCGACACGCCGTCCTACACGTTCCGCCAGCCGCCCGTGAACGCGATGGGCGTGAAGAGCCTGGAGGACCTGCGCGGGAAGCCCGTGCTCGTCGACTTCTGGGGCACGCGTTGACCCGGCTGCATCGGGGGCTCCGTGCCGAGCGCCCTCAAGCTGCAAGAACAGTACGGTGACGCGCTGCAGGTGATCTTCGTCGAGTGCCAGGGCGCCAGCCGCGACCAGTACGAGGCCTTCGCCTGGAAGATGAAGTGGATGGGCGGGCGCGCGCTGTGGACCGAGGAGCGCCCCTTCCCGACGGTCGGCAACGGGCTGCCGGAGACGGCGCTCGTGGGCGTCGACGGCACGATCCTCATGCAGGGCCACCCGGGCGGATTCGGGAAGAAGCTCGAGGAAGCGATCGCGGCCGAGGTCAAGAAGGCCAAAGACGCGCCCGAAGGCACGCCGACGCCGCTGCGCGGCGCCTGGAAGTCGTTCCACAAGGGAGAGGTCGCCGCCGCGCTCCTCGAGTGCGACAAGCTCGGGAGCGACGACGCGCAGCTCGCGCGGGCGGAGTTCGTGGCGCGCGTCGAACGCCGCATCGCACGGGCCAAGTGGCTCGTCGATCAGGGGTTCCCGGTCGAGGCCAGCGAGCTCGTCGGCAAACTCGCGAAGGAGACCAAGGGCGTCCCCGAGCTGGAGTCCAAGGTGGCCGCCGAGGCGGCCCGGCTCGCGGAGCCCGAGCGCGCCCGCGAGAAGGAGGCAGCCAAGGCCTGGGATACGTTCGTCGAGGCGGTCGCGAAGAAGAAGCCCTTCGAGCCCGCCAACGTGAAGCGCGCCGAGGGCCTGGCCGAGAAGTTCGCCGGGACGAAGGCCGCGGAGCGTGCACAGCGCTTCGTGGCGCTCTCTCAGGTCCGGGTCGGGAGCTGAAGCGCGGCGCTCAGCGCTCGAGCTCGAAGTTCGGCGCGTCGTCGTGGATCCGCGCACGCACCAGTCCGCGGCGCGGGGGGCCCTCGAGCAGGATCCTGGAGAGCGGGCCCTCGATCTCGCGCGTGATCACGCGGCGCAGCTCGCGCGCGCCGTAGTCGGCCGAGAAGCCGCGCTCGACGACCCACTTCGCGACGGCCGGCGTGAAGGCCACCTTGAGGCCGCGCTTGCGCGCGCGGGCGGCCAACTCGCCGAGCTGGCGCTGCGCGATCGCGACGGCCGTCCTCGCATCCAGCTCGCGGAACACGACGGTCTCGTCGATGCGCCCCAGGAACTCCGGGCTGAAGCTCTGCTCGAGCGCCTCCCCGGCGATGTCGGACAGCGCCTCGTGCGCCATGGTCACGTGCCGCTCGAAGCCCAGGCGGCGGCGCGCCTGGATCATCTCGCGCGCGCCGGCGTTGCTCGTGAGCACCACGAGCGCGCGCTCGAAGCTCACCGTGCGCCCCTTGCCATCCGTGAGCAGCCCGTCCTCGAGGATCTGGAGCAGCAGGTTGTGGAGCCGCGGGTGCGCCTTCTCGACCTCGTCGAACAGGACGATCGTCTCGGGATGCTTGGTGAGCGCCTCGGTCAGGAAGCCGCCGTCCTCGTGGCCGACGTAACCCGGCGGCGCGCCGATCAGCTTGGAAGCCTCGTGCGCCAAGCCGTACTCGGAGCAGTCGACACGCACCAGCCCCTTGGGATTGGTCTTCGCGTCGGCGAAGAGCTCGGCCGCCAGGGCGCGCGCCAGCTCCGTCTTGCCGGTGCCGGTGCGGCCCACGAACAGGAAGCAGCCCAGCGGCCGGCCCGGCGCGGCCAGGCCCGCGGCGGTCTTCTCGACCGCGCGTACGACCTTGCCGACGGCTTCGTCCTGGCCGATCACGCGGCGCGCGAGACGTTGCGCGAGGCCGCGGGCGCGCTGCGCCAGCCGGTCGTGGAAGTCGGCCGGCAGGCCGGGAGCGGCCTGGGCCTCGGCTTGCGCCTCGGCGGCGCCGGGGGCGGGCCGGTGCTCGCTGCGCAGGCGCACCGTGTGGATGTCGAGCGAGGGATTGACCTCGATGCAGAGCTGGTAGAGCAGATCCTCGGCGAGGAGCGGATCGTCCGGGCAGAGGTCGTGCAGGCGCGCGCCGAGCTCCGAGCGGTAGTCGGGCACGCAGGCATTCACCACCAGGCGTCGGTAGGCCAGGCGATTGAGCCGCTCGTGCGTCTCGACGGCCAGCGCGCCCGCGTCGCACACCACGATGCGCACGAAGGTGTCGGCGGGCTCGAAGTAGCGCCAGACGGCGCGGCTCTGGATCGGGATCACGGTGGGGGCCGTCGCTGCACGAGGCTGGGCGCGCCGCAGGGCGACGTCGAGAGCATCGGAAGGCCGCCCCCGGGACTTGACCGCCGTGTCGGTTTCGCCCGGCCGGAGCCTGGCGCGCCCGCAGGTCGAGGCCGATAGGATGCGCCGGACCCGATGGACCCTGCCGCCGACGCACGCCTGCTCGCCGCCCTGGTGCAGCGCGGCCATCTCCCGCTCGAGATGGCACGCGCGCTCGACCCCGAGCTGCGCTCCGGGGCGCCCCTCGACGAGCTGCTCGTGCGCACGGCCGGTTGGTCCCGGGAGGCCGTCCAACGGGCGCGGCGCACCGCGGCCGGCGCGCGGCCCGAGATCCCGGGCTACGACGTGGGCGAACGCCTGGGGACCGGCGGCACGTCGGACGTGTTCGCTGCGGTCGAGCGCAAGACGGGCGCGCGCCTGGCGCTCAAGGTGCTGTTCCCCAGCGCAGCGCGCAACCCCGCGACGCTCAAGTCGTTCGTCAACGAAGCGCGCCGCCTCGCAGAGCTCGATCACCCGCACATCGTGAAGGGCCGCGGGCTGGCCAAGTTCCCGGGTTTCGCGCCGGGCGCGTTCGTGTATTTCGCGGCGCTGGAGTTGGTCCAGGGCTCGACGTTGCTCGAACGCCTCGACGCTGGCGAGCGCTTTCGCGAGGACGAGCTGCTCGGGATCGTGGGTCAGGTCGCGGACGCGCTCGACTACCTGTCGCAGAAGGGAGTCGTGCACCGCGACGTGAAGCCCGGGAACCTGATGCTGACCCACGACGGCGTGCTCAAGTTGATCGACTTGGGCTTCGCTGCCGGCGCGGGCGAGCGCGCGGCGGAGGGCGTGGCGGCCGGCACGAGCGCCTACCTGGACCCCCAGCGCGCGGTCGGCGGAGCCGCGGCGGACCTGCGCGGGGACGTCTATTCGCTGGGCGTCACGCTGTTCCATCTGCGCGTGGGGCGGCTGCCCTTCGACGCGACGGACGACCACGAGCTGCTCCGGCAGCACGTCATGGCCTCCTTGAGCTCGCCCGAGATCAAGTCGCGCGGCGTGTCGCCGCACTTGCACTACTTGATCGAGCGCATGATGTCGAAGGACCCGGACCACCGCTTCCAGAGCTGGGAGGAGCTGCGCCGCGAGGTCGAGGAGACCCGCGAGACGCTGGCCAAGCTCGACGCCCTGGACGAGCCGGCCGACGCGCCCTCGCGCAAGGCGCCGCCGCGGCGCCGGAGGTTCTGAGGCCGTGCACGCCGCTCGCGAGCGCGAGGCGGGACTGGGGGCGGCCGTTCCGTTCCGCTTCGCGTGCACCCGCTGCGGGCATTGCTGCTCGGGCGGCACCGGCCACGTGTGGCTGGAGGAGTCCGAGCTGGGGCCGCTGGCCACGGCGCTCGGGATGGAGCTCGAGGCGTTCACCGCGCTCCACGTCCGCGGCTGCGCCGATCCCAGCGACGGGGCCTCTCGTCTGGCGCTCGTCGAGCGTGCCGACGGCCGTTGCGCGCTGCTCGAGGGCAGCTCGACCTGCCGGGCGTACCACGCGCGCCCCGTGCACTGCCGGACGTTTCCGCACTGGCCACGCGTCCACGCGGGCGGCGCCGCCTTCGAAGCGGCGCGCGCGACCTGCCCCGGCATCGCGGTCGACGTCGACGCCGCGCTGGCCGCACCGGCCTTCGAGCGACTGGCGCAGCTCTACGCCGGCCTCGAGCCGTCGTCCGGCCCGTCCGAGCTCGCGGACGGGGGGCCGGTCGCGAGGCTCGACTGTTGCCTGGAGGGCGATCGTGCCGACGAACTGTGGATGAGCGCGCTCGAAGCCGACTATGCCGTCCGGCACGGTCGCCCCGGGGGGGGCTGCCGCCTGGGGCCCGCGCGCCCCTTGTGCTGCCGGCTCGCCGGAGCCGGGCCTGAAGCCGGCCAGCGCGCGCGCGAAGCCGTGCGCCGGATCGAGCACGAGACCGGCCACCCGGTGGCCTACGGCCCGGCGCGCGCGCTGCTCGTCGCCCGCGGAGTCCTCGCGGAGGATGCATCGTGAAGCCCGCAGTCGTGGCCGTCGCGGGCCTCTCGATCGCGCTGGGGATGTCCATCGCCTTGCTGTTCCGCGAGCCGGCTCGCAAGCGGGGGCCGGAGCCTGGCTGGACAGCCGCCGCCCGCCCCGAGCCCGCGGCGGGACCGTCGCGCCGCACGGCGATCGGCGCCGAGCGCGCCGAGCCTCCGCGCGCCGCCGAGCCCTCCGCGCGAGGCGTCGATCCGCTCTGGGCGCAGAAGAACCGCGACGGCATCCGCGCGCTCGAGCGCGGCGAGCTGGCGCAGGCCGTGCGGCTCTTCGAGGAGTGCGCCGCGGCCGTGCCGCACGAGCGCGTGTTCCAGCACAACCTGGCCGAGGCACTGGCGCGGCTCGGGTCGGAGGAGTGGGACCGTGGGGGCACGGCCGGAGCCCAGAGCGCGATCGCGCGCCTGCGGCGCGCGTCCGAGCTCGCGCCCGAGCGCGAGGACATCGCGAGGCGTCTGGCGGAGATGCTCGCGCTGCGCGCCTCGGAGGAGGGCCACTGGACCGAGTCCTCGGGGCACTTCGACCTGTCCTACGACGGCTCGCGCGACGACCTGGCATTCCGCACGGCCGAGATCCTCGACGTGCTCGAGGGCGCCTACCTCGACCTCACGGAGCACTTCGGGATCGATCCGGTCCGCGGCGGACGCGCGCGCATCCGGGTGGTGCTCTACAAGCGCGCCGGCTTCCACGGAGCGACCGGCATCGGACACTGGGCGGGCGGGCTCTACGACGGCTCGATCCGCGTGCCGCTCGAGGACCTCGGCCAGGAGCGCGCGCAGCTGCGACGCGTGCTGCGCCACGAGCTCGTGCATGCCTTCGTCCACGAGGCTGGCGGCCGCAGCGTGCCGGGCTGGCTCAACGAGGGTCTGGCGCAAGTCCTCGAGGACACCGACCCCGCGACCCAGGGCCGCGCTCGCGACGCCGCGCGACGGCGCGTGCTCGGCGCCGACCTGCCGGCGCTCGAGCAGCTCGCGGGCAGCTTGGGCTCGGCGGGCGACGAGGCAGCCATCGGGCGCGCCTACGCGACCGCGCTGCTGTTCGTCGAGTTCGTCGCGCGGGAGCACGGCGACCGGACGCCGTTCGCGATGGTCACGGGCTGCCGCGGCAACGGCGGTCCGGCCACGGCGTTCGAGCGCGCGACCGGGATTCCGCTCGCTGCGGCCTACGACGACTTCCGCCTGTCGCTCGCGCGCTGAAGGCGGCCCCGAGCGCGGTTGTCCGCGCGCCGGAGCGAGGCATCGCAGCCCGCGATCCGCTACACTTCGAGGTCGTGCGAGCCGCCGCGCGCGGCCTCCGGGAGACGGTCCGCAGTCGGCCGCACCCGCCTCGCGCACCGCACGCCCTACACCGACCGAGAACTCCGATGCACGTCCGCGACCTGATGACGCACACCCCTGCGGTGTGCACGACGACCGATCACCTGACCCGCGCGGCGCAGATCATGTGGGAACGCGACTGCGGTGCCGTGCCCGTGATCGACGCGACCGGCGCCCTGGCGGGGATCGTGACGGACCGCGACGTGTGCATGGCGGCCTACACGCAGGGCCGCGCCCTGCACGAGATCAGCGTGGCGTCGATCATGTCCAAGCACGTCTTCACGATCGGTCCCGACGCGACCGCCGCGGACGCGCTCGACACGATGAACCGCAAGTCCGTGCGCCGCCTGCCGGTCACCGACGCCGGCGGACGTCTCGTGGGCATCGTTTCGCTGGCCGACTTCGCGCGCGCCGCCGCCCAGGTGGCGTCCAAGAAGCGCCCGGCCGACGACGCCGTGATCGCGGCGCTCGCCAGCGTCAGCGCGGCGCGCCCCGTCGGACAGGTCGCGCCCATGCCGGCTGCGCAGGCGGCGCAGCTCGGCGCGAAGATCCTGGTGCCGGCCGCGGGGCCGGCCGCGAAGCGCTCGCGCAAGAAGTAGCCCACGAGGCACGCAGGCCGCGCGGCACGCGGCCTGCCCGGCGCATGCGCCGGGTGCTGGGCGACCCTGCGTCTCGCCCGGCAGGAAGTCGGCCGACCGTGTCAAGAACACGGCCGGCCGTTCCCTCCGGGCCTCGCGTCAGGACCGCGAGGCCCGCTGGGGCCGGAGCGCGCTCGCGCGCGGCGCCGGCCGACCGGTCACGATCGGGGCGTGCTGGTTTCTCGGCGCGCGCGTTCGGCGAGGAGCAGGCCGAGGACGATCACGACCTCGGTCGTCCAGATTCCCGCCAGGACCGCGCCCAAGACAGTCAGGATCTCCACGTCGGCCGCCTTTCGTCACCGGTTCGTGATGCCCCCTCAGGCACGAGGATCGATCGGCGTCACAGTGAGTACTGATTCCCAGGAAGCGTGAGAATCCGTTCGGGACGGATCGCTCGCGTGCCGGAATCGGGACGCAGCCTGCGACCGGGGCGCGGGCCGCGCGTCCACGAGGCGTGGATACGAGGGCTTGCCACTGGAGCGCGCCGTCACCCTGCTGGACTGAGGCCGCCGGGCGCTCCGGCGCGCAGTCCGCGCCGTGCGGCGCGGGCGATCCGCAGGACGGTCCGGACGTCGCGCGCGCGCCGCTCGCGGAGCTGCTCGCGCTGGTCGCCAGGGGCCGGGTGTCCGCCGACCCGCGCGGGCTGCTCGCAGCGCTCGCCGCCCGGGACCTGGCAGAGACCGCCCGGCGATCGGCGCCCGAGCTCGCCCAGTGCGCGGGCCTCAGCGCCGAGGAATCGCAACGGATCGCGGCGGCCTTCGAGCTGGGGCGGCGCGTCGAGCGCGCGCTGCCGCCCGTGCGCGCGCCGATGCACGCGCCGGCGCTCGTGCACGCCGTCGCGGCGCCACTCCTGCGCGGGCTCGACCGCGAGGAGTTCCACGCCTTCCTGCTCGACGCGCGGCATCGACTCCTGCGCACCGTCCACGTCAGCACCGGGACGCTGTCGACCTCGCTCGTCCACCCGCGCGAGGTGTTCGCCGCCGCCGTGCGCGAAGCCGCCGCGGCGATCGTGGTCGTCCACAACCATCCCTCGGGCGATCCCGAGCCCTCGGCGCAGGATCTCGAGGTCACGAGGCGCCTCCTGCAGGCCGGGCTGGTCCTGGGCGTTCCGCTCGTCGATCACGTCGTGATCGGCGCGGACCGCTGGGTCTCGCTGCGCGAGCGGATCGCCTGGCCGGCGGCGTGAGTGGGGGGGGGCGGCGCCTGCGCTCGCCGTCAGGCCGCAGGCGGTGCCGGGGCACGGGGCGTCCGATCCGCCGGCTCCAGGTCGACCCACAGGAACAAGAGCAGCGGGAGCAAGACGAAGAACACCCGCGTTTCGACCACGATGCCGAAGACGAGGATGTTCGCGAAGAGTGCCAGCGCGAGCAGGAAGGCCTTGAGCTGGGCGTCCGTGAACCGGCCGGCCCGCAGCGCGAAGCTCGCGAACACGCCGATCACGAAGACCGAGTGCACGGCCTGGAGGCCCCGGAAATTGGCCCACAGCAGGTTCCTGAGGTTGGCCCACACGTGCAGCTCGTTGCCCAGCGCGAAGGCCGGCGCGCCGGTCGAGACCTCCGGGGTCGCGACGATCAGCGTGCTGCGCGCGACCGCCGTCCAGGCGATCCCCAGTGCCAACAGCGCCAGCCCAGACCAGAGGCGCCAAGGCGCGACGAGGCGCACGCGACGTCGCGCGGCGTCGAACTCCAGCCCCTCCAGCGCGATGTAGACGGCCACGAACAGCCCGCTCTCGCGGTTCAGGAGCGCGAGCGGGTAGAGCACCAGGAAGAAGCGCACGGGCTTGCGGGCGAAGATCCCGTACGCGAGCACGCTGAAGACGAGCAGGTCGAGCGTGTCCCAGGTGTGGAACCAGTAGAACTGGAGCCCCAGGAAGGCCAAGGCGAAGGTCGCGAGGTGGCGCAGCGCCGAGCCCGGGGCGACGCCGCGCAGGTGCAGCAGGCGGGCGAGGAGCAGGAACAACCCCAGGATCCCCGCCACGTGGAAGCGGCGCAGGGCCGACTCGGGCGCCCAGCCCAGCGCGGAGAGCCCGGCCACGGCGTGCGGGCCGAGCAGCCGGCTTTGGAAGGCCGTGCTCCGCGGGTGTCCCTCGACGACGCCCCAGGTGGCATCCGCCAAGTCTGGCCAGTTCGGCGCGTGCAGCCCGAGGAACAGCTTGCAGGTGACCAAGCCGATCAAGAGCGCCCACCCGTAGTAGGCCGCCGCGTGAATCCAACTGCGTGTCGCCCTGCACTGACTCACTGGCTGCGGGCCCGCTCGCGCCGGGGCCACTGGGCGTCGTTCGGACTCAGGGCTCGCCCGCGTGCTCATCGACGCGCCTGCTCTCGCGCGAGTTCAGCGTGGCGGCGCGCGTGGGCCGCGGCGGCCACCAGCGCCAGCCCGGCCTCGGCCGCGGTCTCGATGCGCAGGATGTGCGGTCCGAGGCGCAGGGCGCGCGCCCCTGCTGCGTCGAGAGCTGCGACCTCCTCCTCCGTGAAGCCGCCCTCGGGCCCGACCCACAGCCGCACCGGCGCCGCGCGCGTGCCCCAAGGATCGAGCGCGGCGAGCGCGGGAAACGCCGCTGCGCCGTCGCGCGGATCGAGCCGCAGGTCCAGGCTCGCGGCGCGGGTCAACGCGCGCATCGGCTCCTCGAGCGGGTGGATCTCGGGGACCCACAGCCGGACGGCCTGCTTGCAGGCCTCGCGCGCCGCGCGCACCAGGCGCGTCGCGCGGCGGGTGCCCTCGGCGCGCGCCTCCGGGCTGGCGCGCTGCGCGGCGAGCGGGCGAATGGCTGCCACGCCGAGCTGCACGAGGCGCTCGACGAGTGCTTCGGCGCGCTCGCCGCGCGGCAGCGCCACGCAGACTTCGATCCAAGGCAGCGCTGCCCCGTGCTCGCCCGGCGCGGGCTCGCGCTCGGGCTCGCCGGCGCTCGCCACCTCGAACCCGCGCGCGTCGGCGTTCACGACGACGAGCGGCCAGGCTGCGCCGGCGCCGTCCAGGCCCAGGAGCCGGTCCCCGACCCGCAGCCGCAGCACGCGACGCGCGTGCTCAGCCTCCCCGGCGGCGAGCAGGAACCGACCGCCCTCTGGCGGCCCGGCGAGGGCGAAGCGTCGCACGCGGGGGTCGTCGGACGGGCGGGGGGCCACGGGGGGATTCTGGCGGCGGGCGGGCCGCCTGTCAGGTTCCAGGCTGGCCGGACGGCCTGCGGGGCGGCGCGCGGTTTGTTACAAGACCGCGCCCGTCGGGTAGCCCGCGCGCCCGGACCGGTCCCGCCGCGGTGCACGCCCGCGCGCCCGGCCCTGCGCGCGGCGCCCGCTCCGCCGACCCCTCCGCGGCCGCACCCACGCCCCGTGCCCATGGACGATCGTTTCTCCCTGCGCTTCGAGTCGACGGACCGGCGTGGAGAGGTGGTTCGGATCCCGAGTTCGGGCCTGACGGTCGGGCGCAAGCCTGGGTGCACGCTGCAGCTCCTCGACAACTCCGTCTCGGGCAAGCACGCCGAGCTGCGCGTGGACGGCGACGGCGTGCGTTTGGTCGACCTGGGCAGCACGAATGGGACGCGCGTGGCGGGCCAGCGCGTGAGCGAGGCGCGCCTCGACGACGGTTGCACCGTGGTCTTCGGCAACGTCGCCTTCGTGTTTCGCGACCTCGAGGCCGATGGGCCGGCGCTCGAGGGGGAGCTGGACACCGCGCCCGCGGGAGCCTCGGCAACGGCCGCCGGCGATGGTCTCGAGCGCGTCGACGCGAGCCTCGTGGCGCGCTCGGTCCAGCGTTCTCCGGCCGGCCTGGTCGGCGTGGGAATCCTGGTCCTGGCCGCCGCGGGCCTGGGCGCCTGGCTCCTGCTGCGGCCCGCCGGCGGCGCGGGGGACGTGCTCCGCGCGGTCGTGCCCGTGCCGGGCAACCTGCTCGCCGAGGGCTACTCGTTCGAGGGCGACCGCGACCCGTTCGCGGCGCACGAGGCCGCTCCGGCGGCCTTCCTGCCGCACGGCGGCGCGCGCCACAGCGGCGCCCAGGGCCTGCGCGCCGAGCTGGCCGCGGGAGAGTGGGCCGAGCACCGCTCGCCGACCTTTGCAGCACGCGCGGAGCGCGAGGTGCGCGCCCAGGCCGCGCTGCGCGCGCGCGGCGCCGCGTTCGCGCGCCTGGGCGTCGAGTTCTCCGTGGCCGAGGACGCCGACGAGCCACGCGGGCCGATCACGGCCTGGGCCGAGCCCGTCGAGGCCGGCGCGGGCTTCGTCGAGTCCGCGATCGCCGCGCCCGTGCCGCCGGGCTATGCCCGGGCCCGCGTCGTGCTCCGTGCGCGCGCGCCGAGTGGCGAGGGCGGCGCGGTCGACGCCGACGACGTCAGCGCGGTCGAGGCGCCCGCGCCGCGCCGCCCGGCGGCCGAGCTGGCGGGCGCCGCGCTCGATCTGCACGGCGTCCAGCCGCTCTCCGCGTCGCTTTCCCGCATCGATCGCGTGCTCGTGAGCGGCATCCAGCTCACGACCGGCTCGGGAGCCGGTCCGGAGGACGCCGTGCCGCTCGTCGCGCGGGTCGAGGGGCCGCACATCGTGCTGGCCGCCGCGCCCGGCGCGCCGCGCCCCGCGCGGCTCGTCCTGCGCCTCGAGGGCGCGTTGGCCGCGGGGGGCCTGGCCACGACCGCCGCCGACGGCTACCGCACCGCGGGTGCGGCGCCCGAGCGGGAGGGCGTCGAGACCTTGCTCCTCGGACGCGGCGTCAACCTCGTGCGCGTCGTGCTCCCCGGTCCTGGCCTGGTGCGCGGCGGGCGCGAGGGCGCGGCGATCGTGCTCTCGGCCGAGCTCGGAAACCACGAGCCGCTCGTGCGCTTTCACCTCGACTTCTCGGCCGACAAGGGCGCCGCCGAGGACCTCGCCCATCGGGCGCGCGGCGCCAGCGGACGCGGGGAGCTGGGCGCGGCGATCGCGGCCTGGAGCGAGCTCCTCGATCGCTTCCCCTACGAAGCCGCCCTGGTCGAGGAGGCCGAGGCGACGCGCGCGAAGCTCGTGCAGCAGGGCCTGTCCGAAGTGCGCGACCTGCGCGCCGAGGCCGAGCGCGCGCGCTTCTTCGCGCTGCCGTCCCTGTTCTCCGCGGCGCGCGAGCGCGCGCTGGCCGTCGCGGCACGCTTCGCCGGCAGCGAGGTCGAGGCCGAGGCCGGGCGGCTGGCTGCGGCGCTGGAGACCGAGGTCGTCGCGCTGCGCCGCGACGAGGACCGCGCCGAGCGCGAGCGCCTCGCGGCCGTGCTCGGCGTGCTCGAGGCGCGCGGCGCGACCGGCCTCGCCGCCGAGGTTCGCGCCCGACTCACGCAGTTGGAAGGGCCCCGCTAGATGCCGCGCACGGTCACCGGTCTCGACATGGGCGCGCGCACGGTCAAGGCCGTGCGCGGCTACACCAAGGGCAACACCTTCGTCGTCACGGACTTCGCCGTGCGCTCGGTGAGCGCGCCGGAGCTGGTCGACGGCTGGCAGGGGCTCCAACTGCCGTTCAAGCCCGGCGACGCGCGCGTGGGTCTCTCCGGGCGCGACGTCAACGTGCGCTACGTGCGCGTCCCGCGCGTGCCCGACTGGCAGCTCAAGAAGCTCATGCGCTTCGAGGTCGAGGAGATCGGCGGGCAGTCCGGCGCGGAAGTCGCCTCGGACTTCAACCTGCTGCCGGAGATCCCCGAGATCGAGGGCGAGGACGTCGCGCTGCTGGCGATGGCGCGCGAGAGCCTGCTCGAGGCGCACGCCCAGGGGCTCGAACGCCTGGGCGGGCGCTTGGACGCGTTCACCCCGAACGCCGTGGCGCTGTACAACGCCTTCCTGCGCTTCGGCGCCGTGGACGACGAGGTCGTGCTGCTGGCCAACGTCGGCTGGGACAACACGGACGTCGTGATCGCGCGCGGGCCGGACCTGGTGTTCGCGCGCAACCTCTCGGGCGGCTCGCGCCTGATCGACGAGGCCATCGCACAGCGCCTGGAGGTGCCGGCGAAGAAGGCCACCGAGCTCAAGGAGCGGCTGGTCGACCTCGACCCGGGCGCGCGCTTCGCCGACCCCCAGGCGGAGCGTGCCACGCGCGCGGCGCAGGCGGCCGCCGGACAGTTGCTGTCGCTGCTCCAGTCCGCGGTCCTGTTCTCGAAGGCCCAGGTCAAGATCTCGGGACTCAAGCTCGACCGCGTGCTGCTGTGCGGGGGCGGTGCGGCCTTGCGGGGGCTCCCGCGCTACCTCGCGAACGGTCTGTCCGTCCCGGTCGAGCTGTTCGATCCCTGGCGCGTCGTCGACACGACGCGCCTGGACCCCGAGGCGCGCGATGAACTCGAGGCTCGCAAGCTCGAGTCCGTCATCGCGCTGGGGCTGGCCTCCACCGCCACCGATCCGGCGGCCTACGGCATCGAGATCCTGCCGGCGACCGTCGCGAAGAAGCGTGAGTTCCTGGGCGGCACGCTGTGGATGATCGCCGCGGGGGTCCTGGCGCTCGGGTTCCTGGGCTTCCAGTCCTGGCACACGAAACGCGCGCTGGACGAGGAGCGCACGCGCGCGGCGGCCCTGGAACAGCAGTACCGCAAGGCCTCCGGGACGCACCGCCGCGCCGAGGAGCTGGCCAGCGAGAACGGGCGGCTCGCGAAGCTCGCGCGCGAGCTGCAGGTGGCCAAGGGCTCGGGCGAGCAGGTCGCGCGGGTGATCGACTGGCTGTCGACGGACCTGCCGGGCGAGTTCTGGGTCACGCAGCTCGCGAGCGACTTCCGCGCCGACCCGGAGCTCGGGATCGCGCGTGGGGCCGAGGCCCCGGTCGTCTCCGTGGTGGGCAGGGCGCGCGAGGGCACGAACTCGCTGCCGCAACTCTACGAGCAGTTCCTGTCGAAGCTGCGCCAACGGCTGCCGTCCGACGTGGTCCCCAAGGAGAAGCTGGCGCCGAACGGCGCGCGTTTCACGCTGGATCTGTCCCTGTTCGCGGACGGCGCGCGCGGCGCCACGCCCGGAGGCCGCCCGTGAGCATCGAAGCGTTCTGGCAGGAGAACAAGCGCTTCGTGCTGCTCGTGGCCGGGTCGGCGCTGCTGTTCCTGCTCGGTTGGCTGGCGATCGGCAGCGTGCTGGGCGACGAGCTCGCGGCGCAGCGGCGCAGCGCCGAGAGCGCGCGGCGCAAGCTGGCCAGCGAGCCGATGTACTCGGCCGAGGACCTGCGGCAGCTCGAGGGCGAGCACGCAGCGCTCGCGGCGGCGGTCGAGGCGCTCTCGGCCGCGGTGGCCTGGAAACCGCGCGCGCCCTTCGCCCTGGACCCGGCCCGCGGCGCGGCCAGCAACCAGTACTTCGCCGCGGTGGCCGCGACGCGCGAGGACCTGCTGCGCCGCGCGGGCCGCGCCAACCTGCGCCTCCCCGAGGACCTGGGCCTGCCGGCGTTGTCGCCCACGCGCGAGAGCGACATCGTGCGCTTCCTCGAAGGCCTCGATCTCGTGGACCGCGCGGTGCGCTTCGCGCTGGAAGCGGGCTGCGCGCGGATCGACCGCATCCAGATCCAGCTCGACCCCAAGCTCACCTCGAAGGCCGGGGTGGGGACCCTGGAGCGCACGCGCGTCACGCTGAACCTGTCCGGGGCGCCCGAGCCGCTCACCGCGTTCCTGTCGCGCTCCCAGGAGGCGCGCCCGGCGGCCGATGGCTCGCGCGCGGCCGGTCCGCTGAACCTGGAACGCTGCGAGATGATCCCGGCCCGCACGAAGCCCGACGAGGCCGCGCTCGAGGTCGTGTTCTTCGTGGCCCGCATCGCCGCGCCCGCGGTCGTGGAGCAGTAGGAGGGGCCCGGAGATGGAACTGCGCAAGGAACCGCTCGTGTTCGCCGGCACCGTGCTCGTGCTGGGCGGACTCGCGTGGAGCACGCTCTCCGACGCCGGCGCGCGCCGCGGCCAGCCGCGGCGCGCCGATCCGCCGGCCGCCGCGCCGCAGCGCGCGCCGGACGTCGCGCTGGCGCTGCCTGCGGAGCGCGCCGCGAAGGGCCGCTCACGCGACCTGTTCTCGCCGCCCAGTGATTTCCGGCCGCTCGCGCCCCTGGCGTTCGAGCCACCGCCGCACGCGCCGCTCGACTCGCTCGCGCCGCCGCCCGTGCCCGGGCCGGAGCCGCGCCTGTGGGGCCAGTTCCTGCGCGCGCCGGCGCGCACGGTCCCCGTGCCGGGTCTGTTCGACGCGGCCGACGAGGAGCTCGACGCCGAGCCCGCGGCCGGGCCGCCCCCCACGAGCGCCGTGCGCAACGCGGCCTTGTCGCCCGAGGAGCTCGCTGCGCGGCTCTCGGCCTGGAAGCGCACCTACGACTGGTTCCGCATCGGGGAATACCGCTTCGGACAGATCCAGAACCCCGACCGCTTCCGCTTGGCGAAGCGCCCGGACGAGGACCTGCTGTTCATCGAGTTCGACCCCGTCCGCGGCCAGCCGAAGTTCCCGGGGCAGGCGCCGATGGTCGTGCCGCGCAAGACGATCGCGGAGTTCGACTTCGCCGCCACGGTGCAGAACGAGCTCGAGCGGCGGCGCCTCGCGCTCGGCGATCCGCTCTCGGCCGCCGAGTACGACCAGGCGCTCTCCTTCGCGCGCTGGTGCATCGAGCGGCGCTTCGAGACGCCGCGCGCGCTGGAGGTCGCGGCGGAGATCTACGAGCGCGCGTCGCGCGTGCTGGCGCAGGACCCGGAGCCCAAGCTGGGCCTCGCGCGCGTCCACGAGGCCGCGTTCCGCTTCGAGGAGGCCTTCCAGATCTACCGCGCGCTGCTCGCGGGGCCGCTGCGCGGCAATCCGCTCGTGCTCGTGCGCCTGGGCGAGCTGCAGGCGCGCTTCCGCTTGTTCGCGGAGGCCGAGGCCTCGCTGCGTCAGGCCGAGCGCAGCGGCCGGACCTCCTGGCAGGCGCAGGAGGCGCTGGGGCGGTTCCTGCTGGAGCGCGGGCGCGGCGCGGAGGCCGTCGAGCACTACCGGCTCGCGAACCAGTTCGAGCCCACCGGCGCGGAGGACAAGCACGACCGGGCGCGCGTGCGCGCCGGCCTGGGCGCGGCGCTGCTCGCCGTGGGCGAGGTGCCGGCCGCCGTCGAGGCCTTCGAGCGCGCGCTGCAGGCCGAGGCGTCGAGCGAGGCCGCGCGCGCCGGGCTGGCGGCGGCCCGCGTGCTGGCGCCGGGCGCGACCACGGCGCCGTCCGCGGCGCAGCCCGCGGAGGGCGAGGCCTTGGGCTTCGACCTGCTCCTGGCCCGGGGTGTGGAGCTGGCGCGGGCGCCGCGCGCGGAGGCGGCCCGCGCCGCGCGCGCGGCGCTCCGGGCGGCTGCCGCGCGCGACCCGCTGCGCGCGCACCTGGCGCAGCGCGCGCTCTCGTGGCTGGCGGAGGCCACCGGCCATCCGGATGAGGCGCTGCGGCACGTGGACCTCGCCCTGGAGGGCGACCCCACCGATCCTTGGGCGCACTTCCAGCGCGGGCGGCTGCTCGTCGCGCGCGACGACCTCGATGGGGGCGCCGAGTCGCTGCGCGCCGCGCTGGGCCTCGACGCGGACTTCGCCGACGCGCTGGCGTGGATGGGCGACGTCGCGCTCCGCCGGGGTGATCTGGCGGGTGCCGAGCGCTACCTGGAGCGCGCGGTCGCGCTCGACCCCACGCTGGTGCGCGCGGCGGTGTTGCGCGGCGTGGCGCTGCTGGAGGCCGGCTCCATCGCGGACGCCGAGCCCGTGCTGCGGCGTGCGCTGGCGCGCGCTGCGGACGACCCCGCGGCGCGCGGCGGGCTGGCCTGGGTGCAGTACCGGATCGGCGAGACCACCGAGGCCCTGACGCGACTGGCGGAGCTGGACGACGCGCGGCGCGCGTTCCCCGAGGACGACCCCTGGCGCGTGTGGGCACGGCGGCAGATCGAGCGCCTCGGCGACCACCTGGAGAAGGTGCTGTGGAGCGACGGGTTCGAGCGCAACGCGCTGGGCAACGCCTGGAGCGTGCAGGAGTCCCACGGGCCCCTGGTCTCGATCCACGACGGCGTCGTCTCGCTCGGTGGCACGTTCAAGTCGGCCGGCCGCTCGCGCCTGTGGCAACTCAAGAACGCCGGCGACGTGGTGTCCCTGGAGGCGCGGCTGGTCGTGCGCGCCGGGACCACGGCACGCGTGGGGATCTTCATCTCCCGCGAGAGCGAGCGCGGAGGAGAGACCCAGGTCGAGGCCGAGGCCACGCTCTCGCGACACCCCGACGCGGCCAAGAACGCCGTGCAGTTCCGCGCCATGAAGCGCGGCGAGGAGGACCGGCCGCAGGTCGAGGTTCCGGGCGTGGAGTGGCGCTTCGACCAGCCGGTCGTGCTGCGCCTCGAGCGCGTCGGCGCGGAGGGCGACGTGCGCATCCGCGCCAGCCTGGACGGCATCCCGGTCACGATCGACACGCCGCTTTCGGCGCTCGGTCGCACGAACAATCCGCTGCGTCTGGGCATCTTTGCCGAGGGCGCACCGGGGCGCTCCGTGCAGGTCGACGTCGACGACGTGGAGATCGTCTTCCGCCGGAAGACGCGCTGAGGAGGCGGGGGTGGGACCGAGGACGAGAACGCGCACGGCGGGCTTCACGCTGATCGAGCTCCTGGCGGTGCTCGTGATCCTCGCGATCCTGATGGTGGTCTTGATCCCGCGGCTCGCGGGCTTCGGCGAGCGCGCCAAGGAGAGCACCACCAAGGCCTGGCTGTCGCAGCTTTCCGCCGCGATCGGCGAGTACGAGGACCGCTTCGGCGACTACCCGCCGAGCCACTTCCTGGAGGCCTGGGGCACGCCGCCCAACACGACGAACCTGGGCGCCGAGGCGCTCGTGCTGTCGATGTGGTCCACCGAATGGACCGGCACGTCGCTCCCCGAGGACAAGTTCACGAACACCGATGGCGACGAGGCCAAGCGCTCCCTGTCGCGCATCCCCAAGGCAGCCCTCCTGGAACTCGCCGACGAGTGGGGCAATCCGATCGCCTACTTCCACCGGCGCGACTACGGGCGGCAGGACGTGTACGTGACGCGCCCGGCCGACGCGGACGCGGAAGCCCAGGGCGTGGCGCGCGCGGCCAAGAACTCCGTGACGGGCCGCTGGCACAACCACGACCGCTTCCAACTGCTCTCGGCCGGCTCGGACGGCGTGTTCGGCACCGAGGACGACCTGGGGAATTTCGAGGGCGGGGAGGGCGGGGGGTGAGCGCGCGCGGAGCCGGGCGCCGAGCGGCCTTCACGCTCGTCGAGCTGATCATCGTGATCGGCATCCTCTCGGTCCTGATCGGCGTCGGTGTCGGGCTCGTCGCGCGCATCCAGGTCGGCGACCGCGCCGCGGTCGGCACGGTGCAATCCGTGCTGCGCTCGGCCCGCAACTGGTCGGTGGCGCGCGACGCGCCGGCGCGCGTGCGCATCGACGCGCAGGGCAGCACGATCCAGGCCTTCGGCGCGACCGTGGTCGGCACCTGGCACTTCGAGGACCTGCCCATCCGCGGCGCCTTCGGCTCGGAGGGCGTGTCGCTGGGGGGGCGGATCGTGCCCGACGGGTTCACGGGCTCGGCGTTGTCGTTCGCGGGCGAGCCGGCGCGCTCGCGGGTGGAGATCCCGGTGCAGCTCGACCCGGCCTTCGACCTGGCGCGCGGGTTCTCGATCCGCTGCGTTGTGCGGCTCGCGGGCGGGGCGGGCGGGGAACTGCTCGCGATCGGCGCGTCGGCCGGGCTCGCGGTCGGCGAGGACGGCGCGGTCCGCGCCTGGTTCGCGCCCGCCATCGTGACCGACGACGGCGAGCGCCGGCGCGGCGGGCGCTTGGGCCTCTCGACACAGGGCGGGCTGTTGCGCGCCGGACGCTGGAGCGAGGTCGAGGTGCAATACGACCGTGCGCGGCTCGCGATCCTGGTCGACGGCGCGCTCGCGGCGCACCTGGTCGAGACGGCCGAGGTCTGGGACGTGGAGGGTCCGCTCGTGCTCTCGCCCTCGGGCGCGGCGTTCCCGGGCGCGATCGACGCGCTGGTCGTCGCGGCCGTGACGGGCGAGGAGCGCCGCGCCCTGCCGCGCGGCGTGGAGTTCGCGCCCGGCGGCCCGACCGAGATCGTGTTCGCGGCCGGCGGCGGCCTCGACCGCAGCGTCCACCAGGAGCCGGTGCGGCTCGCCCTGCGGCTCGGCGACGGACGCGAGGAGCGCATCCTCGTGAACCTCCATGGAACGGTCGAGTAGGCAGCTCTCGCGGCGCCGCGCGGCGCGTGATCGGCGCGGAGGCTTCGCGCTGATCGCGGTGCTGCTCGTGCTCTTGTCGCTGCTCGTGCTGGCGACGCCGCTCTTGCTCTCGGCGCGCGGCGCGGACCAGGCCTCGACGCGCATGGCGGACCGCACCGAGGCGCGCATCGCGCTCGACACGGCGTCGCGGCACGCGCGCGCCGTGCTGGCCGGCACGTACCCGAGCGCCGACATCGACCGCACGCCGTACTGGGACGATCTGGAAGAGGTGCGCGTCGCGAACCGCTTCCCAGACGGGTTCCTCGACGCGAACGACCCGGGCGGCTCGATGTGGACCGTCGAGGCGCGCGACACGGCTGGCCTGGTCGACCTCGACAGCGCCAGCCCGCAGGTGCTGGCGAACCTGATGGGGCTCACCTCGCGCCTGGGCGCGGTGGTCGGTCCGGACGCGCGCGAGATCCCGCTCGCGCCGAACGCGAACTTCGGGGCCCAGGGCTTCCTGTGGGTGGGCGGCGAGCTCGTGCAGGTGCGCCGCTACCAGGACGGCAGCGCGGTCGAGTTCACCCGCGGCGTCCTGGGGCCGGGCGCCGGCCAGGACTGGCGCGGCGGCCCGCGCCCGGCCTCGTCGCACGGCATCGGCGCGCCCGTGCTGGACCAGCGCGCGCTGGCGCCGGTCCTGTGGCGCCTCGTGTCGCCCGACGACGAGCCACGCGCCTTTGAGTCCATCGAGCGCCTGCGCGAGTGCGCCGGCTTCGCGCTGGCGGCGGCCACGGACCCGGCCGGCGCGGGCGTGATGGACGGCGCGCCGCTGGCCGCGCTGCGCGACTTCGGCAGCGCGCACGGCGGCGTGCGCGCCGGTCCGCGCTGGCAGCGCGCGGCGCGGCTCGTCGCGCAGGTCGAGGGCGGCCGCGATGGCCGGCTGCGCGTCGACTCGGCGCGCTGGATGAACCCGGGCGCGACGGTGCGCGTGCGCGACGGGAGCTCCAGTGAGCTGGCGCTCGTGGCCTCCGTCGCGGGCGCCGGCGAGGTCGTGCTGGACCGCGTCCTCACGCACGACTATTTGCCCTACGAGGCGGTGGTCGACGTGCTGGCGCGTCGCCCGGTGAACCTGAACACGGCGCCGCGGGCGGTGCTCGAGGCCCTGTTCCTGAACCTGCAGGTCGCGGGGCAGAACTCGCGCGTCACGGCCGACGAGGCCGCGGAGCTGGCAGCGCTGGTGATCGAGTCGCGGCCCTTCGAGGGCTTCCGCGACTTCCTCGAGCGCGTGGTGTTGCCTGCAGCCGGGATCGCGCAGCTCCCCGGCGACGCGCCGCTCGTCCCCGATCGACTGCGCTCCGGCGAGGCGTTCCTCGACCCCTGGGACGCGGTCGCGGTCTACGCGAACGGCCTGAACGCCAACGACGGGACGCTGGCCTGGAGCACGATGCCCTACGCGTTCACCTCGCGCGACGTCCACGCGCTGGAGTTGCGCGCGGCGCACAACGCGCCCTCCGGCGTCTTGCGCTACGCGCGCGTGCGCGAGGAGGTCGTGGCGGTCGCCCCGCAGCGCGAGCTCGTGCACCTGTGGGCGCGTCAGGAGGACTTCGAGGAAGAGCTGCGCCTCTCGCGCGAGGCTGCCTGGTGGCTCACCGGGCCCGAGGCCACGACGCAGTGGGACGCGGGCGCGGTGCCGCCCTCGCGACTGTGGCCGCAGCTCGGGACCTTCCAGGGGCGCACGTTCCTGCCGGGCGTCAGCGACGCCAGCGAGTTCCAGAACCTGGAGTCGCCGCCGACCCCCGAGCGCACCTTCCCCTCGCGCGCCGAACAGGCCTGGGCCGCGCTGATGCCCACCCGCCTCGCCGAGACGCAGCGCCTGCGCGGCCGCGTCGACCACTTCGACCACGAGACGCGCGACCCGGAGGGTCGCTACCTCCCGGACCAGCTCGTCGAGCACGAGTCCGACTCCCAGCGCGTGCGCTGGAGCGCCGCCGACGCGCCGTTCCTGCGCTCGCACGCGCTCTCGCTGTGGATCCGGCCGCGCGGCGCGGCCGCCGGTCGTTTCCTGGACGTCGGCGGCTCGTCCCCGGACGTGGACCGCTCGCTGCTGGAGGTCGACGGCGACGACCTCGTGCTGCGCGTGATCGACGGCTTCGGCGACCACCGCGAGACCTCGTTCCGCGAGCGCGGCGAGCTGCGCTACTCGATCTCCGGCTCGCCCGGGTTGCCCGCCGACGTCTGGCACCACGTCGAGCTCGACGTGCGCGGCAACCGTCCGAGCCAGATGCACCTGCTCGTGAACGGGCTGGCCCACGGCGTGCGGACGCCGGGCTTGACGCGCCTCTCCGCGGCGCTGTCCCAGGGCTCGGCGGCGCTGGCGGTCGAGTCCATCGAGGGCTTCCCCGAGCGCTGCGTGGTGCGCATCGGCAACGAGCTGATCGAGGTCAGCGTCGCGGGCGGCGGACTGAGCGCCACGCGCTCGGAGACGGGCCCCGCGGCAGGTTTCGGCGGGCGCATGGCGCGCGAGCGCGCGGCGCGGCTCGAGGAGGACGCCGGCTCCCCGCCCGCGGGCCTCGCCGGGCTGTCGGTCGACCACGCCGCCGGCACGCCGGTCGAGCTCTACGGCTACAGCCTGCCGCTGCTTTCCGACGTGCCCGCCGGCGAGGCACGGCTGGCGCGCGCGATCGGCAAGTTCCGCGTCGCGCGCGTGGCTGGCGTCACCGGAGGTCAGCAGACCCAGGGCGACCCGATCACGATCGGGCTGCTCGGCTTCCAGGCCGGCACCGGGCTGGCGGGCGCCAACAGCTCCGTGAACGGCCTGCGCCTGGCGTGCGCCGACGACGGCTTCGCCACCGGATCGCCGCGGCCGCCCGAGGAGTACATGACGGCCTTCCACCCCGACGGCGGCTACGCGCTGCTCGTGCAGGTGGGCTGGGACTTCCAGGGCGGCGAGGGTCAGGACACGGCCGGCTCGCCGCTCGGCGGCCTGGAAGTCATCCGCTACTCGGGCTGGTCGAACAACGTGCTCCAGATCGCCGAGCGCGGCGTGGGCGCGGCGCAGCTTCCGAACCTGGGCAACCTGACCCAGGCCCAGCAGGGCCTGCTGGGCGGATCGCGCTCGTTCATCACGACCTGGGATCCGAACCTGCAGACCGCCGATGGGGTCGCGGTCGCCGCGCGCTACGAGTGGTCGACGTTCGTCGTTCCGATCTCGTTCGCGACGCCGGGCGTGTCCGACGTGCGCGGGTTCCTCGTCGCTCGCAAGGGCGCCTCGCGCTTCGCGCAGGTCACGCGCGTGGCGGACGCGGAGTTCACGGAGTGGATCCGCTACGACTACGTCGACACCGCGCGCGGGCAGCTCGTGCGCGACGATCCGGACGCGTTGCTCGCCGTCCACCGCACGCTGACCCTGAACCGCCAGCTCGACGCGCGGCCGCCGCAGCCCGGCGGCGGGGGAGGCGGCGGGCCGGGCGGCGGCGGCTTCGGCGCCCCGTCGAGCGCGCTGCTCGCGCCTCCCGAGCCGGCAGTGCTCCCGGAGCCTGTCCCGGCCGCGGTGGCCGCCAGGCCCAGCGCCTTGCAGACCTACTCGTCGACGCAGTGGGACCCGCGCGTGGGCGAGAACGAGAACGCCGCCGTGGACTTCCCGCTTTCGCGCGCCGTCGAGACCTGGTTCCAGTTCCGCGGGGTGTTCGGCACCTTCTCGCACGACCATCCAGCGGGCACGCCGATCCTGCCGGTCTTCGAGGTCGACGCGCGCGACGTCTTCGGCGGCCGGCCCGGCCGGCTCGACGCCGTGTTCCTGGTCGGCGCGGATCCGTCGCATCCGGGCTGGCCGCTGGTGATCCACCGCGCGCACACGCCGGCCCTGGAGCACGCCACGCGTTCCTGGCGCCAGCCGCAGGACGTGACGCTGAAGCCCGTTCCGGTCGTGCCGCGCGACGAGCACATCGAGTACGACGGCTACCTCAGCGGGCGCACCTACGTCGCGTTCCAGGCCCGCAGCCCCGAGAACGTCGTGGCCGGCTCGGCCACGGGTGGCCCGACGCTCGACACGCGGCTCCTGGCGCGCATCGTCCTGTTCCCCTCGGGGGAACGGCCCCGGGCCGTCTCGCGCGTGCGCATCGGCGGCGGCGCCGACGGCTCCGGGGCGGTCGTGCCCTCCGCGGTCGTCGACGAGATCGCCTTCGGCGACGCGCAGTTCGGCCGCAACGTGCCCGCCGAGTCCCGCGAGGCCATGAACGGCGCGAGCCTGGTCCTCGACGCCGATCTCGACGAAGCCGGGCGCGCCCTCACCATCCGCCCCAAGACGATGCGCGCCGCGATCGGCAACACGGGCTGGATCGACGACGTGCTGCCGCAGCTCGCGCCGAATGGCGGCCTGTTGCGGATCGGCGACGAGATCCTGGCCTACCGCTCGTACGACGCGTCGAGCGGCCGCGTGCAGCTCGCCGCCGACGGGCGCGGCCTCTTGGGCACGAAGCCCGGCGCGCACGAGCTCGAGGATCCCGTCCTGTGGCTCGAGCACCGCGTGGCGACGGTGCTCACCGCTGGCGCGGGGCCCGCGGACGCGCAGCTCACGCTGGCGAACGTCGAGGGCTTCCCGCCCGAAGGCCTGGTGCTCGTCGGCTCCGAGCTGATCCACTACACGCGCATCCGCGGCAGCGCGCTGGAGATGCCGCGCGCCTCCTCCAACCCAGGCGCGCTCGACGGGCGCGGCGAGGGTCTGTTCCGCGGCCGCTTCGGCACGACCCCGGCCGCGCACGCCGCGGGCGACGCGGTGATCCTGTTCCCCGTGCGCTACCCCGACCGCTGGGCGCGCCGCGCGGACGCGCCGGAGCTGGCCTACTTCGGCTTCGAGATCGGCCAGCCCTCGGCCTTCTGGAACTCGATCTGGTTCCAGAAGCAAGACGCGGACGCGGCCCGCATCGGCGCGCTCGTGCGGACCGACCCGGCGGCGCCATGGGACGCGGATCCGGACGCCGACGCTCGCCTGCGCCTCTTGTGGCAGGGCGACGTGGACGGGCAGGCGCATCCGCTCGGTCGGCAGGCCGACCGCCTCTCGGCGCGCGTCTTCGTCGAGTACCAACCCGGGGCCTTCGATCTCGCGACGGGCGCGCCGCACGGCTGGCGGCAGACGCCGCGGCTCACGAGCCTGGCGGCCTTCTACCTCGCGCCGCATGTCACCCTGCGGAGCGTCGAGCGATGAGCGCGCGCCGCGGACTGACGCTGGTCGAGCTGGTGCTGGCGATCTTCCTCCTGTCGTTGCTCATGCTGGCGGTATTCCAGCTCTTCGATCGCTCGCTGTCCGTCTGGCGTCGCGGCGAGACGCGCCGTGCGCTGCTGGAGCAGTCCTCGGTCGTGCTCGAGAGCCTGGCGCTCGACCTGCGCGGGCTGGAGCCGGGCTCGCAGGGCGACTTCGTCGTCGAGTGGGTGCGTTTCGACACGGACGGCGACGGCCTGCTCGAGACGCAGTGGCCGCGCCTGCGCCTGGTGCGCCAGGCCTCCGCGGCGGAGGTCGCGCGCGCCCTCGCGCGCTCCGAGGCCGCCGTGCGCCGTGCCGAGGGGGCCGCGGCCGCGGCCGAGCTGGCGCGCGAGCCGGTCATCGCGGCGCCCGCGAGTCCGGGGCTGCTCGAGGTCGTGTGGACGATCCAACCCGCGTCGCTGACGCAGCCCGACGCGCGCTCGGAGGGCGTGATCTACCGCGGCGAGCGCGCCCTGTCCGACGCCGCTTCGCAGTCGTTCTTCGCCCCCGAGTTCTTCGGCGCGAGCCAGCGCCCGCCGGCCGGCGCGACCGAGGAGGTCACCGGCGGCCTGCTCTGGATGCAGGTCCTGTGCGCGGCCCAGACCTCGGTCGTCAACGACGGTTGGCGGACCGGCGCTGGGGGCCTCTCCGCCGCGGCTCCCTCGTGGGACGCGCACGGGCTCGGCCGCCCGGACCGCGACGCGCACGCCTGGAACGAGCCGCACCCCGGACAGCCCGCCGCGAAGGGCCGCGCCCTGCTGCCGCGGCGCGTGCGCATCGAGCTCGAGTTCGAGCGCCCGGTCGACCGGCTGCGGCGCACGCGTCTGCGCGAGCCGGCCGACAACCAAGACGCCTTCCTGGTCGTGGACGACGGCCGGCGCCTGCCGACCGAGCCGGGCGCGCACGTCCTGGTCGGCGCGGAGTGGATGCGCGTGACCTCGATCGACGGCGGGCGCGTCAGCGTGCAGCGCGCGCAGCGCGGGACGAGCGCCGCGCCGCATCCGACCGGTTCCATGGTCCACTGGGGGACGTCCCTGGTCCGCGAGGTGCCCATCGCGACCTACAGGGACGACTGGAACCTGTGATGCGCGCACACCCCGCCTCCGGCTTCACGATCCTCGAGGTGCTGGTCGCCATGGCGATCCTCCTGTTCGGCATGACGGCGATCCTGGGGCTCCTGACCTACGGCACCGCGCTGTCGCGCACGGCGGAGCTGCGCACCGCAGCGGCCTCGGCCGCGGAAGCCGTGATCGCCGACCTCGAGGAGTCCTTCTTCCCCGAGGAGGCCGGCGAGGCCGGCGAGCCGCGGCAGATCCTGAACCGCGCCGTGGCCGGCGTGCCCGGGCTGGTCTACTCGGCGCGCGGCCGCGCGAACCCCGAGCGCGCCGACGAGTACCGCGTCGACGTCGCCATGACCTGGAGCGCGCAGGGCGTGCAGCGCGAGAAGTCGTTCACGACGCTGCTCTACCGTGAGATCCCCTTCGGCGAGCGCCTGCGCCGCCGCGCTTCGCCGGGCGTGGGTGCCGGCGTGCGCGGCTTGGACCCGCGGGCCGCCGGCCCGGGGGCACGCACTACCGACACGATGGCTCCGGCCGCCGCAGGCGCGGCGCCGGCGGAGAAACCGCGATGAACCTGGAACGAGTGCTGCTCCTGACCCTGGTCCTGCTCGCGCCCTGTGCGACCCGCGTGGTCGCGCAGGATGCCCCGCCCGAGACGCGCCTGCTGCGGCTCGCGAACGGCGGCTTCCAGTGGGGCTCGATCCTGGCGCACGACCCCGACGGGCTCGTCTTCGCCCGCCTCGACAACGGCGGCCGCGCACGGCTCCCGTGGAGCTACCTGCACCCCGAGGAGGAGCTGGAGCTCAAGACGCGCCTGGGGTACGTGGACCTGTCCGGCGACGAGGTGCTGGTCGATGCCGAGCGCCTCGTCACGAACGACGGGTTGGAGATCGTGGGGCGGATCGTCGACCGCACCGCGGACGCCATCGTGGTCAAGACCAGCGCGGGCACCATCCCCGTGCCGAAGAACCGCCTCGACACGCCGCCCACGATCGTGCGCGTGAGCGCGCTGCTGGTCTGGACGCGCGCCGAGCTCTACGCGCAGGAGGCCGCGGTGCGCGACCTGACCTCCGCCCAGGGCAACTTCGACCTGGGTCGCTTCTGCGAGCGCATCCTGGACTATGCCCACGCGGCGCAGCACTACGCCAAGACGGCCGAGATCGATCCCGCCTTCCAGGCCAGCGAGGTCGCCACGGCCCTGGCCCGCGCGCGGGAGAAGGCCGCGCGCCAGGATCAGATCGACTGGCTGTCGGGCGTCGACGACCTGGTGGGTCGCAAGAAGTTCGACGAGGCGCTGGCGCGCGCCGAGGCGTTCGCCACGAAGTTCCCCGACAGTCCGCTGCTCCCCGACGCCAAGAAGAAGAAGGACCGCGTGCTCAAGGCACGCGAGCGCCACCTGGCGGAGCGCGTGGCGCAGCTGTGGCCGTCGAAGGCCGCGCAGATCGCGCGCGCGAAGTCGACCGAGGGCTCCTTCGAGGCCGTGCTGGCCTACCTCGACGGCCAGATGCAGAAGGACGTCCTGGACGGCGTGACCCTGGCCGCGCAGGCGATCAGCAAGGAGGCGACCAGCGATGTCGTCCGGCGCCTGTGGATCGGCCGCAAGAAGGAGCGCTGGCAGCGGGCCTCCTACGGGCTCGGCACCTGGCTGCTCGGCAAGGACGCGGCGCTCAAGGGCGAGCAGAAGGAACCGCCCAAGGCGCCCGTCACGGCCGCCGAGAAGGAGCGCGCGGACCTCGAGAAGAAGCTCCAGCGCTTCCTGCAGAACCAGGAGATGGCCCGCAAGTCGAAGTCGAGCGCCGACCAGAAGGACGAGCGCGACACCGCCTGGAAGGAGCTGCCCGGGGTGGCCCGCGCGGGCTGGATCCTGGCGTACTACGCCGAGAACTCGGGCGACTTCGAGGTCATGCCGAAGCCGCTCTTCGGCAACTGCCGCGAGTGCGGCGGGACGGGCACGCGCACGATCGCGATCGCCGGCGCGAACGTCGCGCGCTCCGAGATCGGCCGCCAGTCCAACGAGGTCGTCATCGAGTGCCCCACCTGCCACGGTCTGGGAGTCGTGCGGAGGATCTCGTACCGTTGAGGCGCCGAGTTCGATGCGAAACGAGGTCCACGTGATGCTTGCGAGCCTGCTGCTCCTCTCGGCCTGCGCCCTGCGCAACCCCGAGCCGCCCGCTGCCCCCGCTGCCTGGCAGCCACCGCAGAAGCCCGCGCCGCAGGCGCCAGCCGCGAGTGCCACGGCCAGCGCGGCGGCCGCCGGCGAGACGCCGGGGGCCGCGGGTCCTGGCGAGGTCCCCGCCGCCGGCACGGCCCCCCAGGCGGGCAGCGTGCCGCCGACGAGCGGCGCCGCCAGCGACCCCGTCGTGGCGCTCGTAGCCGGCAAGCCGATCTTCGCCAGCGAGCTCCTGGCCCAGTGGCTCTACGCCGGACGCTCCGAGGCGCGCGACCAGATCGACAACCTCGTGGTCGGGCGCCTCGTCGTGGCCGAGGCCACGCGCCTGGGCGTGCGCGTGGACCCCGAGCTGGCGGAACGCTCCTACGCGAAGGGCATCGAGACCCTCGAGTCGCAGATCCGTGCCAGCCGCAAGAGCCTGGAGAAGATCACGCTGGATCGCTACGTGGATCAGTACCTGGGGCTCGACCCGCGCCGCTACCGCGAGCGCCTGCGCGACGACGCGCTGCGCTCGCTGCTCGGTGAGCGCGTCGTGCGGGGCTGGCTGCTCCAGAACCACCATGCCTTCCTGCGCGTGATCGTCGTGCGCAGCGAGGAGGACAAGCAGGCCACCGAGGCCGAGCTGGCTGCCGGCCGACCGTTCGAGGAGGTCGCGCGCGAGCGCTCCAAGGACGCCTCGGCCGCGCAGGGCGGCCGGATCGCGCCGATCGTGCGCGGCAACACACCGATCGCGAGCGTGGCCTTCGCCACGGAGCCCGGTCGGGTCGGCGGGCCGATCGCCGAAGGCGGCGACTTCCTGTTCGTGCGGGTCGAGCGACGCGGGACGCCGCTCGAGGGCGCCTGGGACGTGCTCGGCCCAGCCGTGGAGGCCAGCCTGGGCGAGCAGGGCGTCGACCAGCTCGAGCTCGAGCAGTGGCGTCGCGCGATGCGCGAGCGCTACACGGTCGATCTGAGCCCGTTCCTGCGCCTGGCGGGCGAAGAGCCGCGCTGAGGCGTCAGCCCGGCTCGTTCAGCAGCCGGCGGTGCAGTCCGCCGCCCTCGGGGCCGAGCCCCGGGCCGCTCCCCGGTCCGTTGCGCGAGGGGCTGGGCGCGTCGTGGGCGCCGATCGCGCCCTCGGGCAGGACGAAGGCGAAGAATCGGCCCCCGGCGCGCGCGAAGGACACGTGGGCGCGGATCGCCGGCCGGCCCGTGATCCACAGCTCCAGGACCTCGCCCCGACCCGTCACGCGATCCGGCCCGCCGGTCGTCGCGTCGCGCAGGTCGCGCTTGAACGCCTGGCGCTGGTCGCGGTGGAGGAGCGTGTCCGCCAGGTCGCGGCCCGAGAGCTGGGACCAGGGCTTCCCGATCAGGCGCTCGGCGGCCGGGTTGGCCTCCTGGATGCGCCCGTCGCGGTCGAAGACCAGGATGGCCTCGAGCGCCGCGGCCGAAACCCGCCGGCGCTCGTCCTCGGCGGCACGCGCCAGGGCCTCCGCGGAGCGCAGGCGGCCGGAATCGCGCACGACGAGGAAGCACGACCCGTCCTCGTTGCGCTCGGAGACCTCGATCTCGAGGTGGACCTCGACGCCGTCGCGCCGCCGGCCGATCGTCTCGCGCGACAGGCCCGGCGCCGGCTCGGGAGCCTCGACCTCGGCCAGGACGATCGCGACCTTGGAGCCGCGAACCTCGTGGATCGGGTAGCCGAAGATGCGCTCGGCGGCGGGATTCCAGTCCAGCACGAGGCCCTCGGAGTCCACGAGCAGGACCCCCTCGCCGCAGGTCGCCTGGAGCCGCTCCGCGCGCTCCTCGGCCGTCCGCTCGCGTTCCACGGCCGAGACCGCGCGGCGATGGAGCGGCTCCAGCACGCCCGCCGCCAGGTACCCCAGCGTCAGGAGGCCGGCCCCCGTGAGCAGGGCCACGGCGGCAGCGGTCTCCGCATTGCGCGCGGCAAAGGCCGCGCCCAGGAGGACGAATGCGAGCAGACCAATGGCTGCCCACCCGCGCCAGCGTCCTGCCGGAACGCCGCGCACGCTAGTCCGCTCGTCGTGCATGGGTGGCCCCGCCCCTGCCGGACGAAGCCCACCGTTGGAGGATACGACGCGGAGCAGGGAGGCGCCAATCCGACTCCCGCTTCGGGATTGACCCGTCCCCGCCGGAGGGGCAAGCTCGGGTCGATGATCCAGCCGAGCGAGGGGGAGGGCGGTTCCGCCGCCGAATTCGAGCTTGCGGGGGGAGCCGGGGCCATGCTCGTCGACGACCTGCGGGTCCTGGGCACGGCGGGCGGCGACGCGGAGGGGGGGAACGGGCCGGTCCCCGAGCCGGACCTCGGCCAGTCGCCCGAGAACGCGCCCGCCCGCGAGGAATCCGACGCGGGTGCCGGCGTGGGCGCGGGCGACGCGCTGTCCGAGGCCGAGCTGGCCAGCGCGGTCGCCGCGCTCGTCTACGCCTCGCCCGAGCCGATCTCCGAGCGCCGGCTCCAGGCGCTGCTCGAAGGCCCGCGCCTCGAGCGGGTGCGCGCCGCCCTGGAGACGCTGCGCGAGCGACTCGCTTCGAGCGGCTTGCCCTATGAGCTGCGCGCGCTGGCCGGCGGCTGGCAGATCCTGACCACGCCCGACGTGGGCGAAATCGTCCAGCGACTGGCCAAGGTGCGCAAGAGCGAGCGCATCTCGGGCGCGGCGCTCGAGACGCTGGCCGTCGTCGCCTACCGCCAGCCGGTCACGAAGGCCGAGATCGAGGCGATCCGCGGCGTCCAAGCCGGCCCGATCCTGCGCACGCTGATCGAACGCGGGCTCGTGCGCGTCACGGGCCGCGCGGACCTGCCGGGGCATCCGCTCCAGTACGGCACGACCCGCGAGTTCCTGGACCGTTTCGGCCTGGGGAGCCTCGCCGATCTGCCGCGCGACGGCGAGCTGACGAAGGACTGAGCGCGCGGGCTCGGCCGGGAGCTCGCAGGCTCGCGAACCGAGGGCTCCCCGCAGCCAGGCCCAGGGCCCCCAACGGCGCCTGTCCCCGGGCCTCGCCTTGCGCGGCCGGAAACGCGACCCCTACACTGCTGCGCTTCGATCGGCGCGCACCGCGCGCCGACCCGCCCCCTCCGGGACCCCCCACGGATCCGATGTCGCACGAAGAGCACAAGAACCCCGGCGAGCAGCACCTCGATCCGAAGGCGCAGGCCGAGCACCACGACGACGTGATCGTCGCGCCGCGCGGGACGAAGCGCGGGCGGTTCATCATGACGTTCCTGATCGTCGTGCTCGTGCTGACGACCTTCACGGTCAGCGACCAGGTCCTCAACGTCTTCGGGGTCGGCTCCGGCGGTGGTTCGTTCGTGAGCTGGAAGCGTGCCGACGGCAGCCCACGCGAGCTCTCCTATCCGGAGTTCATGCTCGAGCGCCGGCGCATCAAGCCGATCGCCTCCTTCGTGTTCCCCGGCAAGCAGGAGCGCGACATCCGGGACGAGGACGTCGCGGCGTTCCTGGTGCTCGAGAGCGCCGCCGAGGACGCCGGCATCCTGGCGACGGACAAGGACGTGGCCAAGTTCGTGGCCGACAACTTCCAGTCCAAGGAGCAGTACCTGGCCTATCCGCGGATGTACGGCCTGACCGGGCGCGAGTTCGAGGAGGTCCTGCGGCGCGCGATCCGCTTCCGCCGCTACCAGGCCCTGATCACCGCGCCGGCCGGCGTGCCCGATCTCGACGCGGTCGAGAAGCGTTGGAAAGCGCAAAAGCAGGAGTACGCCGCCGACTACGTGATCCTGCCCGTGGCCAACCTCGAGGCCGAGGCGCGCACGCAGGCGCCCGACGCCGCGGCGCTGCGCGCGTGGTACGAGGCGCTGCCCGAGCACGAGAAGGCCGCCTACCGGACCAAGGAGCAGGCCTCGGCCGAGCTGGCCGCGTTCCCGCTGGAGGGGGAGTTCGACGCGACGGCGCTGCTCGCCAAGTACCCGCGCCCCGCCGACCTGGACGCCGAGGCCGCCGCGCGCGAGTTCCACGCCGGGTTCAGCTACGTGCTCTACCGGCGCCCGCAGCCCGAGCAGGGCAAGGACTTCCGCAAGGACTTCGACGAGGCGCGCGAGGAGGCGCTGCGCCACGCGCCGCTCTACGCCGCGCTCATGGAGTGGCAGAAGTCGATGAGCACGCGCACGGCCGCGGGTGAGCCGGTCGACTTCGCGGCCGAGGCGGCCGAGCTGGGGCTCACCTACCGCAATCAGATCGATCCGCTGAGCCAGGAGGCCTGGCAGGCGCTGGGCGTGCCCTGGATCGGTCAGTACACCCTGCAGCGCCTGTTCGCAGTCGATCAGCAGACCGGGCTCTTCCCGGCCGTGGTCGTGGACTCCAAGGGTTTCGTCCTGGGTCGCATCTCGGAGCGCGTCCCGCCACGCCTGCCCGACTACGACGAGGTCGCCGACGCGGTGCTCGCCGGCTGGGCCCGCGAGCATGCGAAGCAGCTCGCCATCGAGCGCCTCGATGCCGTGCGCGATGCGTTCGGCACCCGTCCGGATCCGGCGGACACCCAAGCGGCGCCCTTCCGGCCGGAGGTCGACCGCGACGCGTTCCTGGCGGCGGTGGCCGCCGCTGGCTTCACGGCGCAGCGCCGCGAGTGGGCCGAGATCAACACGCCGCCCGATCCCCAGGGCGACTCGCCGGCGACGATCCACTTCCGGCAGAACCCGGGCGTCTTCCTGAACAAGGTCGGCTCGGTGGCGAAGCCCGAGCTCGACCGCGCCGGCGCGAACGCCTTCCTGATCCGACTCGACGGCGTGCGCGACCCGGACGTCTCGAAGATCACGCCCAAGGACCTGCAGACGATCGGGCTGACGCTGGCCCGCCAGGAGCGCGCCTCGTTCCTGCAGTCGGGACTGCTGTCGCGTGAGGCGCTCGTCGCGCACCACGGGCTCGACATGCTCCCCTGGCGCGAGGAAGCGGCGCAGGCCAAGCCCTGATCCGGCGCCGCACGCGCGGCGCCGCGAACGCCTCGGCGGCGTGAGCGGCAGCTCGCGCACTCGGGCCCTGCACGCTCAAGGCCCACGCGGGATCGGACGATCCCGGGACGAGCCATGGCGCCCACGCTCCACCCCGGGCCGATCGACGCGCACCCCGCACGCAGTGGTGTGCTGCGCCGCGTGCACGCGGCGGCCGTCGAGCGACCACTCGATCTCACGCTGCGGGTGCTGCTCGCGACGCTCGGCGCGGGGCGCTCGGGTCGGGGAGCCCGGCCGTGCACCACGCCACCGCGCACCCTGATCCCGCCGCGACCGGTCTTCACGCCCCGCGTGCAGTTCGTCGCCGACCGCGATGGCGAGGCCTGCCTGGAATTCCCAGGGGCGCGGATCCCGCTCGCGTCGCCCTTCGACTGGCGCCTCTGGGAGGACGCCGGTGGGCCCGATCGCCCCGCGTACCAGCTCCACGCGTTCGCCTGGTGCGAGGCGCTCGACGACGCGGCCTTCCAGGCCGTGGTCCTGGACTGGATCGCCGTCGCGGACCCCGCGCGGGGCGCGCGGGGCGTGTGGACGCCAGCGCTCCTCGCGGAGCGCGCGCTGAGCTGGATGGCGGAGGTGGCGCGCCGCCGCCGCCGCCTCGCGCCGGGCTTCCTCGACGCGCTGGACGCCTCGCTCGCAGCGCAACTGCGCGCACTCGCGCTCCGCGCCGACGCGGACCGCGGTGGCTGTCGGTTGCTCTCGAGCGCGGCGGCGCTCTGCTGGGCGGGCGCGACGTACGGCGGCGTCGAGGCGGACCGCTGGGCGGCGCGCGGGCGCGGGCTGCTGGAGCGCGAGCTGACACGCGCGTTCCGTCCCGACGGCCTGCACGCCTCGGGCAGCGCAGCGCTCCAGGCCGAGGCGCTCGCCCACCTCCTCACCGTGCGCGCCGTGACGCCGCCCGGAACCCTGTGCGCGGCGCTCGACGACGTGCTGGCGCGCGGAGCGCAAGCGCTGGCCGACCTGACGCACCCGGACGGGGCGGTCAGCTTGCTGCGGGCGGGCAGGCTGCATCCCGCTCGGCTGCCAGGCGAGGTGCTCGACGCGGTGGAGCAGGCGCTGGGCGTGCGCTCGGTCGCTCGCGACCGCTTCGTGCTCTCCGACGCCGGCCTGTGTGGCGCGCGCCGCGGGCAGAGCTTGGTCGTCGCCGACTGCGGCTGGAGCGAGCTCGCAGCGGCGCGCGGCAGGCCCGGGGCAGGGCTGCTCGACTTCGAGTGGACGGTGGCCGGCGAGCGGCTCGTCGTGGGCCTCGGCGCGAGCGCCGGAACGACCGCGGCAGCGCGTACGCGAATGGGCCCCGACACGCTCGACCTCGACGGCGGGGCGGAGCGCGGGCTCTGGGCTGGACTGCGCGCTGGCCGCCGTGCGGGCGCGCGCCGCACGACCCTCCAGCCGATCGACGGGGGCTTCGTGCTCGAGGCCGTCCACGACGGCTACGAGCACCTGCGGGGCGAGCCGCTCTTGCGTCGGCGGCTGTGGGCCACGCCCGAGGCGATCGAGATCGTCGAGCGCGTCGAGGGCGGCGCGGGCCAGCTCGCGCGCTCGCGCCTGCTGCTCCATCCGCTGTGCCGCGTCGTGACCGACGCCGACGGGGTGCTGACGCTGCGCCGGGGTCGCGCCCTCGCGCGCGTCGTGGCGGAGACGCCGATCGCGATCGAGGACGCCACGTGGTTCCCCGACCACGGGGAGCGCGTGGCGACGCGCCAGCTCGTCGTCACGCATGGTGCGGCGCCCTGCGTGGCAGGGATCCGCCTGCGGGCGATCTCTCCCTGAGCCGCCGGGGAGCGGGACGCCCCGCGGGCGCCAGCGAGCCCAAAGCCGCATGCTGCCGGACCCGCCCTGCGGACCGGCTCACTGCGGCGCGCTGCCGCGCGGGCTCAGCCGTCGGGCGCTGGGCGCAGCACGATCCGGAACTCGGTGCCCCCGCCCGCGCGCCCGCGCGCCTCGACCGAGCCGCCCATGGAGCCGACGTGCAGCGCCACGAGGTGCAAGCCCAGCCCCGTGCCGCGGGCGGTGCGCGTGTGCTCGTCGCCCATGCGGTAGAAGGCCTCGAAGATCCGGCCGCGCTCCTCGGGCGGGATGCCCGGTCCGCGGTCGAGCACCTCGAGCAGCACGGCCGAGCCGTCGCGTCGCGTGCGCACCAGGAGCGGCTCGCCGCCCGGCGGGACCGGCGCGTACTTGCGCGCGTTCTCGACCAGGTTCGTCACGATCGAGCGCACGCCCTCGTGGACCAAGAGCACCAGCGGCAGGTCCTCGGCCAGCTCGAAGCGCAGGTCGGCCGCGCCCTCGGGCGCGAGCGACAGGAGCGCCGGCGCCAGGCTCTCGATCACGGCGTTCAGGTCGCCGGGCTCCGGACGCACCTCGCGGCGCGTGAGCTGGCCCTTCTCGAGCACGCGCTCGACCAGCGTCTCCAGGCGCGAGGTCTCGCGCACGATGCGCCGGTAGTACTCGCTGCGGCGCTCGTCCGAGTCGACCCAGCCGGCGTCGAGCATCTCGCCGTACAGCTTGATCGCGGCCACCGGCGTGCGCAGCTCGTGCGTCACCGCCGAGACGAAGTTCTCCGTGCGACGAGCGGACTCCAGGTCGCGCGTCACGCTGCGCAGGAGCAGCACGAGCCCGGTCGCCAGCGAGACGACCAGCATGGCCGCCACGCCCACCAGCCGCACGGTCTGCGTGCGGAACAGCGCCTCGAGCTTGCCGACGTCGACGGCGACGTGGAACAGGCCGAAGCTCTCCAGGTCCTCGCGCGAGGCCTCGGCGGCGAGCGCCTTGAGCGGATGGATCGAGAACACGTCCTCGTCGAAGCGCGGCGGCTCGGCCCCGCTCTGGACGAAGCGTTGGTTCGAGCCCAGCACCAGGTCCGAGAGCTCGACCGGCAGCCGCTGGAAGACCCAGTCCGTGTCCAGGAAGAACCCCTGGCGGATCACGACGTCCTGGCCGAGGCTCGCGAAGCACGACGGCATCGGCCGCCGCTGGGCGTCGCGCGGGATCCACACGGTGCGTGTCGCGGCCAGGCGCGGCGTGCCGTCCTTCTGGCGCCAGAAGCGCAGCCGGAAGGGGGTCACCGAGACGACCTGCGATTGGTTCTGCAGGCCGCGCAGCGCGGGCAGCTCGTCGCGCAGGCAGTCGACGTCCTCCTCGTCCGAGAGGTTGATCGCGACCACCGGCACGGCGTACTGCTCGTGACGGGGGACCCCGCCGCGCAGGCTGCCGCGCAGGATGCGCGCCAGGAAGTTGCCCTCCTCGGACTCGATCTCGGCGCGCAGCTCCTCGGACGCCCGCCGCAGCTCCTGGAGGCGCTGCGGCGCGCCGGGCAGCCGGGCGCGGTGCCCGATGAGCACCTCGAGGGGCGCGCGCGAGCCGGCGCGCTCGCCACGGTACGAGAACCACCCTAGGATCGCCGAAGGCGTGGCGCCATCCGCCAGCGGCGACGGCACGAACGCCAGGTCCGCGCCGATCGTGCCCGGCGGGAAGTAGGCTTGGCGGTACTCCAGGAACGCGCGCGTGTCCTCGCGGCGCACGATCTCGTCGACGCGCTGCACGAAGAACTCCTGGAGCTGCCGGGTCTTGTGCGCCGCGTCGGCCGGCACGGAGGCCAGCAGCGCCTGGTGGTCGCGGTGGAGCTGGTTCCACAGGAGGCCGCCGAGCACGACGGTGGGCAGCACGAGCAGCAGCACGTAGAGCGTCAGCGCGACCCGCCGGCTGCCGTGCCGCGGCCAGCGATTCGGCCTCACCCGCAGCCGCTCCGCGACGGCGCGGGTCAGGATCGCGGTCGCCTCCCCCGGCGGCTGGTGCGCGGCGGGGCGCGCGCCGGGCGGGGGAGCGCTGGCGCCCTCGGCCGGGCGCGGATCCCGCGCCCCGCGGGCGTCCCCGCCCGAGCCCCCGTTCACGAGTCCGAGTACCAGCGGTAGCCCTTGCCGCGGACGGTCTGGATCAACGTCGGCTCGGCCGGGTTGGGCTCGACCTTGCGGCGCAGGCCGACGATGTGGATGTCGACCGTGCGCGTCTCGACGTTGGCGCTCTTGTAGTGCCACACGTCGAGCAGCAGGTCGTCGCGCGTCACCACGCGGTGGCGGTTGCGGATCAGGTACTCGAGGATGTCGCCTTCGCGCGGCGTGAGCTGCAGCACCTGGCCATCGCGGTGGACCTCGAGGCGGTGCAGATCGACGGTGATGCCGCCCGGGAGCTCGAGCTGCGGCGCGGGCGTGGTCTCCATCTCGCGCCGGCGGAACTGCGCCTCGACGCGCGCCACGAGCTCGCGCGGGCTGAAGGGCTTCTTGACGTAGTCGTCCGCGCCCAGCTCGAAGCCCCGCAGCAGGTCGCCTTCGCTGGCCAGCGCCGTGACGATCACGACGCGCACGTCGCGGCGTTCCTTGCGCAACTTCTCGAGGATCTCCAGGCCGCCCATGCCCGGCAGCATGAGGTCCAGCACGACCAGGTCCGGCTCCTCGGCCCGGATGCGCTCCAGGCCGGTCGGCCCGTCGTGCGCGACCTGGACCTGGAAGCCGGCGTGCTGGAGCGCGTCGCGGATGCCGAGCGCGAGCGCCTCCTCGTCCTCGACGACGAGCACGCGGTGGACTTGGGACGCGGGGCGGGCGGAGCCTTGGGATGTGGTCGTCATCGGGTTTGGGTGCGGGCCAGTGGAGCCGCGAGCCTACGCCCTGCGGCCCCCAGGGTTCGAGAGATACGGGAGGGGGCTTCACGCCCGAAAGGCCGGGACCCGTAAAAAGGGCCGGGGCGCGCCGCCTCAGTCGCGGGCCGCGCGGCCGCGCGCGAACCAGTCCGTGGCCAGCAGCGCGCTGAGGCCGGCGTAGGTCAGGTCGAACACGTCCGGCCCGTCGCCGCGCGCCGGGAGCGCCGCCAGGAGCGCAGCGCCGAGGAGCAGCGCGCGCGGATCGCGCCACAGCGCCAAGGTCCTGACGGTCACGACGCCCAACGCGAGCACGGCGCCCAGCAGGGTGGCGAGCGCCAGCGCGCGCCCTGGGACCTCCGCGGTGAAGCTCCCGCCCCAGGCCGACGCCAGCCCCGGCGTGTTCTCGAGGACGTGCCAGCCCGCCCAGGCCGCCGCCAGGAAGGCGTGCGCGCCGAAGAGCTGGTCGCGGCGGCGGTCGGGTCGGTTCCGGCTCACGGGGCTCACGCTAGCAGGCCGGCGGCCTCGCGGCGCGCGGCGTCACGTTCAGCGGCCCTCGAGCTCGGCCAGCGCTCCTTGCGCCCAGTCGGGGAGTGCGGCGCGCGCGCGCGCGGCCGGACCCGGGTCGACGGCGGCGAGCTCCGCGCGCGCCTCGTCGCCGCGACCCGCCCGGTGCAGTGCCGCGGCCAACGCGAGGCGCACGACGGCGGAGCCGCCGCCGGGCCGCTCCTCGGACAGGCGCAGCGCCTGGCGCATGCTGCGCACGCACTCGCTCCAGCGGGCCGCGTGCGCGTGCTCCGCGGCCCAGGCCCGGTGCGCGCGGGCCTCGAACCCGTCCGCGGGCAGGTCCTCGCCGCCCGCCCGCAGCTCGCGCGAGAGCGCGTAGCTCTCGGCCGGCGACAGCGCGGCGCGCTCGGGCTCGCAGCGCGACGTGACCGCGACGCTGGCCTCGTCCAGCCCGGCGAGCGAGAGCCGCGCCGCGAGGCCGCGCAGCCAGTCGCGCTCCGGCATCCGCGCGGCGGGGATGCGATCCAGCCGCGCGAGGCCCGCCGCGGTCTCGCCGTCGAGGAGCTCCAGCGCCGCGAGGTTCGTGAGCGCCGGCGGGTTCCCGGCGTCGAGCTCCAGCGCCTGCTCGAGCGTGGCGCGGGCGGTCGGACGCTGGCCGGCCCGCGCGGCGGCGCTGGCCTTCTGCACGAGCGCCTCGACGCGGTGCGGGCGCAGCGCGAGCACGGAGTCCCAGCGCACGACCACGCGCGCGGGCGGTTCACCGAAGGCCTCCGCGAGCCGCGCCTCGAGCGTGCGCACGAGCACGGAGTCCGGCGCCACCGCGGCGGCTTGGGCGATCGCCCGCTCGCGGCCCTCGGGGTCCGCGCGGGTGTCGGCGGCCAGTGCGCGCAGCGCCCAACCGTGGCGAACGAACGCCCACGCGCGCGGCGCGCAGGCCAAGAGGACCACGAGTGCCGCGATCACGCTGACGCGTCGCGCCAGCGTGGGGGCGGGGGCGTCGCGGCGCGCGAGCAGCGCGCCGGCGGCCGCCGCGAACAGCGTCGCGGAGGCGGCGTTCGCGCTGACCGGCGCGCGCGCCAGCGCATGGACCAGGAGCGCGACCAGACCCGCCCCGAGCGCGGCGCGCGGCGCGTCACCCGAGCGCAGCGCCGACCAGGAGGCCCGCAGCACGACGAGCAGGAACGCGATCCAGGCCAGCCCGGCCGGGATCCCGAGCTCCAGCGCCGGCTGGATCCAGTCGTCGTGCGCGTGCTCGACCTCGGTCTCCGCGGCCTGCAGCCGACCGTGCGAGCTGGCCTCGATCTCGGCCAGCTCGCGAAAGGGCGGGAAGGCGGCCGCGAACTGACCCGGTCCCACGCCCCACAGCGGGTGCGCCGCGAGCAGCCGCGCGCTCGCGGCGTGCAGCGCGGCGCGGACCGCGAGGCCGCCGGCGGGCGAGGGCGGAGCCGTGACCGCTGTGGGTGGGGTCGCGGCGGACGCGGCCGCGACGTTGGCCGGCGCGGACGCCTCGCCGCGCGCGATCCAGAAGGGTGCCGCGACCGCGATCAGCGCGGCGACCGCGGCCAGGATCGCGGCCGGGCGCCGCCGCGGCTCCGCCGTGGCGGCCACGGCCACGGCCGCCACGGCGAGCGCCACGCCTCCCGCCAGCACCGGCGCCGACAGGGCCTGGTTCAGGAAGGCCGCCAGCGAGAGCAGCGCCAGGAGCCGCGCGGGCCAGCGCTCCGTGACGAGCAGCACGAGCGCCGCGCCCGCGCCCAGCGTGGCGGCCTCGGACGTGGATCCCGCGTTGCCGAAGGGTCCGGCGTGCGGGGCACTGAAGGCCCCGCCGGCCGCGCAGAGCGCCACGCCGACCGCGACGCGCGCCAGCGTCCGCGGGTCGGACGCCGCGCCCAGCAGGAACGACGCGAGGATCAGCGCCCAGGAGAGCGTCGCGCGCGCGGCTTCGAACGGGTCGGTGGGCGCGCCGAACGCCAGCCAGGCCGTGGAGACCAGGAGCGGCACGGCGAGCAGCAGCGATCCGCGTACGCTGGGCGCCGCACCGCGCAGCAGGCACAGCACGGCGCCGGGGATCGCCGCCAGCGCCGCCAGCCCGAAGCCACTCGTCCGCGGCGCGAAGTCGTGTGCCAGCGGGCCGCCCAGCGGCCACGCCAGGACGATCGCCGGCAGCAGCGCCAGCAGCGCCTGCGCGACGCTGGCCAGCCCGGCGCGCTCGTCCAGCGCTCGCGGCGCGCTGCTCACCGCGCGGCGGCCGCCTGACCGACGATCGCGTCGACGAAGGCCTCGGGATCGAACGGCTCGAGCTTGTCGAGCTGCTCGCCCGTGCCGATGTAGCGGACCGGCAGGCCCAGCGCCTCGCGGATCGTGAACAGCGCGCCGCCGCGCGCGGTGCCGTCGAGCTTGGCGACGACGAGCCCGGTGACCTTGACGCTGGCGGTGAACAGCCGCGCCTGCTGGATCGCGTTCTGGCCGTTCGTGGCGTCGAGCACCAGCCAGATCTCGTGCGGAGCACCCGGCAGGCGGCGCTCGATCACGCGCCGCACCTTCTCGAGCTCCGCCATGAGGTTCGACTGCGTGTGGAGACGACCGGCCGTGTCGACGATCACGACGTCGACGCCGCGCGCCACGCCGGCGTCGACCGCGTCGTAGGCCACGGCAGCGGGGTCGGCGCCGGGCCGCTGCTTCACGAGGTCGCAGCCGTTGCGCTGGGCCCAGATCTCGAGCTGGTCGGCGGCCGCCGCGCGGAACGTGTCGCCGGCGCCCAAGAGCACCCGCAGGCCCTGACCCTGGAAGCGATGGGCGAGCTTGGCGATCGAGGTCGTCTTGCCCGAGCCGTTGACGCCCACCACCAGGATCACCGTGGGCTTCTCGACGAAGCGGAGCTCGCCTTCTTCCTGGCGCACGCGTTCCAGGAGGATGCGCCGCAGCGCGGCGCGCACGTCGTCCTCGCCCTTGATCTCGCCGCGCTTGTGCAGCCGCGAGAGCTCGGCGGTCACGACGGCCGCCACGGGTCCCAAGTCCGAGGTGTAGAGCAGCTCCTCGAGCTCGGCCAGCAACTGGTCGTCGATCGGGCGGCCACCGCGGAACAGCCCGCTGAGGCCGTCGGAGAGGGCGGTGCGCGTCTTGTGCAGGCGTTCCTTGAGGCGCTCGAAGAGTCCCATGGCGCCGCTCCTACTCGCGCTCGGCGGTCGCGCTCGATTCCGGCAGGGCGGCGTCCAGCGTGGGAGCCGGCGGCAGCGCGGCCGCGGGCGCCGCCGGCGCCGCGCCCGGCTCGGCCGCCTTCGGGCGATTCATGATCTTGTCCAGGATGCCGTTGATGAACGCGCCGGAGTTCTGCGTCGAGTAGCGCTTGCCCAGCTCGATGGCCTCGTTGATGGCGACCTTGGGCGGCACGTCGGGGCAGTGCACGAGCTCGTAGGTGGCCAGGCGCAGCACGTTGCGGTCGACCACCGCCATGCGGGAGATGTTCCAGTTCTGCGCCACGCCGCCGATCATGGCGTCGATCGCGGCGCGGTTCTCGTGCGTGCCCTGCACGAGCTTCAGCGCGAACCGCGTGGTCTCCGCATCGCGCTCCTCGGAGGCCACGAACTCGCGCGCCTCGCTCAGCAGCCCGTCTCCGCGCAGGTCGAGCTGATACAGGAACTGCAGCGCCAGCTCGCGCGCCCTCGTGCGCTTCTTCACGACCGTCAGAGCTCCTCGATCTCGTCCAGGGCCAGGAGCGTCTCGATCGCCGCGCGCGCCACCTCCCGCCCCTTGTCCTCGCGCCCGCCGGCTTCGGGCGGCAAGGCCCGTGCCCGTGCCTGCTCCAGCGTGGCGCAGGTCAGGACCCCCAGGTGGATCGGCACGTCGGTCTCGAGGCTGGCCGCCACCAAGCCTTGGATGCAGCCTTGCGTGACCCAGCGGTCGTGCTCGGTCTCGCCCCGCAGCACGAGGCCGAAGCACAGCACCGCGTCGACCTCGCCGGAGGCCGCCAGGCGGCGGGCCACGATCGGCAGCTCGAACGACCCAGGCACGTGCACGACGACCACGTCATCCTCCTCGACGCCGGCCGCCAGCAGCTCGCGCTCGGCCGAGGCGGCCATCGCGCCGGTCAGCTCCGCGTGGAAGTCCGCCACGACGATCCCGACGACGGAGCCCGGGCGACGGGCCCGGGGGCGGTCGATGCGCTGCGCGTCCACGGCCATGGAACGCGAGACTGTACGCGATCGCGGCTCTCCGGCGCTACGTGGCGCGCTGGAGCGAGCGCGTCTCGTCCAGGAGGGTCGCGCACCAGCCGAGGTCTTCCTCCTGCAGGCCCAGCAGCACGCGCACGTCCTGGGCGCTGGGCTCGCTGCGCGAGTTCTCGTACAGCTTGTAGACGATGCAGCGCTCGTAGACCCGTACGAGCTGCTCCGCGCTGGCGGCCTCGGGCGCCAGGACGTGGCGGCGGAACTGCATGGGGGTCGTGACGTCGGCCGCCACCGGCCGCAGCGCGCGGCCCTGGTACAGGACCGTCCAGCACTTGTTCACGTCGCCCGGACGGAGGTCCAGCGCGGCCCCGGGCGTGCACAGCGCGGCGCGCACGTCGGCCAGGCTGAAGTCGGGCTGGGCGCGGGCGAAGGCGTGCACGGCGCGCAGCAGGCCGCGCCGGCGCTCGGGGTCGCCTTCGTAGCGGTAGTTCGCAAGCCGCGCGCGCGCCACGAGCTGCGCCTGGCCGGGGAGCCGCGGCAGCTCCGATTCGCCGGGATCAGGGGCCGCACAGGCCGCGGCCGGATGCACCAGGACGTCACCCGTGCCGCGCGCCTCGACCCGCGCGACGTCGGGCACCAGCTGCAGCAGGCGCACGAAGCCGGCTCCGGGCAGCACCTCTTCGAGCGCGCGCTCGCCGTGTCGGGCCACGAGCTCGGTCCGTAGCGCGGAGCCCGACCAGGGCTCGGCGCGCGGTTCAGAGAGGAGCTCGCGCAGCCTCGCGCGCAGCTCGTCCAGTGCGCACTGGGCCGGCGCGGCGCGCGCGGGCAGGAACAGGCCGGCCCGGCGCTGCACCTCGGAGTAGGAGATGAACCGGTCGCACACGTCGGACAGGTCGGCGCTCGTGCTCCAGTCCGGCGCGATCCCGATCACCTCGCGACCGTGCTTCTGGAGGCAACGCACGATCTCGATCATGTCGCGGTCGCCGGACACGATCACGAAGCGGCGCAGGTGGGCCTCGCGCAGCGCCAGCTCGACGGCGTCCACGGCCAGTCGAATGTCGCTCGAGTTCTTGCGCGAACCCGGCGCGATGCGGCCCAGGACCTGCACGATCTCGAACCCGCTGCGATAGAGCTCGAGCTGGAACTGGTTCAGGTCGCGCACGCGCCAGTCGCCGTAGGCGCGGCGCACCCCCGGCCGGACGAGCTCGCGCGTCAGCGCGCACAGCGTCGGCAAGCAGGCCGCCTCGTGGACGTGCTGCGCGCCATGGTGGTGGGAGAGCCCGTAGACCAGGTTCTCGAAGTCGAGCAGGACGGCCCCCGGGACGGGATCGAGACGCAGTTCCGCGGGCTCGTGAGGCCTTTCCATGGGGGGCCAGCCCAGGATAGGTGTCGCGCCGTGTTCCGGGGAGCCGCGCCGGCCGCGAACTCAGCTCCCGGCGGCGCCCTCGGGCGTGGTCGCTGCCCCACTGGCGCGGCGACCCGCGGCCAGGGCCCAGGCGACCTGGCGCCGTGCGGTCTCGGAGAGGTCGTCGATCAAGGTGTAGGCCAGCGGGACGACCCACAGCGTGAAGAAGGTGCTGGCCGCCAAGCCGCCGGCCACGCAGGTCGCCAGCGCCCGGTAGTCGATCGTCTCGCCGCGCGGCTCCGACAGGGCCATGGGCACGAGCCCCATCACGGAGGTCAAGGCCGTCATGAGGATCGGCCGCACGCGCTGCGCACAGGCATCGACGACCGCGGCTGCGCGTTGCGAGCCCGCGGCGCGCAATTGCGTGATGCGCGCCACGAGCACGATGCCGTTGTTCACGACCACGCCCACCAGGACGATGATCCCGATCCAGCCGACCGAGTCCATCGCCGTCCCCGTGAGCCACAGCGTCCACACCGAGCCCGCGAACGCGAAGGGGATCGTGAACAGCACCGAGACGGGCAGCACGTAGGACTCGAAGAGGATCCCCATCAGCAGGAACACGAGCACCACGGAGAGCAACAGCGCGCCCCGGATCCCACTCAGTTCCTGGTCGACGCGGACGCTGGCCAGGGAGTCGTCGGCGATCTCGTAGCCGCGCGGCAGCTCCAGGGCCTCCAGCGCGCGCCGCCCGGCCCGCGACAGCTCGGTCTGCAGCGCCGGGGAGGCCACCTTGGCCTGGATCGTGAAGCTCGCGCGGCCGTCCGTGCGCTCGATCGTGCGCTGGCCGCGACCGAACTCGAGGTCCGCGAAGCTCGCCAGGGGAATCGGCGACTCGCGCGTGTACACGCTCAAGTCGCGCAGGGTGCCGAGGCCGGCGGCCTCCGCCGCTTCGTACTCGATGATGAACGGCACCTCGCGGCCGGGCTCCTGGTAGCGCGGGAGCTGCATGCCGCGCAGGGCCCAGGAGACGTTCTGGAGCGCCTGCTGGGCCGTGACACCCAGTTGCTGCGCGACGTCCGAGTCGAACGAGATCTGGACCTGCGGCGGGGCCGCGCTGAGCGGCGAGCGCAGGTCGGAGAGTCCCGGAACGCCCTCCAGGATGGCGACCGCTTCCGCGCCGAGCACCTCGAGGTCCTCGGAGTCCGGGCCGACGAGCCGGAACGTCACCACGGTCTTGTCGGTCGAGCCCGGCCCTTCCCCGTCCGTGAAGCGCAGTTGGTGCCCCGCGCAGCGCGGCAGCGCGTCGCGCAGCTCGCGGCGCACGCGCAGCATGTGCGACCGCGGCGGCGGCGCATCCCAGAAGAGGCTCAGGCGGCCACCGGCCTGGTTGAAGCGCGTGAGCACGCGCGCGAAGCCCCAGTCCGCTCGGCGCGCGTTGACCGCGTCCTCGTAGCGGATCAGCTCCTCCTCGGCCTGCGCGAGCGTGAAGTTCTCCTCCAGCTCGACCCAGAAGTTGATCCGCGAGGCTTCCTGGTCCTCGCCGAACGCGGCGACCTCCATCCGCGTCCAGGGAACCGCGATCGACGCGAAGCACAGGGCGGCCGCGCCGGTCGCGGCCAAGCGGTTGCGCAGGCTCCAGGAGACCAGCGCGTGGTTCGCGGCCACGAGGAAGTCGACCAGCGAGGACCCGCTCGGCACCGCGGGTCCGCCGCGCGAGGTCCAGGGCGAGACGCGCCGCCGCCAGCGGGGCAAGAGCAGCAGGCAGGCCAGCGCGCCGGCGAGTCCGGCCAGCACCGGCAGGCCCACGAGCATGGCGGGCCCGAACACTCCGCCGGGTTGGAACTCTTGCGGCGCGGCGGCGCGCGCGGCCGCCAGCGCCGGCCACGCGCCGCTCGCGCGCCAAGCGCCCAGCGCCAGGAAAGCCGTCGCCAGCACGTGGCGCAGCGGCGTCACGACCCGTAGGCCGAGCACGAGCGCGCGCGCGAGCGCGGCCAGCGCGGCGCGTCCGGCGAGCCGCGCGAGCCCGACCGCGAGCGCCAGCCCGCGCGCCGGCAGGGCCGTGATCGGCGCGGCGCGCGCCGCGCAGCGCTCGACCCAGCCGAGCCGGGGCCCCAGGGCGCGTCGGGCCTGCACGGGCAGGAACACCAGCGCGGCCAGGAGGCTCGCGAGCAGCGCCACGCCCAGGGGCTTGCCGATCTCGCCCATGAGCAAGCGGAACTGCGGGTTCTCGCCCAGGAACACGAGCGGTGCGAACACGACCACGGTGGTCAGCGTGGAGAGCAGGACGGCCAGCCCGACCTCCCCGGCGCCCTCGGCGCAGGCGGCCTCGATGTCGAGGCCCTGCGCTTGCTTCCTGGTGATGTTCTCGATGACCACGATCGAGTTGTCGACCAGCATCCCGAGGGCGAGCGTGATGCCCATCATCGTCAGGATGTTGAACGTCCCGCCCGTGAAGTAGCCGAAGGCCAGTGCGATCAGGGTCGAGAACGGGATCGACAGCGCGACGAGCAGCGTCAGCCGGGCGCGCCCCAGGAACAGGAACAGGATCAGGATCGAGAGCAGCCCGCCCGTCACGGCCGTCTGCGTCAGGGAGCTGAGCGAGTTCTCGATGAACTGGCCCTGGTCGAACAGGATCAGGAAGCGGAAGCGGCCTTCCAGCTCGCGTGCGTGCTCCAAGCCGGCCAGCGCCTCGCGCAGCTTGCGGCTGGCGTCGACGGCGTTGGCGCGGCTGTCCTTCTCGACGATCGCGAAGTACGAGTAGCGACCGTCGATGCGCGAGAGCTGCTGGCGCACCGACTTGACCATCGCGACCCGACCCACGTCGGAGAGGCGCAGGCCGCGGCCGATCGGGTAGTCCTCGACCTCCTCGGGCGAGCGGAAGCGCATGTCGGAGCGCAGCAGGATCCGGCGGCCGCCGTCGTCGACCTCACCGAGCGGCTCCGCGAAGTTGTCGGCCATCAGCCGCCGGATCAGGGCGCCCAGATCCAGGCCGGCGGCGATCACGCGATCCTCGTCGAGCAGGATGCGCAGCGAGTCGGCCAGGTTGCCCCAGACCTCGACCTTGCCGATGCCGTCCACGGCCTCGATGCGGCGCTGCACGACCTCCTCGAGCAGGAAGTCGGTGCGCGGCGAGTCGCCCTCGTGCAGGATCGCCACGAAGGCGATCGGCATGCTGCCCTGGTTCCAGGACCAGATGCCGATCTCGTCGACGCTGGCAGGCAGCTTGGGCCGTGCGCGCTCCACGCGATCACGGACCTCGGCCTTGGCGAGATCCATGTCCTGGTCGGCGCGGAACTCCAGCCACAGGAACACGGAGTCCTGGCGCGTCGAGCTCTGGACGCCCTCCAGCCCGGGCAGCGTGCGCAGCTCCTCCTCGATGGGCTGCGTGACCTGCTCCTCGTTCTCGGCCGCGCCCGCGCCGACGTTCGACACGAACACCTGCAGGCCGGGATTGCTGAACCCGTCCGGCATCATCTGCAGCGGGATCTCGCGCAGCGCGAGGCCGCCGATCACGAACACGCAGGCATAGAGCACGAACAGGAACACGGGGCGCCGGAGCAGCGCCCGGTGGATCCGTCCACGCGCGGCCTCGGGCAGCCCGGCGCTCACCGCGGCGCCTCCGAGAGCCGGCCGCCCAGGACCAGACGGTAGGCGCAGGGGATCACGAACAGCGTCAGGAGCGCCGAGCACAGCAGGCCGGCGATCACCGTGACCGCCATCGGCGCGCGCAGCTCGGCGCCCGCGCCGCCGGAGAGCCCGGGCAGCGCCGCCAGCCAGCCGGTCAGGGGCAGCATGCCGAGCACCGTCGTCGCGGTCGTCATGTAGATCGGCCGGAGCCGGGTGCGGCAGGCTTCCAGCAGCGCCTCGCGGACCGCGAGGCCGTCGGCCCGCGTCTGGTTCACGCGCACGACGAGCACGATCGCGTTGTTGACCACGATCCCCGCCAGCAGGATCAGCCCGATGAACACGACGACCGAGATCGGCATCGAGAGCCACGACAGGGCCCAGATCACGCCCACGCCGGCCAGGGGCACGGTCAAGAGCACGATCAGCGGCTGGACCAGCGACTCGAACTGCGAGGCCATCACGGCGTAGACCAAGAAGAGCGCCAGGCAGAGCGCGAAGATCAGGTTGGCGCGCGCGTCGTCCAACTCGCGCTTGCGTCCGCCCAGCTGGACCACGACGTCGTCGGGCGTCCCGAGGTCCGAGAGGGACCGGTCGACCCGTGCGCTCACGCCGCCCAGGTCGAGCCCGGCCACGGCGGCCGAGACCAGGATCGCGCGCGTGTTGCCGATGCGGCGGATCTCGGCGGGTCCCTCCACGTTGTGGACCTCGGCCACGTCGGCCAGCCTGACGGGCACTGTGGCCGTCGGATTCACGACCAGGTCCATGACGCGCACCAGGTCGTTGCGCACGAACTCGTCGCCCAGGACCCGCACGTCGATGCGCTCCTCGCCGTCGCGGAAGCGCGTGCTGACCGTGCCCAGGACCTGCTCGCGCACGAGCGCCGAGACCGCCGACAGGTCCAGACCGTACTCGAGCAGCTTGTCGCGATCGAAAGCCAAGCGGGCCTCGGGGTGTCCGGGACGAACGCTCGTGCGCACGTCCTCCAACCCCTCGACGCGCGCCAGCCGCGCCGCGACCTCGTCGGCCACGAGCCGCATGGCCTCCAGGTCGTAGCCCAGGACCTCGACCTCGATCGGAGCTTCGATCGCGAACGGCGTGGGGCGCGACGGCGGTGACACGGTGCGGATCGCGGGGTGGCGCTCGACGCACGCGCGCACCGCGGCAACCAGCCGGTTCTCGTCGCGCTCGTTGGCCAGTTCGCGCTCGAGCCGCACCGTCAGGCGTGCGGTGTGGCGGCCCTCGATCTCGCGCGTCAACGCGTCCTTCTCGACGCCCACGACCAGCGCCGTGCGCGCCACGCCGGGGATCTGGCGCACCGCGCGCTCGATCTCCTGCAGCGCCTCGTCGGTGGCCTCGAGGCGCGATCCGACGGGCAAGCCCACCAGGAACGTGAATTCGCCCTGGTGGACGTCCGGCAGCAGATCGAAGCCCAGCCCGCGCGCCCGCTGCGCCGAGATCGCACCCAGCAGGACCGCGGCCAGGAGCGGGATCCAGGGCCGCGCCAGCGCGGCGGACAAGAGGCGCGGGTAGGCCGCGTCCACGGCCCGCCAGGCGCGGTCGTGGAGCGCTTGCGCCGGCCACAAGAGTACGTTCAGGAGGCGCAGCGAGCCGCGTCCGAGGCCGACGAGGAGGCGCGCCACGCCGCCGAAGGCCCAGGCCGCGAGCCGACCGGCGGCCAGCAGGCAGCCGCCGGCGGAGGCTCGCGCGCCGCGCGCCGACTCGCGCAGCGCGGGGCGCGCGGCGCCGTCCGAGAGACCCGCGAAGGAGCGCGACGCGAGCATCGGGATGAAGAAGCCCGCGACGAGCAGCGACACGCACAGGGACGACACGACGGTCAACGCCTGGTCGCCGAAGATGCGTCCGGCGATGCCGTGCACGAACACGATCGGCGCGAACACCGCCACGCTGGTCAGCGTGGATCCGGCGATCGCGCCCGCCACCTCGCCGGCGCCGTTCACGGCCGCCGTGATCGCGCCGTCGCCGGCGTCGCGGCGGCGCTGGATGGCCTCCAGGACCACGATCGAGGCGTCGACCACCATGCCGATGCCCAGCGCCAGGCCGCCCAGCGACATGATGTTCAGCGACACTCCGGCCAGGAACATGGGCACGAAGGTCACGACCACGGAGATCGGGATCGAGACGCTGATGATCAGGGTCGGCGCGAAGGCGCGCAGGGCCAGCCGGATCACGAACACGGTCAGCAACACGCCGAGCCAGGCCGCGGACTGCACGTCCTGGATCGAGTCCCGGATGAACGTCGACTGATCGGAGAGCGTCTCGAAGCGCGCGTCCTTGCGCAGCGCGTGCGCCAAGTACGCGGGCGCCGCCCCGCCGACGGTCCCGCCCTGCTCCGCCGCGCGCTGCACCGTCTGGCGCTCGGCGGTCGTCCCGAAGACGCGCGCCAGCACCACGTCGGCGACCGCGACGATGTTGGCTCCGGCCTCGCGGTAGATCGAGAGCTCGACGGCCTCGCGCCCGTCGACGCGCGTCACGACCTCGCGCTCGGCGTGGGTGCGCTCGACCGTCGCCAGGTCGCGCACGCGGATCGCGGCCCCGCCCCGGCGCACCAGGGCCAGGTCGGCGATCTCGTCGACCGTGCGGAACTCGTTCAGCGTGCGCACCAGGTACTCGGTCGCGCCCTCGCGGATGAAGCCGCCCGAGGCGTTCAGGTTCTCCTGGGCCAGGCGCTCGCCCAGCGTGCGCGGGTCGAGGTTCTGCGCCGCCATGCGGAACGGGTCGACGCGCACCTTGATCTCCTCGACGAGCCCCCCGCGCACCTGCACGGCGGCCACGCCGGGCAGCGTCTCGAGCTCGCGCTGGATGCGCTGCTCCGCGAGCCAGCGCAGGTGGACCAGCTCCTTCTGCTTCTGCCGGGCCGGATCGGTCTCGGAGCCGACGACCCGCGCGCGCGCGTCGTCCGCGAGCGAGACGGCGATGCGCAGCACGGGGTCGAGGTTCGGGTCGTAGCGCAGGATGATCGGCTTCGAGGCCCCCGGCGGCAGGAACAGGGTGTCGAGCCGATCGCGCACGTCCTGGACCGCGAAGGTCATCGGCGTGCCCCACTCGAACTCGAGGTTCACGTCGCTGGTCTCGGCGCGCGAGACGGAGCTCACGCGCACGAGGCGCGGCAACGTCGACAGCGATTCCTGGATGCGCTCGGAGACGCGGTCCTCGACGTCCTCGGGCGCGGCGCCGGTCCAGGTCGTGCGCACGGTCAGCGTCGGGTAGCCGATCTCGGGCAGCAGGTCGACGCGCAGCTTGCCGAACGAGACCCAGCCGAAGACCGCGGCCGCCACCACGATCATCGTGACGGCCACGGGGCGCGCCGTGACGAGCGCCAACAGGCCCGCCAGTCCTGCGCGGCGCTCCATGCGCTCAGCCCTTGGCGGGCGCGGCGGCCGCGGTCTCGCCCGCGGCCGGCCCCGGCGCCGGCGGGACTTCGGCCGGCGCCTCCTCCTCGCGGACCTCGGCGCCGTCCTCGAGCTCGCGGTTGCCGACCACGACCACGCGCGCGCCGGCCTGCAGCGCAGCCAGCTCGCGCGGTCGCACCTCGGTGCCGAGCTCGTCGGAGAAGCCCTCGTCGACCTCGACGCGTCGCGCGCGGCCGGCCTCGACCACGAACACGAAGTCGCTGCCGCCCTCGCGGCGCAGCGCGCGCTTGGGCACCACGAGCGCGTCGGGACGGCGCTCGGTCACGATCTCCAGGCGCACGAGCATCCCGGGCAGCAGGCCGACGGAACCGGGCTCGGTCGGCGGGAGCTTCACGGTGACGCGGAACGAGCCCGACGCGGGGTCGATGACGGGACTCACGAGCAGGATCTCGCCCGCGAAGGTCATCCCGGGGACGGCCTCCGCGGTGACGCGGATCTCCAAGGCGGCCCCGTCGCCCTGCTCCAGCGCGGCCTTGCGGGCCGCCTTCTGCGCCGCGAGGAACAGTGGCAACTCCCGTTGCGGGCGAAACACGGTCGCGCGCAGGGCTCGTGAATCGCTGAGCAGGAACGCGGGCGCGATCTGGCCCACCGCGGTCCGGACCCGGCCGGCCGTGTCCCCGACGCGCAGGCCTCGAGCGGCGATCTGGCCCGCGAACGGCGCCGTGATCACCATGAAGCTGTCGTCGAGCTCGGCCCTTTCGATCGAGAGCTGGGCCTTGGCCTGCTGCGTCTCGACCGCCTGGAGCTGGCTCTGCGCGCGCTCGACGGCGAGTCGCGCGCCCTCGTGCTCCGCCTGGGCCGTGTCGCGCACGGTCCGCAGGTTGTCCAGGGCCTGCGCCGAGAGCATCCCGGCCTTCTCGTTGCGGTCGTACTCGCGGCTCGCCTGCTCCCAGCGGAGCTTCGTCGTCGTGAGCCGGTTCTGAGCGTCGAGCAGGGCGAACTGGGCGGCCTTGGCGGCATCGGCGGCATCGCGTAGGGCGATGCGGGCCAGCTCGATGGCGGACTGGGTCGCGCGCCGGTCGAGCTCGGCGAGCACGGTGCCGGCCTCCACCCAGTCGCCCTCCTCGACGAGCACGCGCATCACGATGCCGCTCGTGCGCGGCATGAGCTCGATCTCGCGCTCCGATTCGACCGTCGTGGTGGTGGAGATCGTGCGCACCAGCTCGCGCCGCTCGACGGGCGCGGTGCGGACGCGCGCGGGCTCGCGCTGCTTCACCGCCGTGGCGACGTCCGCGGAGCCCGACGATCCGCCAGAGCAGGCCCCGACGAGGCACGGCACGGACAGGAGTGCGGCCAAGGCCGCGCTGTGGACTCGGGGCATCGTGCGGGAGGGCAGTGGATCGGCGGCCGTGAGGTGCGTCGGTCGAGGCGGTGGGTCGTCTCGGAAGGGGGTCGACGGCTACAGTGCGCCGGGTGCGCACGCCCACTCAAGCTATTGCGGACATTCTAGAGACGGTCCCGACCGGCGCGTCGGAGCAGCCCGTAATGCTCTCGCAAGCCCGCGGCCGCGTCCTGGCCCGCGACGCCGTCTCGGACGTGGATCTCCCGCCCTTCGAGAAGGCCGCCATGGACGGGTTCGCGGTGCGCGCGGCCGACTTCCATGGCGCGGCGGGACCCGTGCGGCTCGCGGTCGTGGGGGAGTCCAAGGCCGGAGCGGGCCACGCGGGGGGGGTCCAGCCCGGGCAGTGCGTCGAGATCTACACCGGCGCCGAGCTGCCCGCGGACTGCGACGCGGTCGTCATGGTCGAGAAGAGCCTTCGCGAGGGCGCCGCGGTCGTCCTGGACGACGCGCCCGCGCCCGGCCAGCACGTGTGCCACCGCGGCGAGGACCTGGCGGTCGGCGACCTGGCGGTGCCCGCCGGGCGCCGGCTGCGCCCGGTCGACCTGGCGGTGCTGGCGGCCGTGGGCGCCGACCCCGTGCTCGTGCGGCCGCGGGTGCGCCTGGGCCTCGCGACGACCGGCGACGAGCTCGTGCCACCGAGCCGCAGGCCCGGTCCTGGCCAGATCCGCGAGGGGAACACCTTCGATCTCGCGGCGCGCGCCGAGGCGGCCGGTGCGGAGGTCGTCAACCTGGGGATCCTGCCCGACGATCCCGCCGTGCTCGCGGGGCGCTTCGAGGAGTTGCTTTCGACCTGTGACGCGCTGATCACGACGGGCGGCGTGAGCATGGGCCGCTACGACCTCGTGGGCGCGACGTTCGAGCGCTGCGGCGTGACGCCGATCCTGCACAAGATCGCGATCAAGCCCGGCAAACCCTTGTGGTTCGGGGTGCGCGGGCGCGTGCCGGTCTTCGGCCTGCCCGGCAACCCGGTCTCCTGCCTCGTGGGCTTCGAGGTCTTCGTGCGCCCGGCGCTCTACAAGATGGAAGGCGCGGACCCGGCGACCTGGGACCCGCCGCTGCGCCGCGGACGCTGGGCCGGCGCGGAGCCCAAGCCGAATCCGCGCCAGCAGCACCTGCCGGTCGTCGTCGAGCACGGCGCGGACGGCGTCGACCTGCTCCGGCCGCTCGCCTGGAGCAGCTCGGCGGACATCGTCGAGCTCTCTCGCGCGCAGGGCCTGGCCGTGATCGAGCCCGAGGCCCGCCTGACGGCGGGGGCGCTCGTGCCCTACCGCCCGCTCTGACTCATCGCGGGCGGCTCAGGGGGTGGCCGCGCGCGTGAGCCGGTCACGCACGGCGTCCCAGGCGGGGTCGCGTGGGGGAGTCTCGACGACGACGAGCGCACAACCGTCGTCGTCGAGATCGTGCAGCGTGGCGTAGAGCCGGGCCGCCGCCGCACGCGGCTCGCGCGGCAGTCGCGCGACGACGTCGGCCTCGACCCCGAGGTCCGCGCCGAACGTCACCAGACCGACGGCCTCTCCGCGTGCGCGCGTCGCGCGCGCGAGCACGCCCGTCCGCCCGTCCCCCTCGGCCGCCAGCACGAGCCGCGCGCGCGGCGCGTAGTGGCGCTCCGACTGGCCCGGCGCGAGCTGCGCGCCGCGCGCAGCGGCGGGCGCGGGTCGCGGGTCGAGCGGGCCCACGACGCGCTCGATCGCCTCGGCGCCGATCGCCCCCGGACGCAGGATCCGCGGACGCGCGCCGGTCAGGTCGACGACCGTCGATTCGATGCCGACCGACGTCGGGCCGCCGTCGAGGATCAGGTCGACGCGCTCAGCGATCGAGCGCGCGACGTGCCGCGCCGTGACGGGGGAGAGCTCGGTCGAGCGGTTCGCGCTGGGCGCCGCGAGCGGCAGCCCCACGGCCCGCAGCAGCGCCAGCGCGACCGGGTGCGCCGGCACGCGCAGTCCGACCGCCGCGAGCCCGGCCGTGGCCGCGTCGGGCACCTGCGCGGACTTGGGCACGACGAGCGTGAGCGGACCGGGCCAGAACGCGCTCGCCAGGAGCTCGGCCGCGCGCGGCCAGCTCGCGGCGAGCTGGCGCGCGGCGTCCACGTCCGCGACGTGGACGATGAGCGGGTTCGTCGCCGGCCGGCCCTTGGCGGCGTAGATCCGCGCGATCGCCGCGGGGTCGAGCGCGTTCGCGCCCAGGCCGTAGACGGTCTCGGTCGGGAAGGCGACCAGCCCGCCGGCGCGCAGGATCTCGGCCGCGCGCTCGAGGGCCGCGGCGTCAGCGGGTCGGGTCGGGCTCAGGGTGCGCTCTCGGCTCCAGGTCCACATGGCGTGCGCGACGCCGGCGGGACACTGGCCGGTTGCCTTGCACCCGGCGGAGCGCTTGCCAGCTGCCCTGCATCGTCGTGGCTGCTGGCAAGCGAGAATACCGCGTCCGGCGCACGAGGCGAGGCCTTGGCCGGCTCGATACTCCGCGACACGCGGAGCCGGAGCCTCTCGTGCACGCGCGAGTCCGTCGATGCCCGTCGCACCCGGCGCTCATGCGCGGTCGTGACAAGAGCAACTGGGATCCTCGACCGCCCGTCGGGTTGCAGTCGAGTGCAGAGCGTCACCCTGCCGCTGTTCTCGCCGCGCGGACCCATGAGGAGCACTCCACCGACAATCGACTCTCGGCAGACCATGCCTCGAGCGCGGCCGGGCCACGGACTTCCTCGATCGACAACCCGGTGACCCGATCCTGGAAACACTGCCGACAGGCGGGCATGCCCATCGCGAGCGCACGCTTCCAACATACTGCCACTCGAGGGCGAGGCGCCCTCAGACCTGCTCTCGGAAGGAGAGACCTAGAGGATTGGTACACCACGCGAGGAACCGGCAATCGCGAGGTCCTTGATTGCGAGCCCAGTGGCCTCCCGACATTGGGCGATGCGCAGTGCCGCGCGCGGGGCCTGCCGGAGTCGGAGCCGAGATCCTCGAGCGGGCCCTCAGAGGATCTGCCCTCCGGCGCGGCCGCAGCCGCGGTCGCCTCCCCTGCACGATCGTGCGGAGAGGCGACCCACGGCCGTCGGAGCCGCAACGCACCCTACTGCCGGCGCCAGATGGTCACGACGTTGCTGAAGTACTCCTCGCCAGAGCTCGCGTTCGAGAAGCGAGCCTGTGCGTAGAACGGGCGATTTGCAAGGGAGTCTCCGACCGGAATCGAGTACGGCGCTTGGGTCAGCATTGACGGCAGCGCGTTGCCGCCGCCCTGGGTCACTTGCCGGACGGTCACGACCGACTCGCCAGCGATGACCTGTACCGGACCAATCAGGGCCGTCCGCTCAAACGAGAAGTGAATCTCGGCAGAGAAGCCGGGGGGCGCCAGGACACTCAGCTCGACTGCGGTCGGAAGACCAGTTGTACCCACGAAGGTGCACCCGCGGGGCGACAAGTTGTTGGCACCGACACGCCGGACTCTCAGGCTATCCACTCCCGCCGGCATCATGCTGAAGTTGGCATTGTGAACTCCTCCCGCTTGGACTGAGATCACCCTCGCTCGTGATTCCGATCCCGCACCCGTATCGAAGCCGGTGCCCTCCAGCAGCCCCGTGGAGAACTCGATCAACTGTCGGGACCGCGTTCGACAAGACACCGCGATGCATGGGCAGTTTGGAAGGGTAGGTGGAACTTGATAGCAGAAGCAACCATTCTGGCCAGGCGGTGGATTCTGATTGCAGAACCTGCGCCAAGAAGTGAATGCGTAAGATGGCACAATGGCGTTCAAGAAGTACGATTCCAGATCTGATGGATCAGACGGATTCAGCTGATTGAGCACGGTCGGAAGAGTGCAGAATGGTTGGTTGTTAGGGCCAATCGGCGCGGCGGGGTTTGGCCTAGGAGCCGGACCCACGCTGTCCGTATCTACGCTCTCTGCGTAAACGACGTAGCTCCCGGGCGGAAGTCGGTCAATTCTGTATACACCACCACTGTAGCTTAGAGCCGAGATCGGGTGGATGGCAGCAGCATTCACTTGCATCGCCACGATGTGAACTCCCGTGAGCGGAGTCGACTGTGCGTCCAAAACCGTGCCCGTGATGCTGCCAAAGGCAGTGAGATCACCGGGGTAGCCGTCATGAATGGCCGAAAGGTCGTCGAGCTCCAGCGTCCGTGCGGAAACCCCAAATACCTCACGACGTAGACTGGGGGCGGCTGGAGCAGGGCAGCGATTCTGGTCGATGGGAGTGACTCTTCGAACCACACTCTGAGCCTCAGGAAACATCGTCGGGCAAAGTTCTTGGGTCGCAGTTGTTGTCGCGTCGACCAGCGAGTGGCCTAATCCAAACATGTGGCCAAACTCATGAGTGGCAATTCCTTGGATATCAAAGTACCGAGGTGCCGCCACGTCTGTCACGCAATCCGAGGTGTTTCCATCGCGCTCTTCGATCCAATCAAGGTCCTCGGTGTTGAAGGCGATATCCACCTCTACGATCTCGGAGCAGTTCAACCTGACGATCGCTAGTGCGATCGTGCCGGCGCCGCCCCATGCAGGCCAAGTCAGCCCGTCTGGAGCGGTGTCTAGGAATGAGACCAGGTTGACGAAGTCAGCTTGAATCACACGCGTCGCATCCAGGACTGGAGTCATAGCGACTGGTAGCGCCATTCCTGACGCAGTCCATGCTTCGAGGGCGCGTTGCACGCCAAGAACACCAGGAGATTCAGACAGGGTTAGCCCGCATGAGTCCCACGCTGGGAACCCAGGTACGATTACGTTGTTGCTATGCCGTAGGGACCATTGTAGCCCTCCCTGGGCTTCGAGTGTCTGGACGTTCCACAGTTCCATGAACTCGCCGCTCAAGCACCCCTGTGGGAGGTTGCAGCCCCGCTCGACGCCGCCGGCGTGCAGCTCAGAACCCAGTCCGACAAGGAGGGTCGCGCTGCAGAGAAACTTCAATTGAAGTGTTGCTCGTGTATTGGTCATGACTGTGGGGCTTTCAACGAAACTGAGCGACTTGTGCACATTCAAAGAGGAAAGTCTCGATACTCTGGCCTGTGGCGAGCCGGCCTACGGCAACTCGATCGCCATTCTGCGCACTTGAAACGCGGAGCACTCCATTGCTTAGTCCTAGAATCCCGAAGTTGCGCTCAGCCTTTCGGCTAGAGAGGAACAGCACCACCTCTTCGCCATCGTCAAACCATGGCGTTCCCTGGACAAGCACCCGCTCCCGTGAACCTGTCGTGCCGGGTACCACGATGGTAATCGAGTCCGTGGCTCTCCCGCGGACCGAACTCTCCACGCTCAGGTGGACCCTGCGGTAAGGTACTTGCAGGCTGTCGACCTCTTCCTGTCCCAGAATGGTCCCGTGCACGACATCGAACGCCTGCTCGATCGCGCTCGAGAGGCTGATGTCGGCGAATTCAGGGGTGATACGTGTCAGCCGCGATTGGCTCTTGACCTCGCCGACGCCGCCGGGCGAGTTCGCTTGAGCGTTCGAGGACTCTGCGGGCAGGGGGACGTGATGTTGAGCGGAGGGCCAAGCGGCGATGGTCACGCAGCCTAGGGTGATTGTGGATGCAAGTATGCGAGGGCGCATGTGCAGCTCCATAGGAGGGAGTTGCTCCGCGGTCGGCAATCGACCTCGGTAGCGCTTCAGGTCGTCCGCGAGCGCGCTGATGGTTCTAGGATCTCAGGTTATTAGTAACCGTTCGGCGAACCCCATCTGGTCGCCGATCCGCATACCGTCACGCTGTTGGCCATGGACCGACGAACGGAAGTGGAGCGCTGGCTGGCGCTGCGTGATCGCGAGCACCTGACCTACCTGGAGCTGTCGCAGCGCAGCGGGATCCCTGCGAACACGCTGACGCACTGGGCCTGGCGTCTGCGACGCGAACGTCTGGTTCAGCCTGCTGCGCCGGCCTTCGTCGAGCTCGTCCAGACCGCCTCTCCTCCGAACGAGTCTGGCTCGCGCGTCGAGATCATCCTCCGTGGCGAACGTCGCGTCGTCGTCGACGCCTCGATCGATGCAGATGCGCTCGTGCGCGTGCTGGCCGCAGTCGATCGATGCTGAGCCTCTCGACTCGAGTCCGTGTCTTCGCGGCGACGGAGCCCGTCGACTTCCGCAAGGGCTTCGATGGCCTCGTGCAGATCATCCGCGACGTCTTCGGCGAGAACCCGTTCCCTGGCGACCTCTTCTGCTTCTTCAACCGCCGCCGCGACCGTGTCAAGGTCCTGGTGTGGGACCGCAACGGCTTCTGGCTGCACTACAAGCGGCTGGAGCGCGGGACCTTCGAGCGCATCGACGGCGGCTCGAAGCGGATCGAGATCGATCGAGCCCGGATGGCGATGCTGCTCGAAGGAATCGACACGAAGTCTTCGAGATTCCGCCGACACTTCGCGCGCGACGTGCGTATCGGTGATCGTGACGATCACCGTGGATCCACGCGCACTTCCTGACGACGTCGAGGCGCTGAAGCCCCTGTTCGTCGAAGAGATCGCCAAGCGAGATGCGCAGCTCGTTGAGCGCGACACGCGCATTCGGGTGCTCGAGAGCGAGAACCGCCTCCTGCGCATCGAGCGCTTCGCGCCCAAGAGCGAGCGGCGGGCTTCCGACGGCTTCGCCGCGAGCCCGGGCCAGATGTCATAGCTCGGGGTATCTGGTCCACCCGTAGTTCGGGCAAGCTGGTCCACCCCGCCGCGCCGGTGATCGCGTGCTCAGTTCGGGCAAGCTGGTCCAGTCCAGTTCGCCCAAGCTGGTCCACCCCGGTTCGGCCAAGCTGGTCCACCTGACGCCGGTTCCCCCGGCCCTCGCCCGAGCTGCCATCCCCGTCATCCTCCGCGGTTTTCCACCGGCAGGGAGGACGGGATGGGCGCCAGGAGGACCGACATGCACCGATTGCAGGAAGTGATCCGGCTTCACCGGCTGGGCAAGAGTTCGAGGAGGATCGCGCGACACCTCTCGATGGGCCGCGACACGATCCGTGAGTACCTCGCGGTGCTCTCGGATGCCGGCCTCCTCGAGGGGCCGATCGACGCGCTCCCCGAGCTGGACGTGTTGTCGGGGCTCGTGCGCGAGCATGCCGCCTCCGCTGCCGCGGAAACCGTGACCTCGACGGTCGATCGCTGGCGCGAGGAGATCGTGCGCATGCGGGCCAAGGGTGCCGGACCCACTGCGATCCACGATCACCTCCGAGTGAATCAGCCCGAGTACGCGGGGAGCCTTTCCGCGATCAAGCGACTGTGCCTGCGGCTGGAGCGCGCCGAAGGGCCGAAGGCCGTCGACGTCGCCATCCCCGTCGAGACCAAGCCCGGACAGATCGCGCAGGTCGACTTCGGGTACGCGGGCAAACGCTACGACCCCGAGCGCGGGATCCTGCGCAAGAGCTGGGTCTTCGTGATGACGCTCGGCTTCAGCCGTCGCTTCTTCTGCGCGCTCGTCTTCGACCAGCGGATCGAGACCTGGATCCGCCTGCACGTCGAGGCCTTCGAGTACTTCGGCGGAGTGCCGCACGTGGTCGTGCCGGACAACTTGAAGGCCGCGGTCATCCGTGCCGCCTTCACCGTGGACGACGATCCGGTGATCCAGCGCAGCTACCGCGAGCTTGCACGGCACTACGGCTTCCAGATCGATCCCGCTCCGCCGCGATCACCGGAGAAGAAGGGCAAGGTCGAGGCCGGCGTGCGCTACGTGAAGGGCAACTTCCTGCGCACCTGGGAGTCGATCGACATCCACGAGGATCAGAAGGCGCTGCGACGCTGGATGGGCGAGATCGCCGACCGACGCTCGCATGGCACGACGTCTCGCGCACCGATCGAGCTCTTCGAGGAACACGAACGCGGCGCGCTGATCGCCCTGCCGCGCGCGCGCTTCGAGCTCGTGGTCTGGAAGCAGGCTCGCGTGCACACCGACGCCCATGTCCAGGTCGACGGTGCTTTCTACTCGGCTCCCTGGCCGCTCCTGCACCAAGAGGTCTGGGTGCGCTGCTCGCGGCACTCGATTGCGATCTACCACCAGGACGTGCACCAGGTCACGCACGCGCGCGTGAAACGCGGCCAGCGCAGCACCGTCGAAGAGCATCTGCCCGAGCATCGCCGTGATCTGCGCGAGCGTAGTCGGGAGCACTGGATCGATCGAGCGCGCTCGATGGCCACCGAGGTCGAGCACTTGGTCGAGCTGATCTTCGCCGAGGACGACGTGCTCACGCAGCTCCGTCGCGTCCAGGCGATCGTCACGCACCTGGAGGGCTTCCCTCCCGAGCGGGCGCGCGCGGCCGCGAGGCGTGCGCTGCACTTCGGATGCAGCGACTACCGCGGCATCAAGAACATCCTCAAGCAGGGTCTCGACCTCGAGCCCTTGCCCGATGAACGCAAGCGAGCGTGGTCGAAGGGGGCACGCTTCGCGCGCAAGCCCACCGATCCCCTCTTCGCCCACGTGGAGTGAACCCATGTCCATCACAGACGAACTGATCCCCGTCCTGAAAAAGCTGCGCCTCTCGGGCGTGCTCAAGACGCTCGACCTGCGCACCAAGGAGGCCGCCGACGGCGTGATCTCCCATCACGACTTCCTCTTCCGTGTCTGCTGCGACGAGGTCCAGCGGCGCGACTCCAAGCAGCTCGAGCAACGGCTACGTCGCGCGAGCTTCGAGACGACCAAGCGGCTCGAGGACTTCGAGTGGGCCTTCAACCCGAAGGTCCCCAAGTCCAAGCTCGTCGATCTGGCGACGTGCAACTTCATCGAGAAGCACGAGAACGTGCTGCTGATCGGCCCGACGGGTGTCGGCAAGTCGCACCTGGCCCAAGCCATCGGCGAGCGCGCGTGCAGGGCCGGGCACTCGGTCGCGTACGTCTCGGCGCACCGCATGCTCTCGACGCTGCGCGCGTCGCGGGCCGACCAGAGCTACGACAAGAGGATGCTGCGCTTCACGTCGCCCGACCTCCTGATCGTGGATGACCTCGGCCTGCGGCCGCTCGAAGGCGAAGAGCCGATCGACGTCTACGAAGTGATCCGCCAACGCTACGAGCGCGGCTCGATGATCATCACGTCGAACCGCGCCTTGGAAGAGTGGCACCCGCTCTTCCTCGACGAGCTGATGGCGTCCGCGGCGATGGACCGGCTCCTGCACCACGCGCACGTCGTGGTCATCGAGGGGCACTCCTACCGCAACCCGCCGGGAGCACGGAAGGCGGGCTGAACCGGTCGTGGCGAGGCGTCGCGAAGCACGATCGAGGCCGGGACCTCGGCCTCGTGATCAATGAAGGTGGACCTGCTTGCCCGAACTGAGCGCCCACTTTTTCCGGCGCCGCACCGCCCGGCCTTCTGGCTGCCCCGCCACCGGTGTGCAGGCCGCGCTCGGCTACTTTTCCGAGCGCCCTCGGGTGGACCAGCTTGGCCGAACCAGGGTGGACCAGCATGGCCGAGCCTTGACACCAGATGCACCTGCTCTTCCCCGAGATCGTCGAGGCGGCCGAGCGTATCGCCGACGAGAAGCGCGTCGAGGGCGTCGTCAAGATCCGTCAGCCGCACACGAAGGCCGTCCCCAAGCGCCGCAAGCACTTCCCGCCGCACCTGCCCGTCGTGCGCACGACCTTCGAGCTGCCCCTCGACCAGCGTGGCTGCGCGTGCGGTGCGACGCTCGAGAAGATCGGCGAGGACGTGACCAAGGAACTCGAGCGCCTCGAGATCGCCGTCGTGCACGAGATCGCGCGCACGAAGTACGCCTGCAAGTCGTGCGCGTGCGGCGTGAAGACCGCGCCCGGTCCGGATCGGGTGATCGACAAGGGCATCCTGGGCACGGGATTCCAGGCCCGGGTGCTGGTCGATCGCTTCGGGATGCACATGCCCTACAACTGATTCGAGTCGAAGTACGCCTCGGAAGGCCTCGACCTGTCGCGCTCGGTGCTGTGCGAGTCGGCTGTGCGCTGCGCGGAGCTGCTGGCGCCCATCGCCGAGCAGATCAAGAAGGACGCGCTGGCGAGCGGCGTGATCCAGACCGACGACACCCCGGTCACGATCCAGGAAGACAGTCGGAACAACTCCCGCCTGGGTCGCATGTGGGTCTACTGCGGGCTCGGCCGCTAGGTCTTCTTCGACATGACCGAGTCGCGCGGTCGGGACGCCCCGGCCGCCGTGCTCGCCGGCTTCGGAGGCTACATGCAGGCGTACGCGTATCCGGCCTACGACGCTTTCTGCCGCGACCGTCGAATCCTCGAGGTGGCGTGCTGGGCGCACGCACGGCGCTACTTCATAAAGGCCGAGGACAGCGAACCGAAGCTCGCCAAGGAGGCGATCGATCGGATCCGCGAGCTGTACGCCATCGAGCGACAAGCGAAGGACGCGCAACTCGAGCCCGACGCGGTCCGCGATCTGCGCCGCAGCGAATCGCTGCCGCGTCTGGAGTGTCTGCGCGAGTGGATCGCAGTGACGCGCACGCCGGTGCTCGACAAGGGACTCTTCGCGAAGGCGGTCGACTACGCGCTCTCGAACTGGGCCGCGCTGGTGCGCTCCTGCGACGACGGCCGGCTCGAGATCGACAACAACGGCGCGGAGCGGGCGCTGCGTACCGTGACCGTCGGTCGCAAGAACTGGGTCTTCTTCGGGAACGAGCGCGGCGGAAAGACGGCGGTGATGTACAGCCTGATCGCGACGTGCAAGGAGCACGGCGTCGACCCGCGGACCTACTTGCGCGACGTGCTGCTGCGGATCGGGAAGGTCAGCGACGTGCGCGAGCTGACGCCGTACGGGTGGAAGGCCAAGTGGGCGCCCGTGGTCGAGGCGCACCGCGCCAGCATCCTCGAGCGGCTCGCGCTCAAGACGGCGAGCTGACCGCCACCAGGCCGAGGTCAAGTGCCGGCAGGGGTGGGTGTCGCCGAACGGCTACGGTTATCAGAGCTCTGCGGATCGCACGGCAGTGCCCAGGGACGGTCAGAGGTTGCCTCCCTGACGACGGCCCGCGAGGCAGCCGGCGGCGCTGTTCGGGGACGTTCTCGAACAGCTCCCGCGGCCTGCCGGGGCTCACGACTCGCGGAGCACGAGCCCTCAGCCGCGCTCCCGGACCGGAGGCGCGGCATCCGCCCGCGCGCGGCCCGGCTGGCTCAGGGGGCGAAGACGAGCGACACGACGTTGCTCCCGCACGACGGAAGGAGGTCCAGGTCGGACACCGTGTAGACGCCGTGCAGCACGGTGCGCCCGACCAGGAACGACAGGGCGCTGGGCGGCACGACCACGAGCTGGTCTGCGCGACCTTGCGCGTCGGTCAGGAGCGTGTGCCCGCCGGGCGCGTTCGGGATGCCCCCGGGCAAGAGGCGCGAGCGCCCCGTGTAGGACAGGACCAGGTAGCGGTCCCGCGCCAGGTTCAGGCCGCCGACCGCGAAGTACGGCTCCGCGGGAGAGGTCCCGGAGAAGGACCCGACCACCGAGAAGATCCGCTGGGGCGCGTTCGACGTGAGCGTGAGCGTCTGGATGCCTCCGGCCGTGACGGAAACCGAGGTCACATCGGCTGCGAGGACGGACGTGCACTGAGCGGCTGCGCCGTCGGCGAGCACCAGGGGCGCGAGGATGCTGGTGGCGAGGCAGAGAGTGCGTGCGGGGTGCATGGAAGTGGTTGGACTCGGACCCAGGGCAGCGGGCGGCGCACGCCGCCCGGACCCCGACGGAACCACGTCGGGTCGGGAGCGGTGGGGCAATGTCCATGCCCGCCGGTTGGTGCGGCCTCGGCTGCCTGCGGTGGGTGCTCGTCGAGCGGTAGTGCACGGGTGAACGCGCGCTCGGCGGACCACGAGGCTCGCGCCCCCCGTCGACGCCTCGTCGCGGGCCGGGCGAGGCCCGGGAACCCTGGTAGGATCCCCAGTGGGAGAGATTTGGCCTGGGAGAATCGCAACGCGCGCACTGGCCTGAGCAAGGGAGTCCTTCGATGTCGAAACGCCTCACGACGATCAGGCTCCGCTGCGCGCCCCAGGCGTCAGCCGCTGGCACGCGCGGCGGGCTGACCGCCGTGGCGGGCCTCGCCGGGCTGGCGACGCTCGGAGGTGCCCAGGATTCGCGCTTCGAGGCACCCTTCGTGCTGCCCGTGCCAGGGGATCCGACCGCGGTGCGCGCCGGCGACCTCGATGGCGACGGGCGCCCGGACCTCGCGGTGGTGGACTCGACCGGCGGACGCATCCTCCTCGTCCGCAACCTGGGCTCGAGCATCCGGACCCAGGTGACGATCCCGCTGCCGCAGCCGTTGTCCGGGTCCGGCCTGGAACTCGCCGACCTCGACGGCGACGGAGACCTCGACGTCGCGGCAGTCTCGTACTCGGCCGGCACGTTGACCGTGGTGCGCAACGACGGGGCGTGGAGCTTCAGCGTGCTGCCCGCGATCCCGGTCGGAGCACGCCCAGCCACGGTGGACTCCGCCGACCTGGACGGTGACACCCTCCCCGAGCTCGTGCTGGTTCATTCACCCCAGGCGCCGTCACCCGGCCTGCTCTCGGTGCTGCCCAACCTGGGTGGCCTGGGGTTCGGCGCGCCCGCCACGACGGCGGCGACCATGGCCAGCCCCGTGGGCCAGCTCGCCGACCTCGACGGGGACGGTGACCTCGACATCCTCCTGTCGCCGGGCTTCGTGGCCTGGAACCTGGGCGCTGGCGTCTTCGGCCCGTCGCAGGCGGTCGCGACCGGCACGAACGCCTGGGGGGCCGTGCTCGCGGACCTGGACGGCGACGGAGCCGTGGACATCGTCGAAGGCAGCTCGAACGGGTTCGTGCGAGCCTTCCGCAACTTGGGGGGCGGCACCTTCGCGCTGAGCGCCCAGACGTCCGTCACGTTCGAGCCGGTATGGCCCTCGGCGATCGACATGGACGGCGACGGCGACCCCGACGTGATCGCCGTCCTGAACTCGAACGATGCGTTCTGGGTCGAGAACACTGGCGGGGGCGGGTTCGGCTCATTCCTGAAAATCCGGACGGGCCCCCAAACCAGCGCCGTCGTCGGCGCTGACTTGGACCTCGATGGCGATCTCGACGTCGTGGCTGCGAGTCGTGGCGATGCGTCGGTGAGCACCGACTACTCCGCGCTGACCCTGTTGTGGAACTCCGCTTCGGGCGTGACGCCGGGACCGGCGCAGGCGGCGGCCGGGTCGGGATCGACCTCGATCGGGAGCGGCGACCTCGACGGCCTGAATGGGATCGACGTGGTCGTGGTCAATCGGAACGGGAACAGCATCTCCGTGTATCTGGCGTCGGGCGCCGGTGCCTTCGCCCCGCAAGCGGTCTACGCCGCGGGTGCCAGCCCCAAGAACGTGGCTCTCGGCGACGTGGATCTCGACGGTCACCTCGACGTCGTCGTGGCCAGCACGGCTGTGCGTGTCCTGAAGAACGTGGGCAACGGGACATTCGCTCCCGCCGTCGGGTACCCGGCAGGCACTCTGCCCTCGGACGTCGCGATCGGCGACGTCAACGGAGACGGCCTGCCCGACCTCGCGGTGTCGAACTTCACCAGCGACAACGTCTCGATCCTCCTGAACCAGGGCAACGGCGTGTTCGCCGCGCCGGTTGCGTGGGCGGCGGGTGACTCCGCCGCAGCGGTCGTGCTCGCGGACCTCGACGGCGACCTCGACCTCGACCTCGTGGTCGCGAACGGCTTCAGCCACGACGTGTCGGTGCTGCTCAACCTGGGAGGGGGTGCGTTCGCGCCCCAGGTGCGCTACGCCGCCGCGGCGGGCCCCAGCGACGTGGGCGCGGCGGACCTCGACCTCGACGGCGATCTGGACCTCGTCGTGGTGAGCGATTCCGGCTTCGTCTCCGTGCTTTGGAACCTGGGCAACGGCGCGTTCGCGCCGCACGTCGCGATCCCCGCCGGCCGCTCTCCGGTCCGGCTCGCCGTCGCCGACTTCGACCTCGACGGCGACCCGGACATCGCGGTGTCGAACTTCTCCGTCTACCAGCGCCACGCGCGCGTCCTGTGGAACTCGGGCCTCGGGACCTTCGACGAGGCGCAGGAACTCGCCGCGCCCGCGTCGGCGTGGGGGATCGACGCGAACGACTTCGACGGAGACGGCGACGCGGAGCTCGCGCTCGCGCTCGGCGATTCCTCCTGGTGCTGGTACCGCAACACGAGCGCGGCCGGCGAGACCCTGTGCGCCGGCGACGGCAGTGGAACAGCGTGTCCGTGCGGCAACGCCAGCGCGCCCGGCTCGGGTGCTGGATGCCTGCACTCGTTCGGCGACGCAGGCCGGCTGCGCGGCGCGGGCTCCGCGTCTTTGGCGCACGACACGCTGCGCCTGCTCGGCTCGCACATGCCGCCCAGCGCGACTGCGCTCTACTTCCAAGGCACGAGCGCCGCGTCCGCCGGGGCGGGAGCCGTGTTCGGTGACGGGCTGCGCTGTGCTGCTGGCACCCTGATTCGCCTGGGCACGCGCTTGAACGCGGGCGGCAGCTCGCACTTGCCCGCACCGGGCGAGACGACCCTGCGCGTGCGTGGACAGGTCACGGCTCCGGGCGAGCGCGTCTACCAGGTCTGGTATCGCAACGCAGCCAGCTTCTGCACCGCGTCGGCGTTCAACCTGACGAACGGTCTTCGGGTGCGCTGGGCGCCGTAGAGGCGCAGTGCGTCTGGGTTCCGGGCGGACGCAGCCCTGAGCACCACCGTGACGGTGCTGGCCGTCGAGTGCGAGCCACGGAGCGCGATCCTGCCGCTGGCGAGCGCGCGGACGTCAGCGCTTGTTCGTCACCCAGCCAGGCAGCGCGGCCGCTTGCTTCACCCAGCGTGCGAGCTGCTGCTCGTCGAGGTCGTGGTCCTCGTGGAGGTCGAGGTAGCGCGTGTGCTCGTCCTTGCTCGTTCCGGGCGGGACCGGCCTCAACGACGCGCCGCGGAAGAAGGCCAGCTTGAGGTAGCGCGTGAAGACATGGACGCCGAGGAACCAGCCCTGCCCTTCCACGCCGTACAGGGGGGAGTTCCACTTCACGGCCTTGCGCACGTCGGGCAGGGTCTTCACGACGATCGCATCGACGCGTTGCGCGCGCTCACGTTGCCAGCCCGACAGGGCGGCGATGTAGGCCTGGACGGGAGCATCGCCGTCCGCCTTCGCGATCTGTGGATTGCCGCCCGCGAGCAACCGGACCTTCGTCCGCGCAGGCTCGGCGCGCGCCTTGCGCGCGGGATTCGCCCCGGGCTTCGTCGCAGACGTGCGCGGCTTCCCCGCGCGCGCGTCGGACCTCGCCTTGTTCCAGGACACGGCGGAACGTACGAGCGCCTTGAGCGCCCGCTCGTCGATCGGCGCTCCCTGGGAGAAGTCGATCGCGCGCCGCGTGTTCCCCGCGAGACTCGAGTTGAAGAGCTGCGAAGGATCCGCGAGCGCCGCGCCGTTGTGGAACGTCAGCTTCACGTGGTTCCGGTAGATCTCGCCCGTGCAGAGGATCCCGTCGTGCTCCCAGACCGGAACTCCGCGCCATTTCCACTCCTCGACGACCTGTGGATCGGCGTCCTGCACGATCCTGCGGAGGCGGGCGAGCAGCTCGCCGCGCCAATCGCCCAGCTCCTCGATGCGTGCATCGATCCGTTGCGCGGGTGTCAAGCCGGTGTTCCCCGGATGGTCGCGCGGCCGGTCGCCTGATCCGCGGCGGGGCGTCATGGCGCCCAGGCGATCTCGACGCCGTCGGTGAAGTTGAAGGTCGCTGGCGTGCA
>JAEUHZ010000036.1 GCA_016795205.1 Planctomycetota bacterium | reverse complement strand
CACGCCGCAGGATTCCACCCGCGAGCGCGAGCCCGGCCGGGAACTCCTGGGACGCGTCGTAGACACCGTGTGCCACCACGATGAGGAGCGTGGCCGCGGCGGCGCCGACCTCGCGCAGGCCCGCCGGAGTCGAGGCCCGCGCGGAAACATCGAGCAGGCGCCACGGCGCAGCCGCCCGCTCCCAGGCAGCGCGTTCGCGCCCGCCAAACGGGATCGGTTCCAGGTCCCCGAGCAAGCGCCGGGCCTCGGGCGCGGGCTGCGGCGCCACGGCCACGAGCACGGTGGGGTCGCGCGGCGCCGCATCCTGCGCGCTGAGGTGCCCCGCGAGCGGCAGCGAGACACAGTGGGAAACGCCCAGATGCTGCCCGAGTTCACGTCCGTCCGGGAGCAGCGCGACCTCCAGCGGGGCCGCGAGCACGAGTTCTGCGCCGACGACCAAGACCTCGTCCCAGCCCGCGATCCGCAGAGCCAAGTCCGGCGGCAGGAAGGCGGCGCTGAATGCCGCACGCGCGGCCTCGAGGCGTCGCTCGCGCCCGGCGCGATCCGGGTCCCGCCAGGGAGCCACGAGCAGATCGCCGAGCAGTTCCTGGACTCGGTTGCGGAGTTCATCACGGCGCGGAAGGGGGTGGTGCGCGACCCCGCGCTCCGAGTCCCACGCGAACGCGTGGGAACGCTCCATTCCAGGCATCAGGACGAGCACTCCTCGTCCGGGCCGCGCGAGTGCCCCGAGCGTCTCACGCAGGGTGGGTCGATCCGCCGCTCCAGCGCCTGAGCGGGCCTGCTGTTCCCGGAAGAGCAGCTGGAGCGCCCGCTCCGCCGCGCTCGCCCCCGGAGCTGTGTCGAGCTCGGCGCGCACGAGCTCGGAGAGCACGAGCCGCCAGTTCCCGTACCACAGACTGCCCTGCCCCCCAGCGCGCCGGACGGCTTGCGCGCGCGCCGCGATCCACTCCTCGAACACCGCTCGCAAGCGCGCCCGCGCGCGCTCCAGGTCGGCGGGTGGATCGCGCTGCTCCGCGCTGCGCCAGGCGTCCAGCGCCGCCAACAGCCCCCGCTGCTCGAGCGTCGCCTCCGAGCCCTCGAGCAGGCGCTCGACCGTCTCCAGGTCGGCGCGCGCGGCCGCGGGTCGGCCCAGGCGCAGCTCGAGCTCGGCGCGACGCAGGAGAACTGCGAGCCGATCCTGGGCCCGCAGCGCCGCTGCGCCGAGCGCACGGGCGAAGTGCGCGCGCGCCGGCGCGGAATCGCCGCGTCCCCGCGCGAGCTCGCTGTGCGCCGAGCCCGCCAGTGATTCCAGATAGGGCCACATCCAAGGGTCGACGTCCGGACTCGCGGGCCGGGAGAGCTCGACCTCGATCCGGGCCAGGGCTCCAGCGTCGTCCTCGGTCGCGAGCCGCAAGCGGATGTAGAAGAGCGCCGCGCTGAGCTGCTCGCGCGGCCCCAGATGCGCCACGCGGCGCTCGAGCGCCGCCAGGCTCCGGGCAGCGAGGTCGGGCAAGCCCAGGGCGAGCTCGCACGAGAGTCGAGCTTCAAGGATCGCGGCTTCGAGCTCGGGCTCGAGGTCGCCCACCGCGGCCAGGCTCTCCTCAGCCAGCGCACAGGCCCGCAGCCCCTCACCGGGCTCGCCACTGACCTCGAGCAGGGTGGCCAGCTCGCGGAGCAGGCGCGCCCGCGCCATGGGTGAGAGCTCACTGCGCCCGAGGACGCGCTCGAGGACGGGGCGCGCGAGCTGCGGCTGGCCGGTGCTCTGCGCCAGGAAGGCCCCATGGAGTGCCAGCCACTCATGGTCCGCTGCAGCGCCAGCGCGTTCCGTGGCGCGCTCGGCCGCCGCGATCCGCGCGGCGAGCTCGTGCCGCGGATCGACACCGGGCTCGAAGGCGAGGAGCCAGGCCTGGGCCGCGCGGAGCCACGCCGCGTCGAGCTCCGGCGATGGCGGTCGCGCGGCCAGCGCCTCGCGCTCGCGCTGCGCGACGGCCTGCGCGAGATCGACGGCCGACGCCGGGCCGGCCTGCGTGACGCCCGGCTCCTCGCCCGGGGCTTGCCCCTCGCCCCGCGCCGGGGCCGAGGCTGCGCCCAGGATCAGCGCGAGACCGAGAGCCGCGCCACCCGCGCCTGGGCGCTGTTGCCGTCGAACTCGAGCGCCTCGATCCGCACGTCGATCGCCGCGGGCAAGTGCTCGAAGATGGCAGCAGGTGGGGTCCACGTCGCCTCGGCGAGCTCGAACGCGGGGAGCAGCGTAGCACCCGACTCCGCGTCGCGGATCGAGACCTTGAAGCGACCACCCGCTGGAAGCACGAGGTCCCAGGCGAGGGGCTCGCCGGCGCGCAGGGCGCCCGCGGGCGAGAGCAGCCAGGGCGGCCTGGGCCCCAGTTCGTACTCGCGGCCCGGATCCAGGCCGGGCGCGCGCTCGCCGCCCCAGCGGCTCCAGGCTCCCCAGACGGCGAGCGCCGCGACCACCGCGGCCGCGAGGGCGAAGCGCGCCCAGCGTCGGGCGGCGCGGTCCACGCGCACCCCGCGGGCCAGCTCCAGGGAGCGCCGGGCGACAGCGGCCTCGACGGCCGTCGGCGCGCCCAGCGCCTCCCGGCGCAGGGCACCCTCCGCGTCGAGCTCCGACGCCACAGCGCGCAACTCGGCGAGCCGCGCCGCCAAGGCCGGATGTGCCCGCAGGCGCGCGGCGTGGGCCGGGTCGCCCGGGTCGATGTCACCCACCAGCACCGCGGTCAAGAACTCCTCGTCGGCCAGGTCCGGTCCTCTCATCCCCCCCCCCTGAAGCGCCGCAGCGCCACCGTCAGTCGGACGAGCGCGCGGTAGTAGCGCGACTTCGCCGTGTTGGGCGAGATGCCGAGGTCGAGCGCGAGCTCCTCGAACGTCTGCCCCTCGAAGTGCTTGCGGCGCACGACCGCGGCCTCGGCGGCCGGCAGCTCGTCGACCGCCGCGCGCACGATCGCGGAATCGTCGTCGGACAGCGCGAACGGCGAGCCGCCGTCCGGGCCGGGTGCCCGGGGCTGGTCCGGGTCGCCGGCGCCGAAGCGGCGCGCATGCCGGCGCTTGGCGCGCACGGCGTTGCGGACCTGCCCCTGCGCCAGGCCGAAGGCCCAGGTCTCGAGGCTCGCCCCGCCGTGGAAGCTCTCGAGCTTGCGCCAGGCGAGGATCAGGACCTCCTGGCAGACGTCCGAGACCTCGGCCTCGTCCAGACCGAGCCGCTCGCGGCGGTTCCAGGCCGAGACGTAGCGCGGCACGCACGCCAGGCGCAGCGAGAGCTGCTGGAAGGCGGCCTCCTCTCCCGCGCGGGCCGCGCGCGCCAGCTCCAGGTCTGCAGCGTGCGCGACAAGACCCGGCGCCCCGGGAGCCGTACTGGCGCGGTCGTCGTCAGGCGGCACGCGTGAGGCCTTCCACCGGCGAGGGTAGCTCCGGAACGGACGGCGGTCACGCTCGCGGCCATCGACTTGGATCGGGATGGCGCCCACGTGGGCGTTCACGTCCCCCGGCGCGGCCGCGGTTGTGGGCCGGTCGCGAAAACCGGCTCAAACCGCGACGCGGCGCGCAGGCAGGCAGGCGGCGAGGCGCTCCAGCGCGATCTCGATCTCGCGCGCCGTGACGTTCAGGGGCATCCGGAAGCGGATCGAGCGCTCGCCGCAGGCCAGCGCCAGGAAGCGCTTTTCGCGCAGCGCGGCGAGCAGCGCGTTGCGGGCCTCGGGAGCAGGCAGCGTGAACGCCACGAGCGAGCCCTTCCCGCGCACGTTCGTGAACCCGCCGCGCTCGCGGCCCAGGTGCCGCAGGCCCTGCACGAAGCGCTCGCCCTGCGTCGCGACGTTCTCCGCCAGCCGCTCCTCGACGATGATCTCGATGAAGCGTTGGCCGCGCACCATGTCGACCAGGCTCCCGCCCCAGGTCGAGTTGATGCGGCTGGGGACCTGGAACACGTTGTCCTGCACCTCGTCGACGCGCGGGCCGGCGTACAGGCCGCAGACCTGGGTCTTCTTGCCGAAGGCCACCACGTCGGGCCGCACGCCGTGGTGCTGCCACATCCAGGGCTTCCCCGAGCCGAAGAAGCCGGTCTGCACCTCGTCGTACACCAGCAGGGCCTCGTGCTCGTCGGCGTACTGCCGCAGGCGCGCCAGGAACTCGGGTCGGAAGTGGTTGTCGCCGCCCTCGCCCTGCATGGGCTCGATCAGGATCGCGGCGACGCGCCCGCGGAACTGCGCCAGGCCGGCCTCGATGTCGTGGTACGCGCGCTGCTCCTCGGCCTCGACATCGTTGGCCACGTTGCCGTCGAGATCGAACTCGAGCGCCGGGTTGTGGGCACGCGGCCAGCAGAACTTGGGGAACAGCGCCACCTTGCGCGTGTCCGTGTTCGTCAGGCTCAGCGTGTAGCCGCTGCGGCCGTGGAAGGCCTGACGGAAGTGCAGCACCGCCAGGCTGGCCCCGTCGTCCTTCACGTTCGCGAGGCCCAGCTTGCGCGCCTTCCAATCGAACGCGACCTTGAGCGCGTTCTCGACCGCCAGCGCGCCTCCCGAGATCCAGAAGTGGTGCGGGAACCCCGGGGGCGTAACGTGCCGCGCGAAGGTCGACACGAACTCGGCCATCTCGCTCGTGTAGAGGTCCGAATTCGAGGGGTTGTTCAGCGCCGCGCGCAAGAGGCGCTCGCGAAATGCGGCGTCCGCGAGCTTCGGGTGCGCATAGCCCAGCGGCCAGCTCGCGAAGCAGGTGAAGAAGTCCAGGTACTCGGCGCCATCGCGGGCGTCGACGAGCCAGGACCCGCGGCTCTTCTCGAGGTCGAGCACGAAGGGGAACCCGTCGGCGAGTTGGTGCCGCCGCAGGGTCTCGTGGACGAGATTCGGGTCGATCATGGCTCGGGCTCCGGAGCGGGGTGCGGAGGCCTCTCATCGGCCGGTTCGCAGCGTCCGATTGTGCCTCTCCGCCCGCTCGCGGGCCACCCCACCGGGATCAGGAACGGACTTCCCGGTCCAGCCGCGCCGCGAGCGCGTGCGCGGCGCGCAGGTCGCGGGCGCGGAGCAGCGCCACGAGCCCCAGCGGCCGTGCGAGCTGCGCCACACGCATGCCGGGCTCCACGTTGGTGAACAGCAACGGAAACGGCGCGACCTGCGCGTCGCGCCCGGCCAGGATCGCCGTCGCGCCCTCGTCGAGCCCCAGCGCCAGCGCGTCGTCGAGGGCCTGGTCCTGCGCGGCGCGCGCGATGCAGAGCGGCCGCGCCGCGTCGGGCAGCGTCTCGAGGTGCCCGAGCACGAGTTCCTCGACGCGCGAGAAGGCCCGTTCGGGCACCACGACCCGGCCCACCTGACCGGAACGCGAGCCGGACAACGCGCGCGCGCGGCCGATCGCGTCGCGCACCGCGCGCTGGGCCTGGGCCTCGAGGTCGGCGCCGGGGTCGACGACCAGCGTCGCGCGGCGCGCGGGCGCGACGACCACGTGCGCGGCGCGCTCGGCCGCGTCGTCGAGCCGCTCCGCGCTCGCCACGAGCGTCGGGAGCCGCGCGTGTGCCTCGGCCGCGCGCACCAGCGTGCGCCCGTCGTCGTGGAGCACGCCGAACACGCCCGGCGGCAGATCGCGCAGGGCCTCGCGGAAGGCGTCACCGATCGAGGGCAGGCGCCCATCGGGCGCCAGGATCACGGGCCGTCCGGCGGCCAGCGCGAACCAAGCCGCGCGCGCCGGCGCCAGCCAGGTCGCGGCCCACGCGGGCGCCAGCAGGCAGGCCCCTTCGCGCGCGCCGAGTGGACCGCGCGCCAAGGCGGGCGCGGTGCCCAGACCGTCGGCCAGGGCCTGCTCGAGACCGGCGAGGTGCTCCGCGAGCTCCGGACCCTCGAAGCCCAAGGCGCGGCGCGCGGCGTCGCCCGGATCGGGCGTGTCCAACAGCCGCGCGGCGGCGTGCTCGAGCAGCGCGCAGCGCGCGGCGCGGCCCTGCGCGCGCCAGGCGCGCTCGGCCCCGGCCGCGGCGCCCAGCGCCAGATCGAGGTCCTCGACGGTCGAGCGCGGGCGCCGCACTCCGGCCGGCCCGCCCCCCTCCGCCGCGGGCTCGTACCACGCGCCCCGGCGGGCTGGAACCTCGGCGCCCTCGATCCAGTTCGTGCCGCGGGTCGTCAAGGTTGGGCGGGGATGCTCTCGCAGGCAGGCCGCGTACGATACCGCGCCGCGCGGCCTCCCGCGCGTTCCACCGTGCCGCGCCCGCTCTCCTTCCGCCGCGCGCAGCGCCTCGTGCGCGGCGCGGACTTCCAGCGCGCGTTCCAGGACGGCTCGCGCGCGCGCGGGTCGGTGCTCTTGGTCGTCGCCCGCCGCAACGAGGCCGGGACCACGCGCCTGGGGCTCTCGATCGGCAAGACCGTGTGGAAGTCCGCCGTGCGGCGCAATCAGGTGCGGCGCGTGTTCCGCGAAGCGTTCCGCTTGGAGCAGGCGGCGCTCCCCGCCGGCTTCGACCTGGTGCTCATCGCTGCCGCCCCCAAGCTCGAGCCGGCCCTGGCCGCGACGCGCGCCGAGCTCGTGCAGCTCGCGCGCAAGGCCGCGCGCCGCTTCGACGAGAAGGCCGCTGGCGCGCCCGCGCCCGCGCGGCCGGCGCGCGAGCCCCGGAGGCGGCCGTGAAGGCCCTGCGCTGGCTGTGGACGGCACCCCTGCGCGTCTACCGGCGCTTCCTCTCGCCCCTGAAGCCGCCCATGTGCCGCTTCGCTCCGACCTGCAGCCAATACGCGATCACGGCTGTCGAGGAGCACGGGATCTGGAAGGGCACGGCGCTCGCGATCTGGCGCATCCTGCGCTGCCAGCCCCTGGCGCGCGGAGGCTACGATCCGGTCCCGCCGCGTCGCGCTCGTGCGCGCTGCGAACACGACCACCGCCACGATCCGCGATGACGCTCCCCCGCACTCCTTCGGCCCTGGCCCTCCTGCTCGTCTCCGGCTGCGCTGCCGAGGAGGCGCGGCGCGACGAGGTGCCCGCACCGGCGCGCGCCGAGGGCGCGTCCGCGGCACGTGCGGCAGCGGACGGCGCACCCTTCGCCGGGCTCGAGCGCTGCGACGAGTTGATCCGCCCGGGCGAGAAGCACTTCGCGCGGCTGTGGCGGCTCACGCGCGGCGTGGAGAACGCGGCCGAGGCCTACTGGAGCTTCGCCGGTGACCGGCTCGTCTATCAGGCCACGCTCGCGGACGGCGCCTGCGACCGCATCTTCGTGACCGACCCGCGCGGCGGTCCGCCGCTGGCGCTCACGGACGGTCGTGGCGTCACGACCTGCGCCTACTTCCTGCCGGGCGACCGCAGCGTGCTGTACGCCTCGACGCACGCCTGGCACCTGGACTGCCCCCCCCCGCCCGACAAGAGCGCCGGGTACGTGTGGCAGGTCCATCCCGAGTACGACGTCTACGTGCAGGATCTCGCCACCGGCGGCGTGCGAGCGCTGACGACGGAGTACGGCTACGACGCCGAGGCCACCGTCTCCCCGCGCGGCGACCGCGTCGTGTTCACGAGCACGCGCTCGGGCGACCTGGAGCTGTGGACCTGCCGGCTCGACGGCAGCGACCTGCGGCAGATCACGCACGAGCCCGGCTACGACGGCGGCGCCTTCTTCAGCCACGACGGAGAGTGGCTCGTCTACCGCTCGACGATGTTCACCCCGGGGAAGGAGCGCGAGGAGATCGCCGAGTACGAGCGGCTCCTGGAGCGCTGGCAGGTCCGGCCGACGCGGATGGAGATCATGGTGTCGCGCGCCGACGGCTCGGAGCGCCGCCGGGTCACGAACCTGGGCAAGGCCAACTGGGCGCCCTTCTTCTTCGTCGGCGACCGGCGCATCGTGTTCTCGACGAACCACCACGACGACCGGCGCGGGATGCCGAACTTCGACCTGTTCGCGATCGACGTCACCGGCGAGAACCTCGAGCGCATCACGCACGACCCCGACTTCGACGCCTTCCCCGTGTTCTCGCCCGACGGCCAGTACCTGGCGTTCGCCAGCAACCGCGGCGC
>JAEUHZ010000020.1 GCA_016795205.1 Planctomycetota bacterium | reverse complement strand
CTCGGGCTCGCTGCTCTACGCCGTGCTGGAGTACGGGCGGGTCGTCGAGCTGCGGCTTGCGACGGGCCAGGTCACGGGCACGCACACGTTCCCGATCGTCTTCCCGCAGCGCGTCGCGGCCTACGCGGACGGCGACGAGGTGCTCGTGGCGGTGGGGTTCCACGAGGTCTCGGGCGTCGGCGCGGACAGCGCCGCGCCCTTTCGGCCGACGGGCCTGTGGTCGGACGTGTGCATCGCGGTCGGCACGGACGACGTGAACAACATCCGGGTCATTCAGGACTTCGACAAACGCAACGCGATCCGCCTCCTGACCCGCAACGCGACGCAGTCCCTGGCGCCGCTGGCGGGTGTCGGGGAGATCCCCGTCTCGGCGCGCTGGAACCAGCTCGAGTTCGTGCCGACCGCCGCGTCCTTCCGCGCGCGGCTCTACGCGAGCACCAGCGTGAACGGCTTGCAGGGCTGGCGCTGCACGCGCGGCGCCGCGCTCACGTGGGGCGTGCTCGACGCCTGGGGCGGCGGCCGGCCCTACGCGGGCACGGCCTTCGCGATCAACGAGGCCACGGTCTCGCTCGTGGACAGCGCGCTGGGCGGCGGGGGCTTCGACGGCTGGCGCGCGGACGTGCCTGGACGGATGTTCGCGCTGGTCGCGAGCGGCGGGGCGCAGGACGTCGCGCCGGTCGCGAAGACGGTCTCGGCCTGCGCGACGCGCGACGAGGAGTTCCCGCGGATCCAATGCCAGTTCCAGGGCCCGGACACGCCGATCCTCGCCGACCCGCGCCCGTTCGTGCTCCAAAGCGGCCAGAGCTCGGCGCAGTGGCTCGATCCCTACGATCCGCTGGGCCAGACCGAGTGGTTCGTGAGCTGCGACGAGACGAGCTGGCATGCGCTGCCGCCGGTGATCTGCGCGCCGGGTCAGCCCTGCGCCTGGGTGAACGACGCGACGCGCTGCGTGCCGAGCCCTTGCCCGGCGAACAACCCCTGCTCGTCCTGGGGCCGCCGGAAGATCCCGGGCGCGGAGAGCGACGTGGGCTGGCTGGTGACGCGCCTGCGCACGGGCGTTGCCGCGCCGGGGACGATCCGCGGGGACCAGATGGAGCTTGCCTGGTGGCAGCTCCCGGCGAACAACCAGACCACGAGCGAGCGCTCGAGCACGGCGCCCTACACGACGAGCACGGCGGACCCGCGCACGCTCGCGCTCGGGCCGCATGGGGTCCAGGTGCCGAAGTTCCTGCACCTGGTGCGCAACGGCGCGCGCGACGGCGTGCGCATCGTGCGCACGGAGTGGGTGCTCGAGCGCGCGCGCGGCGCGGCGGCGGCCTGCCCGCCGGACCAGCGCGGGAACGGTGAGCCGCTGGGGACGCCGGGCGCGGCGGTCCAGGCCTTGTGGGGCGCGAGCAGCGACCTCGAGATGCGCTCGCTGCTCACGCACGTCGAGCTCGTGGCGCCCGATTGCCGATCGCGGGTCGCCGGTCTCGACTGCTACACGGACCACGACCAGGTGAATGCGTCCTGGCGCGTCGTGTTCAACAACAAGGCCCACGTCTTCTCCGTGCCCGATCCCGCGGCGCCCGAGCAGCCGCGCTGGATCCTGGCCGTCGCAGCGGGCTTCGTCACGACGGCCACGGGCGTCGGCAACGATCCGAGCGTCAACTCGACCTGCGCCTGGAAAGACCACTACCGCCGCGCGCTGACCGTCTTCTACGACGTGACGCACCTGGACGCGGGCCTCTCGATCGAGGCCGCCGCGAACACGCCGCTGCTCCTGGCCGCCGCGCTGGGCCCCGACCCCGCGACCGAGCCGATCCCGCCCTTCGGTGCGCAGCACGGCCCCGAGCTGGTGGCCTTCGAATCCTCGCGCGGCAGCCATGCGTTTTCGGTCCGCACGCAGGCCTATCCGCAGCCAGGGGGCACGGCGCGCACGCTGGCCTTCGTGGGCGACCTGCTCGGGCGCGTGCTGGTCTACGACGTCTCGTGGGACCGCTTGAAGCCCGCCGCGGGCTCGGGCTTCACGCCCATGCCGCTGCCGGGTGACGGCACGCAGCCGCTGCTTTTCCCTGGACGGATCCACCGCTTCGTCGCGAGCCCGGTCGACGGCTGGCGGCCCAACTGCACGGACCTGGAGATCGACGAGCACGTGCTCTACTGCGCGACGGTGCGCGACGGCGTGCAGCTCTTGGAGATCGGGCCGGGGATGCCGAGCCTCGCGGTGCCGCCGCAGGCGCCGGCGGAGGGCTTGCCGGTCTACGGCGTGCTCGACACGGCTGGGATGGCGACGGGCCTCGCGCTGCGGCGGCCGAGTGCACTGAATCGGCAGATGGATCAGCTCCTCGTGGGCGACAACCGCGCGGGACTGCTCGTCTTCGGTCGGACGGGGAACTGAAGGAGGATCGAGCGATGACTCACACAATCAGGAGTGCAGACAGACTCTCTCCGATCGCGCTGGCGCTGCTCGGCCTGCTGGTCATGGGGGGCGCGCTCGCCGCTCAGGACCGAGCCTTGGCGCCCGGGCTCGGGTTCACGCGGGACTTCGAGGTCCAGTGGCCGGTCGGAGACGTGAGCGTGATGTGCCAGCACGACGACGGCACGGGGCCGCAGCTTTACGTCGGTGGGCAATTCTACGACGTGAACGGACAGTTGCAGTTCATGTCGAGGAACATCGCGCGTTGGGATGGGCGGGTGTGGTCGCGGGTGGGCGGTGGGCTCTACTGGGAGGCGCCGGAGTGGTACGACTTCACGATGATCCGCTCGATGTGCGTGTTCCAGGGCCTGCTCTACATCGCGGGCGGCTTCAACCGGTATTGGTCGCCGCAGCAGCAGGCCTGGCTGTCGAGTGACAAGGTGATCTGGAATGGAAGCTACTTCGAAAACATCCCGAGCAACCCCGTGCAGTGGGACAACGTGGTGCGCGTCGAGGACATGATCGTCTTCGACGACGGCACGGGCGAGCAGTTGTACTTCGGTGGCATAACGGGCAACTCCTACGCGATGCGCTGGAACGGCAGCGCTTGGTCGCGGGTCGGGAACGTGCAGTTAAGTCCATCTCGGTTCTGCATCCACGATCTCGGCCAGGGCCCGCTGCTTTTCGCCCTGGGCTGGACGAACTTCAGCGTGAACGGCCAGAGCGCCCAAGGCCTGGCGGCCTGGAACGGCACGGACTGGACCGTGCCCGTGCACCCGCTGCCGTTCAACGGGACGACTTCCCCAGAACAAGACCTCGTGAGCATCACCGAGGATGGCCGGCCGAGCCTCTACGTCTACGCGGGGGGACCGCCGCGGATCTGGCGCTACCGGGACGGAGCCTGGAGCCTGATCCTGAGCGTCGTGCACACGAGCAACCCCATGCTGGAGCGCATCATGGCCTACGACGACGGGAACGGCCGCGCGCTCTTCGCCATCGGGGAACGGATCACGCTGCCCGGCCAGCCCGCGGGTCAGTACGTGCGCTTCGCGCGCTTCGATGGCCACGCCTGGACGGCCGTGGGCACGCCGCTCCCCCAAGACCCCTCCACAGCCCAGTCCGTGACCGGCGTCGCCACGTTCGACTTCGGCGAGGGCCCCGACCTCTACATCGGCGGCTACGTCCTGCATCCGGGCACGCAGGGCTTGCACGCGCCCTGGCAGGTCATGGCGCGCTACCGCGGCGCGCACCGAGAGATTTCCGCGGTCTGCGGCGGCGACGGCTCCCTGGCGCGCTGCCCGTGCGACACGCGCGGCATCGTGGGCCACGGCTGCCCGAACTCGGCCACGGCGCACGGCGCGCGGCTCGAGGCGCAAGGCGTGCCGCGCGCGGACACGCTGACGTTCGCCGCGCGCGACCTACCGCCGAGCACGTTGGCGCTCCTCTTCCAGGGCGACGCCTACGCCTACTCGCCGGTCTTCGCGGGCGACGGCGTGAGCTGCACGAGCGGCACGCTGCTGCGCGTCGGCACGCGCCAAGCCCAGGGCGGCGTGGTCCAGATCCCGCTCGCGGGCGAGCCCTCGATCGGCGCGCGCGTGCGG
>JAEUHZ010000039.1 GCA_016795205.1 Planctomycetota bacterium | reverse complement strand
CACGCGCTCGGCCTGGCCGCCGATCGTGAGCAGCGCTCCGTCCGCGAGGCCGAGCTGCTGCCGTTCCGCGGCCAGGAACGCGCGCAGCCTCGCGCGCGTGTCTGCTGGCGCTTGGATCGCGAGCAACTCGTCGAGCAGGCGGTCGACGATTTCCGCGTCCGTGGCGACGCCGGCCCGCTCCAGGCGCGCGCGGAAGTTCACGAGCGGGTACCAGCCGCTCGACTCGACGCGCCGCAGGATGTCCATGGCCGGGTTCGCGCGCGGAGCCTTGGCCTTCGCGGCCGGCGGCTTCGAGCCAGCAGCCCCGCCCGCGCCGGCATCGCGTGCCGGACGGCTCTCGGGTCCCGGACCGCGCTCCCGCGGCCCCTCGCCCATCGGCTCGCCCCCCGGCGTGCCGGCCGCGGCCATCTCGGCCTCGACATCGGCCATGGACATGACGTCGGCGACCTTGACCACTCCGAGGAGCATCCCGGCCAGGTTGCCACGCTGCATGAGCGTCGAGGTCGTGATCCAGGCATGGCCTTCCTCCCAGCCCTTGACGCTGGGCGGCGAGAACACGCGCTGCCCGAGGAGCGCCGCACCGGCGCCGAGCAGCCCCGGGGGCGCGTCGACCTGCGCGCGGCGCGCCATCCCGATCATGTACTCGACGGGCGAGAGCACACGCGCGCCCACGACTTCGTCGCGATAGAAGCGCGGATCCGCGAAGAGCTTCCTCAGGAACGGCCGGATCTGGAAGTGCTGGACGCGCAGGAAGCGCGCGTACTCGTCCAGGCGGCGGGCATCGGGCTCGACCCCCTCGAACCAGGCGAGCAACCGCCGCGCGACCCAGCGCGGGCACGCCTCCTGCTCCAGCAGGATCTCGATCAGGCGGTCGCCGTCGATGCGGCCCTTCACGCCCAGGATCGTCTTCTCGCCGTCGTCGTGCTGGCGTGCGCGGAACTCGTAGCGTCCCTCGCGATCCGTGCCACGGCCGGTCAAGGCGCGGGCGGCTTCCTTGACGTCGGCCTCGGTGTAATTGCCCTCGCCGAGGCTGAACAGCTCCATGAGCTCGCGCGCGAAGTTCTCGTTCGGGCTGCCCTTGCGGTTCACGTTGTTGTCGAGGTACACGAGCATCGCCGGGTCCTGGGCGATTCCGCGCAGCAGGTCGGCGTAGCTCCCGAGCGCGTTCTCGCGCAGGAACTCGTGCTGTTGGATCACGATGAAGCTGCGCTTGGCATCCTCGATCGAGGTCGTGAAGAAGCCATGCCAGAAGAGCGTCAGCTTCTCTTGCAGCGGCGACTCGCTGCGGCTCATCTCGCGGAACCACCAGGCCGTCGTCTCCAGCATCTGGCGCCGATCGGCCTCGCGCGCCGCGCGGCGACGCTTGTCCTGCTCCTCCTTGGGGAGGCCCTCGAGTTCCTTGTTCGTCGGCTCGACGATCCGCTCGTAGGCCGGCATCTCGGACGGCGTGGCGCGGGCCAGGAGCCGCTCGATCGTCGCACCCAACCCGGCGGCGGTGGCGGCCTCGATGTCGGCGACGGTGCCGCCGAACCCGGCCCGATTCAGCAGGTGTTCCGCGTTGCGCGGATTCCAGTCGACCTTGCCCTGGGGAACGGGCGCAGACGGGAGCAGCGCGGCCAGGGACAGCAGTGTCGGGAGCATCGGGATCCTCGTGCGGGCGGCAGGGGATCGGTGCGCGCCACGCGGCTTCTTCGGTCAGCCTCCCCGAACCGCTCGATCCCGTCCAGGTTCCGCGGCCCCCCGTGGCCAGTCCGGGTTGCCGCGCCTAGGATGTTGGCCTCGCAAGCGCCCCTCAGACCGCCCGCCACGGAAGCCTCCATGCGCATCGTCCACGCCGTCGCCGCCCTGTTCCTGTCCCTGGCCGCCTTCGCCTGCAAGACGACCCACGAGTTGCCGAACGGCCAAATCGTCGGCGAGTCGATGCAGCCGCAGGAAACCTACCGCTTCGCGGTGGTCGACGCTGCGCCGGCCAAGTTCTTCGACAAGACGGTGCTCGTCGAGGCCACCGTGCAGGCCGTCTGCAAGAAGAAGGGCTGCTGGATGAAGGTCGAGGACCAGGGCAAGGTCGCGATGGTCCGCTGGGAGTCGGGCTGCGGCGGCAAGTACGCGTTCCCGCTCGAGTGGGAAGGCAAGCGCGTCCTGATCCAGGGCTCCTTCTACCCCAAGACGGTCAGCGCCGAGGACGCCGAGCACATGCAGGAAGAGGCCGGGAAGAAGGTCGAGATCCCGCGTGAGGGCTACGAGTTCAACGCGTCGGCCGTGATGCTGCTCGAGCCCGCCAAGTGAGGGCGACCCGGTCCGCGCACCGCGCGCGGGACGACCAATGACACGGGGCGGCCGGGATCGGCCGCCCCGTGTCGTTTCCGACGTTGCCGCCTCGCCTCACGGTCGCCAGGTCAACTGCAGCGTGTTCGTCGCGTTGAACACGTAGCCAGTGCAGAACGAGGCGGCATTGCGATAGCGCACCGCGTAGGTCCGCGTCGTGTAGGGCAGCGTGACGCCCCCTCGAACCGAGATCGGGACCTCCCGCGGCGCGGGATAGCTCGCCGCACCGCCGGGTGCGGGCAGCGTGCGGATGCGGACATACGGGGTGCCCACGCACACGCGCCCGTCGCCGCCGAACGTGCCGCCTTCCCAGTACGCGTGGTTGAACGTGGCGCCTTGCACGATCGTCGCGGCGGCCGCGGACATGCCATCCATCGCGAACAGGAGCGTGTCGTTGGCGAGGCTCGCGGTCCCGCTGGCCGTGATCCGCGCGCCGGCGGGGTTGAACGAGCTGGCGCAGCCACGCCCCGGCCCTCCGTTGTTGCCACAGGGGCAGGCGTACCACGTGCCGTCGCCGGCGCACTGCTCGACCGCGGGCCCGGCGTGCTCGACGATCTGGATGTCATCGATCAACCAGCCCAGGAAGTTGTTCCAAGCGTCGTCGCCGATCCAGAACTCGAAGCGCAGCAGGATCGTCTGACCCGCGAAGCGCGAGATGTCGAAGCGCTCGTGGAGCCAGCGATCCGAGCTGAAGACGGTCGCGAGCGAGGTCCACGAGCCCCCACCGTCCACGCTGATCTGGGGCTTGCGCGTGTCCCAGATGCCGTCGTCCTCGCCGCCGGAGAAGCTGCGGAAGCGCAGCTCCAGGACGCCGTCCGTCTCCGGCAGCGAGAGCGCCTCGTTGCAGCGCAGATGGAAGAAGGGCCAGACGTCGAGGATCTGGAAGTTGCAGCTCGCGGGCGACCCGAACCAGACGCAGTTCGTGCCGCTCGGGAACGGGACCGCCGCCGCGGTGCAAGGCCCCGAGGCGGACTGGGGCTGCCAGATGCCGGACATCGTCCAGCGGCTGAAGCCGCTCTCGAAGTCCTCGTGGAAGTGGACGGTCTGGGCGACGCTCGTGTCGGCCAGCACGCAAGGGGCGCTCGCGACGAGCAGCAGGGCGGCAATCGATCGCATGGGGACCTCCGGGTTCGCACCTGGGACGGATGCAGCGGGTTCGCTGGAGATTGTCGCGGGAGTCGGGAACCGTTGCATCCCACCACGCCCTGGAAGCCAAGCCCCCCCTGCCCCACACTCCGCGCCCCGATGAAGGGAAGCCCCGCCCCCAAGGACCTGCGCGCGTTCCTGGACGTCCTGCGGCGCGAGGGCGAGCTCGTCGAGGTCGAGGCGCCGGTCGACCCCGACCTGGAGGTCGCCGAGGTCCACCGCCGCGTCATCGCGGCGAACGGGCCGGCGCTCCTGTTCAAGAACCCCACGGGCGCCCGCTTTCCGCTGGTGACGAACCTGTTCGGATCCGCGCGGCGCGTCGAGCTGGCGTTCGGGTCGCGGCCGGGCGACGTGATCCGGCGCGCGGCGAAGCTGCCCGAGGAACTCGTGCCGCCGACCCTCGGGAAGCTCTGGAAGGAGCGCGACCTGTTCCTCGCGTTGGCCAAGGTCGGGATGAAGCGCGAGGGCTCGGGCCCCGTGTGCGAGGTCGTGCAGAGCCCGCCGCGGCTCTCGGAGCTGCCCGCGCTGAGGACCTGGCCGCGCGACGGCGGCCGCTTCGTGACCTTGCCGCTCGTCGCCACGCGTCACCCGGTCACGCACGGACCGAACCTGGGCATGTACCGCGTGCAGCTCTTCGACGACCGCTCGTGCGGCGTGCACATGCAGATCGGCAAGGGCGGAGGGTTCCACCTGTCCGCCGCCGAGGAGCGCCGCGAGCCACTGCCTGTCGTCGTGCACGTGGGCGGGCCGCCCGCGCTGATCCTGTCGGCGATCGCGCCGCTGCCGGAGAACGTGCCGGAGCTGCTCCTCACCAGCCTGATGCTGGGCGAGCGCGTACGGCTGGCCGAGACGACGCACTCGCCGGTCCCCATCGTCGGCGACGCCGAATTCGCCCTCGTCGGCGCGATCCAACCCGGTGCACGCCGCCCCGAGGGGCCGTTCGGCGACCACTACGGCTACTACAGCGAGGTCCACGACTACCCGTGGATGGAGGTCTCGACGCTGCTCCACCGCCGCGACGCGATCTGGCCCGCGACCGTCGTGGGCAAGCCGCGGCAGGAAGACTTCTACCTGGGCGATTTCCTGCAGGAGCTGCTGGCGCCGCTGTTCCCGGTCGTCATGCCCCAGGTGCTGGACCTGTGGAGCTACGGCGAGACCGGTTACCACGCGCTGTCCGCGGCCGTCGTGCGCGAGCGTTACCGGCGCGAGGCGATGGTCAGCGCGTTCCGCATCCTGGGGGAAGGACAGCTCTCGCTGACGAAGTTCCTGCTGCTCACGAACCGGGCGGTCGGTCTGCGCGACTTCCGCGCGGTGCTGTCCCATGTGCTGGAACGCGCTGATTTCCGCACCGATCTGTTCGTCTTCGCGAACCTGTCGATGGACTCGCTCGATTACGCGGGCCCCAAGATCGAGCAGGGCAGCAAGGGCGTCTTGCTCGGCTGCGGCGAACCGATCCGCAAGCTGCCCGCCGAGTTCACGGGCACGCCGCCGCAGGGCGTGCACAGGGTGCGCGTGTTCTGCCCTGGCTGCCTGGTCGTCGAGGCCCCGCGCTACGAGCGCGAGCAGGACGCGGCGCGCCGCATCGCGGCCGATCCGGCCTTCGCTGGCTGGCCGCTCGTGGTCGTGTCCGACGACGCCGACCGCCACGTGCGCAGCGCGATGAACTTCCTGTGGGCCACGTTCACGCGCTTCGACCCCGCGTCCGACATCCACGCCGCGCGACTCGAGTTGGTCGCCGGCCATCCCTCCTACACGCCGCCGATCGCGATCGACGCGCGCATGAAGCCCTGGTACCCCGTCGAGCTCTTCGCCGACGAGCGCACGAGCGCGACGGTCACGCGCCGCTGGGGTGAGTACTTCCCGCGGGGGATGGAGATGGGAGACTCGGATCGCGGGCATCTGGCCTAGCCAGCGATCGACAGCGGCGTTCGTTCGGCCCTCCCTGCGCCCTGACCGCGACGCGCGGGCCCGGCAGCTCTCTCGAAGCGCGCAGCCCAGCCCGCGGCCGGCCGCCCTGAGTGCGACGGCGAGCACCAGACCGTCTGCGAACGCCCGCGGAGGCTGACGCCCTGAGGCGGAGGCCTCCGGCCCGCGTATGCTGGGCGCCACCTGGAAGTCCCCGATGAACCCGCCAGCGCTGCTCGGATCGGCCCTCGAAGCCCTGCTCCAAGCGTTCGCGGAGGTCGTGGCCCACCTCCCCGGCCGACGGCGGAGCACTGCGCACGATCCCGCGCCGCGTCGTTGGAGCCTGCGAACCTGGATCTTCCTGGCTGGTCTCCTGGCGCTGTTGTGGCTCGTCGGCCTCGCGCTGAGCTGACCAGATCGTCAATCTGGACCTTCGCGGTCGTTGTCCACGAGCACCTTGCACGCGCGCTCTCGCCTCGCTGGCCGTGCTCCCTGGAGGCGCGCGGCTCTGGGTCTCGCGGCCTGGGCCTTGGCGCTGGCCTGCCGTGCGCCGGAGACCCCCGCTCCAGAGGAGCGGGCTCAGGATCCCGGCGAGCAGAACGGCCGGCACCACGACGTGCTGAGCCGCAATCTCCACCGCGTGGCGGCACGTCTCGACAGCTTCCTGAGCGACGAGCGCTCGTTGGCCGAGGAGAATCGCACATGGATCTCGCTGCGCGCGGAAGGCTCCCTCGACCAGCGCGAGGGGAATGACTCCGAGCTGCGCCTCGACGGGCGCTTGGTGCTCCCCGAGTTCGAGGATCACCTGCAGATCGCCTTCGGCGAGGATCCGGACCCCGTCCGCCTCGGCACGCAACCCCCACCGGCCTCGACGGCGGAACCGACGCGAGAGCCGGACCTGGGCCTGCAGTTCCTGTTGCGCCGCACGAAGCGCAATCACGTGCGCTTGGACGGGGGCGTGCGCTTCGAGGACTTCGAGCCGGACCCCTACCTGGGCTTGCGCTGGCGTCACGTGGTTCCGCTCGGTGAGTGGCAGGCGCGCCTGACCGAACGCCTGCGCGGGTACGTCGACGCCGGTCTCGATTCGCGCACCACGCTCGACTTCGAGCGGCTCGTGGGCGACATCCGCTTCTTCCGCGCCACGACCCGGGCGCGCTGGCGCGAGGACGAGGCCGGCTGGGAGTACGGCCAGCGCTTCCAGCTCTTCCAGCGCGCCGACGAGCTGCGCATCGTGACCTTCGAATGGGACAACGCCTTCGTCACGGCACCGGTGGATCGCCTGGACGAGGTCGCCGCCCGCGTGCGCGTCGCGCACCGGTTCGATCGCGGCCGCTACCTGCTCGAGATCGTGCCCCAGATCGCCTGGCGTGACGCGGCCGACTACGAGCCCTCGGCGGGGCTGACCGTCACCTTCGAGATCTCCGTGGGCCGCGAGGACCCGCGTTGACGACCGGCGAACGGGGCTCAGAAGTCCCAGCGCGCTGCCAGCATCAGGCCCGTCGCTTGCGCGTCTTGGTCGCCGCCGGCGAGCCCGAAATCCGTGCCTACGCCGACCTGTGCGTCGAGGCCGGCGGAGAAGCTGCCGCCGAAGCTCACGAAGGCTCCGCCGTGCGCGTAGAGACCGATGCTCGTCGCGTAGTCGTAGACCTCGGCGAACCGGCCTGGGATCCAGGCCTGTGCGTGGGAGAGCCGCGGGCCCGCACCCGCGACCAGGATCAGCCACGTCGCTGGCCGCCAGGTGTCCGCCGCGCCGACCCGGAGCTCGAAGACGTCGACCTCGAGCGAGTCCGGTCCCTCTTCGACCTCGGCCGCCGAGTACAGCGCGCCGAGCTCCAGCGCGCACGGCCACTCGTGGCCGCGCCAGCTCCACGCCAGCGAACCCGCTCCGCGCCCGTCCCAGTCGCCCGACCCCGGTGTGAACGCGCCGCCCGCGAGGGTGAAGCTCTGCTCGACGTCGGGCAGCCTCTGCGGGCCCTCGCACGCCGCGCCGGTCAGGATGCAGATCACGACGGACCGCGGGAGCGGGCCCATGGCGACGTCATCGTCCCGCATCAGGCGCGAACGCGCGCTACGCCTTCGTCCGTAGGCCGAGCCCTCGGTCAACGGACCGGACCTGTCACCCAGGCGGCGGCACGTAGGTCGAAGATGGACACGCCGTTCTTGCTCCCGTCGGGCGTCTCGCCGCCCAGGACGTAGAAGTATCCGTCGCGCACGGCTGTCGCCGGCATGACGAGGTAGCCACTCCAGGGCGGCGCGGGCAGCTCGCTCCAGGCGTCCTGGCGCGCGTCGTAGACGAGCCCGCCCAACGCGTCGAAGACGTAGAGCCGCGCGCTGAGGGGCTCGGCCGCCCAGGCCGCGAACTTGGCCGCGAACGGACGCGGCAAGGGCGCGCGGGGCGACCAGGATGCGCCGTCGAACGCCCAGTGGTGCGTCTGCAGGTCGAACGACTCCCCGCCATAGCCTCCCGCGACGTGCAACGCTCCGTCGAGCGTCGCCACGAGCGCGAAGTGGTCCTGTGGGGTACGACCCGGGTAGTCGGGGAGCGGCTCCACCACGCCCGTGTGCGGGTCGACCAAGGCGTTCTGGAAGCCGCCGGCCGCCACGATCCACCGGCCGAACGACGCTGCCGCGAAGTGCGATCGCGGCAAGGCCTCTCCCGCGACGACGAGCTCCCACTTCCCGCGCGCCGGCGCGTAGCGCGCCAGCCCACCGCCGAGCGCGTAGACGACGCCGTCGCGCACGCATGAGCCGTGGAACTGCATCGGGATCGGCAGGTCGCCCGTGCGTGCCCAGGCGGTGCGCTCCGGATCGAACAGCCAGCTCGCGCGCCCGCCGCGCTCACCCGAGCGATCGGCGTCGTCGAAGCCGCCGAAGAGCAGCAGGCGCCCGTCGTCCAGGAACTCGGCCCGATGACCATGGCGGGCTTCGGGCAGCCGTGCCATGCCCAGCGGCCAGCGTCCGGCCAGCGGTTGCCTCGCTGTGTCGTGCACGCAGCTCGCCAGTGCGAGGAGCAACGCGCCATGGACCGCGCGCGCCCGCCGCCAGCCGGCGCCCGGGCCCCCGCGCGCGAGGCCCGCGGTAGCGCGCGTTGCGGTTCGTCGGTCATGCTGCCAGGGTTCCGTCGTAGGTGTGTTCGAGCCCACCATGCGCATCCTCCTCTGCACCTCGATCCTCCCGTTCCTCGCAGCGCCCATTCTGGCCTGCGCCGGCTCGGCCACGCCGCCCACCGCCCCGGAGCGGACCGCGAGCCCGGCGCCGGCTCCGACTTCTGGATCGCCTACGGCGGCACCCGGCAGAACTTCCGAGGGATCGCCGGAGAGCTCCCGTCCCCGAACCAGCGCGGCGCCCGCCGACGAGGACCCCGCGCCGGCGCCGCAGCCCCCGTTCGATGCGCTCCACGCGCCCTGGACCGCGATCCTCGCCGCGCGCGTGAAGGGCGGCGACTTCGACTACGCCGGCTTGGCCGCGGCGCGCGCTCCGCTCGACTCCTACGTCGCAGCGCTCGAGGCGGTCCAGCCCGGGGCGTTCGCGGCGCTCTCGCGGAAGGAGCAGTTCGCCTTCTGGATCAACGCCTACAACGCCTACACGGTCAAGCGCGTGCTCGACGGCTGGCCCGTGAAGTCGATCCGTGACCTCGGTGACGAGAAGACGTCCGTGTGGGACCGGGAGTTCGTGCCGCTCGGCAGGCTCGTGCCCGCGCTCGGCAAGGAGCGCCTCACGCTGAACGACATCGAGCACAAGGTCCTGCGTCCGACCTTCACGGACGCGCGCCTGCACGCCGCCGTGAACTGCGCCTCGAGAGGCTGCCCGGCGCTGCGCGCGGAGGCGTTCGTCGCCGAGAAGCTGGACGTCCAGCTCGACGAGCAGGTCAAGGCCTGGTTGGCCGACACGTCTCGCAACCGCTTCGACCGCGCCAAGGGGCGCGTCGAGATCTCCAAGGTCTTCGAGTGGTTCGCCGAGGACTTTCGGCGCGAGGCCGGCGGCGTGACGGCCTGGATTGCGCGCTTCCGCCCCGCGGACCGCGAGTGGCTCACGGCCGCCAGCCAGCCCGAGGTTCGTTACCTGGAGTACGACTGGGCGCTGAACGCGGCGCGCAAGTGATCAGGTGCGTCCGCGGCCCCACGGCTGCAAGGGGGGGGCGGCGGACGAGCTCGTCACTCGTTCCGGAACCCGTAGAACCCCGCATTCCCGAGTGCCGGCGCCGCCGCGCGCCGGACCTGCAGCGTGCGGATCGCCCACAGGTCGCGGAACACCCGGTACTTGAGGGCCGTCGAGTCCAGGTAGTCGACGCCGCTCGAGCCCCCGGTCCCCGTCCGGCGACCGATGATGCGCTCGACCATGCGCGCGTGGCGCTGGCGGAAGATCACGAAACGCTGCTCCAGCTCGACGAGTGCCTCGAGCAGCTCGCGTGGCCAGGAGAGCAGCGGCAGCTCACGGTAGGTCTCGATGAACAGCATCGCGGCGCGGATGCGCCGGCGGCGGGCCCCGCCTTCGGCCTCCGACGGATGGAAGAAGGCGCGTACGGTGGCCTGCTCCTCCGCGTAGCGCCGCCGCAGCTCGGCGCGCGCCGTGTCGGTCTCCGCGATCGCCATCGCGTGCTCGGCGGTCAGGTCGATCTCGTGCGCGTGTGCCGCGAGGAACCCAGCCACGAACTCCGACAGCTTCTGGTCGGCCTGGGGATGGTTGGGGTCGACGCCGTCGATCGGCGTGCGCCACAGCCAGGCGTCGATCGCCTCGCGCAGCGTCGGCACGTCGAGGAGCGCGCGCTGCACGCGCTCCATGGCCGGTGACCCGGACCCACCAGGCCCGCGCAAGGCCGCCTGGTAGCCGGAGCCGCTGCCGCCCGCAGGTCCCAGCGAAAGGCGCTCGCCCTCGGGCAACCCCATCAGGATCTCGATCTGGCGCAATTGCGCGCTCTGGAACCCGCTGGCGGGCAGGAGCTTGGTGCGGAAGGCGAGGAACTCGCGCGTCGGCATGGTCTCCATGACGTCCCAGTGGATGTTCGCGACGCGCAGGATCGTGCCGACACGCTTCAGGCTGCGCACCGCGGCCGAGAGCTCCTGCTCGGCCACGCGCGGCGCCAGGAAGCGGTCGCGCGCCGCGCGCACCTCGCGCAGGACGAGCTTGAACCACAGCTCGAAGACCTGGTGCACGGTGATGAAGAGCACCTCGTCGTTCTCGAGCTTGGACTCGTCGCGCTCGACGCCCTCCTGCAACGACAGGAGGTCTTCGACGCGGATGTAGTCCCAGTACGTGACGGGCTGCTTCTCGGCCATGGCGCGCAGAAGCTATCCGTGGGGACGGGAATCGCGAAGCTCGCACCTGCTGCTCGCGTCGGCGCTGGGCGAATGCTGCGCGCGTCCGTGCGCGCGCGCTCCCTGAGCCTGGGTCGCCGAGCCTGGATCACCAGGCCTGGACGCGCGCTCCGGCCGGCGGGGCCCTGGCGGCCCTGCCCGCCTCTCAGCTCCGCTCGCCCGTGCGGCGCGTCTCCCAGGCGAACGCCAGCCAGCCGGCGACCAGCAGGACCCCGCCGATCGGGGTCAGCGCACCGAGCCAGCGTGGACCGCCGAGCACGATGCCATACAGCGTGCCGCTGAAGATCGCGGTGCCGAGGAGCAAGCACCAACCCGGGAGCTGCCTGCCAGCCGACCGCGCGAAGAGCCCGTAGAGGACCAAGGCCGGGGCATGGACCAGGTGGTAGAGCACGCCGGTCTGCCAGGTCGCCAGGTCCTCCGGCGTCACCTGCCCCTTCAGGCCGTGCGCACCGAAGGCGCCGCACACCACGGCCAGGGCGGCCGAGACGGCGCCGATGGCGATCCAGTTCCTCATCGCGCCTCGTCCTCCGGGTGCTCGCCCTCCAACGCGCGCCGGATCTCGCCCGTGAAGCCGCCTGCAGCGCTCGTCCCGAGCAGGCGCGACTCCTCGAGCGCACGGCGCAGCGCTTGCGCGCGCCGGGCGCGCTCCGCCACGGCACTCTCGATCCTGCGCGCCAGCCGTCGCTCGGGCAGTCCGTGCAGACCCAGATCGCGCCACTCCTCCTCGGGGAGCAGCCGCTCGACGACGTCCGCGATCGAGGGAGGCAAGGTCCGGATCAGCGCGTGGATTCGATCGTTCTCGTGCTCGATCGCGCTCGACTGCAGCAACGCCAGCCCGCCGACACAGGCCGCGAAGCCCAAAGCCCACAACGTCGCCGAGATCGGGAAGTCGAGCCCTGCGGGCGGGAAGCCCATCTCCCCCGGCGTGAACGAGCCGAGCGACAGGCTCTTCACGGGATCGAGGATCTCGAACGGCAGCCAGGAGAGGATCGGCACGTTCACGGACACGACCTGCCAGCGCAGCTGGCTGCCCTGCCAACTGATCCACAGGCGGAAGACCAGGAACAGCGCCAGTAGCACGAACGCCCCCCCGCCGATCCAACGCCCCGTCTCGGCGTCCGGCTTGCGCAGCGCCACGACGGTCACGAGCAGGGCGAGTTGCAGGAACATCCACGGTCCGCCGGGAGCGAGTGTCCCACCGATCGCGAACGCCAGGCCGAAGAAGCCGGCGGCGACGGCGGCGATGCCGACCTCGTCGCGTGGCATGCGCCCCGCGCGCGAACCGACCCGCACGGCGAGCGCACCCAGCGCCAGCAGCGCGCCGATCGCGAGGGGCGCGAGCCCCGTGCCGCACCAGGCCCCGTTGGCGTCGACTTGCAGGCCGAGGAGCAGGCCGCCGAGTCCGACCAGCAGCGCCCCGAGCGCCACGCCGCCAGCCGCGCTGCGATCCGTGCGCGCGCTCATCGCCCGCACTTCCCGTCCAGCTCCGGGTACAGCGTGCCGGCGTCCTCGTCGAGCCCGCGCAATCGATCGGAGTCGCCGACCAGCCGCCGCAGCGCCTCGGGGTGCCGGGCCTGGAGTGCCTCGCCCAGCGCCGTGCGACGGCCGGAGTCGAAGCCCAAGACATCTCCCAGGGTCTTCAGCGCGCGCTCGTAGGAGGCCGCGTTCGTGCCGATGCGCGGCGACTGCTGGGCCGTGCGCATCAAGCGGCCGTAGACGAGCACCGCGACGCGCGCGGGCTCCGCCAGCAGCGGGTCGCGTGAGGCGCGCTCCGACCAGGCGCGCAGCCAGTCCGCCACGAGGCGCGCCATGCGCTCGGCGTTGGCTTCCCGCCCCGTGGTGGTGAACAGGCCCGGCTTCCACTCGGTTGCGCGCGCCAGGCGGAAGACCAGGACGAGCGCGGCGAAGGCCTCTTCGCGCGTGCCCGTGCGCAATTCGGCGAGCAGGCGCTCCAGCCGCTGGCCCTCAGCGCCGTCGAGCCACTCGACGGTCCCGGGGCAGCCCTCGAGCGTGAACAGGATCTCGCGCGACGCCTTGAAGCGCGGCTTGCGCTCCGCCGCGATCCAGGCGTCCAGCTCTCCGGCGCGCAGGCCGGCGCCCTTCGAGAGGAACTGCATCGGCTCGACGATGCGCGGACCGGCCTCGACCTGCTCGTCGGGGAGCTGCACGCGCGGAGCCGGCAGCAGGCGCGCGGCGACGCCCAGCGTCACGAGCACGCCCGCCGCGGCCAGACCGGCGAGGACCTTCTTCTCCACGGCACGTCACCGTAGCGACGCGCGGGTTCGGATCGAAGCGCGGACCCCCCGCGACCCGGACGGGCCGGGAGCGCGGGGGTCGCGCGACGCGCGGGAGCTACTTCGGCTCGACGCCGTACCCGCCGTCCTGGAGCGGCTGACCGTTCTCAGCCTGCTTGCGCAGGATCTCCCGCAGTCGCTGCTCGAGGTCCTGCCGCGTCCGCTCGATCTCCGCCAGCGTCGCCGGGGCGCGCCCGGCTTCGCCGAACATCGCTCCCAGGTAGGTGTTCGTCCGCAAGGCGTCGATCGTCTGGCACAGCTCGTCGCAGACCGGCAGCGTGCGCAGCACGAGCTCCTTCGCCCGCACGACGAGCGTGACGAACTCGGCGAACTCAGTGTCGCGCGGGATCTGCGCCTGGAGCACGGTCGCCTCGCGGATCAGGTCGTCCAGGCTGTCGCCCCGCGCGTGGATCGAGCGCCGCAGGATCTCGGCGAACTGGGCCACGAGCAGGGCGCGGCGGTGGCCGATCGGGGCGGACTCGTAGGCCTGGTAGCTGCGAGCGTGCACCTGGAAGCTGGCCTCACTCGCCGCCTGGATTCCGGAGTCGCCCGCCGGACGGACCGGCTTCCAGCGCAGTCGCACGGTCGCCAGCGGACCGTCACCCGCGGCGCCGGTCGGCTCGATCTCGTAGAGCGCGGTCACCTGGTGTCCGGCGCCGATCTCGCCCGCGTCGACCGCGTCGTTGCGGAAGTCCGCGTCGGCGATGGCGCGGTTCTCGTACCCCAGCAGGCGGTAACGCATGACCTGCGTCGGGTCGAACTCGACCTGGATCTTGACGTCCTTCGCGACCGGCTGGAACGCGCCGGTGAAGCGGTCGACGAGCGCGCGCTGGATCTCCTGCGGGCCATCGACGTAGTTGCACACGCCGTCGCCCAAGTTGGCGAGCTGCTCGAGCAGCGCGTCGTTGTGGTTGTTCATGCCCACGCCGATCGTGTTCAGGAAGATCCCCTGCTCGCGCAGGCCCTTCACGCCGTCGGTGATCCGCCGGGCATCCGTCTCGCCGACGTTGGCGACGCCGTCCGACAGGAACACGACGCGGTTCACGGCCTCGCGCTCCAGACCCTGAAGAGCCTGGGCGTAGCCCAGTTGCAGGCCAGCGTTCGAGTTCGTGCTTCCGCCTGGGGCGAGCGGCGCGATGGCGGCCTCGATCGCCGCGCGATCCAGGACCGGCGTCATCGGCAGGACCAGCGCGGCGTCGTTGCTGAACTTGACGATGGCGATCGCGTCACGCGGCTCGAGCTGGGCGACCAGCATGCGCAAGGCGTGCTTGACCGTCTCGAGCCGATTCTGCTCCTTCATCGATCCCGACACATCGACCACGAACGTGAGCCGCAGGGGATCGCGCTCGTGCTTGTCGACGTCCTTCGCACGCACCACGACGCGCAACATGCGGCGCGCGGCGTCGGCCGAGAAGCGACTGGGGGTGAGGTCCGTGTGGACCGCGAATGTGGCTTGCCGCGGCGCGGCGACGTCCGCGGAGAAGTAGTTGACGAACTCCTCGGTGCGGATCTGCGCCTTCTCCGGCACCTTGCCCTCGACGAGGTAGCGTCGCGCCAGGGTGTAGCTGGCGGTGTCGACGTCCACCGAGAACGTCGACAGCCGGTCGAGCAAGGTGACCTCGAACGGGTTGTCCCCCCAGAACCGGTAGAACATGTCCCGCGGCCGCTCGTTCGGTCGCGGCAGGCAGTCACGCACGATCGTCCGGCAGCGCAGGTCGAGATGGCGCGCCTGCTCCTCCGGGGTCAGGTCGCGCCAGCGCCTGGACTCGGGGATCCCGAGGTCACTGAAGAAGTCGTCGTTGCCGCGGCCTTCGCCGACGTGGCCGAGCCGATCCAGACCTTCCTCTTCGTGGCGTACGGCCGACTTCACAGCACCGGCGGGCTTGCTCGGATCGGCCGAGCGTCGCGCGTCGTCGGACAGGCGCTTGCTGGCCCGGCCCCCCGGAGCGCCGGCCGCGTCCGTGCCGAACTTGGACTTTCCGACCGTTGCACTCCCGGCCTGAGCGCTCTCGCGCGCGCGACGGGCGAGCTCCGCGCCCGGTTGGGGGCTGGTCGCGCCGGCAGCACCGACCGAGAGCGCCGGGAGGCTGGCAGGCGCTTCGGCCGTCGCGACGAACATGGTGGCAGGTGCGGGCTCGGAGTGCGTGAGCACCGACTGGACCTCGCCGGCGGCGGCCGGCACGCTCACCGTCGGCATTGGCGTGGAGACCGTTCCCGGTTCGATGCCCAGGGCCGGGCGTCCGCTTGCTTCCTGGACACGCGGGCCTTGGTTGCCCACGTCGTCCGCGTAGGCGAGTCCCTTGAGTCGCTCGAAAGCCAGCGCGTGCTCGCTCTTCGCCAGTTGATCCCGGTCCGCGCTGTGCCGCTCGAGTTCCGTCAGCTCGCGCTCACTCCGCTCCGCGCGTGACTCGGGGCCGACGCCGTTCGCGAGGTCTCGCTGCGCGACGCTCGCGTCCTCACGGCCAGCGGGTGCCCGCGCGAAGATCCACCACCCCAGCCCGACGGCCCCGATCCCAGCAGCGAGGCGCAGCCAGGGGAAGCGTGCGATCGGCGCCGGGCGCGCGGCGCGCTCCAGCGCCTCGCGCGCGCCGCCGCTCAGGGCCTCCGTGGGCGCCAGCGCGTCGCGCAGCACGCCGATCGTGCCCACGATGCGCGCCTGCTCGGCGCGCAGCTCCGGCGAGCGCGCCAGCTCGTCCTGGACCTGCGCGCGCCCGGCGTCGTCGAGTTCGCCCAGGACGTACGCGCACAGCTTCTCGTGCAGCTCTTGATCGATCTTCCCGCTCATCGCGCTCCTCCTCGTGTCGTTCCCGAGGAAACAGACGGCGCCGCTCCCGCCGTTCTTGCCGAATCCACCGCCACGACCGGCCCCAGCCGCTCGGCGAGCTGCTGGAGGCCGACGCTGATCAGCCAGCCCACGGTGCCGATCTTGCGGCCCGTGATCGCGGCGATCTCCTTGTAGGAGCGGTCGCCGACGAGTCGCAGCACGAGCACCTCACGCTGGTCGGCGGGGAGCTGCTCGAGCTCGCGCCGCACGGCATCGCGGGTGTCCTGCTCCTCGACGCGCGCGAGGCCCGCGTCGCCGCCCCCTTCGGTCTCCGCCGCGGCCGCCTCGCGCCGCCGCCTGCGTGTCTCGCTCCGCAACGTGTCCATGCACAGGTTCCTCGTCACCGTGGAGAGCCACGCACCCAGATGCGCGCGCTCCGCGCCCGGATCGCCGCGCACCCCTGCGGGGAGCGCCGGCGGAGTCTGGGCCAGTCGCAGGAAGGCCTCCTGGACGGCGTCCTCGTGCCCGGCACCGCGCCCCAGGAGGGCTCGGGCGTGACTGAGGAGCGCGTGCTCGTGCCGCCGGACCAGCTCGGAGAACGCCCGGGGGTCTCCCCGGCGATGGGCCTCGAGCAGCGAGCCGTCGGAAGGTTCGAGCATGCGTCCGGGAGATCTTCCGCGGGCTCGAACGACGAGCCCCGAGAACCTCTTGGCAGCAATAGCGATTTGGCCAGCCAAGTCACGCGCGGGTTGTGCCGCGGGCGGCCGGCGGCTATCCCCAGCGCCCGCCATGGCCGAGAAAGCCCTTCCGACCCCCTTCGATCCCGACGCCGCCGCCCTCGACGACAGCGGCATCTTCGGCCTGCCGGCCGACCTGGAGCGCGCCGCGGCGCTCGTGATCCCGGTGCCGTTCGACGCAACCACGAGCTATCGCAAGGGCGCCGCCCAGGGTCCCGCGGCCGTGCTGCGCGCCAGCCGGCAGGTCGACCTGCACGACGCGCAGTTCGGCGACTTCTGGCGGCGCGGCATCGCCTGGGTCGAGCCCGATCCGCGCGTTCGGCGCCTGAACCAGAAGGCCAGCGAGCGCGCCGACCGGATCATCGCGGTCGGCGGGCGCATCGCGGGCCGCAAGGGACTCGCGAAGGACCTGGAGCGGGTCAACGCGATCGGAGCGGAGCTCAACGAGCTCGTGCGCGGCGAGGTCGACCGGGCGCTGGGCGCGGGCCAGTTGCCCGTGCTGCTCGGCGGCGACCACTCCACGCCGTTCGGCGCCATCCAGGCGGTGGCCGAGCGCCATCCGGGCGTGGGAGTGCTGCACTTCGACGCGCACGCCGACCTGCGCGACGCGTACGAGGGCTTCACCTGGTCGCACGCCTCGATCCTCCACAACGTCGCCACGCGCCTCGACGGCGTGGCCAGGATCGTGCAGGTGGGCATCCGCGACTACGGCGAGCGCGAGCTGGCGATGATCCAAGCCTCGCGGGGCCGCATCGCGACGCTGTTCGACGCGGACTGGGCGCGCGCCAAGCTGGATGGCGCCAACCTGCGCGAGCTGGCGCGCCGGACGATCGCCGAGCTTCCAGCCCAGGTTCACGTCACGTTCGACGTCGATGGCCTCGACCCCGCGCTGTGCCCGAACACGGGCACGCCCGTGCCGGGCGGTCTCACATGGCACGAGGCCTGCATGTGGCTCGAGGAGCTGGCCAAGTCGGAGAAGCGTGTCGTGGGTCTCGACCTGAACGAGGTCTCTCCCGGCGCGACCGACGACGAGGAGGACGCGTGGGACGCGATCGTGGGCGCGCGGCTGCTCTACAAGCTGATCGGCGCCGCGCTCGCCACGCGCTGAGCGCCATGGAGCGCGCCGAACCCGTGACGATCCGCCTCGCGACGCCCGCGGACGTGGCGGGGATCTTCGCCATCTACGACCACGAGGTGCTGCACGGAACGGCCACGGCGCAGACCGTCCCGTTCACACCTGACGAGCGCGAGGCCTGGTTCGCGCGCCACGCGCCCGACCTCCATCCACTCGTGGTCGCCAGCGAGGCCGACGGCTTCGTGGCTGGCTGGGCGGGCCTGTCGCCCTGGTCGCCGCGCCAGGCCTACCGGCGTGCGGCCGAGAGCTCCGTCTACGTCCATCGCGCGCGCCACGGCCGCGGGATCGGCCGGGCGCTGATGGTCGACCTGCTGGCGCGCGCCCTGCGCGACACGCCCGTGCGCCTGGTCATCGCGCGGCCCACCGAGGACAACGCGGCCAGCATCCGCCTGCACGAGGCCCTCGGCTTCCAGACGGTCGGCGTGCTACGGAACGTGATGGAGAAGTTCGGCGAGCTGCGCCACGTGCGGATCCTGTCGCGCGAGCTCGGTGACTGAGGGACGTTCCAGGCTGTACCTCGCGCGGGCCGGGGTCGAGCCGCCCCTCAAGGGGTGACCGTGACCTGGACCGCGTTCGTCCAGGCCTCCGTCGGCGTCCAGCCCGTGGCGACGCGAGCCTGGAACGCGAACGTGCGCCCGACCAGCGCGGGATCGGCCGGCACCGCGCGCATCCAGATGACAGCCGTCGCATCCCCGGCGAGAAGACTCGTGAGGAGCTGAGCGCGGTCGCGTTGGAGCTCGATGAGACCGAACGAGGTCGCGTAGGGCGCCGGGGAGAGGTGCCCGCGCGTCCACCAGACTTGCACTGGCGCCCCCTCGGGCCCCGAGGCCGACACGAGCAGCGTGCCACCCGGGTTCACGGGGCCGACCTCGAGCGGCCGGAACTCGACCGCGCCCAGGTCCGGGTGGCGCAGGGTGTCGAAGTCGCCGTCCACGCCGCGCGACCTGCCGGTGAGGTCGAGCGTGGCCATGCTCGACGCCGGGTCGGCGGCGTCGACCGCCGGACTCGAGGCACTCAGGGTGCCGTCGGCGCGGAAGAGCGGATCGGCCGCGAAGCACCCGCTCTGCCCGGCAAAGGTCCCGTCGCCGATCAGGCACCACGCCGCGCTCACGCTGGGCGCGGGCGACTCGAGACGCACGTCTCCGGCGCTGCCCCACAGGATCGAGTCGTGCAGCGTCAGCGCGCACCCCGCTGCGACCACGCCACCCCCCAGTGCGCCGCGGATCGTGCTGCGTTCGACGACGAGTTCGAGTGCGCTCCCGGCCGCACCGACGGCGCGCACGGCCGCGTTCGTGGTCTGGGACAGATGCGAGTCCTCGAGTCGCACGCTGGTCGCGAGGCTGCCGGCCTGCGGCTCGATGGAAAGCCCGCTGCCGCCGCGGGCCCGAATGCGTCGCAGGCTCACGGTGGCGCCGGCAGCGGGCACGGTCGCCACGTGCGCCAAGGGCGCCGCCCAATCCCACTCGGCGTCCTCCACGCGCAGATCACCAGCGAGGACCTCGATCCCCATGTGGGAAGCCGGCGCGCTGAAGTGCGAGCGGACGAGCGTCACGTTGGACAGATTGCGCTGGAACACCCGCAGCTTGGGTCCGGGGGCGTAGGCGAACTCGATGCCCTCCAAGATCACGTACTGCTGCAGGGGCTGGCCCGCGCCGGAGTCGTCCACGTCGACGCAGGGATTGCCGCCCCGCAGGGTCAGGCCACGCACCGCCGAGTTCTGGGTCGGGAATCCCGGCTGCGTGTCGACCAGGATCCGCAGCATGGGCCCGGGCGTCGTCGTCGACCCGAGGATCGTCGGCTGCGCGCCCGCGACGCTCGCCAGCCAGCGTCCCTGCTTCAACACGATCGGAAACGTCTCTCCGTTGGCCTCGTCGTAGACGCCTGGCAGCAGCCGGATCTCGTGGATGTTGTGAGGCGGCGGTGAGCCGACGACGTTCAGCGCGTGCGTCAGCGTCTTCCAGGCCAGCGCGGGACTCGAGCCATTGTTGGCGTCGCTGCCATTCAGGGCATCGACGTAGAAGGGGATGATCGCGGCGCGCGGCGATCCGCCCGCGACGAGGACTGCGATGAACAGGAGTTCGAGACGCATCGAAACCTCCGCCTCTGCTCGGACAGGACGGCCCATCGAAGCACGAGATCCGCGCCCCTGGAACACCGCCGTGCGAGTACGGCGGCCGGTGAAGGAGTGCGTAGTCCCAGGCCAGCGACGCGTTCAGGCGCCCAGATTGTCGTAGTCGAGTCGCCCCAGCGTCACGACGCCCGTCGCCAGGTTCACGCGATGGAACTCGCGCGGCTCGCTGCCGTAGGTGTGGATCGTGACCGCCGGGGCATGATCCGAGGCGTTGTAGACGCCGTGGAAGTCCTCGTGCGGCGGCAGGACGGTCGCCACGGCGCCGGGCTCGGCGTGGACGGTGCAGGTCTGCGCCAGCACGGCGCGATCGCTCCAGGAGCCGTCGTCCTCCCGCTGGAAGTTCGTGACCTCGACGGCGCCCTCGATGACTGCGACCGTGCCCCAGGTCCCGTGATCGTGAGGCGCACTGCCGGTGCGCGGCGGCCACACCATGGCGATGACCACGAAGCCCGTGTCCGGATCGAGGTACAGCAGGTTGCGCCCATAGGCATCCGCACGCACTTGGCGATCGGCGGGGTCCAGTCGCACGGGCCCCGACGCCAGTTCGAGCGCGGCCTCCCGCACGCGGCGCAACTTGGCCACGTCGGAGAGCGGCTCGCGCGCGATGGCACGCACGCGCTCAACGTAGGCCGCCAGCCGCGGATCGAGGCCATCGAGGGTCCGGGTCCGAGGGGCGGAGCGCGCGCTGGTCATGTCCCGAGTCGAACGCGGGCGACCGGACTCGGCCATACGTCCAAGGTCGCAGCGGTGGAGGGACATCGCGGCGCAGCCCCGCGCCGGTTGCGAGCCGGGCTCGAAATCACGGCCAGCCCGCGCCGTAGCAGCGCGCCGCTCGCGAGCGACCCCCATGCCTGACACCACGACCCCGACGCCGCCCCCCGAGCCGGCGCCCACGCCCTTCGGCGCTGGCATCCCGGCCGTACCCGTCGAGCCCGTGCGGCTCGCGGCGGGCTCCGCGCCGGGCCCCGCGCTCGAGGTGCGCGGTCGCGCTGCCGAGTCCGAGCCGAGCGTCCCGACCGCCGGCGGCGGGCACGCGCGGCCCCCCGGGGAGCCGGGAGCGCCGCTCGGCACGCCGCCCGGAGCCAAGCCCTGCGCCTCGGACGCTCCGGTGCCGCCGCCGCCTCCGGGACCCCCGCCAGCATCCGAGCCCGCCGTCCCGCCTGCGGCGCGCCCGCGCGGCCGGGCCTGGATCGCGCTGGCCCACCTCCTGTTCCTGATCCCGTTCCCGCCCGGCGTCCTGCTCACCGCGCTGCTGTGGATCTGGCGGCGCGCGCGCGACCCGCTCATGAGGGACCAGGGCCGCGAGGCACTCAACATGCAGCTCACGTTCTGGCTCGCGATCGGGCTCCTGGGCGCGACGTGCGTGAGCACGCCACTGGTCCCGTTCGCCTACGTCCTGGGCGCCGTGCTCTGCGTGCTGGCCGCCATCGCCGCCTGGGGTGGTGATCAGCACCGCTACCCCTGGGTGTTTCGCTTCCTGGTCTGAGCGGCGGCCCCGGTGTTCGAGGGCGGAGCCCGCGGCGAGCGGCTCCGCCCTCGAGCGTCTCTCGGGCCGATCAGAACGGGTAGGGGCGGCTGTAGCGCTCGGCGCGGTAGAGGTTCCAGTTGTACGGGCTCGTCACCGGCAGGCTGGGATCGTTCACGATGACCTCGAACACGATCTGCGAGCCCGGCCCGGCCGACCGCACTTCGACGAGGCGCGAGTACGACTTGTTCAGTCCCGGGACCTGTTTCGCGCCATCGGTGACGAGCTGGTTGCCCGTCAGCGGGAGCGGGTCCACGTCCCCGAACTGCCCCGAGAAGAACGGCGTCGAGTCGCGCCATTCCCAGACCTGCGTCGTCGTCATGGCGACCGGGTCGACGAGGAAGCGCACCGCGCGGCTGTACCACTGGCTCGTCGGCGGCGCCGGCGTCGGCGGAACCGCGCGGTAGTTGCCGTTGTCGAACAGCGTCAGCACGCCGTCGGGCGAGGTGCGCGACGCATGCTGGTGGAACTGCCACTCGAATGGCGCGCCCAGGGGCGTCAGCAGGAACGGCTGCCAACGCGCCTTCCACGCGTCGTGCGGGCCGTGGATCCAAACGATCGAGTGATCCGAGCGCCGCACCTTGACGACGGCGTCCTGGTGACGCAGCGAGATCACCCACGTGTCGTCGGTGGGGTCGACCGTCGCGGCGTTGCCGTGCGACCAATCGAAGGTCAGCACGCCGCCGTACAACTGGTTGTAGATCCCGGCGAGGGACATGTACCCCAGGCGGTACGGGTCGAGGTTCTCGAACGTGCTGTACTCGCGGACGAGGGAGCCGTCCCGCCGGAACTCGACGACCACGTCGCCGACCACGTTGGCGCTGGGGATCGTCTGCGTCGGGTCCGTCTCGCTGGCCGGGTAGTTCGGGAACGTGCGCAACTCGGTCGAGAGCGCGATGAAGTCGGCGACCTCGCCGGCCGGAAGCTCATGGAGCTCATGGTGGAAGCTGTCGCAGTCGACCAGGATCGCCCCCGGCGGCGCTCCGGCTGCGCCCAGGCGCGCCGCGTACCACTGCGTCACGACCGTCCCGAACAGGTCGACCTCTTGAGCCAGCCGGTTGTTGGCGTGGATCAGCAGGTTCCCGTTCCGCAGGCGGGTCACGTCGCGCAGGCCCAGCGGGGTCTCGTAGAGCCACACGACCTGCCCCTCCGCGTCGAGGTAGACGCAGTAGGTGCCCGTGCCCGGGAGTGTCGGGCTCGACCAGCGCAACCCGGTCAGCGTCACGCCGGGCTCCATGAGCGCCGGCGCACTCGTCGTCACGTTCAACGGCGGGAAGTTCGCCGGCAGCGCGGGCGTCGTCAGCACGAACCCGCCGCCCCACGCCGTGCGATTCCCGGCCGCGTCCCGCACGGCCACGTTCACGCGGTGGGTGCGTCCCGGGCGGAAGCCGACGAGCGGCAGGTCGTGGGTCGTCGCGAACGTGTTCGTCGCCAGGAACCTGAAGCTGCGCGCAGGCTCGCGCACGAAGATCTCGACGATCACGGGCTCGTCCGTGGCGAGCTGCACGCGCGCGGTCAGGGGTGCGGCGGGGTTCGCTCCCAGCGTCACGACCGGTTGCGCCAGGAACGCGGGCGGCGTGGTGTCCGCCTGGGCACCGGCCAGTGGTGCCAGCAGGGCCAACGCGAAGCTCAGGGTCTGCAGTCTCATGGTCGGGCTTTCGATGCGGGCTGGCGAGCGGTCAGTCCCACTCCACGCCTCCCGTCGAGTCGTTACACGGGATCCAGGATCCGGAGCGACGCGCCGACAGCCGCGCCCGGGTCGGCTACGCTCCCCGCCCCGCCCCCGCCATGCGCCCCCTGATCGCCATCAACGGCCTGCTCGCGACCGGCGAGAGGCCGCGCCTGGAGCTCGCGACGCGCTACGCCGACGCCGTCCTGAAGGCCGGCGGACTGCCGGTCGCCATCCCGCCCTGCGGCGGCCCCAGCGACGTCGAGCGCCTCGTCGAACGCGTCGACGGGCTGGTCCTGTCGGGCGGGGACGACTTCGACACGGCGCGCCTGGGGCTCGGCCCCGTCCACCCGAGCGCGACGCTGACCCCCGCCGCGAAGCAGGACTTCGACTTCCTGCTCGCGCGGGCCGCACTGCGACGCGACGTGCCCGTGCTGGGCATCTGCTACGGAATGCAGCTCCTGGGCCTGGCCGAGGGCGCGCGCATCCTGCAGCACCTCCCCGAGGAGTGGCCGGGCCGCGCCGAGCACCGCAGCGGCGCGGTGCACCCCGTCGCGGTCGTTCCCGGCACGCGACTGGCGCGGATCCTGCGCGAGGCGCGCGTCGAGGTCGTGTCGCGCCACCATCAGGCACTGGCGTCCGTCGCGGCGCCGTGGGTCGTCGCGGCGCGCGACGACGAGGGCCTCGTCGAGGCCATCGAACGCGACGGCCATCCCTTCGCGATCGGCGTGCAGTGGCACCCCGAGCTGGCGCCCGAGGGCAGCGCGCACGACCGGCTGTTCCAGGGCTTGGTGGGCGCGGCTGCGATCGCGGCCACGAACCGCGCTCTGGCGGAACGGCGATGACCTTCCAGGAAATCCAGGTCGGCGTGGAGCGGCCCTACGTGGTCCACGTCGGGTCGAACGCGATCGCGTGCGTCGCCGAGCTCCCCAAGCGCTGGTCGAGCACCTTCGTGCTCACCGACGCGAACGTCGCCGGCCTCCACGGCGCCGTGGTGCGCCGCTGGCCGCGCACGTCCGTCCACGTCATCCCGGCGGGCGAAGAGTCGAAGGGCTTCCGCACGCTCGAGCGCGTCCTGGACGCCATGGTCGCGGCCGGCTGCGACCGATCGTCGGGGCTGGTCGCGCTCGGTGGCGGGGTCGTCGGCGACCTCGGCGGGCTGGCCGCCGCGCTCTTCCACCGCGGCATCGACTGCGCCCAGGTGCCGACGACCCTGCTCGCCATGGTCGACTCGTCCGTCGGCGGGAAGACGGCGGTCAACCTCTCGGGCGGGAAGAACCTGGCGGGCGTCTTCCACCAGCCGATCATGGTGGCCGCGGACATGCGTTTCCTGGCGACCCTGCCCGCGGAGGAGTTCCGCTCCGGGCTCGGCGAGGTCGTCAAGACCGCCGTGCTGGACGGCGACCTGTTCCACCGGCTGGTCGCGAGCGCCGGGGACGTGGCCGGGCGGGTCGAGAGCGCGCTGGCCGAGGTCATCACCGCCTGCGTGAGGCGCAAGGCGGCCATCGTGCGAGCCGACCCGCGCGAGCTGGGCGAGCGCAAGCTCCTGAACCTGGGCCACACCTTCGGGCACGCGATCGAGCACGCAGCGGGGTTCGGGACGATCCCGCACGGCGTCGCGGTCGCCACGGGGATCGTGCTCGCGGTCGAGGCCGGGCGCAGCGCGGGCTTGGCGGTCGACCCGCGGTTCGCAGAGCGGCTCCGCGAGCTGCTCCAGGCCCTCGACGTGCCAGCCAGCCTGAACGCGCTGCACGCACGCTACGGGAAGGCGCTCACGGCGGAGGAGCTGCTCGCGGCGATGGCTCGTGACAAGAAAGCGCGCCGCGGCACGCCGCGGTTCGTCGTCCCCAGCAGCCCAGGTGCCGTGGCCTTCGACGTCGAGCTGCCGGAAGCGGCCCTGCGCGCGGCGATCGAGCACTCCGCGGGCGGCTGAGCCGGCGGGGCGAGCCCGGCCCTGGCGCTCGGGTCGTGCTGCGCCACCACTCGGCGCCGCGCCTGGCCGCGTCGCGCTCGCTCACCCCTCGACAGCGCGGGCCCACCTTTGGTTCCATCGGGTAGTTTACGCCCGCTCGACCGGATCCCCCCGACAGGTCTGCGCCTGCCTGTCGCGCCCCCCGACCCCGGGGCGCCCCCGGCCGCCCCCCCCTCGATGCCCCGCCGCGACGACCTCGAATCCATCCTCATCCTCGGCAGCGGCCCGATCGTCATCGGGCAGGCCTGCGAGTTCGACTACTCCGGCACGCAGGCCTGCAAGGCGCTGCGTGAGGAGGGCTACCGCGTGATCCTCGTCAACAGCAACCCGGCGACGATCATGACGGATCCGGAGACGGCCGACGCGACGTACATCGAGCCGATCACGCCCGAAGCGGTCACGAAGATCCTGGAGAAGGAGCGGCCCAGCGCGATCCTGCCGACGCTGGGCGGGCAGACCGGCTTGAACACGGGTCTCGCGTTGCACGACCGCGGCGTGCTCGAGCGCTTGGGCGTCGAGATGCTGGGAGCCAAGGCCGAGGTCATCCGCAAGGCCGAGGACCGCAACCTCTTCCGCGCGGCGATGCAGACCTGCGGGCTCGAGAGCGCGCGTTCCGGCGTCGCGCACACGATGGAGGACGCCCGGCGCGTACTGGCGGAGATCGGCCTGCCGTGCGTGATCCGACCAGGCTTCACCCTGGGCGGGACCGGCGGCGGCATCGCCTACAACGTCGACGAGTTCGAAGAGATCGTCTCGCGCGGACTGGCGGCTTCGATGAACTCCGAGGTGCTGATCGAGGAATCCCTCGTCGGCTGGAAGGAGTTCGAGATGGAGGTGATGCGCGACAAGGCCGACAACGTCGTCATCATCTGCTCGATCGAGAACTTCGACGCGATGGGCGTGCACACGGGCGACTCGATCACGGTCGCGCCGGCACAGACGCTCACGGATCGCGAGTACCAGAACATGCGCAACGCCTCGATCCGCATCCTGCGCGAGATCGGCATCGAGTGCGGCGGATCCAACGTGCAGTTCGCGATCGATCCCAAGACGGGCCGCATGATCGTGATCGAGATGAACCCGCGCGTGTCGCGCAGCTCGGCCTTGGCCTCCAAGGCGACCGGGTTCCCGATCGCCAAGTTCGCGGCCAAGCTGGCGGTCGGCTACACGCTCGACGAGCTGAAGAACGACGTCACCAAGAAGACGCCCGCCTGCTTCGAGCCCACGATCGACTACACGGTCGTCAAGATCCCGCGTTTCGCCTTCGAGAAGTTCAAGGGCGCCGACCGGACCCTCACGACGCAGATGAAGAGCGTCGGCGAGACCATGGCGATCGGCCGCACGTTCAAGGAGGCCCTGCAGAAGGCCGTGCGGGGCCTGGAGACGGGCCGCTGGGGCGTGGGCCTCGACCCGCGCGATCCGGCCGAGGTCTTGGCCACGGACGAAGGCGCGCTGACGCGCACGTTGCGCGTGCCGAACGAGGGACGGCTGCTGGCGATCCGCGCGGCCTACAAGGCCGGCTGGAGCACGCACGACATCCACGAGGCCACGCACATCGACCCGTGGTTCCTGGAGAACATGCGCGAGCTGGTCGACTTCGAAGCCGAGCTGGGCGGCGCGCTGCTGACCAAGGAGCTCCTGCGCGAGGCGAAGCAACTGGGCTACGCCGACCGGCAGATCGCGCTGGCGGCGGGCTCGAGCGAGGCCGATGTGGCGGCGCTGCGCAAGGAGCACGGCATCGTCCCCGCGTACAAGCTGGTCGACACGTGCGCGGCCGAGTTCGAGGCCGCGACGCCCTACTACTACTCCTCGTGGGAGGAGGAAGGCGAGTTGCGCCGGACCGGCGCCCCGCGCGTCATGATCCTGGGCGGCGGCCCCAACCGCATCGGTCAGGGCATCGAATTCGACTACTGCTGCTGCCACGCCGCGTTCGCCGTGCGCGAGATCGGGCGCGAGGCGGTCATGGTGAACAGCAACCCCGAGACTGTCTCCACGGACTACGACACGTCGGACGACCTGTTCTTCGAGCCGCTCACGCACGAGGACGTCATGCACGTCGTCGACGCCGTGAAGCCGGAAGGGATCATCGTGCAGTTCGGCGGGCAGACACCCCTGAACCTGGCCGCCAGCCTGCAGGCGGCCGGCGCTCCTCTGATCGGCACGTCGGTCGAGGCCATCGACCGCGCCGAGGATCGAGACCTGTTCAACCAAGTCATCAAGAAGTTGAAGCTGTCGCAGCCCGAAAGCGGCATGGCCGCCGACATCGGCCAGGCCTTCGCGGTCGCGCGGCGCATCGGCTACCCGGTGCTGGTCCGGCCGAGCTACGTGCTGGGCGGCCGCGCGATGGAGATCGTCTACGACGACGACGCGCTGGAGACCTACATGGAGAACGCGGTGCAGGTCACGCCCGACCGCCCGATCCTCGTGGACAAGTTCCTCGAGGAGGCCATCGAGGTCGACGTCGACGCCATCTCGGACGGCCGCCAGGTCGTGATCGGTGGGATCATGGAGCACATCGAGGAGGCCGGCATCCACTCCGGCGACTCGACCTGCGTGCTGCCGCCGCACACGCTGGGCCGCGAGATCGTCGACGAGATCCGTCGCGCCACGCGGGCGCTCGCGACGGAGCTGAACGTCGTGGGCCTCATGAACGTGCAATTCGCGGTCAAGGACGACCGGGTCTTCGTCCTGGAGGTCAACCCGCGCGCTTCGCGCACCGTGCCCTTCGTCTCGAAGGCCATCGGCGTGCCGCTCGCGAAGCTGGCCGCCAAGGTCATGTGCGGGCTCTCGCTCGAGGAGCTGGGCTTCACCGAGGAGATCACGCCGCCCTACTTCTCGGTCAAGGCCCCGGTCTTCCCGTTCAGCAAGTTCCCCGGCGTCGACATCACGCTGGGGCCCGAGATGCGCTCGACCGGCGAGGTCATGGGGATCGACCAGGATCTGGGCTTCGCCTTCGTGAAGGCCTACCAGGCCGCTGGCCTCAAGCTGCCCAAGTCGGGCCGCGTCTTCGTCTCGGTGAAGAACGCCGACAAGCGCGCCATCGTGCCCGAGTGCCGCACGCTCGCGGCGCTGGGCTACGAGCTGGTCGCGACCGAGGGCACGTGGCGCGCGCTCAAGTCGAACGGCATCCCCGTCGAGCGCGTGAACAAGGTCCACGAAGGCCGTCCGCACGTCGTCGACCTGATCAAGAACCGCGAGGTCGTGCTGCTCCTGAACACGCCCTATGGCAAGCAGCAGCGCGTCGACGACTCCGCGATCCGTGCGGCAGCCGTGACGGCCGGCGTGCCGTGCATCACGACGCGCGCCGGCATCAGCGCCGTGATCAGCGCCCTGGCCGCGCTGCACCGCGGCGATTACCAGGTGCGCACGATCCAGGAGCATCTGGCGACGCACAAGCTGGCCCGGGTGCCGGCCCGCGCCTGAGCGCACCCTGCTGGCGCGCCGTGGGCTCCTAGGGCGCACGCCCCGGCGTCGCTGGCGTGGCCAGGCGGCGGCCGAGCCGCGTCAATGGACGTTCGACGAGGTAGTAGCTCGCGCAGGCGCAGGCCAGGACTGCGGCGAGATCCCAGGGCCAGTCGAGCATCCACTCGGGCACGAGCGCGGGGACCAGCACGTTGGTGAAGGGTGCCCGGATCGGCGTGAGGAAGAGCTGCTGCCACAGGTACAGGCTGTAGGAGAGCTGGCCGATCCAGCGCAGCGGAGCGCTTTCGAGGCAGCGCCCGAGGACGGAGTGGGGAGCGAGGATCGTCCCGATGAGCATCACGGGAACGATGCACCCAGTGAAGGTCTCGAGCGTGCAGTGACGGACCCAGGCGTCGAGCTCGACCTGCGGGATCCCCATCCAAGGGGCGAGCCCGAGTGCCAGGAGGCACAGCAGTACGACGCGCGGAGTCAACCGGCTCCTCAATCGTGCCCGCAGTCCCGCCGAGGTCAGGGCGCAGGCCCCGAGCGCACCGAGCAGCAGGCCGTCGATGCGCAAGTCCGTGCGGTAGGTGAGGAAGCGGAACTCGTCGGACACGAGTGCGGTCTGGTGCTGCACTGCCCGCCAAGCGACCACGGCCGCGGCCAGCATGGCCAGCACCTGCACCGCGCGCGCGGACCTGAACAGGACGAGGATGCCCGGCAGCAGGAGATAGAAGTGCTCCTCGACGGCGAGCGACCAGAAGTGCCCCGTGTACCACGAGGCGACGTTCTCGCCCGGGACGTAGTTGCGATAGAAGAGCAGCGAGGCCTGGATGTCGCTCCAGGCGATGTCGGCACCGCTGCGTGCGCCCAGGACGAGGATCGCGCCGAGCAGGAGCAGGTACGGCGGCAGGATGCGGAAGAAGCGCCGCACGTAGAAGCCGGCGAGGTCGATCGAGCCGCGCAGTGCGCGCTCCTCCAGGAGACGCGAGCAGATCAGGAGTCCGCTGATGCCGAAGAAGATCGGGACGCCCACCACGAAGTGCGCGCACTCCTCCTCCAGGCGCGCATTGGGGAATGCTCCCTCGGGTCCGAACAGCCGGAAGCGCAGGTGAGCCAGGATCACGAGCAGGATGGCGACTGCTCGCCAGCCATCGAGCGTCGGGAGGTAGCCGCTGGCCTTCGCTCGGGTCTCCGCGGCCGGCGCTCCCTCGGGAGCCGTCGCAATCCGTACGGGTCGCGGCATGGGAGGACGGTCCGCCAGGCTCGGCAGCGCAGTGGATATCGGCCGGGTCGAGCTCGCGGCCCGACGACTTCGTCGGTCATGGCGCGAGCGCGGCCGCACTCCTGGCGCGGCCGCGCTAACCCGCACGGTGGCGCCTGAACCCACGAGTCCGGCCTCGGGGAGCTCGCTGGGCTGCTTCCGGCGCCCGGCCTGCGAGGCCCGCGTGGAAGCACGTCCCCGGCGCGAACGAGCCCTCGTCGGCGGCTCGACCCGCATTTCCCCCCGTCGGGGTAGGCTTTTCCTGCAGACCCCAAGGCCCCCCGTCCGGCGCGCAGCGCCGCGGCAGGGTCCATCCCGCGGGCCATGATTCCCCCGAAGCTCCCCCCCATGAAGACTCACTTCCTCTTCGCCGCGGCCATGACCGCCGCCCTCTCGACCACCAGCCGCGCACAGCTCGTCGTCGGCAACGACCAGTCCGGCAGCGCCACGATCTACGAGGTCGACGTGTCCACCGGCACGGCCACCCCGCTGTACGCCAGCACCACGAACGAGGCCAAGCCCTGGGGCATGGCCTACGACGCCAGCACGAACACGCTGTACTGGAACAACGGGTCGAACCTGTACTCGTCGCCCTATGGCAACCCGCTCGTGCCCACGCTCTTGGGTGGGATGACCTTCAACGCGGCCACGATCAACTTCGTCGCGCTCAGCTTCGCGAACGGCAAGCTCTATGGCACTCGGAACATCGCCACCGAGGCGGTCTACGAGATCGACCCGGTCACACGGATCGCGACGCAGATCTACGTCCACCCCTCGACCTTCGACTTCGGCGGCCTGGAGCACGACGCGTCCACGGGTGATCTCTACGGCCTGTCGGACACCGCTCCGGCGCCGGACGTCCGCGGCCTCTACCGCATCGACCCCGTGGCGCAGACCACGACGTTCGTGGCGCCCTACCCGGCCGGCGAGACCGACATCGACGGCCTCGCCGTCGCGAACGGTCGGGCGTACTACGTGACCGACGGTCCGAACACGACGCAGGCTTCCTTCTACGTGTTCGACGTCGCGTCCGGCACGCAGATCGGCACCCTGCCCTCGCCCTTCACCGGCAGCGGCACGTTCTGCGCGGCGACCTGGGTCGGGAACAGCGCGCCGACCACGCCCGCGACGCCCTTCTGCTTCGGTGACGGGGCCGGCGCGGCCTGCCCCTGCGCGAACAACGGCGCGCCCGGAAACGGATGCGCGAGCTCGGTCAACGTGAACGGCGCGAACCTGGCCGGCAGCGGCCTGGCGAGCATCGCGAACGACTCGTTCCTCCTGAGCGGCACGGGCATGCCGAACAGCTCGGCGCTCTACTTCCAAGGCACCAGCCAGCTCGGCGGCGGCCTCGGCGTCGCCTTCGGCGACGGCCTGCGCTGCGCGGGCGGCTCGATCATCCGGCTCGGCACGAAGAACAACGTGGCCGGCGCCAGCCAGTACCCGGAGCTGGGCGACACCCTGATCTCGATCCGCGGCTTCAACGCGGCCGGCGACGTGCGCACGTACCAGGTCTGGTACCGCAACGCGGCCGCGTTCTGCACGCCGAGCACGTTCAACCTGTCGAACGGCACGAGCGTGACCTGGATCCCGTGAGGCGCGCCGGCCCGCCCAGGCGGCGGGTCGGGGCGTGATTCCCGCGAGGCCGGCTCTCTCGAGCCGGCCTCGCGGCGTTCTGCGGCATCCCGCCCGGCGGGCCTCTGCGCCGCTCTCCCGGCCCCGGACCGCGCTTCGTGGACGGGATGCCCCCCGCTCTGACCCCAGGCCCCGCAGGCTGGCCCTCACGGCGCGGAGCAGGTGCGCTCCCCTTCGCACTGACCGGGAGGGTCGGTCCGCGACGCGCTCTAGGGGTGGGCCAGCTCGGCATGGCGCTGGACGGATGCTCACAACATCTTGAAGGGCAAGCACCTAGCATGGCGCTCGGAAATAGCGACATGGCGACTGGCGCTACGTCTTCCAAGTGTTAGTCTCTCGCGCATGACCCTCCCCCTCCCCCCTCAAGACGAGCTCGTACTCGACACGCTCGCGGCCCGCACCGGCTTCACGCCGCGCACGATCCGCAGCTACGTGGCGCGCGGCCTGATCCCTCCCCCGACGGGGCGTGGCCCGGCGGCTCGCTACGGAGAGGAGCACCTCGTCCCGCTGCTGTTCCTCAAGCAGGTCAGGAAGTCGGCCCCCTACGAGCTGCCGCTCAGCGCGCTGGAGGGCCTGCTCAAGAGCCTGCCAGCGGACCAGATCGAGCGCGTCGCACGCGGCGAGGAGGGCGTGGCGACCCTGCCCCTCACCGGGATGGGTCTGGCCCGGGCTGCGCCGGACCCCCACAAGCGCACGTGCCCCCCCTTCGCCGCGTTCGGCCAGGAGCCGCAGGTCCCCTTCGACCTCGGCCCCAAGCGGCTCCAGAAGAGCCCCCATTCGCCGACGCCCGCCGTGCCGGAGGAGTGGACCCTGATCGATGTCACACCGAGCGTGCGCCTCTCGATGCGCGGCTCGGACCCCGAGACCGCGCGCATGCTCGCGGATCTCGCTGGCCGCCTACGCGGCTGGCTCGCAGGCGCGGACCCGGGCTGACGCCCGCGCCGCGGCGCGGCGCCGTGCGCCTCGCCTTCCGCCCGACCCCGAAACCGCGCGGCGCGCGCGGCCTGGGGGGGATCCGTCCACGCGCCGCCGTCGATCCCGGACTCCAAAGAGATAGCCCCATGAACTCACACACGAAGAACCGCTCGCACGACGCCACGCCGCAGGTCGAGATCCAGGCCAGCTTCGACCGCGAAGCGCTCGGCACGGCCGACCCCGAGGCGCACCTCATCGTCCGGCTGCGCGGCAAGAAGGCCGCTCCGGGCGCCCCCACGCCGCCTGTCTCCCTCGCGATCGTGATCGACGCGAGCGGGTCCATGGGCGGCGCGAAGCTCGCGAACGTCAAGCACGCCGCGCTCCTGTTGGCACGCCGGCTGCGGCCGTGCGATCGCATCGCCGTGGTCAGCTTCGCCGACGATGTCGTCATCCACTGCCGGCCGCAGGCGATGACCGCTGAGCAACTGGCCCTGATCGAGGCCGAGCTCCGCACGCTCAGAACGCGCGGCAGCACGGACCTCAGCGCCGGCTGGTTGACGGGCGCGGCCCTGCTCGAGCCGATCATCGAGCCTGGACGGCGCACGCACGTGATCCTGCTTTCGGACGGCATGGCCAACCGTGGGCTGTGCGATCCCACGGCGCTGGGCGAGCGCGCGCGGGCCTTGCGGCTCGCCGGGATCACGACGACCTGCGTGGGCGTCGGCGCGGGCTACTCGACGACGCAGCTCGGCCCGATCGCCGAGCACGGCGGCGGGCGGTTCCACCACGCCGACGAGGCACACGCGATCGAGCGGCTGCTCCTGGGCGAGCTCGAGGAGCTCGGGGCGGTGGCGGTGCGCAACGTGTGCCTGGGCGTGGATGCCGGGCCGGACCCGGTCGTCGAGCCCGTTTCCGAGCTCGTCGCCGCGCGGTCGGGCGACCAGCCCGGCACGCCCGGGGGCTTCCTCCTCGGCGACCTCGTGGACGGCGCGGAGCGCACCGTCGTCTTCCGCGTGAAGTTGCGGGATCCCGCGGTGCGTCCGACGCCCTGGCAGGTCCGTGTGACCCTCGCGGGCCAGCACGCAGATGGCAGTCGAGAGCTCACGCCGATCGAGTCGATCTGCGTGCTGCCCCCGAGCGACGCGGGGCACGTCCCGCCGCGCCCCGAGGACGCGGAAGTCGTCGCGGGGGCGTGGAGCGCCAGCGTCCTGCGTCGCGCGGCGGACTTCAACGAACGCGAGCTGTATCCGCACGTGCAGGACCTGCTCCGGACAGAGGCCCGGCGCATGTCCGAGTACGTGCGGGGAATCCGGCAGGCGGAGTCCGCCCTGCGGCGCGCCTGTGCGTTGGTGGAGAAGCTGACGTCTCCGGTGCCCCCGCCGGTGCAGAAGGAGGTCTTCCAGCAGGGCTACAAGGGCTCGAAAGGCGAACGCGACCTCCGCACCACGCGCTGAGCTGGAGTGGGGACCGAGAGAGAGAGCACCCGAGTGTCGGGGGGGCGACCCCCCGCGCCGCCCAGCGGGGGGGGGGGCCGCCCCCCCCCGTCTGGACGCCGTAACACCCGCGGGGGGTGCGGCCGCCGCAGCCTCTGGGGCGCGGGGCTGGGGGCGCGCCCGACACTCGGGTGCTCTCTCTCTCGGTCCCCACT
>JAEUHZ010000004.1 GCA_016795205.1 Planctomycetota bacterium | reverse complement strand
CGCCATGCTGCTCTCGGGCGTGCTCATGCTCGAGCACCTGGGCGAGACCACCGCGGCCGCGCGTCTCGAGACCGCGATCGCCAAGGTCATCCGCGAGGGCCGGCACGTCACCTACGATCTGAAGGCCGATCGCAACGACCCATCGGCCGTCGGCACGCGCGAGATGGGCGCCGCGATCCTGCGCGCGCTCTGACCGACTCGACGGGCCCGGGGGCCCGTTCGCTGCCTGGGGGGGGGCGCCGCGCTCCAGCAGAGCCCCCGCTCCCGAGGAGCGGCGTCCGCGGAGGGTGCGTGGAGTGCTGGCGCGGGCCTCCCCCGCGGCTATCCTCGCCCGCCTTGTCCCCCGCCACGCCCGCAGTCGACGAACCCGGCGAGCCGCGCCGATTCGGGCCCTACCTGCTCGAGAGGGAGCTCGGCCGGGGCGCGCAAGGCGTGGTCTTCCTGGCCGAGCACGCCGAGCTGCACCGCAAGGTCGCGCTCAAGATGCTGACGGGCGCAGGCGCGCAGTCGCAACTTGCGCGCGACCGCTTCCGGCGCGAGGCGCAGCTGACCTCGAAATTCGAGCATCCGGGCATCTGCGGTGTGCACGACGTGGGGGAGGTCGACGGCCTGCCCTACATCGCCATGCAGTTCGTGCGAGGCACGACGCTGGCGGCGCTCGTGGAGCAGTCACGACACGGCTTCGACGCAGAGCACGGTGGTCGAGGCAGCGATTCGATCACGATCGTCGGCGGGGGCAAGGGCGGGCTGGAGGACGTGCTGCGCATGGTCGAGAGCGCGGCGCGCGCCCTGCACGTGGCGCACGAGGCCGGGCTCGTCCACCGCGACGTCAAGCCGGCGAACATCATGGTCACGGCGGAGGGGCAGCCGGTGCTGCTCGACTTCGGCCTGGCGCGCGACCTCGAGAGCGAGGGCCAGACGCTGACCCAGTCCGGTCAGATCCTGGGAACGCCGGCTTACCTGGCGCCCGAGCAGATCGTGGCCTCGCGTGGGACCGTCGATCGCCGGACCGACGTCTATGCGCTGGGAGTGACGCTGTTCGAGTGCGTGACGCTCAAGCGTCCGTTCGAGAGCACGACGTGGGACCAGCTCTTTCACGAGATCCTGAACGGCGCCCCACGCAGCCCGCGCAGCCTGAACCCGCGCATCCCGCTCGACCTCTCCACCGTGATCGAGGTCGCGATGGACCGCGATCCCACGCGGCGCTACCCGACGGCCGCGGCGCTGGCCGAGGACCTGCGCCGCGTGCGCTCGTTCGAGCCGATCCAGGCCAAGGCCGCTGGGAAGATCGAACGCCTCGCGAAGTGGTCGCGCCGCGAACCCGCGCGCGCCGCGGGCGCGGCGGTCGCCCTGCTCCTCCTTCTGGGAATCCTGGGCACGATCACCCTGCGTCTCGTGCAGCACGAGCGCGCACTGCGCCAGAACCTCCGGATCGCGAGCGAGCGGCTCGCCGCCACAGACTACGTGGGTGCCGACGTCGCTGTCGCCAAGGCGCAGGAGCTCGACCCCGAGTCCGTCGAGGTGCTCGATCTCAAGGCGCGCGTCGAGCGCGCGCGCGCGGACGCGGAGCGCGCGGCTGCGCGCTCCCGGGCCCTGCGGGAGGCCGAACTCGCGCGTGGGGAGGAGTCGGCACTGCGCGTGCGCTACGAGGCGGCGCGCCGGCGCATCGACGAGCTGCGCGCGCAGCTGCTCAAGGAGGAGTCGAGCGTCAAGGGCCGCTACGCCACGGACTCGGAGCGCGGCGCCTTCGCGCGGCGCGAACGCGAGCTCGAGGAACTGCAGATCGAGGCTGAACGCACGCTGCTCTCGCGCACCGAGGCGTTGGAGCGCGCGGCGCGGCTGGAGGATCCTTGGGGCGGGGCGAGCGACGCGACGCAGAGCGCCCTGGCCGCCTACTACGTCGAGCGCTGGCGCGAGGCCAGCGCCGCGCGTGATGCGGTGCGCGCCGCGGCCATGCGCGCCGCGGCCGAGCAGCACGACCTGCGCGGCGAGCACGCGGACGAGCTCCTCGGGCGCGGAACGCTGCGTATCGCGGCTGCGCCGGCCGACGCGAGCCTGCATCTGTTCCGTTACGAGCCCTACGAGTCGTTGCGCGGCGGCGACGTGATCCCGCGGCTCGTTCCGGTGCCGACGCGCGGCGTGGGGCGCGCGCGCGAGGGCGCGTGGGCCGACGGCTTCCACCCGGGCGACCCGTGCCTGGTCGTGCGCGCGGTCGAGCCCGGCTCGCCCGCAGGGCGCGCGGGGCTCGCACCGGGGGATCTCGTGTTGCGCGTCGGCGTGGCGCCCGCGGCAGAAGCGGTGCTGGTGCGCGAGCTCGTGCCCGGCGACGCCTTGGAGCGTGCCGGCGTCGCGCCGCTCGCGCGCGTGCTCGCGCTCGACGGCGAACCCGTGCTGGGCCTGTTCGACTGGGCCGCCTGGAAACCGGCCGCCGAGGGTGCGCCGGCGCTGCTCGGGATCGAGGGTCGCGACGCGCCGATCGCCTGCGATCCACGCCAGATCGCGGTCTCCAGCGCGCTGCAACTGGTGCACGCCGGCGCGCCCACGGTCGTGAAGCTCGCCTGCCTGCGGGCGGGCGAGCCGCTCGTCCTGGAGATCGACGCGGGCCAGCGCGCGGGGATCGTCTGCGAGACGACCGCCTATCCGCTGGTCTGTTCCGCGGCGAACCGCGTCGAGTCGGGTGCGGCGCTCGTTGTGGACCCGGGGTCGTACCTGATCCTGGCGCGCGCGGCGGGTCACGCCAAGCAGCGCCACCTCGTCGTCGTCGGACGCCGCGCCGCTGTCGAGGCGCGCGTGGAGCTGCTCCCCGAGGATGAGGTGCCACCGGGGTTCGTGCCCGTGCCGCCGGGGCCGTTCGTCGAGGGCGGCGACCCGGACGCGTTCCGGCCGCGGGAGGCGCGTACGGTCGACGTTCCAGGGTTCATGATCGCGCTCCTCGAGCTCACGAACCGCGAGTGGTACGAGTTCGTCAACGATCCCGGGACCTTGGCTCGCATCGCCGCCGGCCGGCCCGGTGAGCACCTCTATCTCCCGCAGGACGACCGCGTCCTCGCGCGCAAGGAGGCCGACGGCGAGCGCTGGACGTGGGATGTCTACACGGCGACCTCGGCCGATTCGCCCGTCCTGGGTCTGAGCTGGACCGACGTGCGCGACTACCTGGCATGGCGCAATGCGCGCGCGGTGGAGCGCGGCGAGCCGTGGCGCTACGACCTGCCCTCGGAGGCCGAGTGGGAGAAGGCCGCGCGCGGCGTCGACGCGCGGCGCTTCCCATGGGGCGATCGCTTCGACCCCTCGCTCACGGTGTGCCTGGTGCGCAAGGCCGGCTACCTGCTCGACGCGCCGGGCGGGTTCGAACCGCGCGACGAATCGCCCTATGGCGTACGTGACCTGGCGGGGTCACGCGAGGAGTGGCTGCGCGACGCGAACGAGGAGACCCAGCCGCTGCGCTATCGCAAGCGTGGCGGCCATTGGGGCTCGCTGGTCGAGGCGCTTTTTCGCTGCGCGAGCCGCGGCGAGGCCAGCCAGGACCGCTTTGCGAGCAGTCAGGGCGTGCGGCTCGTGGCGCGCCGGCCCTAGGTGGGCGCGTCACGCCGACGGTACCTCAGTACGGCGACTCGAAGAACGCGGGCGACTGAGTGCGCGAGTAGACAACCTGCGGCGAGCTGGGATCGCCCGTGTTGTTGATCGATCCGAACTCGTTCGTGCACATGATCATCATGTGCCGCAGATCCTGGTACGGATCGTTGGGACCGGTGAGGCCGGCGCCGACCTGCGAGAGCAAGCCGATCGCGCCGTCGAGCATGACGGAGAGCGGCACGAGCACGCCATCCTGGAAGCGATCGATCAGGACGTCGCCCGGCATGGCGCCACAGGTGTTGTTGAGGATCGTGGCCGCGACTTCGCGCGAGAGCAGGAATCCGGCGTGGTCGCGCGGGTTCGAGTTGGCGTACGCGCGCCAGTTGGCGAAGGCGCCATTGAAGGCCTGCGGGGGCGGGCGTAGCGTGAAGATCGAGGCGTTGGGATTGTCGTTCGATACCGCTCGGCGCAGGTTCACGGGCGCGCCGTTGCGCGTGGTGAGCGCCGTGCGCCAGAGGGGATCGCAGGCCAGCAGGATGGCGGCGCTGGACGAGCCGCCTTGGTCATAGCCGTCGGCCCAGTCGCCGACGGTGCGTCCGACGAACGGCGTGAGCTGGTAGCTCACACTGCCGAAGTCGGGCCCTGCGACGCGCTCGCCGGTCGCGACGGTGGTCCCAAGGAGCGGCGTCGTGGCCAGCCAGGTCGCCCCGGGCGTGCCCTCGTTGACGAAGCCGTTGGGCGAGAGCTGACGGATCGAGTAGGACGCGCCGTCACGGTCGCGCACGAACGTGTACCAGCCGTCCTGGTCCGTGTAGGTCACGCCATCGAGGCTGCCGTCGCGCCGGACTTCCACGCGCCACCCGCCAAGCGGCACTTCCAAGGCACTCGTTGCGTGGTTCCAGGCGCCGTTCGTGTCCTCGTCGAAGAACGCGCGCCCGCGCAGAATCGACTGCGGGCCCGCGACCGCGACGCGGAAGTTGTCGCTCTTGCTGCGCGCCGGATCGAAGCCGAAGATGCGCACGCCGAGCGGGTCATAGTCCTCGAGCCGCGTCAGCCAGACCTTGTACTCGCGGCTCGGGTAGGGCGTCGGGGCGAAGGGCGCGAGTCGCACGTTCAGCGCGCCGCAGGGTGCGTTCGTCTCGGCGACGCGCGTCGTGCCGAGGTACTGCGCGAAGACGCCCCCGACGACGAGCACGCAGCGCTCGGTGAGCGGGTCGGGCGAGAGCAGCGTCGTGCCCTGCGGGTCGGTGATCTGGAAGCACCAGACGCCGTCCTGGAGGCCGGGCGCTGCGCAGGCCTCGCGCGGCCCACCGGACAAGTAGACCCCGTCGCGGCGCAGGAAGGAATTGCCGTCGACGTGCTGGCCGAAGCGATCGAGGACCACGGTTGCCCCCTGAGCCTGCGCCAAGGCAGGAGCGGCGAACACCAGGGGCCAGCAGCGGATGAAGTGAGAAGTCATGGAACGGGACTCGGAGGTCCGGGGGACGTGGGCTCGGGCGCTCTACGAGGGGGAGACTCCCGGGAGTGTATCCCGCCCGACGCCCGACGGGTGGATCCGCGCGGACCTGTGCTGCGGATCCAGGGGCCGTGCTCGAACGTCGGAGTGGCCGGGTCGCGCCGCTGACCGCGCGTGGAACGTCTGCAGGTCTCAGGCACGCGTGTCGAGCAGCGCGTCGATCGCCGCGATCGATGCGAGGCGCTGCTCGAGCAGCTACGCCAGCGCGCGCCGGCGCTCCGCGAGCGCCGCGTGGGGGTCGTTGGCCGCGCACACGCCGAGCAGCAGTTCGAAGGCGACCGACCCCGGCCACGTCTGCGCCACCTCGGGGAGGCTGCCGTGCCTGCGCCGCACGCGTTGGCCCGCGCGCGCTGCGGGACGTGCGCCAGATCCTCCGCTGGCGGAAGGGACTCTCCTCGACGGGCGAAGTCGTCGAGCGCGGCAGCGGGTAGGGCCTTGGCGAGCTTGCGAGCGGCGATGTGGGCTGAGGGGGTCCAGGCGGGACTCGCTGGGTGGTCGGAGGGCGGCCCGCGAACTCCGCTCGCGGATCGACCTCCCCAGGCGGTCGCCCGGCGTCCCGCGACGTCCGATCGGCCCCGACCGGCCTTGCCGTGGGTCCCGGCTGGCGGTTAGCGTCCGCCGCGATGTCGACGATCGCGCAGCGGAAGGTGACGGTGGTGGGCGCGGGCTACGTGGGATCCACCTGCGCGCACCTGCTTTCGATGAAGAACCTGGCCTCGGACATCGTCCTCATCGACGTGGTCGAGGGACGCCCGCAAGGCATCGCGCTCGACATGAACCAAAGCGCCGTCGTCGAGGGCTTCGGCGGGCGCGTGCTCGGCACGAACGACCCCCAGGACACCTACGGCTCCGACGTCGTGATCATGACGGCCGGCCTCCCGCGCAAGCCCGGGATGAGCCGCAGCGACCTGCTCGAGACGAACGCCAAGATCATCGCCACCGTCGCCGACTACGTGC
>JAEUHZ010000011.1 GCA_016795205.1 Planctomycetota bacterium | reverse complement strand
CGCCGGCGGCGGCGCGGGTGTGAGAACGGCGGAGTGGAGTCTGACTCCGTACGCATCGCCGGCTGGGCGCGCGAGGCCGGCCGCCTCGACCCCGGAGCACAGGTCGACGTCGCCGAGCGCGCCGTGAGCCGTTCAGGCTGGCCGCCCTTCGAGGTCCGGATCGGTTACGACACCGCTCACGGCCGTCACGAGCGCACCGTCCCGAAGCGGCTCGCGCGCGTGACCCGGCTCGACGTGCTGGCCGCCTGGCGCGAGGGCGACGCCTGTTGCGGGCCCTGATCGGGCGGATCCGGCCGGATGCGCGCGCCGGAGACCGCGGCTCCGGCAGAATGGCCGCCCGGCCGGCGCCGTAGCAGGCTCGCTTCGCAGTCACCCCCGCGCGACGACCGCCCCCTCCACAGGCACGAACCACGATGAAGAACGTCCTCCAGATCACGCTCGCGTTCCTCCTGGCCCTGCTCATCGCGGGAGTGATCGCCGGGGTCTTCTGCTTCGCCCTGATCGCGGCCGCAGCCTCGGGGTCGACGCCCCAGATCGCGAAGCGCTCGATCCTGACCGTCGACCTGTCCGCGCCCGTGTCGGAGAAGGGTGGCACCCCCACGCCCATGGATCTCCTCCAGGGCTCGACCTCGATGCCGATCCCAGCGCACGAGCTCGCCAGCGCCCTGCGCCACGCCGCCACGGACAAGCGCGTGAAGGCCGTCCTGCTCCACGGCGGCGTCTCGGGCTCGATGTCCGCGATCGCCGCGGCGCGCGAGGCCCTGCTCGAGGTCCGCGCGGCGCAGAAGCCCGTGCTGGCCTACTTCGGCGGACTGGACGAGAAGACGCTGTGGTTCGCGTCCGCCGCCGACGAGCTGTGGATGGAGCCGCTCGACGTCGTCGTCGTCGACGGCTTCTCGGCCGAGATCCCCTACTTCGGCGACCTGCTCGCCAAGTACGGCATCGAGGTGCAGGTCACGCGCGTCGGGAAGTACAAGTCCGCGGTCGAGCCCTTCCTCCTCGGCCACATGAGCGCCGAGAACCGCGAGCAGATGGAGGCGATCCTCGCGGACATCCAGGCCACCATGTACGGCAGTCTGGCCGCGGCACGCGACATCGACCCGGCCCGGCTGGAGGCCGTCGCGCGGGACAAGGGCTGGCTGTCGTCGGAGGAGGCGGTCGAGCTGGGCCTGGTCACGAAAGCGGCGCCGTTCGGGGAGCTGCTGGCGCGGCTCAAGGTCGTGGCCGACGTCGACGACGACGAGGATCTGCCCCAGGTCGCCATCGAGGACTACGCGCGCGCGGTGCGCAAGAAGGGCCCGCGCGGCCATGGCATCCAGGTCCTCGTCGCCGAGGGCGAGATCGTCGATGGCTCGAGCTCGGAGGGGATCGGCGGCGACGATCTGGCACGCGCGCTGCGCGCAGCGCGCCTCGACGACGACGTCAAGGCGGTCGTGATGCGCGTCGACTCGCCGGGCGGCAGCGCGACGGCCTCCGACGTGATCCGCCGCGAAGTCCTGGCGCTGCGCGCCGCGGGCAAGCCCGTCGTCGTGTCGATGGGCAGCCTGGCGGCCTCGGGCGGTTACTGGATCTCGGCCAACGCGGACGCGATCGTCGCCCAACCCGAGACCCTGACCGGCTCGATCGGCGTGTTCGGCATGCTGCCGAACATCGAGAAGCTGGCCGAGAACCACGGCCTGCGCGCCGAGATCGTGCGCACGAGCCCGCTGGGCGGGGTCGAATCCCTGTGGCGGCGCAAAGACGAAGCGCAGGTCGCGCGCATCCAGGCGCTCGTCGATCGGATCTACGAGCAGTTCCTGGACCTCGTGGCGGAGGGCCGGCGCCTGCCGCGCGAGCGCGTGCACGAGATCGCCCAGGGGCGCGTGTGGTCGGGCCAGCGCGGGCTGGAGCTCGGCCTCGTCGACGAGCTCGGCGGGCTCGACCGCGCGATCGAGCTGGCGCGCACGAAGGCCGGCCTGGGGGCCAAGGCCCCGGTGCGCTTCGAGCGGCGCGAGAAGGAGCTCTTCGAGGAACTCCTCGACGCCGCGCTGGCCGGGCGACGCGAGCCGCTGGCCCGCCAGCTCCGCGGCCGCGCGGACGTCGCCGGCGAAGCCTGGGCCGCGCTGGAGCGCGTGCGCCGGCTGGTGGGCACGACGGGCGTCGTCGCGCGCCTGCCGTTCGATTTCGAGGTGCGCTGACGGCGCGCGGGCGCGGCCAGCCACCGAGCGCACCGAGGCGCGTGGCCCGCTGCGCCGCGCCCGCTCCGGGGACCGGCTCCGGTCGCCCTCTCCAGGAGCCGCGCGGCGTGCCCCCGGATCCACCGGGCGGGATTCCGGCGTTCGCGTTAGCCTCGGGGTCCTCTCGCCCCCCTGGCGCCCCGCCTCCCGCGCGGCGCACCGCACGTGCTTCCTCCGCGCTTCCTGTCGCTCCGCGACGCGAGCCTCGCCTGCGCCGCCCTCCTCGCGCTCGCCGCGATCGCTACCGTCGTCGTGGGCCCCGCCACGCGCTCCGCGCGCGCACAGGCCGACGTTGCGGCGAACCTCGAACAGACGGCGCAACTCCTCGAGGAAGCGCGCTTCGCCGAGGGGCTGGCGGAGATCGAGCGCGCGCTCGCCACGGCGCCGGTCGCCGAGCGTGCCGCCTGGCGACTGCTGCGCTCGCGCGCGCTGCGGCTCGCGGGACGTGCGCAGGAGCCGCTGGCGCTCGAGGACGCACTCCATGCCGTCGAAGCCGCGCGGGCCTCGGGAGCGGCGCTCGCCAGCGCCCACGCACTCTTCGAGCTGGGCGCCCTGCACCTCGTGCGCGACGCGGTCGCAGAGGCCGAGGCGGCGCTGGACGCGGCGCTCGTCGCGTGCTCAGAGGCCGGCGAGCCGGGCGCCGTGCGGCGCTCGGAGATCCTCGTCTACCGGGCGGAGTGCGCCTACGCGCGGGGCGACCTGCCGCTCGCGCGCCAGCACCAGCGCGCAGCCGCCGCGATCCAGGATCGGATCCTGGAGCCGCTCGACCCGCGCGTCGCCTTCCGCCTGACGCGCGAGGCGAACCTGGCCCACGCGCTGGGCGACGACCGTGGCGCGCTCGCGCACGGCGAGCGCGCGCTGGCCGCCTACCGCGCCCACCTGCGGCCGGACCATCCCCGGATCGCGGTCGTGCTCCACAACCTGGGCGTGTACCACCAGTCGCTGCGCGACCTGCCCGCCGCCGCGCGCGCCTTCGAGGCCGCGCTGGAGATCCGGGCGGCGGCCGGCTCGCCGCTCGCGGCGCGGACGCTGGCGCTCCTCGCTCAGGTGCGCGGAGAGCTCGGCGACGCCGGAGGGGCACGCCGCTGGTACGTCGAGTCGATCGCCTCGCTCGAACGCAGCGGCGGGGAGCGCGCGGCAGCGCTGTACGTGCCGCTGCGCTCGCTGGCCTTGCTTGCGCTGCGCGAGGGCGAGCACGAGGAAGCGCGCGCCGCTGCGCTGCGATCCCTGGAGGTCCTGGACGCCGACCCGCTGGCGCGCGTCGAGGAGCGGGTCGAGATCACCGCGATCCTGGGGCACGTCGCCTGGCGGACCGGCCGTCCGGACGAGGCCATCGCCCTGTGGGAAGGTGCGCGCGCGGAGCTCGAGCGAGCTGGCGCCGTGCGCAGCCTGGCTGGCGTCGAGATCCTGGTCCAGTCGGGGCTGGCCGAGGTCGCGCAGGGTCGTGCGCAATCCGGCTTGGAGCTCCTCGAGCGCGCCTTGGACGCGCACCGACGCCTGCGCGGCGCAGCCCACCCCGACGTCGCTTGGACGCTGAAGGCCGTCGCGGAAGCGGCGCAGGCGGCCGGCGATGGCGAGCGCGCCTTCGCCGGCGCGCTCGAGGCGGCGGCCATCGTGCGGCGCCACCTGGACACCTGCGTGCCCGAGCTCGACGAGCGCGATGCCCTGGGCTACGCCACGGAGTACACGCCCGGTCTGGCCCTGGCCGTGGTGCTCGCGGCGCAGGCACCGGCCACGCGCGCCGCCAGCGCCTGGGAAGCGGTCATCGCGGCGCGCGCGGCCGTCTTCGAGGCCGCGCGCGACCGGCGCGCACGCCTGGGTGGGACGCGCTGCGAGGAGCCGAGCAGCAGGGAAGGCGCGGGAAGCCGCACTGCGAGCGCCCTGGCACGAATCGCCAGCGAACGGCCGGCGGGCACGGCGCTCCTGGCCTTCGTGCGCTGCTCGCGACCCGACGCCTACGTGGCCTTCGTGTTGCCGGCCGAGGCCAGCGAGCCGACGGCGGTCGAGCTGGGCTCCGCGGCCGAGATCGACCGCTGGTGCGGGCCCCTGCGCACGCTGGCGCGGAGCCCCGGATCGGAAGCCGCGTGGCGCGAGCACGCGACCGCGCTGCGCCGGCGGATCTGGGACCCGCTCGCGGCCCATCTGCGAGGCGCGCGCGAGATCCTGCTGGTGCCCGACGGAGCGTTCCTGCTGTTCGACTTCGCGGGGCTGCCCGATGGCGAGGGTGGCTACCTCGTCGAGAGCGCACCGCCGATCCACGTCCTGGGCGCCGAGCGCGACGTGCTCGGCGCGGCCCAGCGCGACCGGGACGCTGGCCCGCTGGGCGTGCTCGCGCTGGGCGCGCCCGAGTTCGGCGCCGCGAGGGAGCCCGCTGGCCCCGGGTTCGGCGCGTCCACGGGACCGGGCGTCTTCGTGCGCCTCCCCGAGGCCGAACGCGAGGTGCGCGCCATCGTGGACCTGTGGCACGACGCGGGCGTCCCGGCCCGCGCGCTCGTCGGCGCGGACGCTTCCGAGGCTGGCCTGCGCGGAGCGCTCTCGGGCGTGCGCATCCTGCACGTCGCCACGCACGGCTTCGCCGAGGGCTCGACCGCACCGCTCGGCGCCCGCGGACTGGCCAGCGAGGCGCCCGGCCCGCTCTGGAGCGAGCCGCTGCGTCTGGAGCTCTCGCGGCGCCACCTGGGGCGCTCGGCGCTCGCGCTCGCGGGAGCCAACAGCGCGGTGGCGCACGATCCGCGCGCGGACGGCCTGCTGTCCGACGCGGAGGTCCTGGAGCTCGACCTCGCGGGCCTGGACCTGGCCGTGCTGTCCGCCTGCGACACCGGCTCGGGCGAGGTCCAGAGCGGCGAAGGCATCTTCGGCCTGCGGCGCGCCTTCCAACTGGCCGGCGCGCGCGCGGTCGTCGCGGCGCTCTGGCCGGTGGGCGACGAGGACGCGCGGGTGCTGATGACCGACTTCCACGCGCGCCTGGCCGCCGGCGGCACGAGCGCCGCGCGCGCGCTGCACGAGGCCAAGCGCGCGGAGCTCGCGCGCCGGCGCGCCGCGCAGCTCGACACGCATCCCTGGCATTGGGCGGGTTTCGTCGTCGCGGGAGCACCCGTGAGGATCCGCTAGCCCGGGTCGGCTGAACACCCTGGAGGAGCAACATGGGCAAGGACGAGTTCAAGATCCGCTTCGATCGGCACGGCCACATCGTCATCGACGATCCGGAGCTCGAACGCCGGATCCTGTTCCTGCTCGAGCACGATCGGCAGCTCGTCTTGCGCTTGAACGCGGAGGGTGTCGAGCCACCCAAGACCATCGTCACGAACCTGAGAGGTTGCCCGCTCCCCGAGCCCACGCCGATCCACAACCCCAAGGGCTGCCCCAACACGATGTGCGACTTCTGCGGTCCCGACCTCAAGGTCGTCGACAACCGCGCGTTCACCAAGGGTTGGGACCGCTTGAAGATGGACCACCGCCAGAGCCTGGACCAATGAGTGCCAAGACGGCGCAGCCCCGGGAGGACGTCGTGGCCACGATGCAGACGGAACGCTTGCGGGCACTCTCGAATCGCTACCTCGGCTTGACCCTGATGCCGACGGAGGCCTGCAACTTCCGCTGCACGTACTGCTACGAGGACTTCGCGCTGGGGCGCATGACGCCTCCGGTCGTGCGCGGCGTCAAGAACCTGCTGGCGGCGCGTGCCCCGCAGCTCGACACCCTGCATCTGTCGTGGTTCGGCGGCGAACCGCTGCTCGCGGTCGACATCGTCGAGGACATCCAACGCCACGTGCTCGCCCTGGCGCGCGAGAACCCGGGCCTCAGGGCGCGCTCGAGCATGACCACGAATGCCTGGCGGCTCGAACGCGGGTTGTTCGAACAGTTGGTCGGACTGGGCGTGAACGAGTTCCAGATCTCGTTCGACGGCCCCGAGGAGATCCACGACCAGAAGCGTCGACGCCTCGACGGCAAGGGCACGTTCGCCCGCATCTGGAGCAACGTGCTTGCCATGCGCGACTCGGATCTGTGCTTCCGCGTGATCCTGCGGGTGCACGTCGATGGCGAGAACTTGGAGGCCATGTTCGGCTTCGTCGACGGATTGAAGGCCGAGTTCGGGGCCGATCCCCGCTTCGGGATCTTCCTCAAGCCACTGTCGCGCTACGGAGGACCCAACGACGCCGCGCTGCCGATCCTGCGCACCGCAGCGGAGTTCCGCCGCTTCGACGAGCTGAACGTCCACGCCTACGGCTCACAGGGGCGCGACCACATCCGGGGAGCGGGAGGCTCGGCCTCGCCCGAGGTCTGCTACGCCGCCAAGGGCAACAGCCACGTCGTGCGCGCCGACGGCCGCCTGTGCAAGTGCACGGTCGCGCTGGAGCACCCGGCGAACACGGTCGGGAGGCTCCACGAGGACGGCACGGTCGCGATCGACGCCGCGCGAGCGCGGCCCTGGATGCGCGGCGTGTTCAGCGGGATCGAGGCCGAGTTGCTGTGCCCGCTCGTCGGGCTGGACGCCGCGCTGGTCGAGCCGCGCGCGTCAGCCTAGTCCCGGCACGTCGACGCCGCGCTCCCTGGCCGTCTTCACGGCCAGCTCGTAGCCGGCGTCGACGTGGCGGATCACGCCCATGCCCGGGTCGCAGGTCAGGACGCGCTCGATCGCGGCCGCCGCCTCCGGCGTGCCGTCGGCGACCGTGACCTGGCCGGCGTGCAGGCTGTAGCCCATCCCGACGCCGCCGCCGTGGTGGAAGCTGACCCACGAGGCTCCGGCGGCAGTGTTCACCAGCGCGTTGAGGATCGGCCAGTCGGCCACGGCGTCGGTGCCGTCGAGCATGGCCTCGGTCTCGCGGTTGGGGCTCGCGACCGAGCCGCAGTCGAGGTGGTCGCGGCCGATCACGATCGGAGCCGAGACCTGCCCGGTGCGCACGGCCTCGTTGAACGCCAGGCCGGCCCGGGCGCGCTCGCCGTAGCCCAGCCAGCAGATGCGCGCGGGCAGCCCTTGGAAGGCCACGCGCTCGCCGGCCAGCTTCAGCCAGCGCGCGAGCGCCTGGTCGGCCGGGAAGAGCTCGGCGACGATGCGATCGGTGACCGCGATGTCCTTGGGATCGCCCGACAGCGCCACCCAGCGGAAGGGGCCCTTGCCCTCGCAGAACAGCGGCCGCACGTACTTGGGCACGAAGCCCTCGAAGCCGAACGCGCCCTCGAAGCCCGCCTGCTGCGCGTGCCCGCGCAGGTTGTTGCCGTAGTCGAAGGTGTCCGCGCCACGCTCTTGCAGCGCGAGCATGCACTGCACGTGCTCGACCATGGTGCGGAACGACTCGCGCTCGTACGCCTTCGGGTCCGCGGAGCGCAGGCGCAGCGCCGCCTCGTACGGCATCCGGTTCGGCACGTAGCCGCCGATCGGGTCGTGCGCGCTGGTCTGGTCGGTCAGGACGTCGGGCGTGACGTGGCGCGCGAGCAGCCGCTCGAGCAGGTCGACCACGTTGCACGGCACGCCGATCGACCGGGCGACGCCGGCCTGCTTCCAGGCCAGCGCCTGATCGATGGCGCGGTCGAGGTCGTCGATCTGCACGTCGAGGTAGCGCGTGTCGAGCCGCTTCTGGATGCGCGTGCGATCGACGTCCGCCGCCAGGAACGTGCCCTCGTTCATCGTCGCCGCCAGCGGTTGCGCGCCGCCCATGCCGCCCAGCCCGCCGGTGACGACGAGCCGGTGCTTCAACGTGCCGCCGAAGCGCTTCGCGGCCGACGCGGCGAACGTCTCGTACGTCCCCTGCAGGATCCCCTGCGTCCCGATGTAGATCCACGAGCCGGCCGTCATCTGGCCGTACATGATCTTGTTCTCGGCCTCCAGCGCGCGGAAGTGCTCCCAGGTGGCCCACTTGCCCACGAGGTTGCTGTTCGCGATGAGCACGCGCGGTGAGGCCTGCGTGGTGCGGAAGATCCCGACGGGCTTGCCCGACTGGACGAGCAGGGTCTCGTCCGGCGCCAGCCGGCGCAGCGCCGCCACGATGGCCTGGAAGCTCGGCCAGTCGCGCGCCGCCTTGCCGCTCCCGCCGTAGACGACGAGGTTCTCGGGATCCTCGGCCACCTCGGGGTCGAGGTTGTTCATGAGCATCCGCAGCGCGGCCTCGGCCGCCCAGGTCTGGCACGTGCGGACGTTGCCGCGCGGCGCGCGCTGCGGGCCGGTGGGGATCGTCGCGGCGTCGAGCGGGGCGGTGCGGGCCGCGGAGGAGCGCGTGCTGGGCGTCGGCATGGGAGTCTCGGTTCCTCGGGGGATCATGGCATGCGGACGCGGCCCCGACCACGCCGCCGAGCGGACCGCCCCACGTGGAGTGCGGTGGAACCGGGCTCCTCCGGCCCGCAGACTCCGGCCGATGAGCCGCAGGGTCCTGGCCGCGGGCGCGATCTGGAGCGTGAGCATCCTGCTCTCGCGCCTCGTCGGCCTGGTCCGCGAGGCGGCCTTGGGCCGCACGCTCGGCGTCGGCGGCGAGGCCGACCTCTACCAGGCGGCGTTCACGGTCCCCGACCTCGTGAACTACCTCTTGGCCGGCGGCGCGCTGGCGGTCGTGCTCGTGCCGCTGCAGGCGGCGCGGCTCGCCGGGGGCGACGAGCGCGCGGCTTGGCGGTCGATTGGCACGATCGCGAACGCGGTGGGCGCGGCGCTGCTCGCGCTGGGCGCACTGGCCTGGGTCTCTATGCCGGCCCTGACCCGGCTCGCCGCGCCGGGCTTCGACGCCGGTCAGCAGGCGGAACTCGCCGCGCTCTCGCGCATCGTCCTGCCGGCTCAGTTCTTCCACGTCGTCGGTGCGGTGTTCTCCGCCGCGCTGCTGGCGCGCGACCGGCACGCGATCGCGGCGCTGGCGCCGGTGGTCTACAACATCGTGATCGTCGCCTGCGGCCTGGCGAGCGGCACGGCCGAGGGCTTCGCCTGGGGCGTGCTCCTGGGTGCGTTCCTCGGGCCGTTCCTGTTGCCGCTCGTCGCCAGCGTGAAGCTCGGCTTCCGCTTCGCGCCGCGGCTGGAGCACGACGAGCCCGACCTGCGTGCCTGGCTCGTGCGCTCGCTGCCGATCATGGCCGGCTTCTCGATCGTCGTCGCCGACGACTGGTTCTTGCGCGCGCAGGGCTCGATCGCCGGCGAGGGCGCGGCCGCGACCCTGGGCTACGCCAAGGCGCTGCTGCGCGTGCCGGTCGGCGTGTTCGGGATGGCAGCCGGGCTGGCGGCCTATCCGCTGCTCGCGCGGCTGGCCGCCGAGGGGCGAACCAGCGAGCTGCGCGCGGCGCTGTCGCGCGCGCTGCGTGGCGTGGTCCTCTTGGCGCTGGCGGCGCAGGCCGTCCTGGTCGCCGCCGGCGTCGACCTGGCGGCGCTCGTGTACGGCCGCACGCGCCTCGCCCCGAGCGAGGTCGCGGGCGTCGCGGAGGCGCTCGCGCTGTGCGCGCTGGGCCTGGCGGCCTGGGCCGCGCAGCCCCTGCTCGCGCGCGGGTTCTACGCGCTCGGGAACACTTGGGCGCCGGCGCTGCTGGGGACCGCGGTCGCGCTCCTGGCCTGGCCCGTGTACGGACTGGCGCGCGAGCGTTTCGGCGTCCTCGGCTTGGCGACGACCAGCGCGGTCGCGATCGGCTCGCACGCGCTGGTGCTCCACGCCGCGCTCGCGCTGCGCCTGCGGCGCGCAGGCGCAGCGCGGCCGGCGGGGCTCTGGCCCTTCGCGGCCCGCGCGCTGACGGCGTTCATCGTGAGCCTGGCGGTCGGCATCACCCTGTCGCGCGCCATCCCGGAGGCAGCCACGACCTGGGAGGCTGCCCTGCGCGCCACGGCGATCGGGAGCGCGTCGCTGGTCGTGTTCGCCGCCACCGGAGCTGCTGTGGGCCTGGCCGAGATCCGCGCGGCGGGGGCCCCGCTCTGGCGTCGGCTGCGCGGCGCCCCGGCCAGCGACTGAACCAGCCCCCCGAGCCGTTCAGTGCGTGCCCGTCGGCACGTCGAAGGCGCGCACGAGGGCCAGCGCGCGTTCGAGATCGGCTTCGCGGCCGGGCGGCGCGGCGAGCACGATCGAGTTCGAAGTCGCCTCGACGATCAGGGACACGTGCGTGGCGCCGTCCTCGTGCGCGTGCTTCGACGCGTGCTGGGGCGACGAGCAGCCCGGCCGGCGGCGGCCGCCGTCCTCGACCACGGTGCCGTGCAGGACGCCGCAGACCCGCGCGGCGACCTCCTCCGCCGGCTGGTGAGCCAGCACGACGACTTCGGAGCGCGCGAGTTCGGGGCGCGCTCCCGCGGGAGCGCCGCAGGCGGCGACCAGCAGGAGCACGAGAGCGGCGAGGACCTTCATGGAGCGACTCCTCAGGTGGAGAGCGGGCCGACGGCGCCTTCGACGGCAGCGACCAGGGATCCTTCCCGGAGCAGACGGATCGACTCCTGGATGTCGCCGTGCATCCAGCGGTCGCGTTCCAGCTTCGGCACGCGCGTGCGCAGCAGTCGGTGGGCCGCCTCGGCGCCGCGGCCGGCGCGCAGCTCGCCGTGGAACTCGCGCGCCTGCGCCGCGCACAGCCACTCCAGCGCCAGGATCGACTCGACGTTGGCCACGACCGAGAGCGCCTTGCGCGCCGCGGTCACGCCCATGGACACGTGGTCTTCCTGGTTCGCGCTGGTCGGGATCGTGTCGACCGACGCGGGGTGCGAGAGCGGCTTGTTCTCGCTGGCCAGGGCCGCGGCGGCGACCTGCACGATCATCATCCCCGAGTTCAGGCCGGGCTTGGGCGTCAGGAACGCCGGCAGGTGCGACAGGTCGGGGTTCACGAGCTGCTCGATGCGGCGCTCGGACACGTTGCCCAGCGTGGCCACGGAGAGCGCCAGGTAGTCGAGCGCGATCGCGAGCGGCTGCCCGTGGAACTGGCCCGCGCTGACCACCTCGCCCGTGTCGGGGAAGACCAGCGGGTTGTCCGTGACCGAGTTCAGCTCGGTCGAGAGCACCGCGCGCACGTGCTCCAGGGCCGCGTGGACGGCCCCGTGGATCTGCGGCACGCAGCGCAGCGAGTACGGATCCTGCACGCGGTCGCAGGCGGCGTGCGAGGCCAGCACCTCGGAGTCCGCCAGGCACGCGCGCACGTTGCGCGCGGCCCGCTGATGCCCGGCGTGGCCCTTGAGGTCGGCGATGCGCTCGGCGAAGGGCTTCAGCGAGCCCAGCAGCGCCTCGATCGTGAGCGCCGCGATCGCGTCGGCGCACTGCAGCGCGTTCTGGGCGCGCAGCACGGCGCAGGTCCCGATGGCCTTGATGACCTCGGTGCCGTTGATCAGCGCCAGGCCCTCCTTGGCGGAGAGGCGCAGCGGCGGCTCGCCCACCGCGCGCAGTGCCTCGCGCGCCGCGAGGCGCTGCCCGCCGACGAAGGCCTCGCCGTGGCCCATGTAGGCCGCGGCCATGTGCGCCAGCGGCGCGAGGTCGCCGCTCGCCCCCACGGAGCCCTGGCGTGGCACGACCGGCACGAAGCCCTGCCTGAACAGGCGCACGAGCGCCTCGATCGTGCGCGGATCCACGCCGGAATGACCGCGGATCAGGCCGTTCAGCCGCAGCACCTGCGCGATGCGCACCTCCTCGAGCGGCATCGGCTCGCCCACGCCGCAGCAGTGCGAGAGGACCAGGTTCTCCTGGAGCTCCTCCAGGTCGGCGGCCGGGATCGCCACGTGCTTGAGCTTCCCGAAGCCCGTCGTCAGCCCGTACACGACATCGCCGCGCGCCACGTGGCGCTCGACGATCTCCCGCGCGCGCCGCACGGCCTCCATGGCGGCCGGCGCGATCGAGAGCGCGACGCCCTCGCCCCGGACGAGCGGCGCGAGGTCACGGAGGCCGAGAGACGTGCCGTCGAGGACCAGGGGCTTCACGGGCTGCAGAGGCTACGCGATCCGCGCGCGCAGCGCAGCGTGCTCCCGGCGCGGACGGCGGCGGGTGGCGCGGGCTCCTCAGCGCTTGCCCGCGCGGCGCCGGGTCTCCTCGTCCTGCCCGACGATCGCCCCCTCGGGCAGCGCCACGTGGAGGGTGGCCTCGCCGCGGATCTCGAGCGGCACGCTGCGCGCGAGCACGTCCTCGTTCCAGCGCACGGTGACCTGCCACGAGCCCTCGGGCAGCCCAGCGATCCGCAGGTCGCGCCCGGGCGGCAGCACGAACGGATCGCGCGGCACGCCGTCGACGCGCGCCTCGACCGGCAAGGGCTGGAAGCGGCCGTCCATCTGGATCACGAGCTCGCCCCGGCCGTCGGCCACGGGCTGCAGGACGAGGTCCGCGCGCACGTCGCCGCGGCGCAAGACGGCGTGCGCCACGCGCTTGCCGTCCCGCGAGGTCGCGGTCAGGTAGCGGACCGCCGCCACCTCCTCGTTGGCGGACAACTGGTACTCGCCCTGCGCGTTGGCCAGCGCCTCCTGGAGCGCGGGGGGCAGGTCCGGCAGCACGTCGCTCTCGAGCAGCAGGAAGTTCGTCTCGCCGAACACCGAGAGCATGGCCTCGGCACGGTTGGGAGCCTCGAGGCGCACGAGCGCCCCGGAGGCGGGCGCGCCGCCGTCCGTCACGGTGCCGGCCACGACGGGCGCCGGCTCGAGTCCGAACTCGACCGTGGTGCGGGCGCCCGACTGCAGCTCGATCGAGCGGCGCGCCGGCTTGGCGCGCGCGCCGGCGTGGAACAGACGCAGGCTGACCCGCGTCGCGGGCAAGTCCTCGACCAGCGCCGTTCCGCCCGGCCAGATGCGCACGGGGTTCACCGCGTGCCACGGAAACGTGCGCTCGCCGTCCAGGCTGTCGGGCAGGAGGAACAGCGTGGCCTGAACCCCGGAGTTCAGCGCGTCCGTGATCGAGACCTGCAGGCTGGCGCCCGGGTCGAGGCGGAACTTGAGCCGCCCGCGCTCGATGGTCGCCGCGCCGGGGATGTTGAGCGACTGGCGCACGGCGGCGAAGCCCGGCTTCGAGACGATCACGACCACCTCGCCGGGCGCCACGGCCGCGAACTCGACGCCGCCGTCCTCGCCCGACTCGCGCACCTGGCCGTCGAGCCGCACGAGCGCACCGGCGATCGGCTGGCCGTCCTTGTCCACGACGTCGGCGAACACGCGCGCGGGCCGCCCGAACCCGACGTTGAGCTGGGTCTCGCGCTGCGGCCGCAGCCGCACCTCGCGCTCGGCGCCCACGATGCCGGCGCCCGCGATCGAGACGATCGAGATCCCCGGGTGGAGGCCGCTCGCGCCGAAGCGCCCCAAGGCGTCGCTCGTCAGCAGGCGTCCCGCGTTGGGGCCGGCGACGAAGCGCAGTTGCGCCCGCACGCCCGCTCCGCGGCCGTCGACGACCGAGCCGGCCAGGGAGGCGGTCGCGCCAGCGCCGAGCGGCGGAGCTCCCTCGGCCTGGGGCGTGGAGGCTGCGCGCTCCAGCGTGAGCTCGACCTCCAGGGGGAAGATCACCGTCGTGTCGAGCGCCCCGTAGACGACGGGCTCCTCCGCCGCGAGCTCCACGGCCCGCGCCGGGCCCGCGCCCGCGTCGGCCGCGCCGGTCGAGGAGGCGAGCGGCGCGGCCGGCGCCAGGTCGACCGCGTACTCCGCCGGCCGCGGCGCGCGCAGCGCCCAGAGCACCGCGGCGCCCAGACCCAGGACGGCAGCGGCCGCGAAGACGGCGAGGAGCACGTTGCGCGCGTTGCGGTCCATCCGTTCGGCGGCCGCGGGACGACCGCGGCCGGAAGGTCAAGCATAGCCCGGGCCACGCTCGACCCCCACCGCGTGGGACGCGCGTTGACGCGCGGCGCAGCGCGCGACACGATCGGCGCGTGCCTCAGCGCGTGCTCCTGGTCTTCGCCCGCGCGCTGCTGTGCGCGCTGCCGCTCACCGCCGCGTGCGGAGGCGCGCAGGAGCCGGCCGCGCCGCCCGGACCGGTGCTGCGCGCGCGGCTCGAGTTCGACACCGGCGCGTCGCGCCCGGTGGGGCTCTTGGCCTTCGACCTCGACGGCGACGGGGCCGACGAGCTCGTGACGCTGGCGCGCGGCCCGGGCGCCCTGCGCGTGGAGTCCGGCCTGTCGAACCGGCCCGAACGCGCGCACAGCACGGCCCAGATGTCGGTCGGCGACTACGCGCTGGGGCCCGTGCGGGTCGGCGCCTGGCGCAGCGGGCGCGACGAGGGTCCGGCGCTGGCGGCCATCGCCCAACGCGAGGACCCGGCGCTGGTCCTGGTCGACGTGCGCGCGCTGTTCCTCGCGCGTGGCGAGCCCTTGGTGGCCCGGCTCGAGCTGGAATCCCGCCCGCGCGTGATCGGGAGCGGCGACCTGGGCGCCGACGGCCAGCCGGAGATCGCGGTCGTGACGCTCGAGGACGAGCTGCTCGTGGTGCGCGCCGGCCAGGTCGTGCTGCGGCACGCGCTCTCCGACGCACAGGCGACCTGCGTGCACTTCACGGCGGACGGGCGCGCGCTGCTCGTGGGCTCACAGGCCACCCGCCGGGTCGTGCGCTACGTCCCGGACGGGGAGTCGGGCCTGCGCGCCGAGGGTGCGGTCGAGCTGCGCGGCCTGCCGCGCCGCATCGACGAGCTCGACGGCTGGCGCGGCGCGACCGGCGCGCGCTTCGTCGTGGCCGCCGGCGACCGAGACCTGGTCTGGCTCGACGAGTCGCTGCAGGTCGTGGCGCTCGAGGAGCTGGCCGCGGTGCCGATCGACGTGACGCACGCCGGCACGGCCGGCCGCCGCGCGCTGCTCGCGACCTCCGTGCACGGCCAGCAGGCGCGCGTCGAGCGCGAGGACGGCGCCGCCGTCGTGCTCTACGCGGGCCAGCACCCGGTGGCGGGCGTGCTGGGCGACTTCGACGGCGACGGCGTGCTCGACGCGGCCTTCGCGAACTCGGACGCCAAGCGCGTCTCCCTGGCCTTCGGCCGCGCCCAGGGCGGGTTCGAGCTGGCGCGCTTCGCACCGTCGGGCCGCGCGCCACACGCGCTGGCGGCGGGCGACTTCGACGGCGACGGGCACGCCGACGTCGTGGCGCTGTGCGCCCTCGACGCCACGCTGCGCATGCACCGCGGCACGGGCGGCGGGCTCGAGGCCGGCGTGTCCCAAGGCCCCGCGCCGGGCGCCAACCGCGTGCGCGCCGCGGACCTCGATGGCGACGGCCGGCTCGACGTGGCCTTCCTGCGCGAGACGGACCGCGGCGTCGTGCTCGACCTGTGGTTCGGCGACGGCCGCGGGCGCCTGTGGTCGCGCGGCGAGACCGCGCCGGTCGTGTGCGCCAGCTCGCCGGGCGATCTGCTCGTCCTCGACCTCGACGGGGACGGGAGGTTCGAGGCCTTGGTGACCGATCCCGCCGCATCGCGGATCGTGCTGGTGCCGATCGACGTCTCCGCCGAGGGCTTGGTGACGATCGGCGCACCCGTCCCGCAGGAGCTGGCCGGCACGCCGCGCGAGCTGGCCCTCGCCGGACGCGCTTCCGACAGGAGCTTCATCGCGGTAGCGCTCGAGGCCCAGGGTCCGCGCCGCGGCTGGGCGCTCCTGTCCGCGAGCCGCGCCGAGATCAGCGAGACCCAGCACGAGGCGCTGCCCGACCGTCCGCGCGGCATCGCCGTGGACCTGGCGACGTCGACCCTGGCCTGGCTGGGCGGCGAGGACGCCGCCTCGACGTTGACGGTGTTCGAGCGCTCGACCAAGCCGGGCTTCGCGCTCGAGCGGCACAGCGCGGGCGAAGGCGGCCTGCGCGCCTACGCCGTGCGCGCCGCGGACCTCGACGGCGACCGCCGCACGGACTTCGTCGTCAGCGCGCAGAACAGCCACCACCTGAACCTGTGGCTCAGCCGCGCGCGCGGCCGCGTGGCGGACCTGGGCGTGGGGACCGGGCCACTCGACCTGATCCTGGTCGACCTGGACGGCGACGGCGTGAGCGAGATCGTCGTGGCCTGCGCGTTCAGCGACGAGCTCGCGGTCGTGGCCTTGCGCTGAGCGCGCAGCTCGGCTCTGCGGCCTGTCACCACCGCGCTCAGAGCGCACCGAGCATCGTCGTGAGGCCCAGCAGCACGCGCAGCGAGCCCGCCGCATGGTTGCCGCCGCCGGGATGGGCGCTGCGGCCGAGCAGGAAGCCGTGAGGGCGGCCGTACTCGCTGATCGTGCTGCGCAGCACGGCGGTGAACAGCGCGCGCGTGGTCTCCGTGCGCTGCCCCAGATGGTCGGCGGCGTACACGGCAGCCAGCCCGTTGAGCAGATTTTGCGGCGTGCCGGGCATGTCGCCCACCTGGAGGGCCGTGCGCGGATCCTGCGCGAAGATCGTCACGTCGCCCCAGGCGCCGTTGCCGTACTGCTCGCCCTGCACGTGGGCGAAGACCGCGGCGGCGACGGCCGGGACGAGCTCCCCGCGCAGGTCCGGGTCGAGACGGACGAGGTCGGCCGCGATCCGCCAGCAGCGGACCTGGTCGGCCGCCAGGTTGCCGCCGAAGCGCGTCGCGTCGCGCCACAAGGGCAGGAAGTGGCGCATGCCCTCCAACGCGAAGCGGCGGAAGCCCTGCTCCTCGGGCAGCGCGAGCGCGATCGTCGCCGCGCGCGCGCCGTAGTGTCCGAAGTCGTCGTCGAAGGCCGGATCGATGCTGTCCCACGCGCCGCCCCAGTGGTGCGCGTACTCCAGAGCCGCCAGGGCCTCGCGCGCCGGCGCCGCGAAACGCGGCTCGCCGTTCAGCGCCGCGAGGCGCGCGAGTTGGGCCGGCACGTCCAGGCGCCGCAACCGGCTCACGTCCGGGTTCCGTCGCCCGGTGCGCGGCACGTAGCTCGCGGCGACCTCCCCGTCGGGCCGCAACCCGTGGGCCATCACCGCCTGGCCGATGCGCGTCGCGGCGGCGCGGGCGCGATCGCGGAAGGCCTCGGGGCCGTCGCGCGCGACGTCGATCAGCAGGCCCAGCGGCAGCGCGATCTCCACGGGGCGGTCATCGACGCGCTCGTCGCGCGCCGGGTCCCACAGGCACGGCAGCCCGGTCTCGGGATGCAGCGCGAGCGACAGCAAGTCCTCGAGGTAGCGCTCCAGGAAGGCGCGCCAGTGCGGGGTCGGGCGCACGCGCACGGCCTCCAGCAGGTTCTCCTGGAGTGGGAAGAAGGGCGGCGCCGCGTCGAGGCGCGCGAGTTCCGCGCCCGTCTCGACGTCGAAGGCGCGCGCCACGAACGCGGTCCGCCGCGGGCCGAAATCGTCGAGCGCGCGCTGCTCCCAGTCGGCGAAGATCCCCGCCAGCACGCCCGCCACCTCGTCCCGCAAGGCGGCTTCGTCCGGGCAGGGCAGGGCGACGCGCGCGCGCAGGCCATCCCAGCGCGCCGCGCCGTCCGGGCCGGACTCCAGACGCAGCGTGAAGCGCGGCAGCGGCGCGCGGCCGAGTGCGGCCTCGAGCTGGACGCCGGTGATCGCGAAGTCGTGCCACGCGCCATCCGCGGCACCCAGCGCGAAGCGCGCGGCGGCCCCCGCTCCGTCGACGATCGTCACGAGGCCCGCGCCGCGCACGCGGCCGTCGACCACCAGCTCGCGCGCGAGCGGCGCGTAGGCCGCGAACGGCTGCTCGGCGTGCTCGCCTGGCTCCGTGACGAGCACGCGACCCAGCTCCGCCGCCGCCTCGAGCTGCGCCGCCCCGCGCGTGCTCCGCCACCAGGGGATCGCGGCCGGGCTCCCAACGCCGCCGCGCTCCTCGAAGTCGCCGTTGGCCAGCGCGTTCCAAGCGATCGTGCGCTCGGCGCGCGGAGCCGTCGCCGCGGCCGTGGCCGCGATGCTCGCGCAGCACCAGCCGGTGACCGCGGCGCGGATCCCGATTCCCCCTGCCAGGACGCCTCCCACGGCGGCTATCTTGTCGCGCTTCACCGCCGAGGCCAGCCCGCCCGATGGATTCGGTCCGGCGCCCCCACGCGTCATGCAGACCTACCGCGTCGTCGAACTCCACGGGGACGGGATCTCGCCCGAGCTGTCCCGCAGCGTGCACACCGTCGCGGCGGCGCTCTCCTCTGGCCTCGAGTTCGTGTCGGTCGACCTCTCGGAGCCGAACCGAGCGCGGCGCGGCCATGCGCTCTACGAGGAGGCTGCCGGCTTGCTCCAGGAGCACCGGGTGGGCTTGAAGTACCCCACGGCCACGACCGCCGAGAGCCCCAACGCGGTGCTGCGTGACCTGCTCGATTTCGCCGTGATCCACCGGCCCGTGGCGACCATCCCGGGCATCGCGACGAACTTCAAGCGACAGCTCGACGTCGACGTGGTCCGGATCGCCACCGGCGGCACGTACGAGGACCCCGGTCGGCGCGTGAACCGCGAGACGGCCGTCTCGCTGCGCGTCATCGAGCGCCGGCCGAGCCTGCTGGCGGCGCGCTTCGCCTTCCGTCTGGCACACCGGCGCGGGACGCACGTCGTCTCGGCCAGCAAGTACACGATCCAGAAGGAGACGGACGGCCTGTTCGAGGAGGCGGTGGCCGAGGTCGCGCGCGAGTTCCCGCGGGTTCCTCACCGGCGCGAGCTGTTCGACTCGCTGCTGGCCGGCATCGTGATGAAGCCCGAGCGGTACGCCGTCATCGTGACGCCCAACGAGTACGGCGACTTCCTCTCGGACGCCGCCTGCGGGCTGATCGGCTCGATCGGACTGGGAGACTCGTCGAACTACGCCTTCGACGAGCGCGGCGAGGTCTCCGTGGCCATGTTCGACCCTGCCGGAGGCACGGCGCCGGACATCGCCGGCCGAGACCTGTGCAATCCCAGCGCGGCGCTGCTGTCGCTCGCGAACCTGCTCGTGCACGTGGGCGAGGCCCAGGCCGGCGAGCGCGTGCGCGGCGCGGTGCTCTCCGCCATCGCGAGCGGGCGCTCGACGGCCGACATCGGCGGACGCCTCACCACGCGCGAGTTCACCGCCGAGGTGGTGCGCCGCGCGGGACTCGCGGCCCCGCACGGGTGAGCCGGGCGGGGGGCATTCCTTTCCGGGCCGGAGCGGGGCCGTCAAGGCCGCACGCGCCAGGGGTCGAGAACGAGGAGGTCCCGCTCGCTCCAGGTGCCCCCCGCATGTCCGCCGACCCGCATCCGCCGGAGCTCGCGCTCCGACTCCTCGTCCGTGACCAGGAGCTCGCGGACGCCGTCCGCAGCGCGCTCGCGCCACACTTCCGGCTGACGGTCGTCGACGGCGCCCGTTGCGATCTGGCCCTCGTCGACGCCGGCGACGCGCGGGCGTGCGAGCTCTCGGGCGGCATCCGCGGGGCAGCGCCGATCCTGGCGCTGGGCCCGGCGGGGGCCTGCTTGGAGGCGGTCGAGGCCGGCGCGAACGACTGGGTCACGACGCCCTTCGAGCCCGGGCTGCTGGCGCACCGCGTGCGCACGATGCTGCGCGCTGCGCAGCCGGCCGTCGCGGGTCACCTGCCCTCCGGACCTCGCGAGGCCGACCGGACCGCGCTGGGACCGAGCCTCCAGCGCGCGCTGCAGCGCGGCGAGCTGCTGCTCCACTACCAGCCGCGGGTGGAGCTCGCCACCGGGACGGTGCTGGCAGTGGAGGCCCTGCTGCGCTGGAAGCACCCCGAGCTGGGACTCGTCTCGCCGGCGCGCTTCATCCCGCTGCTCGAGGAGAGCGGACAGATCGTCGAGATCGGCGAGTGGGCGCTGCGCGAGGCCTGCCGGCAGAATCGGGCCTGGCGCGACGCCGGCCTGCCGCACGTGCGCGTCGCGGTGAACCTGTCCTCAGTGCAGTTCCGCGAGCCGGGACTGGAGGGCACGATCGCGCGTGTCCTGGAGGACACGGGGCTCGCGCCGGAGGGGCTCGAGCTCGAGCTGACCGAGAGCATGTTGCTGCGCGACGCGGACGCCACGCTCGAGGCCTTGCACACGATCCAGTCGATGGGCGTGCACATGTCGATCGACGACTTCGGCACGGGCTACTCCTCGCTGAGCTACGTGAAGCGCTTCCCCGTGGACGCGCTCAAGATCGACCAGAGCTTCGTGCGCGACATGACGGCCAGCCCGACCGGCTCGGCGATCACGACCTCGATCGTGCTCATGGGCAAGAGCCTCGGGCTCGCGGTCGTCGCGGAAGGCGTCGAGACGCGCAGCCAGGTCGAGTTCCTGCGCGTGCTGGAGTGCGACGAGGCCCAGGGCTACTTCTTCAGCCGGCCCGTCCCGGCCGAGGCCGCCGCCGAGTGCATCCGCACCGGGTTCGCGGCGCTGCTCGACGCGCGGACCGGCGCGGCGGCCTGACGCGCGGCGCCGGCGACCCGACCCGCGAAGCCTGACCCGTGGGGTGCGAGGACCGCGCGGGATCAGCGCGCGTTGGCGTCCGCGCCGAGCTTGTCGCGCAGGCGGTCGAGCAGCGCCAGGTGGATCTTGCACACGCGCGACTCGGACAGCCCCAGGACCTGACCGATCTCGCGCAGCGGCATGTCCTCCCAGTACTTCAGGTAGACCAGCCGGTACTCCTGCACCGAGAGCTTCTGGGCCACGAGCCGCAGGAGTTCGTCGCGGGTCAGGCGTTCCTCGGGCGCCTCACGGCCGGTGTCCGGCACGCCCTCCAGCGCGGACGCGCCGGCCTGGAGCCCGTCGTCGCCCCAGCTGTCGGAGACCGGGCCGTCGACCAGCGCCGGGCCGTAGTCCTGGTGGTACTCCTGGACCGCAATCCCCAGCGCCACCGCGACCTCCTCGTCGCAGGGCTCGCGGCCCAGGCCGGCGCGCAGGCGCTCGATGGCGCGCCGCCGAGCCTCGAGGCGCGCGCGCCAGGGTCGCGGGAGCCAGTCCTGATTGCGGAGTTCGTCGAGCAGCGCGCCGCGCAGGCGGTGCTCGGCGTACAGCTCGAAGGGCACGCCACGCGCGGCGTCGAAAGCCTCGACGGCGCCCATCAGGCCCACGTTCGCGGCGGTCTCGAGGTCCCCGCGCTCGACGCAGCGGGGCAGCCGACGCTCCAGCGCCGCGATGATCGTGCGCACGAGCGGCTGGTAGTGCTCGACGAGCCGATTGCGTGCCTCGCCCGTGCGCGTCGGATCCCCGGCGGCCTGGGCACGGCGGCGGGCACGCTCGTAGGCGCGCCACAGCGGCTCGGCACGCTTGGCGGCCGCGAGCCGCGCCGCGGCCAGCGGCCCGCTCGTTCCGCGCGTGTCCCGCGCCGACCGGCCACGCTCCTGCGCGTCCACGCGTGCGCGCGCGGGCAGCGTGGCCGATCGCGCCACGCGAGGTGCTCGGGTCCCTAGCTGAGGAGGCGTCACGAGGAACGGGGTGTCGAGTGCGGCCGCGAGGCCGCTCGCACGGCTCCTGCATACAGGTTCCTGCGGCGCGATCAAGAGGCTCGCGGACGACGCACCACGATCTCGTCGTGCGGCGCGTCGTCGTCCGGCCAGCCGAGAGTCGCCAGCACGCGTCGCTCCGCAGCGCGCATCGCGGCCCGCTGGCGCGGCGCGTGATCGTCGTGACCGCACAGGTGCAAGACCCCGTGCACCACGTAGAGCGCCAGCTCGCGCCGCGGATCCACGCCGCGCGCGCGCGCCGTGCGCCGCGCGCACTCGTGGCTCGCGACGATCTCGCCCGCGGACGAGCTGCCGTCGGAGAGATCGAACGACAGCACGTCGGTCGGGGCCGGGTCTCCGAGCCACTCCGCGTGCAGCCGCGCCAGCGCGCGGTCCGGGACCAGGGCCACGGACAAGCGCAGATCCGCGCGGCGCCCCTCGCGCAAGGCCGCGCGCGCGGTGCGGCGGATCTCAGCCTCCGAGGCGAAGGGGCGCGCGCCGATCCAGCGCACGTCGACCGCGGCCGGGCGCGGGACGCCGGCGCCCCGCGCGCGCGAACCTCGCGCGGCGGCCGGCCCCGCGCCGGAACGCCGCCCGGCGGCGCGCGGCGCACGGCCCTCCCGCGGCGGGCTCACGGCCGGTGCGGGTCGCGCCCGGGTTCCCGCGGCGGCTCACGCTGCGGACCCGAGTCCCGCTGGCCGTCGCGCGGGGGGCCTTCGTAGGCGCGCACGATCTGCTCGACGAGCGGGTGGCGCACGATGTCCTGGCGACCGAACTCGACCACGCCGACGTCTTGGAATCCGCGCAGGCGGTTCATCGCGTCCGTGAGACCGCTCTTCTGGGACGGCTCCAGGTCGGTCTGCGACGGATCCCCCGTGACGACCATGCGCGAGCCCTCGCCGAGCCGCGTCAGGAACATCTTCATCTGCGGGATCGTCGTGTTCTGGCCCTCGTCGAGGATGGCGAAGGCGTGACTCAGCGTTCGGCCGCGCATGAAGGCCAGCGGCGCGACCTCGATGACGCCCTGCTCCTCGAAGCGGATCACGTCGTCGAAGTCGAGCAGGTCGTAGAAGGCGTCGTAGATGGGCCGCGTGTAGGGGTTCAGCTTCTGCTGCAGGTCGCCCGGCAGGAAGCCCAGGTGCTCGCCAGCCTCGACCACGGGCCGCGTGATCACGATGCGCCGCACCAGCCCGACCTTGAGCGCGCGCAGCGCGGCCGCGACGGCCAGGTACGTCTTGCCGGTGCCCGCTGGACCCAGGCCGAAGACCAGCGCGTTGCGCTCGATGAGCTCCAGGTAGCGGCGTTGGTTCTCGGACCGCGCCGCGACCGGATTCACGCGCAGCGCGGCCAGCGCGGCGGTCGACACCAGGTGCGGGCGCGGCGGGGGCAGGGATTCGCCCGGCTCGGCGTGCACGCTGCGCTCCGCCGCGGAGGCCGGCACGCCGCGCGGGGTCGGCGAGGATCCCGGGCGCAGCACGCGATAGGCAGGCTGGGCCCGGCCGCTTGGCCCGCGCAGCGGCGCCGCGCGCTCGGGCTTCTCGGACGCGGGCTGCACGTCCGTGCCGAGCAGGATCGACTCGATCTCCGCCAGCGGCAGCTCGCGCCCCTTGCGTGACTTGCCCAACAGGTGCTCGATGCGACGGCGGGCTTCCTGCACGCCCTCGTCCGTGCCGCGCAGGCGCAGGTTGCCGCGCCGCGTGAAGATCTCGATGTCCAGATCCTGCCGCAGGATCTTGGCGTACCGGTCGTAGGGGCCGAGGACCAGGATCGCCTCGTCGTGCGATCGCAGCGGAATCGTGATCTCGGTCGAGTTCAGTGGGGCTCTCCGCGCGCCGCCGGCGCTCCCGAAGGATGCCCCGCGTTTCGCGGGGCTGTCAACGCGCGACCGTCGGGAACAGGAACGGCCAGGTCGCCAAGGCCGCGGGGATCGAGAACAGCAGGCTGTCGAGCTGGTCCAGCAGGCCGCCCGAAGGGCCGAACCAGGTCGACGAGTCCTTGACGCCAGCGCGACGCTTCACGGCGCTTTCGAACAGGTCGCCGGCCTGGGCCGCGACGTTCAGCAGCGCACCGGCGGCCAGCCCGCCGGCCAGGCCGAAGCGCCCCTCGGGCAGCACGCCGGTCGCGGACAGGATCCCGCCCAGCGCGGTCGCCGCGACCAGGGACGCGACGCAGCCCGCAGTGGTCTTGCCCGGCGAGATCGCAGGGAAGGGATGGCTGCGCCCGATCGCGCCGCCCACGTAGTAGCCGGCCGTGTCGCCGATCTTCGACAGCGCGAGCAGCGCCACGAGGCCGCCGGTGCCGTACGCGTGCCACAGGCCCCACAGCGCGGGGAGCGGCGGCAGGAGCCAGGCCGCGAGCAGCGCCACCACGAGCAGCCGCCGTCCGCCTCCGGGCTCGCGGGCCGCGAGGGGCGCGGCGCTCGCCGCCAAGAGCGCCAGCACGATCAGCGCGTTGAGCACGTTGACGCGCGCGGCATGGACGTCGTGCAGCGCCCACACGACGAGCCCGCCGGAGAGGAGCAGCCCCGCGGAGCGGCCCAGCGCCGGACTGCCGGAGAGGCGCGCCACGCTGCGCGTCACGCCGTGCACGGCGAGCGCCACGAGCACCGCGAAGGCCCCTTCGACCAAGTACCCCGGCCGGGCCGTCTGCTCGGCCGCGGCAGGGAACCCGGCGTACTCGGCGCGCAGGGCCGCGCCTTCGAGGGCCGCGTGCGCGAACAGGATCGTCGCGACGGCGCCCAGGAGCAGCGGCGGACGCACGTCGATCAGCGCCAGGCTGCCCATGCGCGCGACCTCGACGACCGCCGCGACGAGGATCGCGCTCGTGATCCACAGCAGCGGGCGCCCGGCCGGATCCGACGCGTTCCACCACAGGAGGCCCGCGACCGCCGCGAGCAGCGCGCCGCCCGACAGTGTGCGGCGCAGGATCTTCGCGCCCCTCGACACCGCGCTAGCCCGCGCCGCCCGTCCGCCGCCGCGGCACATTCACGGCCGGCTCGCGCACCGGGGCGGAGTCGGCCACCAGCCCGCCGAACTTGCGCTTGCGCCCGGCGTAGGCCCGCAGCGCCTCGAGCAGCTCGGCGCGCCGGAACTCGGGCCAGCACACCGGCGAGACGTACAGCTCGCTGTAGCTGATCTGCCACAGGAGGAAGTTCGAGACGCGCATTTCGCCCGCCGTTCGCACCAGGAGGTCCGGGTCGGGCGTGTGTGGGTCGTACAGGTAGGCGCGCAGGGTCTCCTCGTCGATGCGCGCCGGATCGAGCCTCCCGGCGCGGACCTCCTCGGCCACGCGGCGCACGGCGTCGGCGATCTCGGTGCGGCCGCCGTAGGAGAGCGCCAAGCGCAGCAGCAGGCCGTCGTTCCCGGCCGTGGCGGCCTCCGTGCGCCGCAGCTCGCGGAGCGCCCCGCCCGGCAGGTCGTCGAGGCGCCCGATCGCGCGCAGGCGCACGCGGTTTTCCATGAGTGTCGGGAGCTCGTCCGCCAGGAAGCGCTTGAGCAGCGACATCAGGTAGCGGATCTCGGGCGCCGGCCGCTTCCAGTTCTCGTGGCTGAAGGCGTACAGCGTCAGGCTCTCGACGCCCATCCGCGCGCACTCGGTCGTGACCTCGCGCACGGACTTGATCCCCTCCTTGTGCCCGAAGATGCGGCGCAGCCCGCGGCGCTCGGCCCAGCGGCCATTGCCGTCCATGATGATGGCGATGTGGGCCGGGAACGGACCGCCCAGGTCCGGACGCACGGGCTGCTCGCTCTTCATGTGGGCTGGATCCTCCCGCGCTGGATGACCTGGTCGCGTTCGGGGCCGACCGAGATCATGAGGACCGGAGCGTCGACCTCGCGCTCGAGGAACTCGACGTAGGCGCGCGCGGCGAGCGGCAGGTCCTCGTAGCGGCGCATGGCCGTGAGGTCCTCGCGCCAGCCCGGCTGGCGGGCGTACACCGGACGCGCGGACTCGATCGACGGCAGGTGCGCCGGCCAGTCGCGCAGGCGCTGCCCGCCGAGGTCGTAGCCGGTCGCGACCTGGAGCTCGTCGAAGCCCGAGAGCACGTCGAGGTTCGTGACGATCCATCCGTCCGCGCCCGACAGCTCCAGCGCGTAGCGCACGGCCACCGCGTCGAACCAGCCACAGCGGCGCGGCCGGCCGGTCGTCGAGCCGTACTCGTTGCCCTGCTCGCGGATCCGGGCGCCGAGCGCGTCGTCGAGTTCGGTCGGGAACGGCCCCTCGCCCACGCGGGTGGTGTAGGCCTTCGCGATGCCCACCACGCGGTCGACCCAGCGCGGCGGGAAGCACGCGCCGGCGCTGATGCCGTTGGCGCCCGTGTTCGAGGAGGTCACGAAGGGATAGGTGCCGGCGTCGATGTCGAGCATGGCGCCCTGCGCGCCCTCGAACAGCAGTCGCTTGCCGGCCTTGTGCGCCGCGCGCGCCTCGGCTCCGGCGTCGGCCACGAAGGGGCGCAGGCGCTCTCCGATCGCGACGTAGCGGTCGAGTTGCGCGTCGAGCTCCAGCGGCTGGGCGCCGTGGACGCGCTCGATCAGCGCGTTCTTCTCGGCCAAGGCCGCGCGCAGCCGCGAGCGGCACAGGTCGGGCTCCAGGAGGTCGCACACGCGCAAGCCCACGCGCGCCGCCTTGTCGGCATAGCAGGGGCCGATGCCGCGGCCGGTGGTGCCGATGCGCCCCTCGCCCCGCCAACGCTCCGAGAGCCCGTCGATCACGCGGTGGTGCTCGAAGATCACGTGCGCCAGGGCGCTCAGGCGCAGGTTCGACCCATCGACGCGGACACCACGGGCGCGCAGGCCGTCGACCTCCTCGAGCAGCTTGAGCGGGTCGACGGACACGCCGTTCCCGATCAGGTTCAGCGTGCCCGGGTTCAGGATCCCCGACGGGATCAGGTGCAGCACGTACTTCTCGCGCCCCACGACGACCGTGTGGCCGGCGTTCGGCCCGCCCTGATAGCGCACGACGACGTCGGCTTCGCGGGCCAGGAGGTCGATCAGCTTGCCCTTGCCCTCGTCTCCCCACTGCGCACCGAAGACGCTCAACGCAGGCATGGGGAGGGCTCGGACGGCACGGCGTGGACTCGAGGGCGCGGGGACGGACGCCACGGATTCTCCGCACCCGGCCGCTCGATCACAAGGGCCGATCCGAGGAGCGCGCGGCCGCTGGCGCGGGGCGCAGCCCGCGCCGGGCCGTCAGGTGCCGTGCAGGCTCGGGTCCGTGGGCGCGCGCTCGGGCGCCACGCGCGGCAGCGCGGGCGGGACGCTGCGGCCGATCCACTCGCGGCAGGCGCGCACGAGCCGCTCGCGATCGACGGGCTTGGCGAGGTAGTCGTCGCAACCGGCCTCGATGCAGCGCTCGCGGTCGCCTGCCAGCGCGTGCGCCGTCACGGCGACGATCGGGCGGCCGTAGCCCGCTTCGCGCAGGCGGCGCGTCGCGCTGTAGCCGTCCAACACGGGCATCTGCATGTCCATGAGCACCACGTCGTAGCCGCGTCCGCTACGCTGCGCCTCCAGGGCCTTGGCCGCGCCCTCGGCGCCGTCCGAGGCCACGTCCACGGTGGCGCCCGCGCGCTGCAGGTAGAGCGCGTAGAGGCGCTGCGTCGCAGCCGTGTCCTCGACCAGGAGCACGCGGCCGCTGAGTGTCCCCGCGGCGAGCGCCGCGGGCTCCGGCGCGGGCTGCGCCTGCGGCGCGCAGGGCAAGCTCAGGCTGAACGAGGTCCCCACGCCCGCGGGGCTGTCGACGTCGAGATCGCCCCCCAGGACGTGGGCCAGGCGGCGCGAGAGCGCCAGGCCGAGCCCGGTCCCGCCGTGCCGGCGCGTCAACGACGCGTCGCCCTGCGTGAAGGTCTCGAACAGCCGCGTGCGCTGCTCGGGGGTGATGCCGATTCCGGTGTCGGCGACCGTGATCTGCAGGCGCTGCGAGCCGCCGCTCGCGGCTTCCATGCTGCCCGCGACGCGGACGGCTCCGGACTCGGTAAACTTGACCGCGTTGTCCAGCAGGTGGCCGAGGATCTGCCGCAGGCGACTCGGGTCGGTGCGCAGGCGCTCGGGCACCGACGGGCCCCACTCCAGCGACAGCCCGAGCCCCTTCTTCGCGGCCGCGGGCGCGTGCGCCGCGAGGGCCTCCTCGACGACGGTGCGCGGGGAGCAGTCGCGCTTCTCGACCAGGAGCCGGCCCGACTCGATCGAGGACAGGTCCAGGATGTCCCCCAGGATGGAGAGCAGCCGGCCACCCTCGCCGCGGATCGAGTCGAGCTGCTCCAGGCGCTCGGGCTCCTGCAGGCCGGCGTCCGAGAGCAGCTCCGCCGCGCCCAGGATGGCGATCATGGGCGTGCGGATCTCGTGGCTCATGTTCGTCAGGAACTCGGACTTGGCCTGCGCGGCGGCCACGGCCGCGGCGCGCGCCGTCTCCAGGGCGCGGTTGGCGGTGGCCAGCGAGGCGGCGTAGGCGCGCGCCTCGCGCTCCGCCGCGCGCGCCTCGTCGATGCGCTCGCGCTCGCGAGCCTCGGCGTTCCACTTCTCGGTGAGCGCGCTGGCGCACTGCTGGACTTCGACGTTGTCGAAGGGCTTCTTCAGGATCAGCAGGCGATCGCTGCGGCCCAGCCTGGCCCGGATCTCGTCCCACGAGTGGTCGGAGTACGCCGTGCAGATGACGGCCTGGATCCGGGGGTCCGCCTCGAAGATCCGCGCCAGGGTCTCGATGCCGTCCCAGCCCGGGGGCATGCGCACGTCGACGAAGGCCAGGGCATAGGGTCGGCTGCAGCCCAACGCCGCGACGACCTTCGCCAGCCCCTCCTCGCCCTGGTAGGCCGAGTCGATCTCGTACTCGATGTCCGGGACGGACTCGGGCCCGTCCCCGAAGAACGCGGCGCGCGCGTCGGCCAGCCCGCTCTCGGACTGGGCCGGATCGCCCAGGATCTTGCGGAAGTCCTCGTGGATCGAGGCGTTGTCGTCGATGACCAGGATCCGCCGGTTCACGTCGCCGTTCATGCTGCAGCTCCCGCCTTGGCCGGCGTTGCGATGGTGAGGTCGAGCGCGAACGTGGCTCCGTGGCCCGGGCCGTCGCTCGTGGCCGAGAGGCTGGCGCCCATCTCGCGCGCCGCGTTCGCGGACGAGTGGAGGCCGAAGCCGTGGCCGGTCTTCTTGGTGGTGAAGCCGTGCGTGAAGATGCGGGCCAGGTTCTCGGGGGGGATGCCCACGCCGTTGTCCTGGACCTCGATGCGCACCCGGGCGTGGCCCAGGGCGCGCACGCGCAGCACGATGCGCGGATCGCGGCCGGCTTCCTGGGTCGCCTGTCGCGCGTTCTGGATCAGGTTGACGAGGATCTCCATCAGGCGGTGGCGATCGATGCGACACGCCGGCAGCGGGTCGTACTCGCGCACGACCTCGATGTGGCCGCCACCTTGGAGTGCCTGACCGGTGAACGAGAGGGCCGCGTCGACCTGCTCCGCGATCGAGACGACCTCGGTGACGCCCGAGCGACCGGCGTAGCCCTGTTGAGCCTGCACGAGCTCCTTCACGTGCTCGATGCCATCGCACATCGACTTGATCTCCTTCTGCACGCGGGCGCGCTCGGCCTCGAGTTCGCCCGCGATCGACTTCAGGAGCGGGAGCAGCGCGCGGCCCTTGGGGTCGCGTGCCAGGAACCCGGGCAGGTCATCGGCGTGGGGCTCCAGCACCTTCACGACCTTGGCCAGGTCGTTCGAGGCCGAGCCGCGCACGCGCTCGGCGACCAGGTTCGCGCTGACGTTCACGCTGTTCAGGACGTTGCCCACGTTGTGCAGGACGCCCGTCGCGATCTCCGACATGCCCGCCGCGCGCGCGGCCTTCACCAGATCGGCGCGCGACTGCTCGATGCGGCCGATGAGCCCGTCGAACTCGCGGGCCAGGACACCGATCTCGTCCGTGCGATCGGACCCGATGCGGCGGGTGAAGTCCTCGCTGCTGCTGATCTCGGTGGCGTGCCGGGTCAGGGCCCCGATGGGCGTCAGGACCGCGCGCTGCAGCAGGTTCAGCAGCACGAGCAGCAGCAGCACCCCCGCGGCGATCGTCGACGTCAGCGCGTAGCGGACCGCGCGCGCCCCGCTGCCCGTGATGTCGCGCGAGACCTCGGCGCGCGTCAGCAGGATCGGCTGATCACGGACGTCCGAGATCCCGCCGAAGGCGGCCAAGCGCTCCTCGTCGACCGGACGGAGCACCGGGACCTGCAGCTCCGGCGTGAGCGTCGCCGCGGCGGCGACCTCGTCCCGCACGGCCTCCAGGTCGGGCGGCAGGGAGGAGGAGTCGATCGGCCACACGGCGAACGGAACGCCGCTCTGCCGGGCCAGGCGCTCGACCAACGGCGCGTCCAGCGGCTTGCCCAGGATCAAGACCCCACGCGGTTCGGCCTCGGCGTCCGAGCCCGTGATCGGCTCGGACGCGACCAGCATCGGACCGATCTCGGTGAGCAGCAGGCCCGAGGCCCGGGGGCGGCCCGGCGCCGGCATGAGCGGGTGCACCGGCGAGAGCTGCCGCGCCGGGAAGTCCCGCAGGGCGATCTCGGGCTTCCCTGGACGGCGCAGGTCGCGCGCGCCGCCCCACACCACCCGGCCACGCGGATCGCACACGAACAAGAGACTCAGATCGTCGCCCCGGAAGGCCTGCGGCAGGATGCTCGTCTCGAGCGCGTGCGCGTTGCCCTCGGCCGCGAAGCGGTAGGTCTCCTCGGACGACGCCGCGGCCTTGCAGGTGCGCGCGAGGTGGTCGCGCTCGCCGTCGATGGCGCTCAGGACGCGCTTGAGGTCGGCGCGCGCCGCCTGCTCCTCGAGCTGGACGAAGCTCTTGAAGACCAGCGTGCGCTGCACGACGTGGTCCACGGCGGCGTAGACCGCGACGATCGCCGCGAGGATCAGGACGATCTTGGCGCGCAGCGACACGCGGGACCCCGGCCGCACTCAGGCGGCCTCGTCGACCGTCGCGGGCTCGGCCTGGAGCTCGCGGAAGGCGCCGCGCTCCCGCACGCGGTTCAGCGCGGAGTTCAGCACGTCGCAGAACTCGTGCAGCTCGTCGCCCTTGCGGATCCGGCAGGTGCCCGGGTCCTCGCCGCGCGCGACGGCCTCCAGGTGCTTCTCGAAGCGGTACAGGGGGCCGGCGACGCGGAAGGTCACGAGCACGCCGACGAAGAAGCACAGGGGCAGCAGCACGCCCAACGAGACGGCCAGGATGACGAGCGACAGGCTGGTCGACTGCTCGAGCAGCACGCGGCCGTCCTGCGGCAGGTCGGCCGCCACGGTCGCGATCGCGCTGGCGAACAGCGCGAACTGGAACAAGAGCGCGGTCGCGGCCACGGCCAGGAACGCCATGATCAGGCGCAGTTGCAGGCGGGGCCGGACGAGGCGGTCGCGGCGCTGTTCGTGCTTCGGCATGGGGGTGCGAGCGACGCGCGAGGCGCGCGAAAGCGGGTAGTGAGGGATCGAACGATCCGGGCAGGCCGCTTGAGCGCGGCCTCACAGCCCGAGCGCGGCGCGGCAGGCCGCCGGCTCGCGCGGAAGATCTTTCCGGGCGATGGCGCGCAGGGCCTTCCAGGCCTCCCCGGACGCGGGCGTCTCGGCCTGCTCCAGGGCGGCGAGGAGCGCCGGCACCGCGGCCTTCGTGCGCAGCACTCCCAAGGCCCAGGCCGAGAGCCGCGCCACCTCCGGGTCGCGGTCCTCCAGCAACGGCGTGAGGCGCTGCGCGAGTTGCTCGCGCGCGGTGCGGCGCCCGGAGAGCTCGAGGATCGCGCGCGTGCGCACTGCCGCGTCCCCGGAGTCCAGCGCCGCGAAGGCGCGGTCGGAGCGCTCGCGCCACCACTCGGCCTCGGACTGGTACCAGTGCTCCCAGCGGTCCCGGCGGTCGCGCAGGGCGAGCCCGGTGATGCGTTGGAGCGACCAGGCCGCGTCGGCGGACAGGCCGCGGTCCTCGTCGCCGAGCAGCGCGATGAGCAACGGGACGGCGTCCCCGTCCTCCAGGCGGCCGCAGGCCACGACCGCGTCGCGCAGGGCCCGCGTCTCCACGCCGGCCAGGAGCGACCGCACGGCGTCCAGCGCCTCCGCGGGCGCCCCGAGCGGCAGGGCCTCGCCGAGCCGACCGAGGCGCGCCAGCGCCTCGCCGCGCACATCCGGCGCGCGCTCCGCGCAGCGCGCGAGCCACACGGCGGCGGCCGGCGTGCGCAGGTCCTCGACGGCGCGCACGAAGGCCACGCGCGCCGAGCTGCTCACGGTTCGCAGCAACGCTTCCAACGCCGCCAGGGTGCGCGCGTCGCGGCGCGCCAGGCCCACGAGGGCCCGGCGCAGGTCCTCCTCGAGGCCGGGCTGCAGCAGCGAGGCGGCGAACGCGGCGTCGTCCGCGAGCCCCATGCGCTCCAGGACCGCGAGCGCCGCGCCACACGACTCCTTGCCGCGCGCCGGGTCGGCCGCGGCGATCAGGATCGGCAGGACGTCGAGCCGCGGCCACGCGGCGAGCTCGGACGCCGCGGCCTCGGTGGCGGTGGCGTCAGCCGCGCGCCGCGCCTCCATGACCTCGGCGAAGACCGCCGCCGGCGTGCGGACGGCGGCACGCCGTTCCTGCGCCGCGAGCGGCGCGAGGAGCAGCGCCACGAGGCAGCCCGCAGCGAGCGCGGCCCGCACGCCGCAGCCCGGTGGGAGGAGCGCGGTCATGGGTCAGGGCGTGTCCAGGACTCCGATGTCGAAGTGCGCCGTCGAGCCCAGCTTCACGTCGACTCCCTGCTGGAGCAGCGAGCGGAGCGCGTCGTAGCGCAGCTTCACGACCGGCACGTTGGGCAGCTCGACGAGCCGCCAGCCGACGAGCCGCGGCAGGGCCCCCTCCTCCTCGCTGGCCTCGAGCAGTGAGGTGTCGAAGTGCAGCTTGGCCCCGGCCTTCACGAGCAGGTACTTGGCCCCGACGGCGCCGAAGACCTGCAGCGTGCTCGGCAGGCTGACGCCGGCCTGTGGCGCGTACAGGGTCCCGTGCAACGAGCCGCTGGCGCCCAGGATGACCGGCAGGTCGGGCGTGCCGTTGCGGTCCTGGTCCTTGACCACGCTGGCGGTCACCAGGATCGAGACCGAACGCGGGTCCTGCGACGACGTCGAGACCAGCGAGCCGGGGAGCCAGGCCAGCCAGTCGGTCACGTACAGTTCGATCGGGCCGTTCGTGGTGTCGAAGACGAGCTGCCCCAGCGCGTCGACGACCAGGTCCGAGACGACCACGCGCGCCGGACCCTTGATCGTCAGCGTGGTGCCGGTCGTCACCCGGATCGTGTCGTAGGCCTTCTCGCCAGCGGCGATCGTGCCGATCGGCCGCAGCAGCGTGGTGGCGATCGCGCCCAGGTTCTCGAAAGTCGGCACCTCGATGGGCGGCATCTCGTTCGAGAGCTCGTAGGGCGACGTGCTGCCCGCGACCACAGCGCTGCCGTCGCGCACCAGGATCCCGGCCGGTCCGGGCCGCGCGTCGCCGAGCACCTTGCAGCCCTGACCGATGGTCAGGTCCTGGTTGCTGCCGACGCGTGCGCCATCGGGCAGCGGCCCGCCCACGGGCAGGATCGGCAGCGCGTAGCGACCCTCGGACGAGTCGTAGGAGTCGACCGTCGCATCCGCTTCCATGACCAGCCAGTGGTCGCCGAAGAACCCCAGCGACGCGACCGAGCGGCTGGTGCGCTCGATCACCAGCGCCAGCGTGGCGCGGCCCGCCCCGCACATGCCCGTGCTGGTCAGGGTGACCCGACCCAGGCCTTCCTCCTTGGCCGTGGTCCAGAAGATGCCGTTCGCGAAGCGCGCCGGCTCATCCTCGGTGCCCACGTTGCCGCTGCGGCCGGTGACGACGCCGTAGTAGGCCTCGGCCAGGCCGGCCTCGGCCACGTAGAAGGCGCGCTTCGTGTCGACCGCGCCGCGCTGCTCGTGCGCCTTCGAGAGGTCGAGCTGGATGTGGATCATCGTCAGCGTCGACACGGCGAACACGACGAGCAACGCGGCCAGCATCGCGCTGCCTCGGCGTCCGTGGACTCTGCTTGCGCGCCTCGTGAGCATCATGGCTTCACCTCAGTTCCTGCACGTCACGACCGTCTGGAGCTGCTTCTCGATCCAGCCGCCCTGCCCGTTCGAGCGCCGCACGGAGAGCAGGATCCGCACGGAGCGGCCCTCCTTGACGAACGCCAGACCAGACTCGTCGACCAAGCCGTTGCCGTTGTCGTCGACGCCATTGCCCGGGATCTCGCCCTGCGCGAACTGGGGCACGTCCTTGACCCACACCACGCGCCGCTCGCCGGCTTCGCCCGGGCTCTCGTACCAGGTCACCTCGCCGCCCGACTGCGCGGTCAGCGCGATCCGCATGAGCGGACTGAAGACCTCCTGCGGGACGCCGTCGCCGTCGGGGTCGCCCATGCCCAGGAACTCCTCGTAGTTGATCAGCGGACGCGAGTCCGGGCTCTCGGCGCCCTCGAACAGCGTGCGCTCGTAGCTGCCGACGAGCGCCATGGCGATGCGATCGAGCGCGCGCCGCGCCTGCGCCTCGGCCTCGAACTCGGCGCTGCGCGCGCCGACGTCGCGCGTGGTCCCGCCCAGCACCGTGTAGACGTTGCCGATCACGAGCGCGAGCAGCACGAGCGCCACGGCCAGCTCGAGCAGCGTGAACCCGCGCTCAAATCCCTGGCGAGGCGCGCGCGTCATAGCCTGGGGATCATGGTGTAGAGGGAGAAGTCGCGCGTCGCCGACATGGACCCACGCGGGCTCCATTCCAGGCGCACTTCGATGGGCAGGATCACCCAGTCCGCGCGGTGATCGCCGGAGTCGACCAGGCCGTCCCCGTTCAGGTCGCGCGGGAGGCCCAGCAGGGCGTCGACGTAGTCCTCCGCGAGTCGGCCCTCGACCAGGGGAAACACGTAGCGGCCGACCGGGACGCCCGCCGCGCTGGGAGCGAGGCCCTCGACCGCGAACCGGGCGCCGGGCGCCGTGCCGGCGCCGTCGGGATCGTTCCCGGGATCGTCGTCGAACGTCGCGAGCAGGCGCTCGGGCGGCACGGCCCGCAGGCGCTCCAAGGCGATGCGCGCGGCTTCCGCGGCGATCGCGGTCTCCTGCGCGATGGGGTCGAGGCGTCGCGACGAGGCCACGGTCTGCGCGTACATGGCCGACGCCACGCTCAGGATGGCGAGCACCAGGACGATCTCGACCAGCGAGAAGCCCGACCGGCGCGCTCGCACGGCACGCGGTGGATGGACGTAGGGCGGGAGCATGGCGGCTCGCTCGGCACCATCGACGCACGCTCACGCCGATCCGAAGACGGCCCGGCGGACCCGGGCGCCCCCCAGCACGCGGCGGTCGCCGCCCGGAAAACGCTTCCGCGCGCACCCACCCAGCGGGGCCGCGCACGGACGCGGGTCGCGAAGGCCCCGCCGGCCCCGGTCAGCGCGCGGCGGACAGCGCGCGAGCCAGGTCGACGACCCGCGCGCCGACGCGCTGCGCGGACTCCGCGTGGCGCGCGTCGGTCAGACGGCCCTCCGCGTCGAAGGCCTCGTGGGCCTTGGGGACCAAGGTCTGGTCGGGCGCCACGATCACGCGGATCCCGGACAGGATCGCGCGCACCGTGAGCAGCCCGCGCACGCCACCGAAGGGACCCGGCGAGGCCGAGAGCAGTCCCGCCACCTTGCCGTCGAAGGCCGCCAGCGCCGGCTCGCCCGGCTCGGCCCGCGTGGCCCAGTCGATCGCGTTCTTGAGCACGCCCGAGATCGAGGAGTTGTACTCGGGGCTCGCCACCAGGAACCCGTGGTGCGCGCGCAGGAGCTGCTTGAAGCGCTGCGCGCCGGCCGGCAGACCGCTGGCGCGCTCCAGGTCACCGTCGTAGAGCGGCAAGTCGAGCTCCTTCAGGTCGAGCTCGCTGACCTCGGCGCCGGCGTCGCGCGCGCCCTGCGCGGCGACGCGCACGAGCTTCTTGTTCCAGGAGTCGCGGCGCAGGCTCCCGGCGAAAGCCAGGATGCGGATGGGGGTCGTCATGGCGCGCGACGATACCGCGCGCCGCGCCGGCCTGCGCCGGAGTTCAGATCCAGACCTCCGCGTCGCCGTCCCGTTCCCGCACTCGGTAGACGGTCGCCTTCCCGCACGAGCCGCGCACCACGCGGCCGGTCTTCGGCTCGAACGTGTAGTTGTGGAGCGGGCACAGCGCCAGCCGACCTTCGACGAGCGGTCCCTCGATCAGGCGGCCGCCCTCGTGCGGACAGCGGGTGTCGAGGGCGTGCAGCTCCCCGTCCACGCGGCACAGGAGCACGGCCTTCCCGCCCGCCAGCACGTCCCCGAACTCGACCTGCTTGGCCTGCCCCTCGGCGAGCCGCGCCGTGCCGCGCACCAGCGCGGGCTTGCCGCGGAAGAGACCCCACAACCGGTCCAGCATCCCGGCGATGCTAGCATCCGCCGCCCGCATGCAGCCGGTGCTCCTGATCGACGTCGTGGGGCTCACGACGCGCCTCCTGTCGGACGCGACGCCCCACCTGCGCTCGCTCGCGGCGCGCGCGCCGATGACCACGGTGCTGCCTGCGGTGACGTGCTCCGCCCAGGCCACCATGCTGACCGGGCTTCCGCCCTCGGGGCACGGCGCGGTCGGCAACGGCTGGTACGCGCGCGACAGCGGAGAGGTCGCGCTGTGGCGCCAATCGAACGCGCTCGTCTCCGGCGCGAAGCTCTACGAACTCGTCAAGCAGCGCGATCCCCGGGCGCGGGTCGCCAAGCTCTTCTGGTGGTGGAACCTGGGCGCCGCGGTCGACCTGTCGATCACGCCGCGACCCTTCTACCCGGCCGACGGGCGCAAGATCCCGGCCACGTACTCCTGGCCCGCGTGCTACGGCGAGCGGCTGGCGGCGGCCCTGGGCCCGTTCCCGTTCTTCGACTTCTGGGGACCCAAATCGGGCTTGCCCTCCAGCCGCTGGATCGCCGACGCCACGCTCTGGACGCTGCGCGAGGAGCGGCCGGCGCTGACGCTGGCCTACCTCCCCCACCTCGACTACGACTTCCAGCGCTGCGGGCCCGACGACGCCCGCGCGCGCCGCGCGGTGGCGGAGATCGACGGCGTCGTGGGCGACCTGCTGCGCGCCGCCGCGGCCACGGGCACGCGCGTCGTGGTCGTCAGCGAGTACGGCATCGACGCCGTCGAGCGCCCCGTGCACGTGAACCGCGCCCTGCGCGACGCGGGACTGCTGGTCGCGCGCCCCACGCCCGCCGGAGACGTGCTCGACGTGTTCGGGAGCCGCGCCTTCGCGCTCGCCGACCACCAGGTGGCGCACGTCTATTGCCGCGGGGCCGGCGCGCTCGACGCGGCGCGCGAGGTCCTCGCGAGCTTGCCGGGCGTGGAGCGCGTGCTGGCCGGCGCGGAGCTGGAACGCGCGGGCCTGCTGCACGCGCGCAGCGGAGACCTCGTGCTGGTCGCCGAGCGCGGCGCGTGGTTCACGTACTACTACTGGTCGGACCCCGCGGGCGAGCCCGACTTCGCGCGCACCGTCGACATCCACCGCAAGCCCGGCTACGACCCGTGCGAGCTGTTCGTGGACCCGCGGCTCGCGCTGCCCGCGCTGCGCGTGGCGCGCCGCCTGGTCCAGAAGAAGCTGGGTTTCCGCTACCTGATGGACGTGATCCCGCTGGATGCGTCGCTGGTGCGCGGCAGCCACGGCCGGCTGCCGGACGATCCCGCGGACGGCCCGGTATTCCTGGCCTCGGAGCCCTTCGCGCGCTGCGGCGGCGAGCCCGCGGACGGCGTCGTCGCGATGGAGTCCGTGCCCGAGCGCGTGCTGGCGCTCATGGGACTCGCACGCTGAGGCGCTCGCCCGTCAAGGACAGAAGCTGACGCGCAAGGCGCGCGAGAAGCCCAGCCCGGTCCCGTCCGGGCTGGCGGGGTCGCGGAAGACGCACTGGAAGAAGCGCGTCGTGCCGACCTGGAACGGTTGGACCGTGTAGGTCGCGCTCGCGTCCCCCAGGGCGTCGGTGGTCCAGGCGACCTCGCGCGCGAAGGGCTGCGCGATGAGCAGCGTGCCGCCCAGGAGCGGCGTCGAGGCCGGGGCGTGCGAGGAGTACACCATCGCCGGCCGCAGCGGCACGGCCGAGTCGAGCCGCAATTGGAAGGGGCCGAACAGCGCGCTCGGCTCGCCCAGCGCCTCGAGCACGGCCACCGTGCCTCCGGAGTGCAGCTTGCCCGGTCCATAGGTGGTCGGGGCCAGGCAGCCGCCCGCGGCCGGTCCCAGGCGCGAGAGCACGACGTCGTCGACGTTCCAGCCGCCGAGCTGCACGCTGCCGTCGCTCTGGAGCTCGAACTCGACCTGCACGGCGGGCTGGCCGTCAGCCAGGGCCGAGATGTCGAGCTCTTGCAGGCTCCACGCCTGCTCGAGCAGGTGCTGCGAGGCCGGGTTCGACCACACGACCTGCCCGTTGACCCGCACGCGCGCCTGGTCGGCCACGCCGTACTGCACGCTGAGCCAGCGGCGGAACGACAGGCGCGTGCCGCGCGCCTCCGTGCAATCGATCGCGGGCGAGCGCAGCCAGACGTGGATGTTCGTGCCATACTTGCCGTTCGACCCGTTGCCCAGGTCGTAGCCCCAGCAGTTCGTGCCGCTCCAAGCCGCCGCAGGGTCGCGCCAGGAGACCACGCCGCCGGGCATGCCCTCGTCGCCGAAGCGACCGCCGGGCGCGCCGAGCTGCCACTCGTCCCCGGAGTTGGCCGTGTCGCCGTACGACGCGTGCGTCCAGCCGGCGGGCCCGGACTCGAAGTCGAAGCTCGCGAACGGCACGGCGCTGCCCACGCGGAACCCGTGGAAGCCCATCGGGCTCGGCCAGCGCAGCGCGTTGCCGAGGGAATCGGACGCGGTCAGGTAGTAGTCGACCTGCGCCGGAGCCGCGACCGGCGGGATCGCGGCCGCGCACCAGGTGCCGCCCTGCGGCACGAGCGGCGTCTCGACGAAGGGCGCTCCGTTCACGCGCCAGTGCAGGCTCGCACCCGCGAGCGTGGCCCCGGGGAAGTGGACCGCGATCGCCGCGTCCACGCCGTACGGCCCGACGTCAGCGGGTGCGTCCGGCACCAGCGTGACCGTCTCGATCGTCACCGGACGCAGCTCGAAGCCGGGGAAGCCCTGCTCGCGGAAGCCGCCGTCGATCTGCAGGTAGTGCGGCGAGCCGTTGTTCAGGTTGCCGTCGTCGTCGTCCAGGGCGAGCCACTGGCTCTCGATGACCGAGCGGATCGCGCCCTGATCGAAGGCGTTCATCCAGGACAGGAACAGCGTGTTCGCCGCCAGGTCGCCGGCCGCGTCGCCCAGGTGCGCGCCGAGCCGTGCGCGGATCTTCCAGGCCGCGCCCATCCACACCTCGCCGTCCGCGTGCACCTGCCCGTAGCAGGAGGGCGACAGGTCGCCGCAGAACTGCCGCGTGTTGAGGCCCGTGCGGATGTGGCAGTTCGTGCCGCAGAAGCCCTGGCCCACGACCGGCGTGTCGTACAGGTACATGGCGAAGACGTCGGCGTTGCCCTCGCCCATCCCGTCCATGCCGTTGCCCGTGCCGTAGCGCACGTTGAGCCAGTGCCCGTTCTCGTGGGCCACCACGGTCGAGTAGGCCGTGTTCACGCAGCCACCGCCGGACAGGAAGTAGTTGGTCGATCCGCCGTCGAAGTAGGCGTTGCAGGTCTGGCTCAGGTTCACGTTGGCGTTCATCACGAAGTCCGCCGTGGCGTCCGTGGGGACGATCGAGCGGATCCAATCCCGCAGCAGGTTCACGTGGTGGAACGCGTTGCCCTGCGCGGTGACCTGGGCCGCGGAGGACGGGTTCATCGTCAGGACGTTGTCCTGGTTCGCGGGCAGGGTCGCGGTCAGCGTGTACTCGGCGCCGGCCACGTTCTGGACGTTGTTGAAGGGGCCGGCGAAGCCCACGGTCACCTGCAGCGAGTTGTTCACGCCGGGGAAGGAGAACTGGCCGGCAGCGTCGGTCGTGACCGTGCCGGCGGAGCTCGAGACCCGCACGTGACGCATGGGCGTCGCCACCTCGGGGTTGGCCGCGGTGTCGGGTTGCAGGCCCGGGGACACCAGCGCGCGCACGGTGCCGCGCACCTCGAGCTGGTGCACGGTCGCGTGGGAGTCGAGCACGTCCCCGTCGTGCGCGTCGATCCAGTAGGCTCGACCCACCGGCATGGCGCCCTCGAGCTCGCTGCGGACCTCGACGCGCCAAGCCAGCGCGCCGCCGCGCGCCCTCGTGATCGTGAGCGTCGCGCCCGACACGGAGCTCGCGAGCTCGCCCTCGTCGCGCCCGAAGGCAGCGGCCGCCAGCGCGCGCGCGCGCTCGGGCGGGAGCGACGGCTGGAGCTCGATGCGCCGGGCCTCGGGCACGCCTTGGGCCTGCAACGCGACGAGCCGCCCGCGCGTGTCGAACACGCAGCTCAGCGTCCCGGCCTCCACGGGCAGCCCGCCCACGCGCTGCACGAAGCGCACGGCGAGCTTGTCCGTGCTGCCGATCTGGGCCAGCGGCAGGAAGCGCACCGCGTCGAGCACGAGTTCCTCGGACGCGATGCCGTGCAGCGCGTGCGTCGCCGCGACGGCCTCGCGCGCCAAGTCCTCGAAGTCCTCGTCCGCGGCGGGCGCGCGCGACGGCGCCGCCGAGCCGCCGAACAGGAACTCGAGCCGGCCGGTGCTCGCGTCCAGGTGCGCGCGCCAGGCGGCGCCGTGGCGCGCGCGCCACTCCGCCAGCGCGCGCTCCAGCGCGCCCTCCGGCGCGCGCGCGCTCGACGCCGCGGCGGCCGGCGGGGCCTCGTGGGCGGCGGAGACCGCAGGGAACGACAGGGCGGCGGCCGCGAGGCCGGGGAGCAGTCGCGTCATGGGGAGAGCCGGGGTCGCAGGGGGGGGGGCGCGGTCTCGCGCCGCGCCGCCTCCGAGTATGCGCGAGGAGCGCCGGTCGCGGCAGCCGGGAACTGCGGCCTCGCGCGCGCTAGAGTCCCGGCGGTCCGTGCCCAGCCCGAGTCCCGCCCCGTGACCCGCCACGCCTACGTCGTCTTCGGTGCCGGCCGCCAGGGCACCGCCGCCGTCCACGACCTCGTGCTCCACGGCGAGGCCCGCTCCGTGCTGGTCGTCGAGCCCGACGCCGCGCGCGCGCGGGGCGCGAAGCAACGGCTCACGCGGCTGCTCGGCCAGCGTGCCACGCGTCTGAGGTTCCGCGCCGACGCCGGCCCGACGGAGCTCGCGGACGCCGACGCGGCCCTCTCGTGCGCGCCCTACTCGGCCAACGTCGAGCTCACGCGCCGCGCGCTCGCCGCGCGCGTGCCGTTCTGCGACCTGGGCGGCAACCCGGCCGTCGTGGCCCGACAGGAGGCGCTGGCGCGCCGCTGTGAGGTCCCGGTCGTCCCCGATTGCGGCGTCTCGCCCGGGATCTCGAACGTGCTGGCGGTCCACCTGGCGCGCGCGCACGGTTGCGACGAGGTGCGCGTGCGCTGTGGCGGGCTGCCCCTCGTGCGGCCGGATCCCGCGCTCAATCCGCTCGGCTACAAGCTGGTCTTCAGCCCGGAAGGGCTGATCTCGGAGTACTCCGGCGCCGTGCCCGCGCTGCGCGGCGGACGCCTGGTGCTGGAGCCGGCGCTGTCCTCCATCGAGCGCTTCGACGCAGGGCTCGAGTGCGCGCCCACGTCGAACAACTCGCCGCAGGTCGTGCGCTTCCTGGCGCGCGCGGGCGTCAAGGACTACGACTACCGCACGATCCGCTACGACGGACACTGGGGGCTCGTGCAGGGCTGGCGGACGCTCGGGCACCTGGCCGGCGACGAGCAGCGCGACCGCGAGCTGGCGTTGCGCCTGGCGTCGGATCCGGCGCTCGCCTACGACCCGGCCCGGGATCGCGACCGGCTGATCCTCTCGGTCCGCGGGACGGCGCGCGCGGGCCCGCTGCGGCGCGTCCACGAGCTGCGGCTCGACGTGCCGGCCGACCGCGCCACGCGCTTCGCGGCGATGGAGCTCACGACCTGCTGGGGCATCACGATCGTGGCGCATCACATGGCCAGCGGCCGCGGCGCGCCGCGCGGCTTCGCGACCCCGGAGCGCTTCGTGGACACGAGCTGGTTCCTGGCGCAGCTCGAGGAGCGCCTGGCGACCGTGCAGGCCTAGCCCTCAGCGGCTGCTGCCCAGGAGCTCCGGCAGCCAGGTCGAGAGCGCCGGCAGATACGTGATCGCCAGCACCCCGACGATCAGGACCACGAGCACTGGCAGCACCGCCCGGTAGACCTCGACCAACGGCTTCCCCAGTCGGTAGCTCGCGAGGAACAGGTTCATGCCCACCGGCGGCGTCAGGTAGCCGAGCTCCAGGTTCGCCAGGAACACGATGCCCAGATGGATCGGGTGGATGCCGTAGTGCTCGCCCAGCGGCACGACCAGCGGCACGACGACCACGATCGCCGAGTAGACGTCCATCAGGCAGCCGACGAGCAGCAGGAAGAGGTTGAGGAGCAGCAGGAAGGCCCACTTCGACTCGACGCGGGCCGTGACGCCCTCGAGGAGCACGCTCGGCACGTCGGCGGTCACCAGCCAGTTCGTGAAGGCCAACGCGACGCCCAGGATGAGCAGCACGCCGCCGATCACGAGCCCGCACTCGCCGAGCACTCGGGCCACGCCGCGCACGGGCGCGATGTCGCGGTGCACGACGACCTGCGTGAACCCGGCGAAGAGGGCCGTGATGCCGGCCGCCTCGACCGGCGTCGCGAAGCCGCTGAACAGCGCACCGACGGCCACCACGGGCAGCATGAGCTCCCACTTGGCGTCCCACGCGGCGCGGCGCGCGCGCGCCAGGTCGAGCGGGGCGCGCGGCCCGGCCGGCGGCCCGGCGCGCACGCCCCAGGCGACCGTGACCGCGACGAGCACGCAGCCGGGCAGGAGGCCGCCCAGGAACATGTCCCCCATCGGCTGCTGCGCGACGATCGCGTAGAGCACGATCGGCAGGCAGGGCGGGAACAGCATGCCCAGCGAGCTCGCGCCCGTGACCAGCCCCAGCGCCGGCCGCTCGCGGTAGCCCGAGGAGAGGAGGATCGGGAGCAGCAGCCCGCCGAGCGCCAGCACCGTGACGCCCGACGCGCCGGTGAAGGTCGTGAAGAACGCGCACACGAGCACGGTCACGAGCGCCGGCCCACCCCGGAACCCGGCGAAGGCGGCCTGGAACAGCGCCAGGAGCCGCCGCGAGGCGCCACCCTCGGCCAGGAAGTAGCCGGCCAGCGTGAAGAGCGGGATCGAGGCCAGGCTCGGGTTCGTGACCAGCCGGTAGTGGTCGATCGGGATCGAGGCGATCGGCTCGCCCGCGCCCCAGAACAGGATCAGCGCCGCGCCGCCCAGCGTCACGAAGATCGGTGCGCCGAGCAGCGTCGCCAGGCCCAGGAGCACGAGCGCCGGGGTCACGAGGCCCGCCGGATCGGCGGGCCCGAACGCGCCCAGCGCGATCACGCCGGCAGCGATCGAGAGCGCGAGGAAGCGTCCGCGCAGCGTCTCCGCGGCGCTCCACGCCAGGCGCGCGGCGACCAGGCCGAAGCCAGCCGGGATCGCCAGTTGGACGACCCACAGCGGGACGCCCCAGGCCAGGTCGCGCGGGAACTCGCGCTCGTCCGCCACGAACATCCAGCCCGCGACCGCCAGCCAGGCCGCGACGCCGGACGCCAGCGCGAGCGTCACGAGGTGCGCGCCGCTGCGCCAGCGACCCGTGAGGAAGTTCTCGACCGTCGAGAGCGCCAGCATGCGCCGCTCGCGCGCGGCGATCGCACCGCCGGCCATGCCGACGACCAGCACGAGGTGCTGCGTGATCGTGCTGGCCCCCGGGATGCCGGCGGCGCCCGCGGAGCGCAGCAGCATCTCGGCCACCGGCAGGATCGCGATCGCGGCGAGCGACAGCGCCAGGACCAGGTTCTCCAGCCCGCGCACTACGCGCAGCACGCGCGGCCGCGCCGCGGCCGGCCCGGCGGCCGCGGTCGTCACTTGGCCGACCGGCGCTCGGCCAGCAGCCGCATGACCTCGTCGTAGAGGTCCGCGGGCACGTCGAGGCCGCGCAGCTTGGGCCAGATCGGCTCGATGAAGGCGCGCCAGGTGCGCTTGAGCTCGGGCGTCATGGGCTGCACGGTGAGGCCGCGCTTGCGCATGGCTTCGACGGCCTCGTCGTTCTCGCGGCGGCTGTCGGCGGTGATCTTGGCCCCGGCCTCGAGCGCCGCGCGCGCGCAGTGCTCGCGCAGCGCCGGCGGCAGCTCGTCCCAGGCCTTGCGCGTCACGACCAGCGCGCCCACCAGCGGCGCCCAGTCGATCTCCAGCATGTGCTTCGCCACGCCGAAGAACTGCCCCTTGAGCGCGAAGTAGGGCACGACCGGGGCGCCCTCGATGAGCCCCGTCTGGAGCCCCGGCAGGATGTCGGCCGACTCCAAGAGCACCGGGCTCCAGCCCATCGACTTCATGAAGTCGGCCTGCTCGGTCGAGCCCGACCAGGTGAAGAGCTTCACGCGCCGCATGTCGTCCGGCGTGCGCACGGCGTTCTTCGTGAAGAACCGCACCCAGCCCACGTCGCCGAAGAACAGCGCCACGAAGCCGCGCTCCGCGAGCGCCCGCTCGAGCCGCGGCAACAGCGCGGCCCGCACCGCGGCGGCCTCGTCCAGGTCGTCGAACACGAGCGGCAGGTTCTGGAGCGCCGTGACCGCCGGGTCGATCTCGCGCAGCCCCGTGACGCTGATCATGGCCGCCTGGAGCTGACCGGCGCGCATGCGCCGCACCATGTCGGCCTCGCCGCCCATGGTCCCGTCGGGGTAGATCGTGAGGGCCGCGCCGCCCTCCGGTCCGGACCGCCAGGCCTCGCCCATGGCCTGCAGGGACTTGTGGTAGCTCGAGCCCTTGGGGACCAGCGTCGCGAGCTTGAGCGTCCGCTTCTGCTGGAGCACCGGGGCGGGCTCGGCGCAGGTCGCGGCCGAGGTCAGCGCGGGCAGGAACCCGAGGAGGAGCGTGGCGATCATGAGCGTGCGTCCCGGCTCCTCATTCCAGGAACAGTTCGTCGGCGCGCGCCAGGAGCCAGCGCGCGCGCCGTTGCTGGACCAGGTTCTCGACGCGGCGCGGGGGCGCGGCGTCGACGTCGATCGCGAGCGCCGCCGCGAGCAGGCGCTCGAAGGCGGCGCGGTCCTGCTCGGCGACCGCGACGGTCTCGGCCAGCGCCACGTACGGCCCCGCGGAGAGACCCCGCGAGAGCGCGACCGCACGCGTGAAATGCCCCCGCGCGCGCTCGGCCGCGCCGCGCTCGCCGCCGATGCGCGCCGGCTCGTAGGACACGAGCAGCGCGCGCAGCGCACCCTCCCCGTAGGCCTCGTCGATCGCGAGCGCGCGATCGAGCAGCGCCTCCAGCGCCGGTTGGTCCGCGACCGCCTCGGGACGATCCTTGGACAAGGCCAGCGCCGCGCCCCAGGCCGCGCTCGTCCAATAGAGCGCCTCGATCTGCGCCCGCGCCAAGCGCCCCGCCGCGGCCCCGGGATCGGCCGAGAGCGCGGCGCGGAAGCCGGGTCGGGCGACCTCCAGGGCGCGCAGCCCGTACTCGCGGCCGCGCAGGTACAGCTTGCGCGCCCGCTCGCGCAGCGCTTCGGCGCGCTCCAGGCTCTCCGACTCGGCGGCGTCGCCGTCCTGGGCCACGAACGCGTAGGCGTACTGCGTGAAGCCGCGCGCCAGCGCCGTGAGCAGCTCCTGGTGCTCGGGCTGGGACTGGAGCACGTTCTCCATGAGCTTCAGCCCGAAGGGCGAGGCGTCGCGCACCAGCTCGACGTCCTCGTCGGACGCGAACGTGCCGCCGGTCGCTGCCAGGGCGTCGGCGACCTTGCCGGTCGCGTAGCGCTCGATCGAGCAGCCGCTGGCGACCAGCGCGAGGAGCGCGGCGACGGTGCTCCCCCGGAGGTGGCGGGTGGCGTCCAAGGCCGGAATCGTAGTGTCCAGGCCCGGGAATGGGATGCGCTGCCCGGCGGGAGAGGCCGGCTCCGCCCGCCGCCGGGCCTGCTCGCTAGAATCGGGGCATGGCCGCGGCTCCCACCCTGCTGCCGGAAGTCGAGACGCGCGTCGAGTCCCGCGTCGCGCCGCGTTGGAAGGTGATCCTGCTCAACGACGACGTCACGACCTTCGAGTTCGTGATCGACCTCCTCGTGCGGCTGTTCCACAAGGAACGGCGCGAGGCGGTGCGGCTCACCCACGAGGTCCACGACACGGGCTCGGCGATCGTCGAGATCACGAGCTTCGAACGCGCGGAGCTGTACGTCGAGCAGATCCGCTCCACCGCGCGACCGTCCGGCTTCCCGCTCTGCGCGACGCTCGAGCCCGAGTGAGCGCCGGCGAACGATGCGACGCGCTGGTCGTCGGGACCGGCGTGTCGGGATTGGCGTGTGCCCTGCGCCTGGCCGAGGCCGGCTTCTCGGTCGCGGCCTGGGAGCGGCGCGACGTGGCCCAGGAGGTGTCGAGCGTCGCGGCGGCCGTCTGGTACCCCTACGAGGTCGCAGGAGGCGCCCCCGTCGAGCGCTGGGCCTTCGAGACGCTCCGCGAGCTGGAGCGCCTCGCGGCCGATCCCGCCACGGGGGTCGCGCTGCGCCGCGGCGTCGAGTGGTTCCCGCCGGGCGTCGAGCCGCCGGCGTTCCTGCGCGCGCTGCCGGAGCACGCCGAGGTCGCGCCCGCGAGCCTCCACCCAGCTCGTGCGCGCGGCGTGCGCCTGCGCCTGCCGGTGGCCGACACGGGGCGGTTCCTGCCCTGGCTGCGCGCGCGTTGCGCGGCGCTCGGTGTGCGCTTCGCGCGACGCGAGGTCGCGTCGCTCGGGGAGGCCCTGGAGCACGCGCCGCTGGTCGTCAACTGCACCGGGCTCGCGGCGCGCGAGCTGTGCCGCGACCGATCGCTGTTCCCGATCCGCGGGCAGGTCCTGCTGGTCGACGGGGCCCTCACGCAGGAGTTCACGTTCGACGACCACGACGGCGGGCCGTGCTATGCGATTCCGCGCGGCAGGGACGTGGTCCTGGGCGGCAGCGCCGGCCCGGGCCGCGAGGACCTGGAGCCCGACCCGGCCGAGACGGGCGCGATCCTGGCTCGCGCGCGGCGCTTCTTCCCCGCGCTCGGCGCGGCGGACGTGCGGGCCGTGAAGGTCGGCCTGCGCCCCGGCCGCCCGGCGGTGCGCCTGGAGGCCGAGGTCCCGCGCCCGGGGCGCGTCCTGATCCACGACTACGGCCACGGCGGAGCCGGGGTCACGCTGGCCTTCGGCTGCGCCAGCGAGGTCTTGCGGCTTGCGCGCCAAGCCCTCCCGGGGGTCGAATCCAGGGGCGGAGGCCCGCCGTAACCCACGGGTGAGCATGCGGGTTCACCCCACCACCTTGCCGAACCTCGACGCCCACGGTCAGTTCGTCGCCGCGCTGGTCGGCTCGGCCAAGAAGGCGCACGCCGCCGGCGCCGTGCTGCGCGTCGCGGACGCGAACCCGGGAGCCGTCGCCGCCTTCGGCGCGGCGGGCTTCCTCGACCTGAAGACGCACGCCGAGGGCTTGCTCGACCACCTGATCCAGGCGCTGACGTTCGCGCGGCCGGCGCTGTACGCCGACCAGGTCGGCTGGCTCAAGCAGGCTTTCGTCGCGCGCGGGATCGACACGACGGCGCTCGCGCTCTTGCTCGCGGCGCTGCGCGACGAGCTCGCGGCCGAGCTGCCGCCCGAGGCCGCCCAGACCGCGCGCGCGGTCGCCGAAGCCGGGCTGCGCCACTTCGAGTCCGCGCCAGCCGAGACGCCCAGCCCGCTCTCGGCCGCGACCCGCGAGACCGAGCTCGCCAAGCGCTATCTGCTGGCCGTGTTCGAGGGCCGTCGCCTGGACGCCATCCGCATCGCGGAGGACGCCATCGCGGCCGGGCTCAGCGTGCCGGACCTGTACTCGAAGGTCCTGGGGCCCGCGCAGGTCGAGATCGGCCGCATGTGGCAGCGCGGCGAGGTGCACGTCGCCGAGGAACACCTCTCCTCGCGCATCACCGAGCAGGTCATGTCGATCGTGAACGCCCGCATGCCGCGCGCGCCGCGCAACGGGCAGCGCGTCTTGATCACGTCGGCGAACGGCGACCTGCACGACATCGGGCTGCGCATGGTCGCGGACCACTTCGAGATGCAGGGCTGGGAGGTCGTCTTCCTGGGCGCCAGCACGCCGGCCGAGGACGTGGCCGCCGCGGTGCGCGACTTCGAGGTCGACCTGGTGGCCGTCGCGGCCAAGCTCGTCCTGCACGTGCGCACGACGGCCGAGCTCATCGCGGCCGTGCGCGGCTCGGTCGCGGGCCGGCACCTCCCGATCCTGGTCGGCGGCTACCCGTTCCAGATCGTGCCCGACCTGTGGCGACTCGTGGGCGCGGACGGCGTGGCGACGAGCGCGGCTCAGGCCGTCGAGGTCGGCGAGCGGCTGGTGGTCCGCCCTCCCGGCCGCAGCCGCGAGCGGGCGGACGGGACGCCGAGCTGAGGTTCAGCCCGCGTCGCGCCGCAGCGCGCGCCCCAGCTCGTCGCCCAGCGGGCGCTCGAGCTGGTCGAGGCCCAAGCTCTGCGCCAGACCGGCGAACGTCTCGGCGTTCTCGGCCTCCTCGGGCGCGATGCGCGCGCCGGTGACGTGCAGGAACGAGAGCGCCATCCGCTGGCGCTCGACGTCGATCTCGAGGATGCGCACCGAGACCTGGGCGCCCTCCTGGATCACGCCGGAGAGGCGCTGCGTCGGGCCGAGGCCGCATTCGGAGACGGGCACGAGGCCCTCGACGCCGGGACGGATCGCCACGAACACGCCGAACTCGCGCACGCGGGTCACGAGCCCCAAGACGATCTGCCCGGCGTAGGCCGTGCGCTCGAGATCGGTCCACGGGCTCTCGCGCATCTGCTTCAGGCCCAGGCCGATGCGCTTGCCGCCGCGGCGGACGTGGAGCACCTTGAGCTCGAGCACGTCACCCTGCTTCACGACCGCGCTGGGGTGCGCGACGCGCTCGTGCGCCAGGTTCGAGACGTGGATCAGGCCCTCCATGCCGTGGCCGAAGGCCGCGAACGCGCCGTAGTCCTCGATGCGCGTCACGCGCCCTTGCACGACCTGGCCGATCTTCAGGCGGTCGACCTCGCGCTGGTGATCGTCGTCGCGCTCGCGCTGGACGACGAGCTTGCGCGAGACCGTGACGCGCTGGCGCTCGCTGTCGATCTCGATGACCTCGACGGTGAAGACCTTGCCCACGAGCGGGTCGGGGCGCTGGTCGCGCGGCAGGCCGGTGTGCGACTTGGGCAGGAAGCCGTGCAGCGCGCCGATCTTGACCTCCAGCCCGCCCGGCGCGACGCGCACGCAACGCGCCTGCACGAGCGAGCCGATCTCCATCTGCTGCCACGTCTCCAGGCTCTTCTCGGTCGAGAGCGACAGGGACCACAGGCCTTCCTCCAGGCCGCGCAGCGTGAACTCGTGCTGCGACCCGACCGCCGGCGGGCGGGCGAAGTGGTCGCGGGCGATCACGCCCTGCATGCGCGGACCGAGCTCGACGAAGACGTCGTTCCCGAACAGGCCGACCACGGTGCCGGTCCACACGCGGAGCGTGTGCGATCCATGGTGCGCGTCACGGTTCGGCTCCTGGCGCAGGGGGCGCATGCGTCCTCCACCTCCGGGCTGTCGCGTCGCGCGCCGAACGGGCGCCCGACGCTCGAAGCCTAGTCCACGCGCGCGGCAGGGGGAAGCAGATCCGGGAACGATCTCCACGGGAGGCGGGCCTCGGCGACCCTAGACTGCGCGAGCCATGATCGACCTCGGATTGCTCCTCGTGCTGGCCGCCCTGCCCCAGGCGCCGACTGACGCGGGCCCCCTCACGCTGGGGGCGCAGCCGCACCTCTACGCCTGGGAGTCGGGCTGGCTCAAGCCGCCCGGCGGCCGGCTCGGGAACACGCACGGCGTGATCGTCGAGGACGCGGCCGGGAACCTGTACCTGAACACGGACACGGAGCACGCGATCGCGGTCTACGCGCGCGACGGCGCGTTCCTGCGCTCGTTCGGCGCCGAGGAGGGCGAGGGCGTGCACGGCATGTGCATCGTCAAGGAAGGCGCGGAGGAGTTCCTCTACCACGTCAACTTCCGCCTCCACCACTGGAAGAAGCGCCGGCTCGACGGCACGGTCGTCCTGGAGCGCGGCGCGCCGCTGGAGTCGCAGAAGTACGAGCGGCCCGACCAGTTCCGCCCGACGAGCATCGCCGTGGCGCCGAACGGCGCGACCTTCGTGTCGGATGGCTATGGCACGTCCTGGGTCCACCAATACGACCGGGACGGCCGCTACGTGCGCTCGTTCGGCGGCCCGGGAGTCTTGAACTGCTGTCATGGGCTGCTCGTCGACACGCGCCGCGAGCCGCACACGCTGCTCGTCGCGGACCGCGAGAACGCGCGCTTCGTGCGCTACGACCTCGAGGGACTCCAGGTCGGCGAGATCCGCGGGCCCTTCCGCCGCCCGTGCAGCGTCCAGGAGCACGACGGCTACCTGGCCGTGCCGGACCTCGCCGGCCGCGTCACGATCCTCGGGCCGGGGGACGAGCTCGTCGTCCACTTGGGCGACCAGCCCGACCCGTCGAAGCGCGCGCGCAACGACGTGCCGGAGTCGGACTGGCGCGACGGGCACTTCCTCGCGCCGCACGGCGCGCATTGGGACCGGGACGGGAACCTCTACGTCATGGACTGGAACTTCCTCGGCCGCGTGAACAAGCTGCGGCGGCTCTTGCCGCCAGCGCTCGCGGGCGGCGTCGGCTACACGGACACGCCGTTCCTCCCGGGCACGCCCTGGCGCGTCCACGACCAGAACCGCCCGCCGGCCGAGGTCGTCGAGCCGGCCGGCGGCACGCTGCTCGCGCCCGCTCCAGAGGGCGCGCTCGTGCTCTTCGACGGCAGCGACCTGACGCGCTGGGCGGGCGGCCAGGGCGACGCCGCCTGGCTCGTGCGCGACGGCTACGCCGAGGTCAACGGCACCGGCAACATCACGACGAGGGCGAGCTTCGGCGACTGCCAGTTGCACCTCGAGTTCGCGACGCCACGGCCCCCCAAGGGCGATTCGCAGGGCCGCGGGAACAGCGGCGTGTTCCTCATGGGCCGCTACGAGGTCCAGATCCTCGACAGCTTCGAGAACCGCACCTACGCCGACGGCCAGTGCGCCGCGCTCTACGGCCAGTATCCGCCGCTCTACAACGCCTCGCGCGGGCCGGGCGAGTGGCAGACCTACGACATCACGTTCCGCGCCCCGCGCTTCGAGGGCGAGCGCTTGGTGTCACCGGCCACGATCACAGTGGTCCACAACGGCGTGGTCGTGCACGCGAACCAGACCTTCCTGGGCGCGACGCGCCACAAGGAAGTCGCGACGTACGCGCCGCACGCAGCCGAGCTGCCGCTCGTGTTGCAGGACCACGGCGACCCGGTGCGCTTCCGCAACGTCTGGATCCGCCGGTTGTGACCCGCGGATTGTGAACCGCGGATTGCGGGGGCCGGCCCAACCCGCCCGCTGCTGAGGCCGGGAGATTCGACGGCGCGCGACGCCAGTCCCCCCGATCCCGGAGTGAACCCTGCCGCCCATCCCTCGCGGCCAGTGACCAAGTCGCGGACCGCCCCCCGGCCGCCGTTGACGGGCAGCGCCCGAGGCTCGCTCCGGGGTCCTCGACCCCCCCCGGAATGGCCGGAGACCGTCCCGCGGGGGATGATCACGAGAGATGCCCCCCGAGAGCCCGGACCCCTGGATCACGACCTCGACCGTCCTCGCGCGGCTCCAGCGCTTCGACGACCGCGACGCGTGGGCGGCCTTCGTCGATCGCTTTCGTCTGCCGATCCAACGCTTCGCGCGCCAGCAGGGCCTCTCGGAGGCCGACAGCGAAGACGTCGCCCAGGAAACGCTCTTGGGATTCGCCCAGGCCTACCGCGACCAAGGCTTCGATCGCTCGAAGGGCCGGCTCTCGCACTGGCTTTTCGGCATCGCCTGGCGCCGCATCGATCACGTGCGCCGCAAGGGTCAGCGCGTCGTGGCCGAGCGCACCGCCGCCGACGACCCCACGGCCTTCTGGGCCGGCGTCCCCGACGACGCCCAGGCCAGCGCGGCCTGGAACGAGGTGTGGGAGACCGCGCTCATGGAGCATTGCCTGCGCCGGGCGCGGAGCGAGGTGCAGGCGCAGACCTACCGCGCGTTCGAGTTGCTCGTGCTCGAGAAGCGCAGCGTCGAGGAGGTCGCCCAGGAGCTCGGGATCACGAAGAACGCCGTCTACATCGCCAAGCACCGCGTGGCGTCGCGCATCAAGGAGCTCGTCGCGGAGCTGGAGGACGGCGCGTGACGGCCTGTCCGGATTTCGGGGCCTTGATCCTCCACGCGCACGGCGAGTCCGACGACGCCGCGCTGGCCACGCACGTGCGCGACTGTGGCACGTGCTCGTCGCTCGTGGCGGAGGTGCGCTCCGGCGACGCGGTGGCGGCCCGCGTCGCCAGCGCGCTGGCGCCCGCCGCGCGGCGCGGCGGACAGGTCCCGCAGGTCCCGGGCTACACGTTGGAGCGCGAGATCGGTCGCGGCGGCATGGGCGTGGTCTACGCCGCCACGCAACTGGCCTCGGGCCGCCGCGTGGCGCTCAAGGTCGTGCGCGGCGCCGGCTGGGTGGGCGAGGCCACGCTCAGGCTCTTCCAGCGCGAGATCCAGGTCCTCGCGCGGCTCTCCCACAAGGGCATCGCCGCGCTCTACGACGCGGGCGCCACCCCGGACGGCGAGCACTGGTTCGCCATGGAGCTCGTCGAGGGCCGCACGCTGATCCAGGACGTCGAGGCCCGCGGGCTCGCGCGCCGCGCGCGGCTGGAGCTCTTCGCCCAGATCTGCGACGCGATCCAGCACGCGCACCAGAAGGGCGTCGTGCACCGTGACCTGAAGCCCTCGAACATCCTGGTCGATGCGGCCGGCGAGCCGCGCGTGCTCGATTTCGGCCTGGCGCGCATCACCGAGGCCGACGTCTCCCTCGCGAGCGTGGCCAGCGAGCCCGGCTCGATCCGCGGGACGTTGGCCTACATGAGCCCCGAGCAGGCGCGCGGCGACTCGCAGGCAGTCGGATCGCAGAGCGACGTGTACTCGTTGGGCGTCGTGCTCTACGAGCTGCTCACGGGCGCGCTGCCGCACGACGTGACGCGCACGAGCCTGCACGAGGCGGCGCGCATCATCTGCGAGGTGGCGCCGACGCGGCCCAGCCAGCGCGATCCGTCGCTCCTCGGGGATCTCGAGACGATCCTCCTGACCGCGCTCGAGAAGGAGCCCGAGCGGCGCTACGCGAGCGCGGCGGCCCTGGCCGGCGACGTGCGGCGCTTCCTCTCCGACGAGGTCATCCTGGCACGGCCGCCCAGCAGCGCCTACCAGCTCCGAAAGCTCGTCGCGCGCCACAAGCTGCCGTTCGCGCTGGCCGCCGCGGTGTTCGTGGTCGCCGTCGGATCGGCGATCGCGTTGGCCGCCGCGTACGCGCGCGCCGGCGACGAGGCCCAGGCCGCCAAGGAGGCGCGCGACGAGGCGCGCGACGACAAGGCACGCGCGGAGCACGCGCTCATCGAGGAGGAGCGCCAGCGCCGGCTCGCCGACGAGCGCCTGGTCGAAGCCCAGAAGCAGTCCGCGCGCCGGCAGGCGACGCTCGACTTCTTCATGGAGATGATCGGCAAGGCGCGCAGCGAGGCGCTGGGGCCGCAGGCCACCGTGGCCGAGGTCGTCGAGGTCTCGGCGGCCGAACTCGAGGGCCGCACGGACCTCGATCCGGATCTCGCGGCCACGATCGGGGTCAACGTGGCGGGCGTCGAGAATTCGCTCGGGCGCCACGAGCGCGCGCACCAGCGCCTGCGCTGGGCGATCGCGCGGCAGGAGGCCACAGGCCGGCCGTTCGACGGCGACCGCGCGTTCATGCACATCCAACTGGCGACCGTGCTCCAGATCCTGGGCCGGTACGACCCGGCGCGGAACGAGCTCGACCTCGTGGCGTCCTACTTCGCGAGCGGCGTGACGAGTGACGAGCGCCTCCTCTCGCTGCACGACGGGGCCTTGGCCAAGGACCGCCGCGCGCGCGGCGACTTCGCGGGCGCCGAGGACCTGTGGCGCAGCGCGCTCGCGCGCCTCGAGCGGTCGCGCGGACCTCTGCACACGGAGACGCTGAGCGCCCTGACCGAGCTCGCGATCCTGGTCGCCGACCAGGGTCGCGCCGAGGAAGCGCTGCCACTGACCGAGGACCTCGTGCGCCGCCAGGAACAGGCGCGCGGGCCGAGTCACCCCAACGCCCTGAACGCCCGCGTGACGCTGGCGATGCTGTACCTCGACCTCGGCCGCAACGAGGAGGCGCGCACGATGCTGGAGGACGCGCTCCGGGAGCTCGAGCGTCAGCTCGGCCCGCGGCACATCACCGTCCTGCGCACGACGAACAACTTGGCGGGGGCCTACAGCCGCCTCAAGCAGAACGAGCAGGCCCTCGAACTGTGGCAAGCGCTCCTGCCGCGGCAAGAGGAGGCGCTGGGCGAGAACGCGATGCTGGCGCTCAACACGCGCAAGAACATCGGGACGATGCTGTACGTGCTGCGGCGCTTCGACGAGGCGCTCGAGCTCCAGACCGACCTCGTCGATCGCTGCCGCGCACACCTGCCGCCCGGCCATCAGCTCCAGCCGCTGGTGCGCACGATGCTCGGGAAGACGCTGATCACCAAGCAGCGCTTCGCCGAGGCGGAAGCCGTCCTGACGGACAGCCTCGACGTCCTCAAGACGATGCGCGGATCGAACCCGGAGTGGACTCGCAACGCCGCCGAGTTGCTCGTAGAGCTCCACGAGCGCGCCGGGACGCCCGAGAAGTCGGCGCCCTACCGGGAGCTCGCCAGGACCGGCGTGCACTAGCGGCCGGGCTCGACGCGTTCAGTCCGTGGCCCGCGCCAGCCGCTCGGCCGCGTCGGCCCCTGCGACGCGCGCCGCGCCCGCCCCGAGCGGGATCCCCGCCCAGCGTCCCACGAGCGTCGCGCCCGCGTGGATCGCCAGCACGTCGTCGTGGACGCTGACCACGAGCACCAGCGCCGGCTCGTCCGCGCGCGCGGCCGGCAGCGCCAGCTCGGCGACGCGGACGCGCACGCCGCGCTCGAGCGTCACGCCGGGCGCGAGATCGCGCGGCTCGCCCTCGAAGGCGCCGTCGCGCAAGACGATCGTGGCGTCCCGGGCGCGCGTCGTGACGCGCAGGCTGCCGTCCTGGAACGCGGCCTCCGGCTCCAGCGGGCACCAGGCGCTCCGCCCGCGATCCTCGATGGCGAGGTCGCGCCACAGGAGGTCCGTCGTGCGCCCCGAGTGCACCTGCAACGCGACGAAGCCCTCGAGGTCGAGCGGGTCGATCCAGTCAGCGGTCACGACGCCATTCACCCAGGCCCGCAGGCGCAAGCCCTGGCACTCGATGCGGAAGCGGTTCCAATCGTCCCGGCGCAACGCGGCGCGGCCCGCGGCGTTCCCGGCCAGGTCCTGCAGCCAACCGCGCCGTGCCTCGTCGTAGAGACCTCCGGACCAAGCGCGCTCGCTGGGATCGACCTCGAACTGGTAGCCCACGACACGCCCGTCGGGGCGCTGGCGGCTGCGGACCTGGATGCCCGAGTTGCCCGTACCGAGGAGCTTCACGTCGGCCTCGAGCACGAAGTCGCCGTAGGTCCGCTCGCTCGCCAGGAAGCTCTGCGCGCCGCCGCCGACGCGACCGCGGATCGCGCCGTCTTCCAGGCTCCACTGCGCGTCGCCGATCGTGCGCCAGCCGTCGAGTGGCGACGTCGCGCCGAAGCGCTCGAGCAGGCGCGCGTCGAGCGGACCGGGGGTCGCCAGCACGCGCGCGCGGGCGCGTCGCACGTCGTCCGGACCGACCGGCGAGGCCGCCTGCCCCCACTCGCGGCGCGCGTAGGTCAAGACCGCGGCGACGTCCTCGTCCGCGGCGTTCCAGGCCGGCATCTCCAGGTCCCAGTCGCGCCCTCCGGCCGTGAGCGGACCGCGCAGCCCCGCCAGCACGATGGCCGCCGCGCGCGCGGGATCGCCCAAGAGGCGCGGGCTGTCGACCAGGGGCGGCGCGATGCCCGGCGCGCCACGACCACCGGCCTGGTGGCAGGCGGCGCACACCTCGGCGTAGAGCGCGCGCCCGCGCTCGAAGCGTCCGAGATCCGCGCCGGTGAGCGGCGCGACGGCCTGCTCCGCGGGCACGTCGGCGCGGCCTGGCCAAGCGAGGCCCTCCAGGACGCGACGGGCGGCCGGCGCGGCGCCGGCAGCGGCGCCCGCGGCCAGGGCCGCCAGGCCCGCGGGCTCGCGCGCGAGCTGCAGTCGGCGCGCGGGAGACGCGCGGCCCGCGGCGCAACCCTCCAGGAGCGGCGTGGTCACCGACGCGGATCCCGCGCTAGCCGACTCGAGCAGCGCCAGGACATCCGCGGCGCGGCCCTCGCGCGCGATCGAGCGTGCCAGGTCATGGAGCAGCAGCGCGCGCTCGTCCTCCTTGGCGGCCCGTGATGACCCATCGGCCAGCACGACCGACAGCAGCTCGAGCCCGCGACCAGCCGCACCCAGGAGCAGCGCGTGCCGGATCGCGCGGCTCGCGAGCCGGCCGCGCGCGCGCTCCCACGCCAGCGCGTCGGCGCGCACGTCACGCAGCAGCGCGAGCGCGGCCAGGCGCTGACGCAGCAGGCCCTCCGGCTCCGCGCGCGCGGCGTGCGCGTCGCCGGCGATCGCCGCCAGGAGTTCCTCGCCCATGCTGGGCCGGAACGTCGCGGCGCGCAGCGCCTGCAAGCGCACGCGCGGGTCCGGATCCGCGCTGCAGGCAACCAGCGTCCGCTCGTCGAGCGCGCCCCGTCCGTCGAGCGCCCACAGCGCGTGGATCCGGGCGTCCGCGCTGGCGTGGCCCGTCGCGACCGCGGCGAGCTTCGGCAGGACGACGGCTTCGTCCCAGTCGTCCTCGACGAAGGCGCGCTGCGCCGCACGCCGCAGGAACGTCGAGCGGTGCGCCAGGACCGCGATCAGCTCGTCGCTCGACAGCGCGGAGAGCCGCGGAACGGGCTCCAGCACGGCGCCCGCCGCGCGCACGCGCCAGATCCGGCCGCGGTCGAGCGGCTCGACCAGCCCGCGCGCGAGCGTCTCGTTGCGCAGGAAGGTCGTCAGGAACTGCCGGTGCTGGATGAGCCCGCGGTACAGGTCGACGACGATCAGTGCCCCATCCGGGGCGCGCGCCAGGTTCACCGGGCGGAAGCGCTCGTCCGTCGAGGCCAGGAACGCTCGCGCGCCCGGTCGCGGCGCCGCGCGCGGCGCGCCGTCTCCGGGCGCGAGCACGAGCTCGTGGACCAGGTTGCCGGCCGGCTCGCACACCAGGACGCTGCGCGCGAACTCCGCCGGCAGCGCCTCGCAGGGGCCGACCAGCACGCCGCAGACGGCGTCCGCCCTCGTGATGCGTCCGTCGACCAGCCAGCCGTCCCGGTAGGCGCGGTTCACGGCGGTCGTGGCGCGGATCGGGCGCACCGAGTGGTCCGTGGCCAGCGCCACGTCGACCAGAGCGCTGGAATCCAGGAAGGGGTTCGCCGCGGCCTCGCGCGGCGGCACCGAGTGCGCGCGCAGCACGTGCGAGTTCGTGTCGAAGAAGAGCGTCCCGTCCGCGTCTTCGTCGATCCCCCACTGGCCTCCGGCCGCCACGGGCTCGCGCACGAAGCGGTCGCCGACGAAGCGGTAGCGCAGGTCGTGCCGCGCGCAGTGGAACGCGTTGTCGAGCGTGGGCAAGAGTCCATTCGGGCCGTACTCGGGGCTCGCGAGGCCCGCGATCCCGGAATCGACGATCGCGCGCTCGTCCGCGACGCCGTCGCCGTCCGTGTCGCGGCAGAACAGCACGTGCGGCGGCGCGATGACCAGCGCGCCGCCGCGCGTCGGCGCGACCGAGCGCGGCAGCACGAGGCCTTCCAGGAAGCGCGTCGCGCGGTCCATGCGCCCGTCGCCGTCGTCGTCGTGGAGCACGGACACGCGGCCGATCGGCGCGCGCTCGCCGCTCCCGTCGACGTCGCGCATGTAGCCGCGCATCTCGACCACCCACAGCCGACCGTCGCCGTCGAACACGGCCTGCACGGGCGCCTCGACGAGCGGCTCGGCGGCCACCAGCTCGACCACGAGTCCGTCGGCCGCGACGAACGTGCCGAGCTGGTCGACGGCGCTGCGCGCCGGCGAGGCCGGCGGCGACCACGCCGCGGGGAGCGGCGATTGGGCCTCGCCGGCGACGTCGCCCTGCTGGGGCCCGACCGGCATCGCGAGGAGCATGACCGCCCAGCACGTGCCGCTGCCCACCACGTGAGACTACCGCCTCGTCCGCTGACCACGACGGGCCTTGCAACCAGGCGGTCGGCGGGCATGATCTCAGCGCCTGCGCCAGCCCGCGGGTCCAGGCGCCGGCCTCCCAGGCCGGCAACCCCACGAAGTGCCCCCGTTCGAGCCGGGACGATCGGATTCGTTCCGGCTGGATCCCCCCCCACCCTCCGCGCCGACCTCCACCGGCCTGGCACTGACGCCCGCCGGTCCCGATCGCCGCCCACACCGCCATGAATCCCGCGCTCTGCCTGCTCATCGCCTCTGCTCCGGTCGCTCCCGAGCCCGCCGCCACCGCGCCGACCGCCAGCCCGCTCGCGGCTTTCGTCGCCGAGGACGCGCCCGCTCCGGCCAAGAACGTGTGGACCGGCTCGATCTCGATCGGCGCCACGTACCAGGACGGCAACACGGACTCGCGCGCGGTGAACGCCACCGCGCTGGCCGAGCGGCGCGGCGAGGACGACCGCTGGACCGCGAACGGCTACTGGAACTATGGCGAGACGAAGGACCAGACCACGAACGACTACGTCCTGAACTCGCGCCGCGCCGGCTTGGGCGTCAAGTACGACTACTTCCTCTCGGAGAAGCTCTACGCGTTCGCCAACGCGGGCATCGAGACGGACCGCCTGGCCGACTTGCAGCGGCGCTACTTCGTGGGCGCTGGTCTCGGCTACCAGTGGCAAGAGACCGACACGCTGAAGTGGGGCTCGGAAGCCGGCGCGGGCTACTTCGTCGAGGACCGCTACGACAGCGAGGACACGGACTACATCGCGGCGCGCGCGGCCAACAACATCGACTGGAAGATCAACGACAAGTCGAACTTGATCCACTTCCTGACCGTCTTCCCGAGCCTGGAGGACAAGGACGACGTCTACGGCCGCAGCGACCTGCGCTTCAAGACGACGCTGACCGAGAAGATGTTCGCGCAGCTCCAGTGGGTCTGGGACTACGACAACACGCCGGCGGACGGCAAGGACCGCAACGACCACACGATCACGCTCGGCATCGGCTGGTCGTTCTGAGCCGCGGCCGCCGGCCATGCACCGTACGTGCCACCCGCTGGCGCGCTTGACCCTGGTGGTGGGGCTGGCGCTGGTCCCGTGCGCCGCCTCTTCCTGCCAGTCGGCCTACTTCGCCGCGATGGAGAAGTTCGGCTACGCCAAGCGCGAGATCCTCGTCGATCGCGTCGAGGACGCCCGCGAGGAACAGGCCCAAGCCCAGAAGCAGTTCGTCTCGACCTACGAGCGCTTCAAGCAGGTCACGGGGATCCAAGGCGGGAAGCTCGAGAAGACCTACCAGTCGCTCTCCTCGGCCTACGAGGACTGCAGCGACCGGGCCCAGGCCGTGCGCGAGCGCATCACGGCCGTCGAGGAAGTCGCCCAGGCCATGTTCCGCGAGTGGAAGTCCGAGATCGGCGAGTACTCGGACCCGACGTTGAAGCGCCAGAGCCAGGAGACCTTCGACGCGACCCGGCGCCGCTACGACGACCTGCTGCGCTCGATGCTGAAGGCCTCCGCCAGCATGGACCCGGTGCTCACGGCCTTCCGCGACCGCGTGCTGTTCCTGAAGCACAACCTGAACGCCCAAGCGATCCGCTCGCTGTCGGAGACGGCCGTCGCGCTCGAGGGCGACGTCTCGAAGCTGATCGCCGACATGCAGGCCTCGATCGCCGAGGCCGACGAGTTCCTGGGAGCCATGAAGCCTGCCGGCTGAGCGGACCCCGTTTCCTGAATCCCCCCAATCCCATCCATCCAGGAGGATCGCCATGGGTCTCATGAGCGAGTTCAAGGCCTTCGCGCTGCGCGGCAACGTCGTCGACATGGCCGTCGGCATCATCATCGGCGGCGCCTTCGGCGCCATCGTCGGCTCGTTGGTCAGCGACATCCTGATGCCGGTCGTCGGCTACCTGACCGGCGGCGTGAACTTCAAGGACATGTCGATCGTCCTCGGCGAGGGCGAGAAGGCGCCGAAGATCGGCTACGGCGCCTTGTTCGACGCGATCGTCAAGTTCGTGATCGTGGCGTTCGCGCTCTTCATGGTCATCAAGGCCATGAACTCCGCGAAGAAGAAGGAAGAGGCCAAGCCCGCCGCGCCCGCCGCCCCGCCGGCGCAAGAGGTCTTGCTGGCCGAGATCCGCGACCTGCTCAAGAAGCAGAAGGGCTGAGCGCGCCCGCAGCGCGATCCGGGCCGGTCGAGTCGCCGGCCGAGGTGCCGGTCGGAGGGCCGGCCAGCCCGGATCGTCGCTGGCTCGCGCGCGGGCGGCTGCCGCGGCGCGGCGCGAGCAGGCCTGGAGGCTCACGCGCCGGTCTGAGGCGAAGGGGCATGCACGCCGGGCGCCGGTGCGCGGAGCGCGACGCGCGGCGCGCCGGACCGTAGCCTCTGCGGCCGAGTGCTCGACTCGCTGCCCGTCCTCGTCGCGCTGCTGGCGTCGCTGGCGATCTCGGCGCCGATCGCGCGGCGGACCGGCGTCAGCCCGCCGATCGTGCTGGCGCTCGTCGGCTTGGCCCTGGCGTTCCTGCCCGGGCTGCCGCGGCGCGCGCTCGACCCGGACCTGATCCTGGTCGTGTTCCTGCCCCCGATCTTGTACGCCGACGCGTTCCAGACGTCGTGGATCGACTTCCAGCGCTGGATCCGGCCGATCGTGATGCTGGCCGTGGGGTTGGTCGCGGCCACGATCCTCGTGATCGGCGTGCTGACCCACGCGCTGCTCCCCGAGCTGCCGTGGGCCGTGTGCTTCACGCTGGGCGCCATCCTGTCCCCCACGGACACGGTCGCGGTGCAATCCGTGATCGAGAAGCTGCGCGTGCCGCGGCGCATGACGGCGATCCTGGGCGGCGAGAGCCTGGTCAACGACGCGACCGGCCTGGTCGGCGTGCAGATCGGGGTGGCCGTGGTGCTCTCGGGCGCCTTCGAGGCCAGCGAGGTCGCGGCGCGCTTCGCACTGGTCGCGGGCGGCGGCATCGTCGTCGGGATTGCCGTGGGCTTCGCATTCGCGGCGCTGAACCGCGCGTTCCGCGCCACGCCGCCCCTGTTCGCCCTGTCGCTGGTGGCGCCCTACTGCGCCTACTGGATCGCGGCCAAGCTGGGCACCTCGGGCGTCCTGGCCGTGGTCGTGGCCGGGTTCCTGGTGTCCTGGCGCATCCACGTCATCCCGGCCGCGGCGCGGGTCGAGCTGTACTCGGCCTGGGGACTGATGGCCTGGATCCTGAACGGCCTGTGCTTCGTCTTCATCGGGCTCGAGGCTCCGCGCGTCGTGCGCGAGACGGCGACGGGCGCGGGCGCGGACCTGCTGGTGGTGGGACTGGTGCTCTCGGGAGCCGTGGTCGCCGTGCGCGTCCTGTGGGTCTTCCCTGGGGCCTACCTGCCGCTGTGGCTCTCGCCGGCCCTGCGCCGACGCGAGGGCGGCTACCCGAGCTGGCGGGGGGTCACGCTGGTCTCGTGGTGCGGCGTGCGCGGCATGGTCTCGCTGGCGGCGGCGTTGGCGATCCCCACGACGCTCGGCGACGGCACGCCGTTCCCGGGCCGGCAGCAGCTCCTGGCAGTGGCCCTGTGCGTGATCCTCGTCACGCTGTTCGTCCAGGGCCTCTCGATGGCGCCGCTCGTGCGCTTGCTCGGGATCCGCGGCGACGAGGATTCCGAGGTCGAGGTTCGCGCGGCGCGCGAGCAGTTGCTCGAAGCCGGCATCCACCGGCTGGATGCGTTCTGCTCGGAGACGAGCTGCCCGTTGTCCGTGCACCACTGGCGCACGGCGATGGCCGACGAGCTCGCCACGCTGCGCGCGGAGGACGAGGAGCAGCGCAAGGAGGCCCACGCGCGCGTCGCCGTGTCCCGCGCGGTGCGCAGCGCCGTGGCCGAGCAGCAGGCGCGAGAGTTGCTCGCCCTGCGCGACTCGGGGCGCATCAACGACAAGACCTATCTGACGCTGCAGCTCGAGCTGGATCGCGAGCGCCGCGGCGACGAACCGGATCCGGGCTGAGGGGCATGGACGGCGCGCCCGGTGGCCAGGAGACTGCGCCGATGCGCACCACGCTCCTGGTCTCCGTCTGGCTGGCAGTCCTCGCGCCGCTCTCCAGCGCCGAGCGCGCGACGCAGAACGCCGTCCTGGTCCTGGTCGACGGCCTGCGCTGGCAGGAGGTCTTCCGCGGCGCGGACCGCGCGCTCATCGAGCACGAGCGGGGTGGCGTGAAGGACCAGGCCGCGCTGCTGGCGGAGTTCTGGCGCGACGAGGCCGACGCCCGCCGCGCCGCGTTGCTGCCGTTCCTGTGGAGCACGATCGCGAAGCAGGGCCAGCTCCTGGGCGACCGCGACGCCGGCTCGCTCGCCGACGTCGCGAACGGCCTGAAGTTCAGCTACCCCGGCTACAGCGAGATGCTCGTCGGATTCCACGACCCGCGCATCGACAGCAACGCCAAGCGGCCCAACCCGAACGTCACCGTGCTCGAGTTCCTGCACGGACGGCCGGGCTTCGCCGGCCAGGTCGCGGCCTTCGGCGTGTGGGACGTCGTGCCGTCGATCGTGAACCGCGAGCGCTGCGGCTTCTACGTGAACGCTGGTTTCGAGCCCGTGCTCGTGCCGCCCGTTTCGCCGCAACAGTCGCTCCTGAATCGCCTCAAGGTCGAGCTGCCGAAGCAGTGGGCCTCGATGCCGCCCGACGCGATCGCCTTCCACGCCATGCTGGAGTACTTGAAGGCCCACGCGCCGCGCGTGCTCTACTTCACGTTGGGCGAGACGGACGAGTTCGCGCACGCCGGCCGCTACGATCAGTACCTGGAGGCCGCGTGTCGCACGGACGCGTTCCTGGCCGAGTTGTGGAACACGCTGCAAACGCTGCCCAGCCACCGCGGGACGACGACGATGATCGTCGCCGCCGACCACGGCCGGGGTCGTGGACCCGACGACTGGGCGAACCACGACAAGGACACGGCTGGGGCCGAGGAGATCTGGATCGCCGTGATCGGCCCCGACACGCCGCCGCTCGGTGCGCGGCGCGACACCGCTCGCGTGGTGCAGGCCCAGATCGCCGCGACGTTCGCCGCGGCACTCGGCGAGGACTGGTGCGCGCGCGAACCGCGGGCGGCTCCCGTGATCCGCGAGCTACTGCGCTGAGCGGGCGCAGCGGAAGCCCACGTGGGACGAGCCCGTGTCCGGCGGCGTGCCGCGCCGCGCGCTCGGCCGGTAGCTCTCGCAGTACGAGGCACAGCACAGGTACGAGCCGCCCTTGATCACGCGCTTCTTCGCCAGCGGATCGGTGGCGTCCCAACTGTCCCGGGGCCCGGGCGGGTTCTCGAGACAGCCCGACGCAGAGCGCCGCGCGAACGCGTCGCTGCGGAACCAGTCGCTGCACCAGTTCCACACGTTGCCACCCATCTCGTACAGGCCGTAGCCGTTGGGCGGGAACGAACGCACCGGGGCCACGCCCGCGAAGCCGTCCTCGGCCGTGTCCTCGACCGGGAACGTGCCGCTCCAGATGTTCGCCATGGGCTTGCCGCCCGGACGCAGCTCGTCTCCCCACGCGAAGCGCGTCCCGTACCGACCGCCGCGCGCCGCGAATTCCCATTCGGCCTCCGTCGGCAGGCGCTTCCCGGCCCAGGTCGCGTAGGCCACCGCGTCGTCCCAGGCGACGTGCACCACGGGATGCTCTGGCTGGCCGTCGATCGTCGAGCCGGGTCCTGCGGGGTGCTTCCAGCAGGCACCTTGCTGCCAGCGCCACCATCCCGACAGGTCGGAGAGCGGCACGCGCTCCCGGGCCGGCGTGAACACCAGCGATCCCGGGGCGAGATCCGCGTCCGGCGGCTTGGGCGTGCCGGGCGGCAGATCCTGCTTCAACTGCTCCCAGTCGACGGCGCGCTCGGCCACCGTGACGTAACCGGTCGCCGCGACGAAGCGCGCGAACTCGGCGTTCGTGACCGCGGTCTCGTCCATCCAGAAGCCGTCGACGCGCACCCGGTGCGCGGGACGCTCGTTGGGGTGCGCCGTGGGATCGTCCGAGCCCATCGTGAACTCGCCGCCTGGGATCCAGCGCATGCCGGGCGGCGCGGACTCGGACGCGGCGGCGTGCGAGGCGGGAGCGCCGTCCGCGCAGCCCAGAGCGCCGGCCACCACCAACGTGCAGGCCAAGTGCGCGAGCATCGAGCCGGGGCTACGCGGTGTATGCATGTGGGCTGCGCTCCGTTGCTCGCACGCTACCACGACGGGCGGACCAGCGCGGCAGGCGGCGAAGCCGCGCAGCGCGGCGGACCCGCCTCGCAGCGCGGCCACCACGCACGCTGGGCGCCTCACCGCTGCCGGCGGTTCGTGGTGACAGGCGATGCCCGCCAATCGAACGGCCGCAGGAGTGGAAGGAGCCTCGGGGCACGCACAGGCCCGGGGTCTTGGGCTCCTAGTTGCCGGTCGGCGTCATGACCGCCGTCATCACGTTGTCGAGGTTGAAGCTCCCTGGCTTCTGCCGCGGCGGGAAGTCCTTGAAGCTCTGCAGCCAGCGCCCGACGTAGGCGGCGGCCGGCGCGATTAGGAAGGCGCGGTCGATCCGCCACTGCGCGTAGCCCATCCCCTCGTGGTCCGCGCGCTCGAACGGGTCGCTGCGCAGGTTGAAGAGCTTCGGGAGGCGGAGTTGCACGAACGGTTCCTCCCAGACATCGAAGCCGTGCCCGCGCTGCTCCAGGAACACCATCTTCCAGTGGTTGTAGCGCAGCGCCGCGACGCTGCCGTCGTCCGTCCAGTAGAGGAACTCGCGCCGCGGCCACTCGCCTTGGCCCGCGAGCGCGCTCGACAAGTCGTAGCCGTCCAGGTGCACCTTGTAGCTCCGCCCGCCGATCGTGCGGCCCTTCAAGAGGTCCTGCTTGACGGTCACGTCGCCGGCCGCCGCGACGAACGTCGGGAGCAGGTCCTCGTGCGAGCCGATGTGGTTCACGATGGTGCCCGGCGCGATCACACCCGGCCAGCGGATGAGGCAGGGCACGCGATAGCCGCCCTCCCAGTTCGTGTTCTTCTCGCCGCGGAACATCGTGGTGCCGCCATCGGGCCAGCTCATCGTCTCGGCCCCATTGTCGGTCGAGTACATGACGATGGTGTCCTGCTCGAGCCCCAGCTCCTTCAGCTTGGCCAGGACCTGTCCGACGTGCCCGTCGTGCTCGACCATGCCGTCGGGGTAGACGCCCAGGCCTGTCCGGCCCTGGGATTCGGGCTTCAGGTGGGTCCAGATGTGCATGCGCGTGGAGTTCCACCACAGGAAGAAGGGCTTGCCCGAGTCCTTGGAGCGCTGCATGAAGTCGAGGGCCTTCGTGGTCACCTCCCCGTCGATCGTCTCCATCCGCTTGCGCGTCAGGGGTCCGGTGTCGGTGATGCGGCCGTCGGCGAAGCTGTGGATGACGCCGCGCGGACCGAAGCGCCGCTTGAACTCCGGATCCTTCGGATAGTCGGGGTTCTCGGGCTCCTCCTCGGCGTTCAGGTGGTAGAGGTTCCCGAAGAACTCGTCGAACCCGTGAGCCGTGGGCAGCATCTCGTCGCGATCGCCTAGGTGGTTCTTGCCGAACTGTCCAGTGACGTAGCCTTGTGCCCTGAGCAGAGTGGCAATCGTCGGGTCCTCCTGCTTCATGCCCTCGGGCGCGCCAGGGAGCCCGACCTTCGTGAGCCCCGTGCGGATCGGCGACTGACCTGTGATGAAGGCCGCGCGGCCCGCGGTGCAGCTCTGCTGCCCGTACCAGTCCGTGAACAGCGCGCCCTCCTTGGCGAGGGAGTCGATGTTCGGCGTCCGGTACCCCATCACGCCGAGGTTGTAGGCGCTCACGTTGAACTGGCCGATGTCGTCGCCCCAGATCACGAGGATGTTGGGCTTCTTGGTCGACTGGCCTGCGGCCGTCGCAGTGGCAGCCTCGGGCGCGGAGAGTGCACAGGCAGACGCGGAAAGCGCGACGAGAATCAAGGGCGTGACGGCTTGCATGGTGACGCTGAGTGACGAGGGTGAGAGCGTCGGAGGCGCTCCCGGGACGAACGCGACGACGTCGTCGCGCGGAGTCTAGACTTCGCGGGCAGCTCTACAAACTCCCTGCTCGACGCGAGCGGACCGTGGCTCGCCAATCCGCAGTTCAGCGGACCAGGTGCCGCCGGCGCTTTCACCATGGTGCGTGCGTCCGTACCCTTCCGCGCCATGCTTGCCCCGTTCGTGCTGGCCCTGGTCGCGATCGCGCCACAGCAGGGCTGTGCTCCCGGCGAGGTGCAGCAGCCGGAGCGCGAGGTCGCGCCGTCGCGGGAGCGCCCGCGTATCGGCCTCGTGCTCTCGTCCGGCGGGGCGCACACGCTGGCGCAGGTCGGCGCGCTGGAAGCGCTCGAGGAGCTGCGCATCCCGGTCGACTTCGTCGTCGGCAGCGGCGCGGGCGCGCTGGTCGGCGGCGTGTACGCCGCGGGCTGGGACGCGGGCGAGCTGCGCGCGATGCTCGCGCACCGCACCTGGCTCGACGCACTGAGCGGCAAGGTGCCGCGCACGCTGCTCTCGTGGCGCCAGCGCTCGGTGGACCGCGACTTCCTCTTCGACCTGCCGGTCGCGTTCGGCCCGGGACGCATCGGGCTGGCCCGCGGCGTGGCCCGCACGCGTTGGATGTCCTGGCTGCTCTCCAGCGCCACGCTGCGCACGGCGGGCGCGGCGGACTTCGACGACCTGCCGATCGCCTTCCGGGCGGTGGCCACGGACTTGTTGCGCGGTGAGAGCGTGGTGCTGGATGCGGGCGACCTGCCCGCGGCGATCCTCGCGGCGCTCGCTACGCCGGGACTGTACGCGCCGGTGCGGCTGGACGGCCGCGAGCTCGCGAGTGGCGCGCTGCTGGACCCGATCCCGGTCGGCGTCGCGCTGGACGCGGGCTGCGACGTCCTGATCGTGGTCGACTGCGCGCTGGACCTCGACCGTCCCCAGCGGATCGAGTCGTTCCTGAGCACGGCCGGGCACGTGCGCGTGCTCGCGGGCGAGGCGGCGCGCCGCGCGGCGCTCGCGCGGTTGCGGCCGGGCGACGTGCACCTGACTCCCGACCCCGGTGCCACGGACGAGGACGACTTCCGCAGCGCGCTGGACGTCTTCGGCAGCGGGTACGCTGCGGTCCGGGCGCGCGCGGCGGACTTGTCGCATCTGGCCCTCGACGCAGAGGCTTGGCAGCGCCACCTCGCGCAGCGCGGCGCGCGGCGTCCCGCGCCACCCGTGATCGGGGCCGTGCGCTTCGAGGACGCGACGCGCCTGGACGACGAGGTGCTGCGCGACCGGCTGGCGTTCGAGGTCGGCACTGCGCCGTCCGAGGAGCAGGTGTCGCTCACGCTGCTGCGCCTGTACGGCCTCGACTACCACGAGCGCATCGACACGGTCCTGGAGCCACGCTCGGACGGGCACGCCGACCTGCTGTTCCGCACGCACGAGGCCAGCGACTACCTGTGGAACCCGCGCGCCGGCGTGGCGCTCGAGGGCGTGTTCGGCCAGGACGCGACCTTCGTGCTCGGTGCCTCATTCACGCTGCGACCGATCGGCGGCCGTGGCGCCGAATGGCGCAACCGCGTCGAGGTGGGCAGCCGCATCTTCCTGTTCAGCGAGTTCTGGCAGCCGATCGACCGCTCCGCGCGCTGGTTCGTCGCGCCCGCGCTCGGCTACCTGAACCGGCGTGTCAACGTCACGGACGGCGAGGACGTGCTGGCCTCGCTCGACGTGTGGGCCGTCGGTGGCCGCCTCGACTTCGGGCGCACGCTCAGCGACTGGGGGGAGGCGCGCGTCGGCGTGGTCAAGCAGGCCGGCCACGTCGAAGTCGGAGTCGGCCCGCCCGACGACTTCGGCGGCGCCGACTTCGACCAGGGCTTCTACGAGGCCGGCCTGACGATGGACACGGTCGACTCGCTGGCGCTACCGCGCCAGGGCACGATCGGCCGCGTGGCGGTGACCGCGCCGGCCGAGTGGCTGGGCGGCGAGCAGGAGAGCTACCTCCAGTCGCAGGTCGACCACGCCATCCCGCTCGGGCGTGCGTCGCTCGTGCTCGGCGCGGAGTTCGACACCGCGCTCGACGACGAGACCGCGCTCCACAACGCCTTCCCCCTGGGCGGGTTCCTGCGGCTCTCGGGGCTCGGCCGCGACCAGATCAGCGGCGCCCACGTGGGCCTGGCCCGCGCCGTGACCTTCGTCGAGCTCGGCCGCCGCGGTCTCGACCGACGGCTCCTCGACTGGAACTGCGGGGCCTCGCTCGAGGCTGGCCAGGCCTGGAACGCGCGCGACGACATCCAGCTCTCCGACCTGCGCTGGGGGGGCTCCGTGTTCGTGGGGGTTGGCACCCCCTTCGGAGCCGTGTTCCTGGGTGCCGGCGCCACGGAGCCGGGCGAGGCCGCCGTGTTCCTGGTGTTCGGCAACCTGTTCGGCGACTGGGCTCCCTTCTGATCCGGCCCGTGCTACGCACCTCGGCGCATCCCGCGCCAGCCCGGCGCCGGCGCTATGCTGCGCCTTCGTCACGACCCCGCCGGGCACCTCTCACGCCCGCGGCTGGAGAACGACCCCCGATGCGACTCGCGCCCGCCGCACTCCTGGTCCTCCCGTCGCTCGGCGCGTGCCGGGCGATCACCGCCGAGCCCGAGGTCAAGCAACCCGGGAGCGTGAGCAGCATCACGGTGCTCGTCGGCCAGCGTTTTCTCGACAGCGGCGACTGGGAGCCGCTCGACGAGCCGATCGCCGTCGCGGTCGAGTTCGATTCGTACGGACGCTTCGACCCGTTCGGCTTCGAGGCGGGCTTCTCCTACGCGGAGGACTCGGCCACGGCCTCGGGGATCGACCTCGACAGCGAGACCTGGGAGCTCTACGCGGGGCTGCGCAAGACGTTCTCCCTGGCGGAGGACCGGCTCCACCCCTACCTGTCGGCGGGCGCCTCGTGGTCGACCAGCGAGGTCGGCGCTGGCCTGGGCGGGTCCTCGGCCGAGCTCGACGACGACGCTTTCGGCTTCTACGTGCGCGCCGGCGCCTACTGGACCTTCGGGCGCTCGTTCAACCTGGGCCTCGACTACCGCAAGCTCCTCGGCGCGGACTTCGAGGACTCGGGCGTCAGCGCCGATGCGGGCTTCGACCAGGTCAGCCTCTCCATCGGCTACTCGTTCTGAATCGCCACATCGACGATTCGATCACCCGTCCACGAAATGCCCTTCCACGAAGCACCCATGAGAGCCAAGTCCCTCCTGCCGATCTGCGGCGCGCTGTTTCTGTGGATCGTCGCGTCCTGCGAGACCCCCTCCTCGAAGGGCGCCGACGTGCCCTGCCGCTGCGGGACGCCCATGGCGGACTTCGAGGGCTGCGCGCACCCGACCTGCATGAACGGGCACCGCAACCCCGCCAATCCCGACTGCGTCTGCGGCACGATCGAGATCCCGCACCCGAAGGGCAACTGACCATGCGCTCCCTGCTCCGCCCGGTCGCGTTCCTCGCGGCGATCCTGTGCCTGACGCTGGCGGCTTCGGCCGCGACGCTGACGCTCAAGAACGGCTCCAAGATCCAGTGCAAGGTCGAGCGCTACGACGCGGCGACCAAGACGCTCTTCGTGCGAACGGAAGCCGGCGTCGCAGCGCAGTACACCTTGGACCAGCTCGACGCACGCTCGGTCTACCTGGTCAACGCCAGCCTGGTGCCCCCGGACGACGCCCAAGCGCAGTTCCAGGTCGCGAACTTCGCCCGCGACGCCGAGCTCTTCGCCCATGCGGTGCGTCGCTACAGCCAGGCGGAGAAGCTCGACCCCGCGCTGAAGCCGGCGGTCGAGGTCGAGATGACCAAGCTCAAGCGCGCGGCCGCCGCGGCCTGCATGCGCAACGCGCGCGCCGCCGTGGCGCGGAACGACCGCGCCGAGGCCGCCAAGTGGCTCTCGACGCTGGTCGAGAAGCTGCCGGACGAGCCCGAGGCCAAGGAGGCCGCGCAGTTGCTCGATCAGCACTATGCCCAGGTCCGCTCGCAGAAGATGGCGGCGGCCGACGCCAAGGCCTCGGACGAGCTGAAGCGCGACGCGGAGAAGGTCCGCAAGCGCTACGACGAGATGGTCGAGAAGTCGAAGCAGGGCTTGCAGGCGCGTGGGGATTCCCAGGCGCGCGGCCTGTTCGAGGGCGCCCTCGCCGATGGGCAGGCGGTCTTGGGCGAGCTCGACGCGCTCGCGAAGAAGCACAGCGACCCCCAGGTCCAGGAAAGTGCCGCGGGCTATCGCGCCGTGGTCGTCGAGCAGATGGTCGACGTGCACCTGCACATCGCCAGCCTCGAGACGGTCAAGTCCGACTATCGCGGCGCCCTGCGCGCGGTGAACAAGGCCTTGAGCCTCGACCCCAAGAACGAGCGCGCGCTCTCGGCGCGTGCCCGGATCGAAGAGGCTTCCAGTCAAGGCTGGCGGCGCTGGATCTGAACGCCCGTGGCGCGCGGCACGTCCCCGGACGGACCGCGCGCCGCGGACGGAGGCCGCGCCACAGAGGCTGGCGCAGTTCCGCTAGAGTCTGCGCCCCACGCACGCTGCGCCCCCCCTCCGACCCCTTCGCCACCATGAACCTCTCCCGCACGCTCCTCGCCCTCGCGCTCGTCCCCGCGCTGTTCGCCTGCGCCGGCCAGTCCTACCAGCGGGTCCCGCGGCCCGACGAAGGCGCCGCGGTGCGCTCGGACGCGACACGGATCTACGTCGGACGGCGCGAGCAAGTGGCCGGCTCCTGGCGCAACGTGCGCGTGTTCGACAACGACCGCGAGATCGGCCTGCTGCACGAGAACGAATACCTCTGCTGGGATCGGCCCGCGCGGCAGGGCGTCGCGCGCTTCATCTACGAGGGGCTGGGCTTCGACCAGGAGGCGGTCGAGGGCTTCGCCGAGCTGCCGGCGGAAGCGGGCGGCACCGTCTTCCTGGGCATCACCGTCGAGCGGGACACGCGACACCCGACGGTGGTGCGCATCGACGAGGACGAGGGGCGCAGGGCACTCGCCAAGCGCAAGCCGGCGCCCGTGGGCGATTGAGCGCACTCGGCTCGGGACGGATTCGCGCGCCGCGCCTAGGATCCGCGTGCCGAGCAGTCGCCAGCGAGCCCGCCTGAGAGGCACCGAGACCCGCATGCCCCCCACTTCCGCGGCCAGCCCGCGCGGGAGGTCCGGGACGCCGAGGGAGCGCTGACGCGCGCAGCTCGCGCCGGCGATCCGGCTGAGTTCTGAGGAAGGCAGGTCGAGATGATCACAACGAGTTCGCTGCGTGCACCCCTGGGCTCTTGCCTGCTGGTCCTGGCGTCTGCCTGCGCCAGCTTCACGGATCCCGCGCTGCCCGAGCGGCGACTGGCCGACTTCGAAGGCGAGCGCCGGCTCCCGGCCATCACCTACGAGTTCATGGACGCCAGCTTCCTCGTGCCGTCCGAGGACCTCACGGTCGTCGCCGCCCAGGCCCAGGTGCCGGCCCCCTCCATCCTCCAGTCGCGGGTCGAGCCCATCTTCCGTCGCGTCTTCGTCGAGTCGAAGCGCTCGAAGGAGCCCGGACCTTGGCACGTCGACATGTACTACCGCGAGACGGAGCGCAACCCCGCCATCACGTACACGCTGGGGTTCCTGTGCATCTTCTCGCTGGGCCTGATCCCGGCCTACGGGGCGACCGACCTGTACTTCGAGGCGAAGCTGGTCCACGAGGGCCGCACCGTGCGCCAGTTCGTCTACCAGGAGACGATCTCCACCTGGATCCACTGGCTGGTCTTGCCCTGGACGTTCTCGTGTGACCCGATCCGCAAGAAGTCGGAGTTCATCGACAACATCGTCTTGAACCTGGTCCACGACCTCGAGGCCGAGCTGCCACCCAGGCCTGCGGCGGGGCTCTCGCCCCCGGCACCGACGGAGCGCTGACGGCCGTGGGCGGAAGCGGACACCGACGCGTGAACGCGCTCGCGTGGGGCTGCGTCGCGTCCTCGCTGGGCGTGGCGCTCTCCGGCTGCACCACGCTGGACCCGGGCCCGCCGCAGTTCGCCGTGGAGATCGAAGCGGGCGCCCTGTGGCAGTCCCGCAACGACGTCGCGGTCCCGGGTGACACGGGCACGCGCTTCGCGCTCGACGACCTGACCGGGTCGGGCCCCTTCCCCGTCGGGCGCATCGAGGCCCTGTGGCGGCCGGCTCCGCGCCACGAGGTGCGCGGCGTCATCGCTCCGATCGAGACCTCCGGCCAGGGGACGCTCGACGAGCCCGTCGAGTTCGCTGGCGCGACCTTCGCGGCCGGCGCGGAGACGGACGCGATCTTCCGCTTCAACTCCTACCGCGTCACGTACCGCTACCTGTTCTTCCAGGGCGAGGAGTGGGAGTGGCGCGCTGGCCTGACCGCCTTCGTGCGCGACGCGCTGATCGAGCTCGAGCAGGCCGGGGTCTCGGCCGAGAAGTCGAACACGGGGCTCGTGCCCCTGCTCCACGTGGCGGGGTCCTGGCGCTTCGCCGACGACTGGCGCGTGGCGCTGGACGCCGACGCCGCCGCCGCGTCCCAGGGTCGCGCGATCGACGCCGCGCTCAAGGGCTATTGGCGCTTGGGCGACGCGGTCGAGTTGGGCTTCGGCTACCGCACGATCGAGGGCGGCGCGGACAACGACGAGGTCTACACGTTCACCTGGCTGCACCAGGCCGTCGTGTCGCTGCGCTGGACGTTCTGAGCCCGCGTGTGCAGCCTGGGCCCGCGCTCTGGTCCTGGGCCGCGAGCGAGGCGCCCGTGCGGGGTGCACGCCCCCTGACCGGACAGGCGCAGCGCGCGCCGCGCTTGCGGGCCCAGCGCCCTTGCGGGTCCCGCCGCCGGTGGTAGCCTCGCAGGCATTCCGGTCCGAAGCACTCGGACCCACGTCCCAGCGATGAGCGCCCTCCGCCAACCCCTGTGCCTTCCGCAGCCCGGCCACCGCCACGGTGACCTTGCGGCAGGCCGGGATTCCGCGGAGTAGTCGAACCCACAGCGCTCCGCTGGATCCACGGAAGGCCACCGCAGCACGCGGTGGCCTTCTTCGTTGCCGCGCCCCGGCGCGCGCCAGGTCCCGGCTCGCGCCTCGCCGCACGGCACGCGCGTCAGGCCGCCGTCAGGTGCTCGACGAGGATCTTCACGCCCAGGCCGATCAGCACGAGCCCGCCAACCACGTCGAAGCGACGACCGAAGCGCGCTCCGAAGCTGCGACCGACTTGGTGCCCCGCCAGGCTCGCCAGCGCCGCGACCACGCCGATCGTCGCGGCGGTGCGCCCGATCGGCGCGTCGAGCAGCGGCAGCATGACGCCGATCACGAGTGCGTCGACGCTGGTTGCGAAGGCCAACGCCAAGGTCACGTGCAGCGAATCGCGAGCACCCGGCTCCCGCGCGACGCCATGGCCCGTGAAGGCCTCGTGGAGCAGCTTGCCGCCGATGCCCGCCAGCACGGCGGAGGCCAGCCAATGATCCCAGGGCTCGATCCAGGGCAGGATCCCGCGACCCAAGAACCAGCCGAGCACGGGCATCAGCCAGTGGAAGGCACCGAACAGGAGCGCGGCGGCGAGGGCACCGCCCCAGCGCGCATCGCGCGCGCCGCGCACGGCCGAGACCGCGGCCGTGTCGAGGCCCAGGCCCAGCGCGAGCAGCAGGGTCGCAATGAAGCTCATGGCGCGCGCGTGCCCGTGCGGTCCACGCGCTGGCAGATCCGGGCTCGCATCCGTTCGTGGTGTCGCACGCGGATCCGGGTCGAGTCAGGAGTTGGTCGGGGCGAGCGGCACCGACCGATCCCTAACGAATCCTGAGGGCCTCCTGGGGGCTGGTCAAGGGGCAACGACGCAGGATCCAGGCGAAGCTCGACATGAACGGGGACGGTGCGACGCCGACCGACCTCGCGGCGCTCGAACGTCACCACCATCTCGGCACCCAGACGGTCGAAGAAGGGGCGCAGGTTCGACGCCTGCTTCTTGGAGACAAGCGCGTCAAGGTCGCGGAACTCGGCCATGACGGCGTCGACTTCGACCTCAGGATCTACGGTTGAGAGGCTGGTGGCTTCGCGCAGGGCGGCGAGCGCGTGCTTCGCGGCGCGCTGCTCGCGCAACAAGCCCTCGTAGGCGGCCTTCGCGTGCTCTTCCTGCAGCGGATCGTCGACCCGGAGCATCGTGTCGTACGCCTTGCGAGCGAGAGCCTCCGCGCGCCGCAGCGCGGCCTCCTTCGCCTGGACTTCGAGCTGGATCGAGCTGCTCTGCTCGCGCGTCTCGTCGATCACGCTGCGCACGGCATCGCGAAGTGCGCCCTCGGCCTGGACCGCCTGGATCCGCCGCTTGATCGCCGCCAGGGCGTAGTACACGACGATGTCACGCTCGACGAAGTTGTGGTGACACTCCTTCCCGCCACTGTTCGTGTACGAGGAGCAGATGTAGCTCAGCCGAGGGCCGACGGGCGTGCCGCTCATGCGGAGCCCACAGTCAGCACAGACGATTCGAAGCGGGTATTTCTCGCGGTCGGGGGACCGTGGAAGACCCCGTTGCTTGCCCTCCTTCCCCCGCTCGGAGAGTCGTTCGAGACACCGCCGCCACACCTCCTCGGAGACGATGGGCTTGTAGGGGATCGCCGGAGTGACGAGCCACCACGTCGAGGAGTCACGACCCACCGTCTTCTTGGCCTTCACGGTAGAAGGGCCACGTTCCTCGCGTCGCAGGCTGCGGTAGCCCTCAGGCGAGTGCCGGTCGACGCGGACGATCGAGCCTTCCGGGGCGCGACCGTACGCCATCAGCCCCGCGAACAGCGGCTGTTCAAGAATGTCCCGAACGGTGCCCGCGTTCCACCGCCCTCGCACAGGATCCGCTTTCCGAACAAGGCCAGCGCGCGGCGAGGGAATGCCGAGGCTGTTCAGGCGGACCGCGATCGCGTTGATCCCGTACCCCTCCTCGTACCACTGGAAGATCCAGCGCACGACTTCGAGCTTCTGCAGGCTCTCGGGGTCCGTGCCCGGTCTCACGGCGTGCTTGAGTTCACGCCCGGATCGCCGCTCGCGCGGCGGAACGATGTCGATCTGTTTGGTGATCAGGTTGATCACGACGCGCTCGAATCCGTACGGAGGCGCTCCTCCGTTCCAGTAGCCGCCTTCGACGTTCGGCTTGCGCGAGCGGCACACGTTCTTCGCGAGGTTCACGCGCAGTTTCCGCGCGCCCTCGTAGTCGATGAACGCCTTGATGTCGTCGCCGGTGGTTTCCTGGCCGATTTCTCGGGGGCCGACCCGACTGTCGCTGAAGATGATCCACTTGCCCAAGTCACGGATCTCGTACTCGATGTCCATGCCGTCGGTGGCACGATCGGGCCGCGCGATGCGGTCACGATTCCAGACGAGCAGAGCTCCGATGTCCTGGTCCTCGCGCATCCGCCGCTGCATGCGGATGAGACCGGAACGATCGAGGTTTGCTCCGGTCATCGCGTCATCCAAGTAGAGATCCTCGATCTCGTTCACCCCGCGCTTGAGCGCCTCGTCGAGCATCTGCTCGGAGACGCGCAGGTCGAGTCCCTCGTGCTTCGCCTTCTCGATCCCCCACCGAACCTGATCGGGCATCGAGCCGTGCTGCTGGTCGCTGGAACGCCGGACGTAGAGGATGGCGCGCGGCTTCTGCTCAGCCATGCTCCACCCCGTGCGTGGTTGCGTGGAGGTTCTTGTGGCGGCGGCTCGCGACGAGCAGCTTCGCGAACTCCCGGACCTGCTCGGCGTTCATCGGAACCCGCTCAGCCATCGGGGCGCGGAACCAGGGATCTCGCGCGACGTACTTGCGAACGTAGGCGGCCATGTCGCGCTGCCAGTCCTTGGGCAGGGACAGCGCGAACCGCTGCCAGACTTTGCGAACGTGGTAGGCGATCAGGTCTGCCTGATCGTCGGCGTGGAGTCGGTACGCGACAGACTCGACGACTTGCTGGAATTCGGTCGCTGCATCGAGCTGCATCTTCTCGCGCTGAACGCGCAGTCGAACCTGAAGACGAAGGAATCGAGCCTTGCGAGCGTGCAGGCCGTCGTTCACGGCACACTCGGCCGCCGAACTGCTCTCAGTGGTGCTAGTCATGGTGAGGGTCTCGTTGTGGGATCGTGCGCGTTTCAGGCACGAGGCGCTGAACAACCACGAGTTCGCGACCCTATACCATGCCGATTCGGGAGAGCCCGGCCGCGCCCTATCGAGGCCGAGGCCGCGACGAACGCGGCCAAGGGGGAGGGTACGGACGTGCGTTGCGGCGTGACACGCTCCAAGTCGCCAGTACGCCCGGAGCTACGAGTGACAAGCCGTTCTGCGCCACGTCGGTCGCACGATCGGCAAGATTCTGGCCAACTTGCTTGACAGGGTTTGCGCTTCGCGTGCCAACCAGTCACCACCAAGGCCGCGGCAAACCGTTCCCCGATGCCCGGCCTTCGAGGTGTGTAGCAGGCAAGGGCAACGCCTCCTCGCGCACGCGGCCGAATGCGCTAGTGATGCTCGTGCCCGACGAGCGCCTTCGTGAGCCGGTGAAGCAGCCCGGAGAGCTGGTTGATCTTCTCTTTCAGCTCATTCTCGGGCCAGGACTCCGTGAGGTTGCCGTGCATCACCTCGTTACGAACTTCCCCCCACGCACGCACCTGCGGGTGCTCGATGATCCCGCGCTGGACAGCATCACGAAGAAAGCGCGCGACCGTCGGTTGCTCGAAACGCTTCACGCTTCCAATGGCGCGCCCACGCAGATCCCGATCGCCGGTCCACGACTCGATGTGAGCAATGAGATCGCGTAGGGCGGGGCTCGCCTCGGGTGTTCCGGCTCCGTTGCTCGGCGTCATCAGCAGCTTCGCTACGCCCTCGACGGCGCTGGCGAACGTCAGGCACGTCACCCAAGGCGACCCCTGAGACGCCTGGATGACCTCCTCGTAGAACCGGGTGACCGGATTGATCTCCCACTGCGGGTGTCCGTCGCGTCCACGGATCTGTGCGATGTAGGTCAGGTAGGCCGCGTAGAAGTGCCAGAATCGGTCGCCCTCGCCGAGTGCGTCTCCCCGGACGATCGAGGCCAGCCGAGGGTTCCGGTTCAGCAACGGCGAAGGTCGGATCGACACGAACGCACGGCCGTCGCCGAAGTTGCGGGCAACAAGCCTCGGATAGACGAGCTGCCCGAGGAGGACCCGGAGTGGTTCGGACAGCCAGTTCTCTGCGTAGGGATGCTGCAGCTTCTCTGACACCTTGGCCGTGAGCCATGTGGCTGCGCTTCCAGGGCTCCGAGAAACGTGGATGTCCGTGTCGAGCACGCGCACATGCTGCCGTCCAGCCGACCACTGACGCTGGATCTCGTCGTCGCCGATGACGGAGACGGTCTTCATAGTCTCCGCCATCGGCAGGTGCATCGGGTGAACGAACAGCAGCTCGACGCTCGGTTCGCTGGACACCCATGCTCCAGTTGCCACGGTCGTCAGGCCGTGAAGCTGCCCGGTCAGCGGCCAGCCGACCTTGGGGATGCCCTGAAACGTCGGTTGAGTCCAGCCGCCATTCCACTCCACGCCGTCGTAGTCCGTCGCCCGAAGCCGGAACTGGTGCTGAACATCGTACGGGTTCTGATCGGATGCGCAGATGCGGCGAAACGCTTCACCCGAGTCGCGCGCCGTCGCATGCATCACGTAGGTGATGGAGGTTGTGCTTCGGATCTCGATGCGGCCCGAGCCCTCGAACACCGGAGGCTCATGATCGTGCGCGCTCAAGAGGGTCATCTCCGCGCACTCGATCGTGCATGGGCTCGAAGTGAGCCGGTTCTCCCAAAAGCCAAGGGTCTTCATCGCACCGGACCTCGCTCGACGTCCAGGATGCTCGGGGTGACGTGCATGGTTGGCGCGCGGGGCGAGGCTGACGTGTCAGATGTAGAACTTGAACTGCGGCTTCGGCGTCATCACGGTCGGGTTCGCGACGAGGATCTCGCCGACAGCGTCGGAGAAACTGACGGTCACAGGCTGCGAATCCCCCATCGTGCAGGCGTTGTAGTTCAGCTTTGTCAGCCCGAGGATGTCCTGTGCGACTTGGCGAACATCAGCGTCTCCATGCTGGATGTCGATTCGCAGCGGGGCAGGAGTTTCCCACCCGTCGTACGTTCCGAGGCGCGCCTTGAAGCCTGACGCGAACAGGAAGCCCGTGCGATCGTTCAGCGCCCAGAACGTACCGCGCTGAACGGGCATCGCCCCCTTGCGAAAGAGCCTGGGTCCTGCCCGCTCCGTTCGCACACGTACGCCGACCAACCGCACACTGGATGGGCAGGCAGCGCGGTAGCCCGCGAATTCCTCGTCGCTGATCTCCGATCGCGAATGCAGGAAGACCTCCGTCAGTGGCTTGCCTTCTTGTTCGCGGTAGGTCCGAAGGGTTCCTTCCAGCAATTCCTGCGCAGCTCGCCGGTCGAGGTGAAACTGGCGGTCTCGCGGTGAGTACCACGGCCCCATTCGCCCTCGGAAGACGATGCCATCACCCGAGTTGAGGAAGAGCTGAGCCGCGCAGCACGCCGTGGTCCGAGCCTTCACGTCATCGGTGAGGCGAAATGCCATCCCGATGTAGCAGACGCCGTCGCGGGCCGTGCTCAGCTTCCAGGGCTTGCCGCCAGCCTTGTAGTAGATCGCTGTGCCCAGGTTCCACATTCGATGCGACAACGGGGAAAGACGGCGCTCACCGAGTTCGACATCGTCGTTCAGCTTGAGCGTCGATTCCCGAATGATCTGCACGGGGATGCCAAACACCATCGCGCGGGCCTTGAGCTGTCGCCTGAAATCGACGGACAGGCGGTACATCTCGGGGTCGTACTTCTCGTAGAGGTCGAGCTGACCGGAACCGCGTCGCTTGCGGTCCGTCTTCGTGACGCGATCGCCGATGGCTTGCGGAACGATCGATTTGGCGCGACATCGAGCGTAAAGATCATCCGGGACGACGCAGATCACGAGCTGAACGCTCTCATCCAGCGAAGACGCATCTTCGATCGCCCCGAGGTAGGGAGCGACAACTTCGCTTGCTCGTCGGTGCGGATCGGCGATACGCGAAGCCTCGTCGAGGACGGTCTGTTCGAGGATGTGAGATCGAACGGGATTCGCGTCGAGTGCCGCACCGAACGCGGTCTCGAAGCCTGGGAAGACCGGCCAGATGCGGGTCCGGTCCTTTGGAGCTTGCGTCCAGGCGCGCGGCATCGCCGCGATCCATCTGCGCAGGTGCTCCAGTCCCTGGGCTGTGCCCACGGCTACATGTTGGATCGACTTCGGGTGCGACGGGGTGTCGTGATCTACCGGGCCGAACAGGGAAAGCCCGTCTCTCGGGTCTACGAGCTGTTGGCCGAAGCGAAACGACAGCGGCGGTTCGTCGAGTACGAGAAGGTCCGTCCTCACGTTCTAGACCTCCTCGTCGTCGTCGAGATCGTCGCGTTCGAGGATCTCTTCGGGGTCGATGGCCTTCGCCAAGTCTTCGATGACGCAGGTGGGGGCGCAGAACTGCTGGACTTGTCCGGCGAGGACGAATGCGCTCTGAGTCTCGCCCCCGAGTGAGATGCCGCCGTCGGGAGAACGAAGAAACGTGCTGACCGCGAGCGCCCGATTGAGCCACTCCTCGTTCCACCATCGCTTGCACAGCCGCTTGCGGGCCGTGATGTAGGAACGGACGGAGACCGGAGACTTGTCCGGCGACGTGATGTGTACCCGGAGGCGCAAGACGAACGCGGTGATCTGGCCCCGGTCAGTGAACACGCCCAGCGAAGGGCTGAGGTGGTGCCTAACTTCCCTCCTCGTGACGCCTCGGCCGAGGCTCACGGTGCCGACGGCCATCAGTCGACCTGCGGCACCGTCTGCGCGCTCGAACTTCAACCAGTCCCCAGCGAGGATGCCGGAGGGGAAGTACCACGTCTTTCGATCAGCATCGAATGCGAGGCGCTTTGATTTCATCAGGCGGTCGACGGCACGACGTGCGATAGCCGTCGCAATGTGCAGCGCGGGACGGCCGTCGATGCTCCCCCCTTCGATCCACTCCATCTCCTCAACCTCGTCGAGCCGAAGGCCGCGACGAACGTGTTCAGGCGGGACCTCGAAAGCGATCACCGAGAAGTCGCCGACGCGGAAGTGCGGCCATTCCAGGGCGAGTTCTTGGGACTGCTTCCAGCCCAGCACGCGACGGCACTCGAACCGCCGGAACGTTCGCGGACGTGCGACGACGGGAAGCATGTTGCTGAAGAGCACTTCCGGCGACGGCTGAACGGCGGCGGATGCTTCGGAGAGCATGGCTGCGAGCGCAGGGCCGCCCGTTCCATGCACCCGAGGCACGCGAAGCTCGTCGAGCTTCTTCAGCACGCGGGCGAGTCCGCCAGCCCACCCGTCCGTGAACGAGATGTAGTTGATCGTCTGTAGCGTGAACGGGATCTCCTCCGTCCGCATCTCCTCCACCTTCAGCGGGAGAAGGAAGTCCTTGAGGTTCTCGTGCTTGGCAACGTCCAACGCGACCAGCCACTCACCCTGCGGGTTGCGCTTCGTCGACGAGGCTCTCGACAACAGGGCGAGCACGCACGCAGCCCTCGTCCGAATCGCGTCTTGGATGTCCTTCGGCCAGTCCTCACCCCCACCCAGCTTGAGGCGGTCCATCCAGACACCGTAGCCAGCAGCGGTCAGCCGCCGCGCCAGCCAGTCGGCGACGGAGACCTGTTCCCAGGCGTAGCTGATGAAGACGAGGTCGCGCATTTCTCCCTCACCATCAGGCTACTCCGCGCCCACGCATCGCTTCGCGGTCATTTTTGAGGGCGGTCCGGCATTCCTAGTGCTTCCAGGTCCGCTTCTGCATGGCGTCGATCAGGTCCTGCGGTGCGATCTTGCGCAGGTAGGCGTCTGTCGTCTGCAGGCTCCCGTGCCCGAGCTGCTCCTGGATAAGCCGTGCGGGAACACCTTCACGGGCCAGCTCGGCAGCGTGTGTGTGCCGCAGGCCATGTGGGTGAACGCGCTTCACGATCCCGGCCCTCTTCGCGAGCCGGGGCAGGAGCACCCGGACGTAGCTCGCCGAAACCGGCTCGCCCTTGAGTGTGCAGAAGATCGGCGCGTGCCCGTTGATCCCGCGCGCGGCCCGCCGGTCGAGCCACCGCTCCAAAACGGCGAACGCTTGCGGGTCGAGACCAACGGTTCGGGCCTTGTCGCCCTTTCCGTGGAGAACCCGGATCGTGCCAGCGGCACGGTCGAGGTCCTTGGGACGGAGCGCCAGCGCCTCCCCGACACGGAGGCCGCCCCGGTACATGAGGACGATCAGCGCCCGGTTCCTGACGCCCGTAGGCGCGCGGTTCGAGCATGCCCGCAGGAGGGCGGAGACCTCGGCCTCGGTCAGGACCTCGGGAGGCAGGCGGCGGCCCTTGTTGGCGGGAGCGGGGCGGTTTGGCTTGGCTTGGTCGGTCATAAGTTCCTGATGCAGCTTGACATACGCTTTCTCAGGAAAGCGCCACTGCATAGGGGGTGTTCGGCTGCCCGCCCCTCAAAGCGCAACTCTTCTGGGGATTCCGCTCCAGGGCGCGCCCACCGGGAAAACACTTCGCGGTCCGCCCAGGAACGCCCAGGTGGCCCGCTGGCGGGGCTGGACCGCGCCCGACCCATCCTGTGCCGGACGACCCGCCTGAGGCCCGCAGAACGCCCGGCGGGAGGCCCGTTCCCAGCCCCGGAACCGCCTGCGGGGGGGCTGCTGGACCGTGGACACCCTGGAGTGGCCGCTGACCGAGGGTCCGGCAGCGAGCCAGGGATCGCGCCGGTCGCGATGAGGCAGGTGTTCCTGGTTGGGGCCGCGGGGTAGCGGCGGGCCTCGGCTCGCCGGGAGAGGATTGTCCGACTCGCGCCGGAATCGGTTCGCCCCGGCCCAGGTTCTGATGGTGTCGGCTGCACCATCCCAGCCGCTCCACATGACCGCTGACACTCCAATCTCGTCTTGGTGCCCGAAGTCGGGCCAACTTCTCGACGCCCTCGTTCGCGCAATTCGTCTCGATGACGAAGCCGTCGGTGGCGTCGAGCCTGCGAAGGCGTTGGATCGCTCGCAGCGTACGATCAAGGACTACTTCGCGGGCAAGTGGGTCGGTGCGGAACAGCGCGCCGTCATCTGCCGCGCCGTGGCGAGCGCGCTGCTCAACTCCGGCGTCGTAGGAGCGATCGAGGTGCCGCGCGTCGGCGACGCTCCGCCACCTGAGGTCGACGACGTCCTCGCCGCCGCGCTCGTCGACGTGCTGGCCCTGTGGGATCAGGAGTTCAGCGCAGCCGCAAACCTCTGGCCGGACGTAGACCGAGGTCTCGCAGCGATCGCGCTCGCGCGCCCGATCGTCGTCGATCTCGCGCTTCGATGGACGAGCGCGCTTCTGCTTCGCGACGAGCCTGCGCCGGATGCGGCGCTGTGGGCGGAGCAAGGCGGCGGAGCCTTGATCATGCGCGCCCTCCTCGACGAGCACCTTCCCGGCCTCAGCGTCGACGCCTGCGCCGTAGAGATCGGCGTCGACTCACGAACGGTCGAACGCTGGCTGCGGAAGTCGGACCCGGTCATCCCTTCCGAACAAAACTTCGCGAGCATCGCAGCGGCGCTGGCTAAGCGGGGTCGAGCCAGCGAGGGCGACCTCCTCGTCCGCTTGCGGCGATCGTACGGCGCGTTCGCGCTCCTCCGTGATGTCGCGACCATCTCGAACTGGCGGCTGGCTTCGCGCCTCGGCCAAGGACTCGTCGCGTTGACACGCGAGGCGGTAGCCGACTTCGGCGAAGGAGAGCTGACCGAGGAGTTCCGTGGCAACCACTTTCTCTCCCTGCGCCTTGGGATGTTGTTCCCATCGAGCGCCGTGGTCCTCGACGAGCTACTGACTCACGACCTCGATCCGTTCTGGCACGACGTGGTGCTCGCGCTTCGCGATCGACGGCTCAAGGAACACCTATCGCGCTGCCTCCGCATCCTGGGCTCGCTCGGTTCGGGTCCGCCTCCCGAACTGCCCGTGCTCGCGGGACGTAGCGCAGAAGACAAGCGCGCGGTGTACGAAGCGTTCGTGCTCCACCAGATGACCGACAACAGCGCGACACCAGATCGAATCGCAGCCGCGCAAGCCGCCGGGAAGGTGGTCTACCGACTCCCCGCGCAGAACGACCTGACGCGGATCGCGAACCGACTCCAGCAGGCCGAGGACTGCGTGGCTCGCCGCGACTTCAGGGGAGCCGTGCCGCACCGCGCTCGCGTCGTAGCACTTGATCCCACGAACGCCCTCTACCGATTCTCGTTCGGTGCCACGCTCTGGCAAGCGGGTGAATGGGATAGGGCCTTGGAGGAGCTACGCGAATCCTGTCGGCTCGATCCTGCCTGGGACCGGCCGTTCGTGGAGATCGCAATCGTCTGGCTCAATCGCGGCATGCCCGACCAAGCCATCTTCCACCTCCAGACGCGCGGAGAGGAGTTCCGCCCGCGCTCCGATCACTTCAACGCGCACGAGGGGATCGCGCTCTTGCTGCTCAAGAGAGTCGACGATGCACTGCTCGCGTTCGAGCGCGCCGTTGCCCTGAACCCGAACGACGGTCTTGCGTTCGACCGAGCCGCCGAATGTGCGTTCCTACTGGGCGACACGGTGAAGTGCCGCAGGTACGCCAAGCGCGCGTACGACCTGGGCTCGTTCGACAGCCATCGGAAGTACCTGAGCTGATCGGTTTGTCCGACCCGCGCCGTCGCCAGAGTGCGAGGCGCGGTCGATGCTCCGATCGTTCGAGCCGTGCGCGACGCGGATCACGCCGAGGTTGTCCTCGACGACGCGAAGTGACGGCACGAACGGGCACGAGCCCACGGGCTCACGCTCCAAACTCGAAGCGACAGGAATCGTCATGCCGAAGAGCAACAACGCAGCGCAGAACAACCGCGCCAACCAGATGAACCCCAACAACGCGGCCTACCAAGGCAGCCGGTCAGGCTCCGGCCACAGCAAGCCCGCGCTCGACAACAGGTCCGTGCAGCTCAACCCGAACCACGGGGGCGGCAGCGCGTGCCATCAGTCGACGTCGCCGAGCGTGTGTCCGAAGCCGTCCGAGCCGAGCAAGTAGGTCGCTAGCAAGGAAGCGCGGCCGGTCGCGTGACAGATCGTCACTTGGCTGGCCGCTGCTTCGGGGAACGCCGAGGAGGTCGTCACCTCGCGCTGCTCCAGGCGCGCCTGGGCATCGCGCGGGTGGCGATCGACTCAAGCTACCCTGGGCTACGGTGGATCGATGCGTTCCACGTCTGCACGTTTCGACCAAGCCCAACGCGATCGACCACGCGCTCCGGCGGGACGAAGCGCACGCCATCGAGAGCGGCTTGCTCGGCCAGCTCGCGCAGCCCATCCACGCCGAGACGGCTCGCGACGACGTAGCCGACCCAGTACGCGCGCTCGCGTTCGGCGGCCGTGAGCCCCGCCCACGTCTCGCGGGTGACGCGGAGCGCGGCCTCGATCTCCTCGAAGCTCGCCGCCGGTGGAACGTGAGCGAGGTCGTAGAGCTTCGCCTCGCGCCCGACCGGATCGAGCTGGCAGGCAATCAGGTCGGCGAGGCCCTCCTCCAGCGCCAGCGGTAGCCGATCCCACGGCCCATCCGCCCACCAGTGAACGCACTCGTGCGCGACGAGGAAAGCGCGCAGGTGCCGACCCTCCGATCCGACGACGATGAACCGATCGACGAGGTGCCCCTCGCGGACGAACTCGTGCGTGAACGCCTTCGCGTTCGGATCGGCGGGTGTGTCGAGCACCACGACGCGCACGGGCTCAGCATGCTCGGGCCGCAGGATCTCCTGAACGCGCGGCGCGAGATCGCGCACGAGACGACCGACTTCCTCGACATCCTCCGCAGCGAAGCCGCGAACCGTTCCGAACCCGGTGTCGCACGTCAGCGGCGCGCGATCGAACTCGGTCGACGCGCACGACGCGAGCGCGAGCAGGACGAGGGGGAGGACGGCGCGCATGGGGCGAAGGTGCGGGAGGCCCATCGGAGCGACCTCCCGCGCGTAGCTTGCCGTCAGCTCACGGGAAGAACTGGACGAACGTCGAACCCTGCTGCGGTTGCGCGTCGCCCGTGTTCGCCAGCGTGAGCGTGCCGCCGTTCAGGTTGGTCGGCAGATCGAAGTCGGCGAGTGGGATGAACGCCTCGCACACGCCCCAACCGTTCGCGACCGAGAAGGAGTTCACGCCGTGTCCGGCCGCCAAGTCGGCGTAGGCGTACACCCCGTTCCAGTCGAGCTGGAAGTTCGTGAAACGACCGAGGTCCGCCGCGACGACGCGCGCGCCGAGCTTCTCGCGCTGCACGCGCACGAAGCTCACGACGTCCACGTTCGTGGGCACGGGCGTGCCCGGACCTGCGAACAGGATCGGGCTGATGAGGTTCCAGCCGTCCGACTGCGCATCCCAGCCGCTCGCGGGCGCGAGCACGTTGCAGTCAAAGCTGACGTTGGCGAACCGATCGCTGCCGTCCTCGTCGACGACGAGCGGTGCGACGCGGAGCCTGTAGGTCGTGAGATGCTGGGCGGCGAGGCGCTGGTACGCGCCGGTCTGCTGCGCGGCGAGCGAGCCGCACTCGTCGATCTCGGCCATGTGTCCGCCCGTGCCGCCGCTCGGCGGCGGAGGCGTGGCGGGAGTGCTGACGACGACCTCGGTCGCGCCAGCCGGAACGTCGACGCTGCCGCCGGACGCGACGCCGTGGCTCGTCGAGCCGACGGGATTGCCGTTGGCATCGCGGAACGACACGTCCATCGCCTCGCCGGTCGCGTTCGTGATCCTGACCTTGCGGGTCGAGGAGTCATGATGGAACTCGGCCGAGCCCTCCTGCCCGGCGATGTTGGCCCCGACGCGGAACGAGGTCGTTCCGGCGCAGGCGATGATGACGAGCGACGCGGTGAGCGCGGCGCAGAGACCCCCGGCGAGGCGGGTCGGAAATGTGGCTTTCATGGTGTCCCCCAAGGCAGTAGCTGTGCCGGGGGCAGCGCCTCAAGGGCTTGCCCCAGCTTGACTTGCGCCTCCCTGCGAGGCGCGCTGGGGGGTCGTGTTCGGCTCTCCGGGGAGCGTGTGAGAGTCGTTCTGGGATCTTCGGCGAGCAGGGAAGGGGGTGGAACGCTCTTCCCACAACCGGGACGGCCTCCCAGGCGACCCAGGTGCCCGCCGTGCGCTGGGGCAGGGGTTCAGGGGCCCCAGTGGCGCGACCTGGGCCTCGTGGAGGCCCAGGGGGGCCTCATCAGGAGGAGCCCTGGGCCGAACGTGAGGTGCGGTGCCTGGACCCAGCCGCAGGCGCGCACCCAGCGGCAACGCCTGACGCCCCCGAGGGTGAGCGAGGGGCGAACGGGCAGGCGATCTGAACGCACGCGGCACAGGTGCGACCGAGAGAGCACGGATCCGCCCTCGCGGTCCGGTTGGACCGCGAGGCGAACGTGTAGAGCGCCTGCTGGACGATTCGGGGCGAGTAAGACGGCAGCTCAACGGCGTACCGCCGGAGGTCTACTCGCTCAGCCTGCTCCCGAACCCACTCCGCTCTTGCCGCGTACGTTCCCGCAGCCCTCGACGCGCGCAGGACATCGACGACACGAGCCACGTTCGTGTCGATCACCACGAGCGCGTTCCCGTCCACCGTTGGGAACCAGGGAGTCAGACCCGGCGCGAGGGCTGGGGTCGAGAGCGCGCTCACGAACATCGTCGCGAGCTTCCGGCCCACGCGGTGAACGGACTCGAAGAGCCGTACCAGCTCCTCCGCCCGCGCTGCGGGATCGCTGCTCCGCTCCTGCACCGCTCGGATGCGCGCCGCGAACCGGCCGTCTTCCCAGAGCCGTAGCCACGCCGACGTCGGCAGCTTGCCCATGTCGCCCATGCGCCGAAGCGAGACGGTCGCCCGTTTCACATGGCAGGGCTCGGACGGCCGGTGTCCGCAGCTCGCACCGTCCACCGACTTGCGAACGTTGCATCCTTCGTCGAACGCCTCCGCCGAGCGCAGCCGCTCGCAAGGAGACGCGCGCACCGCGCGCCGGATCGTGGCGGTCGACGAGAGCAGCGCGACCTCCGTTCGCGGCATCGCCCGCTGCTGCGCCATGATGAGCGTGTCGCGCCGCGCCTGGAACATCGACAGCGCGACGAAGAGCCGGAACAGGGCGGAGGGCTTGCCCGCAGAGAGGTCCGCCGGATCGACGGCGAAGCGCCCGACGCGATCTGGGTCGCAGTAGAACGGTCGCGTCCCCGGACCCTCCCAGCGTCCGTAGGCGTGCTCGAAGTACCACACGACGATGCGCTCGACCGCGTCGTCAGTGCGCGGAGACGAACGGCTCACGCGCTGCCCGAGTCCTCGACCTCGATGTCGAGCCCGAGCTGACGAGCCGCCTCGCGCATCGTCTGCACCATCGGATCGGAGGCATCCAGCCCCTCGGCAGCGTGAACGGAGATGTCGACCCCGATGCGCAACTTGACCCTCTGCGACTTGGAGGCGGGTCCAACAAACGCCTTGAAGACGTCGGTCCAGTTCTCAGCCGGAACCGTGCCCCTCACGCCGATGCGCCTGATGCGGAGAGCCGTCGAGCCACCGCCGCCCTTGGCCCCGCCGCCAGTCGGGGGCGTAGGTGTCGATCCGCCGCCATCCGGCGGAATCCGACCTGTCGATCCACCGTCCGTCGGAGGCAAGGCGGTCGCCGACGTCGCGACCTTCTCGAACGGAGGGATGATCCAGAGTCCTTCCTCCGTCGGATCCAGAGCCACCACCTCGCGGCAGTAGGTGGCCTGAAGCGTGGTGAGCGTTGCCCCGCGCCCGATCCCGATGACACCGACCCGGCACGCTTCCCTGAGCCCGACAGTGACGGCGTTCTTGGACGCGATCATCGGCTTGTCGGTGAAGCGTTGAAACGCCTCGATTGCGTCGCGAACCCGATGCCCGCGCTCGCTCGGAACAAGACCGACCTTCTGGAGCGTGACAGAGCCCACGGTCGTGACTATCCACTCGTGGTCGTCGCCGACGAGCTGCTCCCAGACGTACGCCAGATGGTCCGCGAAGGCGGTTCGCGCATCGGTCAGCGCCGCGACTTCGACATCCGAGCCGCTGACGCGGAGCACGGTCGTGTACGCGGGTCCGAGCGCCTGAGCGGCGCTCTGCTCGGCTGCATCCAGCCTGCCCTTCAGGTCGACGCGCTGCTCCTCGTCGAGCTGGGCGGCGTAGTCGGCCTGGACTCCACGCAGGGCTGCGCGCTCTCGGTACGCCGCGCGGAGCTTGTTCAATCCGCGCGCCGTCGGCGCGAGGAAGAGCAACGTGTTTCTGAACATCCGGTCCTTGCCGCCGCACTTCCCGCTCAGCTCCCGCACGCGCTTGCGCACCGTCTCCTTGCTCGCCTCATCGTCGGCCCAAGCCAACGTCGGCGGGAACACGAGCAACGTGAGCGTTTTCTGCTCCGGCAGATCCGCCTCCGGGTTCACGAGCACGCGCCAGGTCGCACCACCCAGCACCGGGCTGTTCGCGTGCTTCTTCACCGCGTCGAGCACGTCGCTGTCGAAGTCCTGGCCTTGCGTGTTCTGCCGGTATTGGACGACGAGCTTGTTCAGCGTGGGCTTCGTCCCGAACCAGTACCGCTTGCCGAGGCTGCCCGCCGAGGTGAAGTGAAGGTAGAAGCAGCGGTTCTCCAGCTCCAGCAGCGCGCCGTCGGTGTAGTTCCAGTTGAGCCCCGGCCGCGAGCAGGCGAGCTTCAAGTCCTTCGCGCTGAAGCCGGACTTCTGCCCTTGCCCGCCGAACGAGCCGAGGAGGATCGCGGCGGCCAAGCCCTGCCCGATCTTCTCGCGCGCGTAGTCTCCGCCCCGCTCGTCGTCGAACAGCACGGAGTTGGCCTTGTTGCCGAGTACGTCCGCCGCCGCGACGGCCTGATAGCCGTTGCCCCACAGGCGCGTGAGCGCCGCCTGCACCGCGTCGATCGACCAACGCAGATGACATGGCTGGATCAACGGCTGCGACTGCGTGTTTGTGTCGCGGCGCTGCCACAGATCCCCGACGACGCTCGCGAGCAGGCGCAGCACGCCGCGCGTGCGCTGGAAGTCGGGATGGCTGCCCCAGCGCATGTAGATCGCGTCGATCAGCAGCGGGTGGAACGGATACGACTTCTCGATCTGCTCGCGGTACGACGTCTTCGAGACCTCCGTCGGCACCTCGCCCGCGTGCGCCGCGTACATCTCCTGGTACGACTCGGCCACGGTGCGCGGGTAGTCCTTGGTCTTCGGCGTCGTGATCGACTCGAAGAGCCGCGCGCGCACGACCGCGTAGATTTCGTCGTCGGCCACCGGCTTGACGTCCGCGCCGAGCCGCTGGAATCGCTTCTCCAGCGTGACGAACGCCTCCTGGCCCTTCTCGCTCTGCGCGACCTCGATCTTGCTCGCGGGCAGCGTCGCGACAACGACCGCGCCCGGCACCTGCTGTACAGCCTCGGTGAGCTGCTGGATGAACGAGATCGTCTGGTCCGCGAGCGTGGTGTCGCCGACGCGCACGGCCGCCGCGCCGACGCAGTAGTCGGCCATCTCGTCGAGCAGGATCAGGCACGGAGACGCCGCCTTCAGCACCTCGACGAACAAGCCCTGCGGCACGCGCTGAGTCTCGTCGTTCGCGCGGACCATCTCGTAGAGCTTCGGCCCGCCGAGCTGCAGCGCGAGTTCGCCCCACAGCGTGTGCGTGTGAACACCTTCCGGCGTCTGCCGCCCCTGCGTTGCGTCGCACGTCGCGTTCGTGAACACGGCGACCCCGCGCACGTTTTCGGGGTACTTGTCGCCGAGCACGCGGCGCAGGTCCGCGCAGTGCTTCGACGCCTTCAACGTCTTCGCGTGCTTCGCGAGATGCCAGAGCGCGACGAGGGTGTGCGTCTTGCCGCCGCCGAACGCCGTCTGAAGGCTGATGATCCGATCGCCCGCCTCGCCACCCGAGAGCGCCGCACCGACGCGCGAGAGCACCGCGCCCAGGCCCACGGTCATGTAGGTCTTGCGGAAGAACTCCTCGGGGTCGCGATAGACCTCGGGGGCCGTCTTCTGAACGACCGCCCAGATGTTCGCGGCGAAGACGGCCTCCTCCAACTTCCCCTCGCGGATGTCCGAGTGGGGCGTGGCGATCGAGTACCAGGGTTTGAGTGCGTCGGTCATGCGGTGGGGATCAGGTCGGTCGGTCGAACAGCCCGATCTCCCGCTGGGCTGCGGCCTTCTTGCCTTCGGTGCGGAGCGTCTGGCGCTCGGTCAGGAGCGCGCTCACGAGCTTCCAGTCTTCGAGGTCGCGCGGCATGACCTCGAACAGCGCCTGCGCAAGCTTCCAGAACGGGCCATCTTCGAGCAGGTCGCGCGCGGCGAGGTAGGCGACCAGCTCGGCCCTGCGCTCCTCCTTCCAGAGGAGCATCGAGTGGTGAAGGGCGTCGATCAGCGGAGGGGACGGATCGACCCCGAGCCCGCGACGTTCGGCACGATCGGCGAGCAGGGCGAGGCGGCAGGTCGAGCCGTCGACGACGAAGATCCCGTGCTTGCTCGCGATGTCGAGCGCGCTCTCGGCGTCGCCGCCGATCTGCACGACGAGCCGCGCGTCGTCCCAGGCTTGCTCGCCGGGTCCGTACATCGTCACCCAGACGTAGTAGAGCGTGGAGAGGTTGTCGGCCTTGAACTCGCCCGCGATCGCGTCTCGCGCGGATGTGCGCGCGAGCGCCAGCAGCTCGGGGACGTCGACGAGATCGCCGCTCGCCTTCTCGACGCGCTCGTACTTGCCGAACACGCCAACGGCCGGGCCGTAGCAGGCGACGATCAAGTCGGCCCCTCGGAAGCCGTACGACCAGAACCGCTTCACCGAGGCTGCGACGACCTGCTCGATCTCGCGACGAACGTCCTTGAAGCTCCCGGCGCGTCCAACCGTGCGAGGACGGCAGGCAACCGCGATCGACGTCTCCAAAGCGGCGGAGTTGATACCTCGCGGTCGGACCTTCCGTTCCATCTCGACGGGCCATGTTGCGTCAATCGTCAGCCCTGCAACAAAGAGGCTGTGGATGAGTGCAGTCCACGCTTCGGTCTCCTGGTGCGCGAAGATGACGACCTGCAGGCCGTCAACGGCGGTGACGCGCTTGGCCTCCGTGAACACCTCGGAGAGCTTTCGCACGAAGTGGCGGTCCGCTGCGGCAGCGTCTCCTCCGTGCCGGTGCTTGAGCGTAGTCGCCTCCTCTGACTTCGGAGACTGTGGCAACGCGAGTATGTCGGGGAACTCCGCTCCAAGGCCCCGCTTCAACCACACGTAGAAGAAGTCCGACAGGTCGGCGTACGCGGCCTCGTCGAAGTACGGCGGGTCGGTAACGACGAGTTCGACGGCTCCGGCGGGCAGAGCTATGTGTGCGCTATCACCCCGGCTCACACGCGCCGACATCGACCCCGACGACTCGCGCCTCACGACGTGGAGAATCCAGTCGAGCTGGTTCCGAAACCCACCACTGACCTCGGAGAACGGATTGGCCTCGGGATAATCCCACTTCATGGGGAGCCGAGCGCCGTCAAACGGCGACTCGATGTTCTCCCCGTTCGCATTCCACCGACCGACCGAACACATCCGCATGGCGTTGCGGCTGACCCAGAGCCCGAGGTAGAGCCCGACCGCCTTGCGATACCCCGAGTCCTCGCACTCGCGCGCCACATGCGCAAGTGCCTCATGCAGCAACGCCACGAAGGTGTGCATCACGACGAGCTGCCGCTCGTTGTACAGTGAGCCCCAAGTCTTCATCCCGTAGAGGTGGACGCGAATGCCCGTCGAGTTCGAGACGTCCTCATCAGCATCGACCGCGTTGACCTCCGGCAGGATCATCTCGTTCGGGCGCTCGGGGTTCATCGCACGCGCCGACTGGAAGGCACGCAGGTCGACATCCTCGACGGGCCGGTAGCACTTCTCGTCAACCGTCACCGTGACGAACTCGCCGCGAATCGTTCTCGTCTTCTTGACCTCCTGCAGTTCGATCACGGCAACCATGCGCTCACCGAGCGCACCATGAAGCCCCGCTTCTCGGACCTTCCCAACCGGCGTCTTCTCGTCGCAGAACGGGCATCGCACGTTTCCGCGCGTGAGCATCGTGCCCTCGGTGCGCTTGATTTCACGGTCCTTCGCGATCCCAAACACGACCGACCTCGCGGCCTTGTCCACGTCCATCGTCAACGCGACCCGCTTGTCCTTCCGATCGCAGATGACGAGGCTCTTGAGGAGCGGGATCTCGGCTCCGCACGACGGGTTCGCGCACGGTGCTGTGCGAGCCCACAGGTAGCCGACAACCGGGAACTTGTGCTTCCCGGAGGGATACATGTGGCCGATACGTTCACGCGCCTGATCGAGCATCCAGTCGCACCATCGCTCGACGTCGTGGGCAAGAACGTTCGGAACCTCCTGCTCGACCATCTCCTTCTTCTTGGAGCCGTACTCCTCGCGCTCGACCATCCGCTTCCCCGGCTTGCCGAACCGCTGCGGGAACTCGCAGGTCGCGCGCAGGATCAGGTAGGCAACCGGGCTGTAGTCGTTCGCCACTGGCTGAGCGCCGAGCCGACCGGCCTCCAACGGGATCGCTCCACCACCGGAGAACGGATCGAACACCGACGGTGGGCGACCACCGTGCGCGACCTTGACCAGCTCGCGTGCGATCGCGAGAACCGCTCGACCCTGTTCGTTGTCGGGATCGCTCGTCTCCCACTTCGTGAGGGAGCGATCGTCGAGGAGCTGATCGGGATCGACCTCCTTCGTGCTCTTGCCCTTCTCGAACGCGATCGCCTCCGGCGACCACTTCGCGATGAACGCGAGCAGCCGGTTCCGCAGCGTGTCCTCCATGCCCTCGTAGGGCTTGTACGGATCGTCGTCGCGGACGTGCTCCCGGCCGCGCGCGTAGCTCTTGAGATCGGACGGCACCTGCCGCTTCAGCAACCGCTCGACCGCACTGCGGAACTCCGGCGGGCAGCCAGCATCATCCGGGTCCGGCACGAGCGACGCGAAGATGATCGCCCGACACGCCGCCAACGGCCGACGCGCCCACCACAAGTGCAGCGTCGAGATGTGCCCGAACCGCAGCGACTTGTCGCGCACGCTCTCCGCCGAGACCTCCCGGATCGGAAAGGCGACCTCGATGAGACGGGGATAGCTAGGCATTCACCGGCTCCGCCTTGTCGCTCGGCTCACAACCCTCGACCAGGGCCGAAAGGTCTTCGATCGTCTTCCACTCAACCGCGCCGGTGGGGACCGGGGCGCTGGAATCCCTGAGCGCGTCAAGAAGCGCGACGATTCTCCCGAAGGCGGCCTCGTCCGCACGCATCCGCAAGAGCGCCGTGTAGGGCTTCTCCTCCTTGGCTTCTTCCTCGAAAAAGGCGCGCTCGAAGTTCGGAACCGAGGCGAGAAGGCGAACGCGACCCTTCGCGCGGCCGTCTGCGGTCGCCGCGAGGATCTTCCCGTTCTCCGTCCAGGCTGAGTTTGCCCGCCGCTTCTTGGTCTTCTTCGCGACCACGAACTGGGTGTCGGAGTCGTGCAGGATCGCGTACCCCTTGTCGAACTGGTTGAGGATCTTCGCCAAGGAGACGACGCACGCTTTCCCACGCGCACGGACGATGTGCAGCCCCTTGTACTTCTCGGGGTCGCGCGAGATGACGTGATTGAACGCCGTGTACTCGGTGTCGCCTTCGACGACGATCGTGCGCCCGCCGAAGAAGAACTCGGCGACGTAGGGGTCGCACATGTTCAGGAGTTTCAGTTCAGCCTTGTCGTCGTCATCGAGGTGAGCACGAGTCGGGCGGTATATGGTCGTCCCCTCAACAGCACCGGTCGTGCCGCGCTCAACCCGCACGATAGACGTGTTGTTGCGTGACAGGTCGATGAACACGGGTGAATGCGTCGTGATCATCACCTGCCAGTTTTGCGTCTGCGGCAGGTCGTACAGGACTCGACGCGCTTCGCGAATGGCGTCCGGGTGGAGGCACAGCTCCGGCTCGTCCATCAAGAGCACGTTCGGGCGTTCACTTGCGGCATCATCCTTGGACGGCGATCGTTCAGCGAGAAGCCTGAGCGTCGCCCACAACATCGTCCGACATGCTCCGCTTCCCTGGGCGTCAAGGGTTGAGAGGAACCCACCGCCGAGTCCCATGCGGAGTACGGGTGCGGGCTTGTAGAGCGCGAGCGATTCCTCGACGTCCTCGTCTGGCCGTGCATCGAACGCGACGACGTAGCCGGGGAACACGTCGGCGATCATGCGGCCCAGGTCTTGTTCGACGTCGACAACGGCGGTCTTGGCGTCCGTGGCGATAGATCGCCGCAACTCCTTCATCGAGGTCAGGAGCTTGTCGTAGTCCGTCGGCGGTTGGTCACCCGCCGCGCCGGTCTTTTTCTTGCGAAGGTCCTTTGTGCGATCCGTGATTGCCTTGCTCAGGAGCTTCACGACCTCGGCTGCCTGCTCCTCGGGCTTCTTGAAGGGGCCGATGGAATGCGGCGTCGGTCTGTTGGCGTTGGCGACGTTCGCGAAGCCCCAAGGTTTCTGGTCTGCGTGCCAGCCTTGTGCTGCCACATCCCAACCAACGCGCCGTGGATCGCCAGGGGCCGACCACGTCCACTTCTCCCGCACATACATCTCGCCGGTCAGTGCGTCCGTCCGTACCCACTGCTCGCCCGGGGCCGTCTTGTCGTAGACGACGGTCTCCAGCTCGATCGTGGGCGGATTGCTGGGGTCGGGCGCGCCGTTCGGGAAATCGTCAGCGGAGAGCTGCGCTCCGCCTGACCCATCTCGCATGACGAGTTCGTAGGCCCGCAAGATCGAACTCTTCCCGGCGTTGTTCGGACCAACGAGCACGACGATATCGTCCAGCTCAATCTCCACGGGCTTGGAGCCGATGCACCTGAAGTTGCTCACGCTGAGCTTGTGCAGCCTCGGGCGGCGCGCTGCGGGATTCGGAGTACCTGCAGCCTCGGCGGGAGCTTGCACGTCCTCGGACTTGGACTTCTTCGCCTTTGCCATGTGCTCTCCCTTTCAGCTCTTCGAGGAGCTGTGTGTCTGTTCGTCGGTGATAGACGTTGCACGCGCGGTCCAGTCCCGCTCCTCCACGAGGAACTGCACCTGCCGGTACAGCATCTTCGGGTGCAGCTTCGGGATCGGGTCCTGGATGATGCGCAGCGTCGGCCGTTCGCTCTTGCACGCCGTCACGACGTAGAGCCACGCGCGCGCACCGAGCTGCGCCAGCTTGTTCAGCTCGGGCTCGGTCAACATGATCGCGCCAGACTCGGCGCGGCCCTTGACCTCGATGTACCGCTTGTCGCCGTCCGACCCTTCTGACCGCACGTCGTAGTGCTCGTCGTCGCGGCTGACGTCGACCGGCGTCCAACCGCGCGACCGCTCGTACCGCATCGTGACGTCCATCGCGATCGCCTCGACCTCGTCGTCGCGGCGCATCGGCATCCCACCGCCTTCGCCCTCGACCTCCGTCTCGATCAACGCGACCGGAGCAGGCACGACGATCGCCTGCGTGAGGACCTCGGGCAGCTCAGCGTTCAGGTTCAGCATCAGGTCCAGCTCGCGCATGCGCTCGACCTTGCGCTCCTTCAGGTCGTCGATGCGGCGGGTCAGCCGCTCGGCTTCCTCGGCGTCGTGGTCCTCGTACAGGCTCTGGTGTTGCAGCTCGTCCAGCTCGCCCGTCAGCTCCATGATGAGGTCAGTGAACGCCGTGGTGAGGTAGTTGCGGCGCAGGTCGCACTCGTCCTTCCGCGTGGCCGTCACCTGTTCGAGCTGGTTCTCGGTGATCTGGGCGAAGGCCCACTCCTGGATCTGCTCTCGCGTGTGATCGGGCGCGGCCGGAGCGTCGACCCGTTCCATCGGCGGCAGGCAGTTCAGGAAGTAGGACGGCGACGTGACGCGCAGACCCATGTGATCGGCGGCGATCACCGCGAGGCGTTCGTGCGCGAGGCGCTGGCGAGATTCGACGCGCCCGTCGTGGATCTTCGAGCGCACGAGCCAGACGCGCTGCGGCACGGCGAGGTTGGGGTCGACCACGATCGCACCCTTGGCGAACGCCTGCCGGGCCTCGCGGATCGCCCACTCGATGAGCGTGTCGAAGAGGACGTGACCAGGACCCAGCAGCCGCGTACGGTCGGGCACGCGCGTCTTGCTGGCGACGCTCACGAGCTGCTTGTCGAACACGACGGGCGTGTCGTAGTGCTCCTGCAACGCCACGCGGCGGGCGCGCGCGAGGTCGAGCATCGCGAGCGGCGTCTGCCCCAGGTGCCACACGGGGAAGTGGTCGTCCCTGCGGATCGAGCCGCCGCACGCGACCCAGGCGCGCTCGAAGAAGCGTTGCACGAACAGCGGCTGCAGGCGGCGCTCCTCGGAGGCGTCGCGTAGATCCCGCGCGGCCTTGAGGTCGAGGCGCGACGCGAGCGAGGTCTTCTGCTGCAGCTTGACCAGCTTCGCGGCCTTGTCCTCGGTCGCGTGTTGGAGCGCGGACTCGGCGTTCTTGCCCGCCGTGCGGGCGCTGTCGAAGTCGAGCGACTTCTCCAGGAGATCGAGCAGGGGGACGCCTTCGAGCCACTCGTCGATCACGTCGTACACGCGGTCCGTGCCGAGTTGCTCGCGCATCACGTCGAGCTTCGACAGGATCGTCTGCAGCACGGCCCCTTCGCGCGTGTTCGCCGCGACGAGGTTGAAGACCTTCACGTCCTCCTGCTGGCCGTAGCGGTGAATGCGGCCCATCCGCTGTTCGAGGCGGTTGGGGTTCCACGGGATGTCCCAGTTCACGAGGAACCGGCAGAACTGCAGGTTGATGCCTTCGCCAGCCGCGTCGGTGGCGAGCATGATCTTCGCCTTACGCCGGAACTCGCGCTGCGCTTCCTTGCGCGCGTCGACGTCCATGCCGCCGTGGATGCAGGTGATCGTGTAGCCCTTCTCCTCCAGGCGCTTCTGGAGGCTCGTGAGCGTGTCGCGATGCTCGGTGAAGATGACGAGCTTCTCGTCGTCGGCGCGGATCACGTCGGAGGAGTCGAGCACGCGTAGCAGCTCGGCGAACTTGGCCTCCTTGTGGTTGCGGAGGCTGTCGGCGAGGCGGAACAGGCCCTCGACCTCTTCGCGCTCAGCCTCGACGGCGGCGGGGTCGGTCGTCAGCACGACGCGGAACAGCTTGCGATCGACCTGCTCGCGCTCCTCGTCGCTCAGATCGTCGTACTCGGCGACGTTCTGCGGATCGGTCGGATCGGTGACCCCGAGCAGCTTCTTTTTCTCGGCCTCCGAGCGTGTCGGGTCGCGCAGGATGGTGAGCGCCTCGGTGAGCGCGCGCAGGCGACCTTCGAGCGTGCGCGTGATCGCGAACAGGCTGCTCGCCAACCGCCGCTGCATCACCATCAGGATCAGCTCGACGTTCCGGTTGCGCTTCGCCTTCGCTTCCTTGCGCTTCGACCGCACGTACTTCGTGACGTCGTCGTAGAGCTGCTTCTCCTCGGGCGTCAGGTCGTAGCCGACCGTGGTCGTGAACCGCTTCTTGAAGAGCGGCTGGTTGTCCCAGTCGACCATCTGCTCCTTCAGGCGGCGGAGGAAGAAGCGGTTGCGTGCGTTCGTGATCGGGCGCTCGGACTCGAACTCCTCCTCGCCCTCGTACGCCTCGCTCTGCTCGCGCACGCGATCCGTGACGTGCTCGTCCTTGGTAAACAGGTCCTCGTCGAGGAGCAGCAGCAGGCGGCGGAACGTGTCCTTGCGGCCACGGTGCGGCGTCGCCGTGAGGAACAGCAGGTGGTCAGTCTTGTCGGCCAGCGCCTTGACGGCCTTGTAGCGTGCGCTCTCCTCGATCTTCGCGCCGTACTCGTACGCGCTGAGCTTGTGGGCCTCGTCGACGATGATGAGATCCCACGGAACCTGCTCGGCCGCCTTGAGGCAGCCCTCGTTCCGGGCGAGGAAGTCGATCGACGTCACGAAGATGCCGTCGTCGCCGCGCGAGAACTGGGAGGGCTCGGCGTCGAACGTCGCGCGGTTCACGAGGCGGGCGTGCAGGCCGAACTTGTCCAGCAGCTCTTCCTCCGCCCACTGCTTCGTCAGACCGCCCGGCGTGATGACGAGCACCTTCTGGATCACGCCCCGGAACATCAGCTCCTTGATGAGGAGCCCGGCCATGATCGTCTTTCCCGCGCCCGTGTCGTCGGCGAGCAGGAAGCGGATGCGCGGCAGAGGGAGCAGGTAGCGGTACACCGCCTCGACTTGGTGGGGCAGCGGATCCACGATGCTCGCGTTGACGGCGAAGAGCGGGTCGTGGGCGTGGCCGATGCGGATGCGCTCCGCCTCGGCCCCGAGCAGGAACTCCTCGGCGTTGCCGTCGTAGGTCAGGGCCGAGGACCGGACGCGGACGAGACGGCCCAGCTCGTCGTTCGTCAGCGGGCGCTTGATCAGCCGACGGCTCTGGACGCCGACGCCCTCGACCAGCGTGCGTCCGCCGAAGGCGCGCACAGCCTGGACCTCAACCAGCTCGGCCGGTTCGAGGTTGGAGACGACGTCCCCAGGAGCGAGGCTCGGGATGGGGTCCGTCATGGACGCGCCTCCGAGGTGGAGGCCGAGGTCAGCCCGAAGTGGCGGCTCAACGTGGCCCCCTCGGCGGACGCCCGGAGGCCCGTCGCTGCCGAGGGAGTAGCTCAGGGGCCTGCTTCTTCAGCGCGGCTTCGATCATCTGCTCGATCCACGCCTGCTCCGTCGTGCCAGCCTGGGCACAGTGGACCTTCACGGCTCGCTTCGTGGCGGGCGTTA
>JAEUHZ010000083.1 GCA_016795205.1 Planctomycetota bacterium | reverse complement strand
CCGCCGACGAGCAGTCCACCGCGACCCGCGCGTCGCAATGACGGCAGGCCGGCGGCGAAGGCGCACGTCTCGAGCTCGAAGATGCGATGCGCGCACAGGCTCCCGAGCGCCGCGGCGATCCCGAACACCAGCGTCCCGCTGGCGAGCTCGACGAACTCGTGCTCGCCGGCGAGGGGCGCGAAGGCCTCGCGCGAGAAGCGCGCGACGAGCAGCAGCAAGAGGACCAGGCAGCCGACGACCGGGACGTCCCAGAGCGTCCGCGGCCGCGCGAGGAGCCGCACGAGAACGGGCGCGCTCACGGCGTCCTCCCGCTCATCCACAGCGGGAACATGCGCTCGAGCCCCAGCGGACGGCTCTCGACGGTCGCGTGGTAGCGCTCCTCGAAGAGTGCCCTGTGGTCCTCGGGCGCCTCGACCGTCAGCACGGCCTGCCGGCCCTCGACCGCCGCCGCCAGCACCCACGGCTCGGCGAACCGCGCGGGCAGGGCGCCGTTCTGCGACGTCACGCGCCACTCCGCATAGCGCTCCTGGAGCACGTCGAGCGCGTCGTCGACCACGATCAATCCGCGATCAAGGCACAGGATCCAGTCCACGGTGCGCTCGACGTCGCGCAGGAGGTGCGAGGAGATCAGGATGGCCGGCTCGTCCTCGCGCAGGATGCCGAGCAGGTTCTCGAGCAGCGCCTCGCGGCTCGTGGGATCGAGCGACGCCGCCGGCTCGTCGAGCAGGAGGACGTCGGGCCGATGGCAGACGGCGGTGACGATCGCCAGCTTCTGGAGGTTGCCGGGCGACAACGCGCCGATCCGCGTTCCGAGGTCGAGATCGAGCGCGTCGACGAGACGGCGCTCGCGCGCCTCGTCCCAGCGGTCGAAGAACGTGCGCACGAAGTCGAGGTGCGCGCGGCCGCTCATCCAAGGCAGCATGCGGTTCTCCTGGTGGACGACCCCGACGCGCGCGAGCTCGTGCTCCGCGAGCCGCGCGCTCTCCGTGCCGAAGAGGCGCGCGGCCCCCGACGTCGGCAGGTAGAGCCCCTGCAAGCAGCGCAGGAGCGTCGTCTTCCCGCTGCCGTTCCGACCCACGAGCCCGACGACGCGTCCGCGCGGCACGGCGCACGTCAGGCCGTCGAGCGCCGTGCGTTCGCCGAAGCGCTTCACCAGGGAATCCGTCGCGACCACGATCTCCGGTTCAGACGTCTTCATCGTTGTCTCCGCGCTCCGCGAGCGCCTTGCGGTACACGTCGAGCGCCGCCTTGGCGCTCATCCCGAGCTGGCGCGCCGCGGCCACCGCCGGGCGCAGGATCCGCGCGAGCTCCGCGCGCTGTTCGACCTCGCGCGCGGGACCGTTGCGCCCGCGCACGACGAGCGCGAGCCCGGGCCGGCGCTCCAGGACGCCTTCCGCCTCGAGCGCCGCGTAGGCCTTGCTGACCGTCATCGGGTTGATCCCAAGGCGCGCCGCGAGGTCGCGCGTCGAGGGGATCTCGCTGCCAGCCTCGAGCACGCCGGTCGCGACCTGGAAGCGGACCTGGTCCGTGATCTGGCGGAAGACGGGCTGGCCGGAGTTGCGTTCGAGGGCGATGAGCACGGGTGTCCTGCTGTCTTAGGTCACTAATACAGTCGGCGTCCGCGACTGTCCAGGGGGTGCTCGAAGGAAATCCGGTCGCCCGGGTGGGCCCGGCCTGCTCGACGGTGGTGGACCGACGCCCGCGGTCTGCGTGTGTTCCGGGCGTACCGAGCGTCACCCTGCGCGTCGAGCCACGTCGAGAGGATGCGCGCTGTGCGTCCTAGCGCACGGTCAGCCGCAGCGCGTTGCTGGACGAGAAGGCTGTCCCCGCGGCGCACTGGGGTGGATTCTGGAACAGGAACTGGACCGTGAACTCCGTGCCCGGCGGGAGCGCGGGCACGGGCAGCTCGGCCTCGAGATAGCCGAACTCGTCGGAGCGGACGCGCAGCGCGCGCAAGCCGGCCGTGCGGTCGACGTGCAGGAGGGCTCCCCCGAACGCGGCCGGTGCCGGCGCGGGTCGGCCGATGAAGAGCACGCCGCGCGCATTCTCGGGCGCGCCCGAGACGTAGAGCCCGAAGTCGGCGGCTCCGGCGACGGGGTTGCGCCAAGCCTCGGTGACGATGGAGCCGCGGCAGGCCTGTGTGCCCGAGGCGAGTGGCTCGACACCATCGACGGTCAGGTTCAGGGTGATCGCGAAGCCGCCGACGCCGGCGCCGGGCCAGTTGGGTTGGAAGGCGCCGGGGGTCGTGGGCATGAGGCCGGGGGCTTGGACGGATCCGCCGACGGTCACCGAGCGGTCGGGGTGCACGGATGCCGTGGTGATGAACTTGGGTACGGGCCCGCCGAAGTGTCGCAGGTGGAGCAGGCGCCGCAGGCGCGGGTCGAAGCGACCGATCTGGACCTCGGAGCCCGGGCCCAGCGTCTCGTCGGCCGCACCGGGCGTGGCGGGAAACGTGCTGCCGGGCTGGCCGACGGCGGTGACAAGCCCGCTCCGATCGACATGCGGTGCGCCCAGGCTGCCGTAGCCCGCGCTCGTGTACGTGCTGGCCACGAGATGGCCGCCATCAGGCGCGAGCCGAAGAATGCCGCCCCCGGAGAAAGACCCCGGAAGCGGGGGAGGTGTCGGGAGCAAGGAGTCGGCCGTCGTGGGGAAGGTCCGCACGTTCGTGAGGAAGCTCAGCGCAAGCACGCCAAAGTCATCGAGGCTGAGGTCGTATGCCCAGGTGACCTCGGAGGATTCCGCCGTTCCGAGGAACGTGCTCCAGTGGAGCTGGCTCCCATCGTTCGAGAGCTGCAAGGCGTAGAGGATCTGGTTCGTGGGATGCGGCTTGGCGGTCATGAAGGCGCCAGGCGTCGTCGGAAACCCAGGCCCGCGGACGGAGCCGGAGAGATGGATCTTCCCATTCGACGCGACGGCCAACTGCGAGACGCCCGCGCGGTCGCCGAGGATGCGCGACCACAGGATCGTCGAGCCGGTCGCGTCGAAGCAGGTCACGAAGCCGACGGAGACGACGGGGAAGGCCGAGGTGGGAGTCGGCGGAGTTCCAATCGGAGGATAAGTGGAGAGAAATGCGGGCGTGGTGCCGGGAAAGCTGCCCCCCAAGAGCACGCGCCCGTCTTCGTAGGCATGGCAACCCCTGGCGTGGATCGAGTAGCCCTCCGCCACGTCCCCGTCGAGCAGCGTGCTCAGCTCGAGGTTGGCTCCATCGGCCGAGAGTCGCAGCACGTAGGCGGCTCCCGCCTGATGGAGTGTGCGGTCGAAGGCCAGCTTGGTCGTAGGGAAGTCGACCGACCGGGTGTAGCCGGCCACGAGGACGCGCCCCTGCGAGTCGCTCGAGAGCGCATCGACATCGGAGACGCCCGACGTCTCCCAGAGAATCTCCGACCCCCCGAGCGCCGCGACGTAGACCGCGCTGCCATCGCCGCGCAAGCGCGCGACCGTGATGTAATGCCCGTTCGGCGGCGTGTGCCGGTAGGCCCCCGGCGTGACCGGGAACGACTGCAAGAAGGTCTTGCCCGCCACGAAGGTCGAACCCTCGGACCCGGCACGGACGAGGCGCGTGCCCTCCGTGGGGGAGCCCGGGACGTACCCGCCGGCGAGGTAGGTGCCCCAGACGATCTCGGGGTCGACTACCAGCGGGAGCGCGGGATCGAGGCCCTGCGTCACGAGCCGCAGCGCGCCGCCCGCGTCGACCGTCCAGCGCACGTCCGCGTCGATCCGCGCGCCGTCGGCGCGCGTCTGCCAGGCGACGACGGGCAGCTCGTGGATGGCCGCGCTGCCGATGCGCAGCGCCACTCCGCGGCCCGCGGCCTGCGCGTCGTCGGCGCCGATCCAACGCGCGCGCACCACGGCGGGATCGACGCCCGGCGCGAGGATCAGGTCGTACTTCGCGCTCGGGCCCTCGGCGCGCAGCACGAGGTCGACGCCCGTGTACAGGTCGGCATAGCGCACGGCGGCGTAGGCGCGCGCGTTCGTGCGCCAGCGGCCGGGGTCGTTGCCGAGATAGTAGTGGTGCACGCCCGGCAAGAGCTCGACGCCCTGGGGCTCGGGCCGCGCGGCACCGCCCTCGAAGACGAGGCGCACGTACGTCGCGCGCCCGTCGGGCTCGACGGCGTGGAAGCCCAAGCCGCCGCACTCCGCGCGCGCGACGACGCCGCCGATGGAGGCCGCGAAGCGCACGTCGGCCGGCCACTGGCCGAGGTTCTCGACGAAGCGCGCGGAGCCCGCCGCGCCCTCGATGTGGAGCACGGGCCGTGCGAGCACGGTCGCGCCGCACACGGCGGTCACGCACAAGGTCAGGCGAGCGAACGAGCCGAGCGCGAGCGCGAGCATGGCGGAAGCCTCCAGGGAGCCGTGGGGTTCTACGACCGGGAGCAAGTCCCGGTCACGCACCAACCTCTGGAATCATCTTGACATGGAGGGGCCGGGGGGGGGCAAGAGGTGTGCCACGCGCAGCCTGCTTCCTCGTGGCTTCCCGCCGCGCGGGCTGACGCAACCCCTCCACGGAGGCACGTCCCGTGTCCGACCCTGGCCAATCGCGTGGCGAGCTGCGCTCGAAGCAGCCCTCGCCGTCCCACGCGCGCATCTCGCGCGCACTCTCCGTCCTGGCCGTCGCGCTCGCGTCGGGCTCGACCGTTCGAGGCCAAGGGGCCGCGGACGTCGGTGCCTGGACGCCGGTCGATTGGCACTGCGACAGCGTGTCCCTCGAGCCGACGTTCGGCGCGCGCGTGCGGATGTTTCACGGCGCGCTGATCCCGCACGGACCCTACCAGGGTTCGGTGCTGACCTTCGGCAAGTACGCGGACAGCACGGTGACGTTCGTGTGGATCCCCACGAACCCCACGCGCCTGTACCGCGTCAAGAACAGTTGGGGCGGCGCGCCGCGCCACGTCGACAGCGCCGCGCTGGCCTGGGACGACGAAGGCCAGCTCGTGATCGTCGCGCCGCAGTTTCCAGGCGGCGGTCCCTTGTCCCACACGTGGCGGCTCTTCCCGACGGCGCTGAACTTCCCGCCGATCGATCCGCTGCCGACCCTGTGCACGAGTTCCTGGCCCGAGATCCGGGGCGATGCGTGGAGACAGCTTCCGAACTTGAGCGTGGCGCGCTATCGACCCGCGCTGTTCGTCATGGCGAACGGGCTCATCCCGAGCTCGGCGCGACCGATGTGGTCGCTGCTTCTCGGGGGTGCGCTGACGGATGGGAGCTTCCAGCCCGTGAACGACGGCCATGAGTTCTGGCAGGCGCTCTCGCCGCGCTCGACGCCGGGCGGATCGAGCTGGAGCGCGACGTTCGTGCCGAGCTTGCCCCCGGCGAATCCGAACACGCTGCCGCCAGGGACTCCGACGGAGACGTACGTCGTTCAGCCGGGGATCACGGAATCCAAGGTTCAGGCGGCGCCGTGTGCGGTGCAGATGGCGAACTCAGGTCTACCCTCGAACCAGCTCACGAAGGCGAGCTTCGTCGCCCAGGACTCGCTGGTCTCCTACACGACACCCCCGCTTCCCGCCGCGCACGCCGCCGGCCTCAGCAGCATCGTCCGCCCGCGTTACGAGGTCGCCTCCGAGAGCTGGGAGCTGCATCCGGCTGGCGGCACGCCCGGCGTGGAGCGCTCGCAAGGCTCCGTCGTCGTCCGGCACGATCGAGCGGGTCTAGATGAGAGCTACAGCGGCAAGAACCGCGTCTTCTCGATCGGCGGGCTCTACCACCTCCCCACGTCCGGCTGGTCCACGCTGCCCGGCGCGCTGGAGTACGTGACGCCCGCCGCGACGAGCCGCTCCAGCGGACAGTGGGCCTACCTGAACTTCCAGGGCGTCGTCCCGTTCCCCGTCGGTCGGATCGACAACAACGCCGTCGTCCTACCCACCGGCGACATCCTGGTCGTGGGCGGCAGCCGGATTCCAACGGGCACGACGCTGCCGGATGGCACGACGCCCGACCAAGTCAGCCTGCACGCGACGCCGATCCTGGCGCCGCAACTGCTGCGAGTCGGTCCGCAGGGTTCGTTCCCCGGCGGCCCGCCTCCGGGCGGCGCGCTGTGGTCGGTCACGACGCTGGCGACCGCTCCCGTCCAGCCGAACTACGGCGTCCGCGCCCCGCGCGGGCACGGACACTCGGCCGTCCTGCTGCCCGATGGTCGCGTGCTCGTGTCGGGTGGTGAAACGGGCTGGACGGGCACGCCGGGGCTGGCCTTCACCGGCGAGATCTTCGCGCCGCCCTACCTGTTTCAGGGCTTCCGGCCGACGATCGCGAGCCTGCAAGGGTCGAGCTTCGCGTTCGGCGCTCCAATCGCGCTGGTGGTCGGGCGGCTCGCGGACGAGGTCATCGACGCCGTCGTCTTGTTGCGGCCGGCCTCGACGGCTTACGGATTCGACTCCAGCCAACGCTACATCGAGCTCGAGTTCAGCCTGGGCGCGTACGACCCCGGCATGGGCACGCAGGACGTCCTCGCCACGGCGCCGTCGGACGACCTGGGGCCCGCCGGGCACTACTTGATCTTCGTGGTCAGCCACCGCGAGGACCCGACCAGGCGCGTGCCTTCCGTGGGGCAGTTCCTGCGGCTGCAGTGATGCCGTCCGCCGGCGTGGGGGCGGGTCGGAACCGCGACCGGTCCTCGCGCCGCACAACCGGTGCGACGCGGGTTGCGACGCGCCCCATCCGCGCGCCTGTCAGCGCGTCGCCAGCGCGCCGGCCCAACCCGGGACGGCGCTCGTGTCGTAGGCGCCGGAGCGGAACTCCGCGCTCGACAGCACCGCCAGGTGCAGCGGGATCGTCGTCGCGATGCCCTCGACGCGGGCGGCCGCGAGCGTGCGGAGCAGCGTCTCGATGGCCTCGGCGCGCGTCGCGCCGTGCGCGATGACCTTGGCGACGAGCGAGTCGTAGTGCGGCGGGATCTCGTCGCCCGTCTCGACGTGCGTGTCGACGCGCACGCGGCCGGGGCCGCGGTCGAGCGGGATCTCGAAGCGCTCCAGGAGCCCCGGCGACGGCCGGAAGCCCGCGGCGGGATCCTCGGCGTTC
>JAEUHZ010000068.1 GCA_016795205.1 Planctomycetota bacterium | reverse complement strand
TTGCTGCGCGTTGCCCGGTTCTCGTGCGGGTTCATCACGCTCGCGGTCACGACCTCGCCGACCTGCTTGGATGCGATCTGCGTCATCGGGGCCCGGTCAGTCTATGCGGACACATCCTGGAAGAGGATGAGCGCCGGATCGAGGCGGTGCCTTGGGCGGACGAGGCGAGCGCGTAGCTCTGGCCTTCGTACGGCTACCCCGGTGGCTCGAACGCGAATACGGCTCAGCGCGGGCCGACGGCGAACCGGAGCCGGACTTTTGCCGCGCAGATTGACTCGTGAGCCATACAGCCCCGGACTACGTGCGCCCAGGCCGAATGCCTGCACGCCCTCGTAGGCCTCATGAACCCGCTGGGACTTTCGAGTTCACTCAGGATCCGAGCTGCATCCGCAATAGAGGGTGAAGCTCTTGGTATAGGTCCAAGCGCCGCCGCTGCAGGGCAGCATGGCGATCGAGTAGACACGGAAGCTGTCACAGGGAGTGGAGATCACTCCGGGACGGCTGTACTTGGGCAGCGGGGCGCTGCCGCCAACTCCGTCCCCCAAATCGATCGAGAGGCAACAGGAAGTCTGATTGTTATTCCAAATCAGCGTCAACCCGCTGCTGCAGTTGCTACAGGTAGCGTAGCAGTTCTCCGTGCCTTCTCCATCCGTCGGGCTCCCGACAGCCTCGTACACGAACGTCGTCCCTGGACACGGTTGGGCATCGGGCGTAGGACCTGTAGTGACGTCCAGGTTCGCCGGACAATCATCGGGACAAGGCCCCTCGACAGTGCTGGAGGTCACAGGACCGGTCAGCCACGGGGCAATGCAAAGCGCGGCAGCACCTACGGACGCAAGGTGATTCGCGGTGACACTCCTCTTTCGGGGAAGGGGTAGAGGGGGGGGTAGGCATCAGTGACTGTAGAGCGGTACGAGCGCTTCGAGCGCCCTGGATTCCAGCTCGGCATAGTAGTCGGGGCCTAGCTGAAGCGGACCCGTAGGCACACCAGGCTCCGGCTTGATCTTCATACGGGCCAACTGCAATTCGACGATCCGATCGTACTCTAAGAACTCACCTTTCTTGAACACGTAGACGCGGTCATTGAGAGCGAAGAAGTGGTCGGCCCCGTGAGCCTTCTTGATGGTCTCCACGTCGTACTTCGTCGGAGGCTCGATCTCTCGACCGCTCAGATCCAGAATGGTGGCGATCGACACCAATTGGAGCTGTTTGGCCTCCAGCCCCAACGGATCGACGTGCTCGACTCCCACGGAGAGAGCGCGCCGAAATTCGTGCAAGTAGTGCGTGAGGATCCGGCGTCGTGCGACGCGCCTGTCCTTCTCATGTTCGATCCCGGCGAGATCGTCATCGACCTCCCATGGATCCAGGGCGGCTTCAAGGGATTTCGGCTCGAGCGACTTCACACCGATGTCCGAATCGGAGGAGGACACGGGCTCGCGCGTGGAGTTTGCTGAAACCTCTCGAATGCCAGGCTGCTTCCCCGGCCCCTCCCCCATGTCGATTGCATCGTCAGCGGGCGTACGGCTCGCGCGTGCCAGATAGAGAGTGCCGCCAGCCAGCGCAACAACGACGAGGGCGACCACCGCAAGGAAACGATGCTTGGAAGCGGCCATCACCCCGGGCGCCTGATTGGGATCAGGATCCGCGCCGTCGAGCGTATCCGTGCGACGAACGGACAGGAGCGCCGGCGTGAGGTCTGCGGGGAAGCGAGCACGACCCCCGGATGCTCTCGCGGTGCGGGCAACCCGTCAAGTCCCTGAACCTGACCCTGTCCCCGTTGTTGGTCCAGGGGTTATGAGAGTCCGGGGCTGGTCTGGGGTTCTTCGAACAGGTTGAGCCGCGGTACGGCTCACGGTCGACCTGGCGGACTGTTGCCCTGTGCGGACTGCGGCGAACTGCAGCCGCAGCCCGCCGCTCGGGTTTCCTTGCAGCTTGCGTCGCCCGTCGGCTGGCCGCGCGCATCCCACTCCGTCGTGCAGGTCGCCAAGAGGGCCTCGCGGAGGCGAGCCCTGGCTCGTTGGGTCCGCGACTTCATCCCGGACACGGAAAGCCCGAACTCTCGCGCGAGTTCGACCTGGGACGCGCCCTCGAGATCGATGCGACGGAGCAGGAGCTGGTCGGAGTCCGGCAGACTCGCCAGCAGCGGCGGGACGCAGTGAGCGAGGTCCGGGACAACACCCGGCTCCGCCTGGGGGGCGGCGGCGATCGTAGCCTCGGCGATCACAGCGTCCGGAAGCGCTGCCCGCGCCCGAGCGCGATGCAGGTCCGCGATCGCGACGCGCGCGACCCGGAACGCCCACGCGGGAAGGGACTGGGGGTCCAGATCGCCCCGGCGCTCGACGAAGCGCAGCAAGACCGTCTGGAGCACGTCGTCACCGTCGGCCGACGAACGCACGCGCCTGCGGATGAAGCTCCGCAGGCGCGCCAGGAGGTCGGCGCCGATGACGAGTTGCTGGGCGCTCTCCACGCTCACCTTGCGACGAGCGTGCAGCAGGCGGCCGGCTCGCAGGCGCGGGCCCCAGCCGCCGGATCGGTTTCCGAGCAGCAGCCCGGCGGGCAGCCGCGGGGATCGTCGCAGCAGTTCGGGGTCGCGGAGGCACGGACTGCCGTGGTCGCGTCCGTCGCGGGAGCCGCGGCGCAGGAGCACAGGAAAGCGAGCGGGATGCAGAGGTTCTTCATGGGTTTCCTTCGAGGTTCGAGAGCAGCGCCAGTGCTGCTGCCCACGGAGTCGGAAGGACCGCGGAAAGGACGCAGGCGATCCTCGCATTTCTGCTCGCGGCAGGTCGGGAAACGTGGATCCCCGGATCGGCGCGCCGGCCGCGACCCAGGGCTAGGCGTCCGAGCCGGCCCGGACGCCGGATCCCGCCGGCGCGGGCGCGGATCAGCGCGACCGAGCCTCGCCCGCGAGCCGCAGGATCTCCGCGGCGACGCCCGCCGCGATGACCTCCGCGCCAGCCGGGTTGGGGTGCTCGAAGTCCGCGCCCAGGTCCTTCGGCCGGCGCCCGTCCGCTGCGAAGGCCGGGAGCACGTCGAAGGCCGCGAGTCCGGCCGCGCGCGCTTCCGCCAGCACCTGCTCGTGGAGGTCCCGCCAGGGGTACGCGCTCCAGTCCGGCCCGGGCGGGAAGGCCGGCAGCGTCACCAAGAGCAGCGGCACGCCGCGCGCCGCCGACGCGCGGCGCATGTCGCGCAGCGCGCCCTGGACCATGGCCCAGCCCGCGCCGTCGCGCGCGTGGAGCATGCGGTAGCCGTCTCCGCCGTGGCGGGCCTTGGCGCGCGCGAAGCGCCAGGCGTCGACGAGCCGCCACAGGTGCAGGCGCTCCCACGGCGGCGGGTCGCGGAAGATGCGCTGGATCGGCTGGAGCGGAGCACGCTGCGGGTCGTTCAGGAAGTAGCCCACGACGATCCAGTCCGGATCGAGCTCCAGCGCACGGCGCTCGACGACGACGGCCTCGTCGGCGGCGTTGTAGCCGCTGACGCCGAGGTTCACGACCTCGACGGCGCGCGCGCCCAGCTCGGCCGCGCGCGGCGCGAGCTGGCGCTCCAGTGCCGCGGGCCAAGTCCCCGCCTGCGGCGCGCCGAAGCCGAACGTCAGCGAGTCACCGACGGCCACGATGCGGAACGTGCCCGGCGGCTTCACGCGCTGGACCTCGGGGCCGCGCGCACCGAGCGCGTTCACCGACACCTCGACCCCCGCGTAGGTTCCCTGCGCGCCGGGCACCAGCTCGTAGTTCAGTCCCGGCAGCCCCGAACGGCGGTGGACCAAGCTCGTCCCGGCCGGCAGCGTGGCTGGATCGAGCGGCTCGAGGTGCGCGACCGGGCGCAAGGCGCGCAGCCCGGCCTCGGCCGCGGCGAGCGCCAGGACGAGCGACGCGCCGGCGATCGTGAGGGCGCGGATCCGGCGGCTCGCCATGCTCGCGGGGAGGATACGCGGCGCGCGGCCCGCTGTCCCCGCCGCGGTCCGGAGCTTGGAGCCTCAACCCCTCTGCCCCGGCGCGCAACCCGCGTATCCTGGCGGGCTTCATGATCGCCCTCTCGAACATCTCGAAGCACTACGGCCGCCAGCTCCTGTTCGTCGAGGCCTCGCTGCAGCTCGACCCGGGCGAGAAGGTCGGGCTCGTGGGCCCCAACGGCTCGGGCAAGAGCACGCTCTTCCGCCTGATCGCCGGCGAGGAGGCGCCCGACGAGGGCCAGGTCTCGGTGCCCAAGGGCCTGCGCATCGGCTGGTTCAGGCAGGACGCGGCCGACGTCGCCGGTCGTTCCGTGCTCGACGAGGCCATCGCGGGCTCGGGCCGCGCCGGCGAGCTGCACCACGAGCTCGTCGAGCTGGAGACGGCCTTGGCGGACCCCGCGCGCGCCGACGAGCTGGACGCCATCCTGGCGCGCTTCGGCGCCGTGCAGGAGGAGTACCAGGCGCTGGGCGGCTACGAGCTGGAGGCGCGCGCGCGCACCGTGCTCGACGGGCTGGGCTTCCGCCCGGAGCAGGTCGAGGGCGACGTCGGCGCGCTCTCGGGCGGCTGGAAGATGCGCGTCGCCATGGCCAAGGTGCTGATCGGCGCAGCCGACGTGCTGCTGCTCGACGAGCCCACGAACCACCTCGATATCGAGTCGATCCTGTGGCTGGAGCGCTTCCTGCGCGACACGGAGGCCGCGATCCTGATGACCTGTCACGACCGCGACTTCATGAACCGGGTCGTCACGCGCCTGGTCGACGTCGACGAGGGCGAGTTGGTCTCGTACACGGGTGACTACGAGTACTACGAGCGCGAGCGCGCCGTGCGCGCCGCGCGCGACGAGGCGGCCTTCGCGCGCCAGCAGAAGATGCTGGAGAAGGAGCAGCGCTTCATCGACCGCTTCGAGAAGCACGCCGCCAAGGCCGCGCAGGTCCAGTCGCGCGTCAAGAAGCTCGACAAGATCGAGAAGCTCGAGGCTCCCAAGAAGCGCGTGATCGTGCCCTTCGAGCTGCGCACGCCGCCGCGCTCGGGCAACGACGTGGCGACGCTCTCGGGCGTCACGAAGCGCTACGGGGAGCGCGCCATCTACGAGCGCTTCGATTTCGAGATCAAGCGCCTCGAGCGCTGGTGCGTGATGGGCGTGAACGGGGCCGGCAAGACCACGCTGCTCAAGCTGGTCGCGGGCGTGTTGCAGCCCGACGCCGGCGAGGTGCGCCTGGGCGCGAGCCTCAAGCTCGGCTACTTCTCGCAGTCCGCCCTGGAGATCCTGGACGCCAGGAACTCCGTGTGGGAGGAGACCGACGGCCGCTTCCCGCTGGCCTCGATCGCGGCCAAGCGCAGCCTCTTGGGCGCCTTCGGCTTCGGCGAGGACGACGTCACGAAGCGCATCGCGATGCTCTCCGGCGGCGAGCGCTCGCGGCTGGTGCTCGCGCTCATGCTCTACGACCCGCCGAACTTCCTGGTGCTCGACGAGCCCACGAACCACCTCGACCTCGAGACCAAGGAGATGCTGGTCAAGACGCTCCAGGCCTTCGAGGGCACGATGCTGTTCGTGTCCCACGACCGCACGTTCCTGAAGGGGCTCGCGACGCAGGTCCTCGACCTGTCGGGCGACGGCGGCACCGGGCCGCTCGTCTTCCACCACAGCTACATGGATTGGGTCGAGCGCACGGGGCACGAGGCCCCGGGCGTGCACGCCTGACCCCCGACGGGCACCAGGGACGCGGGCCGGCGAGCATCCCCCGGCCTACTGCCCGGGCGCGCGCGCGCCCTCCGCGCTCTCGGCGATCCACACGACCATGTCGCCGGCGTCGCGATTGCCCCACATCCAGAACGGGATCGCGGTGAGCGTCGCGACCTTGATCTCGCCGCCGGCCGCGACGCGCTTGGCGCGCGCGCGGATCACGCGCGTGCCACCCAGGATCGTCCCGGCGTTCTCGACCCGGATCTCGGCGTCGGGCGGCAGGTACACGCCGCGCGCGTCGCCGCCGTGGTCGACGCCCTCGAGGCAGTAGACGACCGGTCCGCGCGCCAGGGCCACGCGACCGCGGTTGGCCGCCACGCGCTCGTCGGCCTTGATGCGCCGCACGGGCGCGAGGAAGTGGGCCATCAGCCCGTCCGAGACCTCGTAGGCGCGCTCGAACGTGGCCCAGCCGCCGGAGCGGTCGTTCTCGCGCAGGTCGTGCTCGGCTTCCTTGAGGTCGCAGCGCACCTTGGCCTCGACGTTCCATCCAGGCTTGCGGAGCTTGAAGCTCCAGGTGCCGGGCTTGTCGGCGCTCACGGTCGCCTCGTAGCGCCCCGAGTTCGGCAAGTCCGCCTTGCCGCGCCAGCGCACCTGCGCGCCGGAGAGCTCGACCTCGACTTCCGCGCTGGCGAGCTGCGCCTGGTAGAGCGTGTTGCCCTTCTGCGCGAAGATCAGGCCCGGGACCTGCGGCCAGAAGCGCGCGACGTTGGCCGGGCAGCAGGCGCTCGCGAACCACGGCTCGCGGCGCTGCGCGCCGTCGCTCTCGAGCGGCTGATCCTGGAAGAAGCGGTCCCCCGCCAGGTTCGTGGCCGCCGGCAGGTGGTTGTAGAGGATCTGCTCGACGGCGTCGGCGTACTTGGAATCGCCGGTGAGCAGCAGCATGCGCTGGCTCCACTGCGCCAGCGCGATCCCCGCGCACGTCTCGCAGCGCGAGGTGGCGTTGGGCAGCTCGAACGACGCGGCCAGGTCCGCATTCGCCGCCGAGCCGCCCAGGCCGCCGGTCAGGTAGGTCTTCGAGCCAAAGGCGTCGTCCCACAGCGTCTTGAGCGGGCCGACGAGCGAGGGGTCCGGGGCCAGCATGGCCACGTCGGCGGCGCCCGCGAACAGGGTCGCGGCACCCACGGCCTGGCCCACGACCGCGCGCTGCGCGCGGATCGGCGCGTGGTCCTGCGCGCGCTCGCCCAGGCGCTCCGCCCGCGCCGGATCGCCGCGCCGGTCGATGAAGCGCTTGGCGAGCTGGATCCAGCGCGCCTCGCCCGTGTGCTCGTGGAGCTTCGCCAGCGCGAGCTCGATCTGGGGGTGGCCACACACGCCCTCGCGGCGGCCGGGCGCGAACTCCTCCTCGACGAGCCGCGCGAAGCGCAGAGCCGCGTCGAGGAGCTTCGTCTTGCCCGTGCCGCGCGCGTAGGCGATGCCGGCCTCGATCAGGTGCCCCGCGCAGTAGAGCTCGTGCCCCTGCGCCAGATCGGCCCAGCGCTCCTTGCCGGGCATGAGCTGGACGTAGGTGTTCAGGTAGCCGTCCGGCCGCTGCGCGGCGACGACGCTCTCGATGAGCGCGTCGGCGCGCGCCTCGAGCGCCGCGTCCTCGAGCGAGACGAGCGTCCAGCCGATGGCCTCGAGCGCCTTGTAGACCTCCGCGTCGCCGGACGGGAGACCCCGATGCGCGCCCATCTCTCCCGCGGCGGCGGCCGCGAAGTTGTGGAGGCGCCCGCTCGCCTCGCACTGCGCCAGGACGTGCGGAATCGTGACGCGCGTGTTGGCCTCCAGGCGCTTGACGAAGAACTCGTGCGACAGCCGCACGCGCTCGATCGGGATGGGCTCCAGGGCGCGCTCGGGGGCTCCGGATGTGGTGAGCAGGGCAAGGAAGGCGGCGTGAATCATCGTTCCGGGTACGCGCGGGCGACGTTCGGGTTGGAGGGCTCTTCTCCGCGGCAGGTCGGCTGGTCCGCGGATCCGTCGAGGGGGCGCAGATCCTACCCCCCGGCGCCCGACCGCGCGCTCTCGGATGCGGTGCGGCTCAACGCGCGTAACGGTCGTCGAACCAGGGCTCGGCGCTGTTCGAGTACCCGCGCACCTCCCAGAAGCCCGGCTGGTCGTGCTCCAGGAAGTCGATGCGCCGGATCCACTTCGCGCCCTTCCAGGCGTAGAGGCGCGGCGTGATCATGCGGCACGGTCCGCCGTGCTCGATGGGCAGCGGCGCGCCCTCCCAGGTGTGCACGAGCAGCACGTCCGGGTCGAGCGCGCGCTCCAGCGGCAGGTTCGTCGTGTACGGGATGCGGGTGCCGGGCAGATGGTCGTGGCCGGTGCACAAGACGAAGCGCGCCTCGGGCTTGGGCAGCGCGCGCTCGGCCAGCGTGCGGAAGGCCACGCCGCGCCAGCGGTTGTCGAGCCGGCTCCAGGTCGTCACGCAATGGAAGTCCGAGACGTCGTCGACCTGGGGCAGCGCGAGGAACTCGCTCCAGGTCAGGCTGAACGGCGCCTCGCACGCGCCGCCGACCTCCAGGCGCCAGGTCGCGAGATCGACCTCCGGCACGTCGCCCAGGTCGAGCACCGGCCAGTTGCGCACGACGCGCTGCCCGGGCGGGACCTGCGGCATTCCGTGGCGATTCGGCGGGCCGGAACCCGTCGGCGCACGGCCGGCGAAGCGCACGTCGACCGTGCCCGGTTTCAGGCGCTTCATGCGCTCGACGTAGGCCAGGCGCTTGGCGACCAGATCGTCCTCGGGGCTCATGGGGAGAAGGGGGTCGGGACCTGGAGGCCGAGCATACGCGCGTAGAGCAGGAACAGGACGTACAGCAGCGCGGCGTGCACGAAGAGCGTCGTGCCCAGGAGCGGCAGGCGCCCGGCGACGCGATGCGTGGTCGACACGCCGCGCGCGAACAGGCGCTGCACGAGCACGTAGAAGCCGCCGAAGAGCCCGATCGTCGTCAGCATCGCCAGCGCGACCTTGCCCGAGGAGGGCAGCGTGGAGGCCAGCACCTGGCGCCACACCCAGTCCTTGAGCACGCCCAGGACGAGCACCGACTCGGCCGCGATCAGCGCGCGGTGCAGCGTGCGTCCGGCCGGACGCCGGCCCGAGCCCGCGGGCGGAGCGCGGCGCGCCGGGCTCACGCGGCCTGCTCCCGCGCGCGGCCCGCGTGGCGCTCCTCGCATTCGCCCGCGGTCGGCGTGCTTGCCATGCGGGCCGAGAGACTAGTCGCGGCGTGCCCCGCGCGGAAGGCGTGCTCCTGGACAGTGCCTGGAGCACGCAGCACACTGCGCGGCGAGCCCCTGGGCTTCCGGCCGCCTGAGCGATCCCCTTGCCCGCACGCCGTCCGACCTGGAAGAAGCTGCTCCTGTCGCTGGCCCTGGGCGTGGGCTTCGCGGTCGTGTGCGTCGAGCTCCTGTCCCGGCGCGCCGACGCGGTGCTCGCGGCGCGCTCGGCCGAGGCCGGATACCGCCCGCCCTCCGACGCCGCTCAGTTCGACCTGTGGGATCGGCTGGCGTTCCTGACGCTGGAGTACGGCAGCCCCAAGCGCGGGTTGGAGCAGACCGGGGCCCGTTCCGAGCCGCACCCCTACCTGGGCTACGCGCTGGTGGCGAACTATCGCTCCGCGCCGCATGCCAGCCAGCAGGTGTCGCACAACAGCCTGGGGTTTCGCGGCAAGGAGACGAGTTGGGAGAAGCCGCCCGGCACGTACCGCATCGTCACCACGGGTGGCTCGAGCGTGTACGGGCAGAGCGAATCCAGCGACGCGGCGGTCTGGTCCCAGCGCTTGGAGGACATGCTCCAGGCCGCGCGCCCCGGCACGCGCATCGAGGTCGTGAACCTGGGCGTGTCGGGCTGGTCGAGCCACGAGATGCTCGTCAACCTGGCGCTGCGCGGGCTCGATCTGTCGCCCGACCTCGTGATCGTCTACGAGGCGATCAACGACATGCGCTGCGCGCTCTACACGCCGGGCGGGCCGGTCCAGCGCGACAACACGCATTGGCGGCAGGCTTGGCCCATCGACCGACCCAGCCGGCTCGAACAGGCGCTGTCCGCGAGCCGCACCTACCTCGTCCTGCGACGCTGGGCCACGGACTACGCCGCGGAGCGCGTCGACCTGGGCTTCTTCGCGATCCGCAACTACAAGGTCGACTTCGCCGGGCTCGATCCCTACCTGCACGCCCCCGCGCCGCAACCAGCGCTCGGCTTCGCCAACACGCGGCGCAACCTGCGCGGCATCGTGACCCTGGCCCGCTCGCGCGGCGCGGAGGTGCTGTTCGCGACGCAGGCGCTGCCGCGCTGGCATCTCGACCGCCATCCCTCGCGCGGCGATCAGGTCGCGGGATTCGAGCACGTGCTGGCGATCCAGCGCGAGATCGCGGCCGAGCTCGCCGTGCCGCTCGTCGAGTCGGGCGCGGCTGTCGAGGCGTCGTGCGAGGCCGAGGTCAGCGCGCGCATCGAGGAGGCGCTGCGCGCCGCGCCCGACCGGGCGCGCGCCGAGATCGAGGCCGAGTGGCGTCGGCCAGGGCGCCGCGACCTGTTGTTCTTCCAGGAGGTCCACCCCAACGACCGCGGGTCGGAGCTCGTGGCGCGCACGATCGCCGACCACCTGCTCGCGGCGCCGTTCTTCCCGCGCTGACCCGGCCGCGCCGCGGCGGCCCGCGGCTAGCGGCGTGGACCTTCGTCGGGCTCGAACGGCAGGTGCGGCAGCGCCCGCCAGGGCACCAGCGCCGCTTCCAGACGCGCGCGCACGCCGGGCTCGGCCGCCGCGAGGTCGCGCTCCTCCGACGGGTCCGCGCGCAGGTCGTAGAGCGCGGGCGCCGGGCCTCCCCGCTCGTCGACGAGCTTCCAGCGCCCGTCGAACGCGGCCCAGCTCGTCCCGTCCGCGCGCTCGACGCCGAAGACCGCCACGCGCTCGGGCGGCGCCTCCCCGTCGGCCAGCGCGTCCCACAGGCTGACCCCGTCGCGCGGCGAGGCCGCGGGGAACGGGACGCTCAAGGCCTGACAGACGGTTGGCGCCAGATCCGTGGCCTGCATCGCGAGCGCGCTGCGACCGGGCGCGAGCCGGCCGGGCCAGGACAGGAGCGCCGGCACGCGCAGCGCGCCGTCGTAGACCGAACCCTTGGCGCCGCGCAGGACGCCGTTCGAGCCTCCGTACGCGAGCGGCGCGCCGTTGTCGCTGGCGAACACGACCAGCGTGTGCTCGCGCAGACCCTCCCGCTCGAGCGCGTCGAGCACCAGCCCCACGCCGCGATCGAGCTCGTCGACGAGCAACGCGTACGCGCGCCGCGTGGCATCCCCCGCCGCCGCGGACTCCGCCAGGCTGCGCCCGGCCGGCACCGCGGTCGGCGCGTGCGGGGTCGTGAACGCGAGCTGCAGGTAGAAGGGCCGCGCGCGGTCGCGCTCCTCGATCGCACGCGCCGCGGCGGAGGCCAGCAGGCGTGTGTCGTGGCCGGTCTCGACCAGCGGCTCCTCATCACGCCACCAGTCGCGGGTCGTCCCGCGCGCATGGGTCTCGTGGTCGATCCAGCCGCCGCGCACCCCGTGGAAGCGCTCGAACCCACGCGCGTTCGGGCGCAGGGAGCCAGCCGCGTGCCCCAGGTGCCACTTCCCGACGAGCCCGGTCGCGTAGCCGGCCGCGCGCAGGACCTCGGCCAGGGTCGGCGCCTCGGGGGACAGGCCGCCGGCGTCCCGCTGCGAGATGTTCCGCAAGAGCCCCAAGCGCGCGGGGGCCATCCCGGTCAGGAACGCCGCGCGCGCGGGCGTGCACAGCGGCGCCGAGCGGAACTGATCGAGGGCGACGCCCGAGCGGACCAGGCGGTCCAGGTTGGGCGTCGGGATCGGCTCCGTGGCGAGGCCGGTCCAGCCCACGTCTCCAGCGCCCAGGTCGTCGGCCAGGATCAGGACCAGGTTCGCGCGCGCGGGCGGCGCGGCGCCGCCGCAAGCCCCCGCCAGGGAGCCCGCGAGCAGGGTCAGCGCGAGGATCGACGACGGACGCATCGTGGCGGAGCTCGGCCGCGCAGCGTAGCAGCCGCGCGGCGCGGCACGGGTCGCGGTGCGGATCCGCACGTGCGGCCCGCGCTCGACGGCGCCCGGTGCTTGCGCGCCGCGCACCGAGCGGGCACGTTTCTCGCCTTGCGGGACCGCGCTCGCGTGGCCGCGCGCGAGAAACCTGGAGACGCCGTGCCCGAACGATCCCCGACCCACCCGCCCGGCGTGGCGCGCACGAGCGCGCACGCCGCCAGCCTCCTCCTGGCCCTGCTCGCGGCGGCGTGCGGCCCGCAGAGCGACGCCGGCCTCCCGCGCGCGACCCGGGAGGGCCTGGTCTTCGAGCACGCCGCCGACCCGCGGCCCTATTTCCACGACTTCGGCGACCGGCTCCTGGGCGAGACGATCGCGCACACCTGGCGCCTCACGAACCGCGAAGGCCGCGCGATCGTGGTCCAGGACCTGCTGCCCGATTGTGGGTGCACGCAGCCGCGCGCGGCGGTCGTGCTGCCGGACGGCGCGCGGATCGAGGGGCCCTTCGAGACGCGCGGCATGGGGCTCGGCGTGCCTCCCGGCGCGACGCTCGAGGTGCGGATCGGACTGGACACGACGCGCGTCGAGCGGCCGAACCAGCACAAGCTCGCGCAGGTGCGCCTGCGCTGCGACTCGGACGTCACGCCCTACATCACGTTCGAGCTCCACGTGCTCGTGAAGCGCACGTTCCGCGCCGTGCCGGCCGAGGCCGTGCTGGCCGACGTGCCCCAGTCCGCCGGCAAGAGCGTGCGGCTCGACGTCACGACGGAGCTGGCCGGGGAGCGCGCCCGGATCCGCGGGATCGAGCGCGTGGAGGGCCCCTTCCACGCCGAGCTGAGCGAGACGGCCGTCGGCTCCGAGTCGGTGTGGATCCTGGTCGTCAGGGCCGAACCGGGCTCACACCTGGGCCCGCACACGGGCAAGGTCGTCCTGGGCACCACGCGCGGCGATGGCGCGGGTCCGGGCCAGGACTTCGAGGTCGCCGTGCGCGCCGTGGTCGTCGAGGACTGCGTGCTGGAGCCGCGCGTGTTGAGCATCCGACGCGAGCCCGGCGCCGTCGCGCGCGCGACGCTCGTGGCGCTGGTGCCCGGCGCGCGCGTGCTCGTGCGTCGCGCGCGGCTCGAGGGTGGCGCAGCCGAGGCGCTGCGCGTGGACTGCCAGGCCGAGGAGCCGGACGAGCACGGCCGCTCGGGCCGCTGGAACGTGCGCATCGAAGCCGTGGGCGAGCTGCCCCGCGAGGCCTTCTCGGGCCGGCTGATCCTGGAGCTCGACGAGCCCCACCTGCCGCAGGTCGATGCCCCCTTCGCGGGGTAGTGGTACGGAGTCAGACTCGCTTCCGCCGTTTTCGAGCCGTCCCGCGCGCTTCGCGC
>JAEUHZ010000066.1 GCA_016795205.1 Planctomycetota bacterium | reverse complement strand
CGTCGACGTGATCCTCCTGGACGGGACGTTCGGTCGGATCGACACGAACCCGTTCCAGGCGGGCGTGCAGTCGATCCCGGCGCCGGACGTGCAGGTCGTCTCGAGCTACTTCCGGCAGTGAGCGCGCCGCGCGGTTGAGCGGGGCCGGCCGGCAGCGCTGTCTGGCCGGGCCCGACCGCGCGTCCTGGTCCGGACGCGCGGGTCGCCGCGGAGGGTGCGTGCCCCTCCCAGGGGCCGGACGCCGCCGCCGTGCGCGCAGCCCCCCGAGGCTCGCCGGCTCCGACCGGCCACGCGCGGCGCGCCTTGCGGTCCCGCGACTCTGCGGGCGAGCGGATCGCGCAGCGCGCCGCTGGCGGGAGCGCGAACCGGCGTCCAGCGCGCTGCCGTCCCGTCGCGCCCACCAGCCGGCTGAGCCGCTCCACGCCAACTCCTGCGCGCCGGACCCCTCGCGGGCCCCTGGGACTCGACTATTCTCCTCGCAACCATGGCCGAGCCCGCGCAGGTCCGCTCGATGTTCGCCCGGATCGCGCGGGTCTACGATCCGCTGAACCGCACGCTGTCCCTGGGGATCGACCAGCGTTGGCGGCGCGCGCTGCTGGCCGCCGCCGGCGACGTCCGAGGAGCGCGCGTGGTCGACTCCTGCTCGGGGACCGGTGACGTGGCCCTGGCCTTCGCCGCGGCCGGAGCGCGCGTCGTCGGCGCCGACTTCACGCCCGAGATGCTGGCGTTGGCCGAGCGCAAGCAGGTCGATCCGGCGGCCGTGACCTTCGTGCAGGGCGACGCGCTGCGCCTGCCGGTCAGGAGCGGCGCGGCCGACGTGTGCACGGTGGCGTTCGGCATTCGCAACGTGGCCGACCGGCGCGCCGCGCTGCGCGAGATGCGCCGCGTCGTGCGGCCGGGTGGTCGCGTGCTCGTGCTCGAGTTCACGATGCCCCCCGGCCGCGTGCTGGGCCCCGCCTACCGCTTCTACTTCACGCGCGTGCTGCCCGGGATCGGCCGCGTCGTGTCCCGTCACGACGAAGCCTACGACTACCTGCCGCGGACCGTGCTGGCGTGGCCCAGCCCCGCGGTGTTCCAGCGCGAGATGGAGGAGGAGGGTCTCGTCGCCTGCGGCCACCGCCTGCTCACACGGGGGATCGCCTGCCTCCACTGGGGCCGGGCGCCGGGAGGGTCCGCGTGAGCACGGCGAGTGCGGCCGGCGGCCTGTCGCTGGGCCGCGGCCAGGGGCCGGCCACGGCGCGCGCGCCGGGCCAGGAGGTCGCGCTGGAACGCTCCCTGGCCCTGGGTTGGCTGGCGGTCGTGCCGCTCGTCGTGGCCTACGAGGTCGCGCTCGCGCTCGAGCCCGGCGCCGCGCGCAACACGGCCGAGTTCCTGATCTCGCTGCCCTTCGAGGCCCTGCTCACGCGTCCGGCACCGGCGCGCTGGACGCTGGAGGCCGTGGCCACGGCCGCGGCGGCCTGGTCCGTGTTCCGCGTGGAGTTGGGCCTCGTGCGGCGCGTGGCGCGCGTCGGGCTCGAGGGCTTGGGCGCCGCGGCGTTGCTCGGCCCGGCGCTGCTGCTGCTGCTCTCCCTCCTGCAGGTCGCGCCGCCCGAGATCGGGCGCCCCGGCGCCGTGACCACGCCCGCGGACGCGGCGCGCTTCGCGGGGGGCGCGGCCTTCGAGGAGGTCGTGTTCCGCGCCGCGTCGCTGTGCGCGCTGGGCCTCGCGGCGCGCTGGACGTTGGAGTGGTTCCTGGGCGCGCCGCGCCTCGCGCGCGTGCTGGCCGAAGGCGCGGCGCTGGCAGGCTCGGCACTGCTCTTCGCCGCCGCGCACCTGGACGTCGTCGTGGGCTTGGTCGCCCCCGGAGGCGAGCCCTACGACGGCGCGCGCTTCGCTTGGCGCGCGCTGGCCGGGCTGGCGTTGGCGCTGCTCTTCCGCTGGCGCGGCATGGGCGTGGCCGCCTGGTGCCACGCGTTCTTCAACCTGGCGCTGGCCCTGGGCGCGGGCCCCGAGGTGTTCCTGTGACGCGCTACTTCCTCGGGATCACGGGCGCCAGCGGTCACCCCTACGCCGAGGCCCTGCTGCGGGCGTTGGTGGCCTGCGGGCACGACGTGGACATCGCGATCACCGAGGCCGCGGCCAAGGTCATGCGCCAGGAGCTGGGGCTCGACCCGGGCGCGCGGGGTGAGCTGCTCGCCGCCGCGCTCCCGGGTCGGATCGGCGCCGAGGCCGCCCGGCGCGTGCGGGTGTTCGCGAGCGGCGCCGTCGAGGCACCACCGTCCTCGGGCACGTCGCTCACGGGCGGCGTGATCCTGTGCCCGTGCAGCATGGGCACGCTGGCGCGCGTGTCGGTGGGCTTCAGCTCGAACCTCGTCGAGCGCGCCGCCGACGTCGCGCTCAAGGAGGGCCGCAAGCTGCTGCTCGTGCCGCGCGAGACGCCGCTCTCGGTCGTGCACCTCGAGAACATGCTGCGGCTGGCACGGCTGGGCGCGATCGTGTTGCCGGCCATGCCGGGCTTCTACCACCGCCCGCAATCCAAGGCCGATCTCGTGAACCACGTCGTGGGCAAGATCCTCGACCGGCTCGGCGTCGAGAACGCGGTCGGCGCACGCTGGCAGGGCCTCGACGAGCCCGATGAAGACCAGGGCCTCGGCCGCAGCGTGCCGGAGGTCCCGGCGTGAGCACGCTGCGCGACTGGCTCGCGCTCGTGCGCTTCAGCCACTCGGTGTTCGCGCTGCCCTTCGCCTTGTGCGGCGCGTGGCTCGCGGCGGGCGGCCCGCCCGGCTGGCGCGTCGCGGTCCTCGTGGTCCTGTGCGCGGTCGCGGCGCGCACCGCGGCCATGGGCTTCAACAGGCTCGTCGACCGCGCCAGCGACGCGGCGAACCCGCGCACGCGAGGCCGGGAGATCCCCTCGGGCAAGCTCGGACCGGGCGCCGTGCGCGCTCTCGTCGTGTTCGCGAGCCTCGCGTTCGTGGCGCTGGCGTTCGCCTTGAACCCGCTGGCGGGCTGGCTCTCGGCCCCGGTGCTGCTGGTCCTCTTGGGCTACAGCTACGTGAAGCGCGTCTCGAGCTCCGCGCACCTCGTGCTCGGGCTGGCGCTCTCGCTCGCGCCGCTGGGCGCCTGGGTCGCGGTGCGCGGGACGCTCGAGCCCGACGTGACGCCCGTGCTGTGGCTGGCGCTCGGCGTGCTCACCTGGGTTGCGGGCTTCGACCTGATCTACGCCTGCCAGGACGCCGCGTTCGACCGCGCCAGCGGGCTGCACTCGATCCCAGCGCGCTTCGGCCTGGCGCGCGCGCTGCAGCTCTCGGGCGCGCTGCACGTCGTCACCGTGGCGGCCCTGGCGGCGGTCGGGGTCACGGCCGAGCTGGGGCTCGCGTGGTGGGTCGCGCTGGGCGTCGCCGCGCTGCTCCTCGTGTGGCAGCATCGGATCGTGGCACCCCACGACCTGTCGCGCGTGGACCTGGCGTTCTTCACGCTGAACGGCTGGGTCGGCGTGGGCCTGTTCGCGGGGCTGGCGCTCGACCGGGCGCTCGCGGGAGGGGGCGCCTGATGGCGGCCAAGGCGCCCCCGCCGACGGAAGTCCTGCGCGGATTCGTCGCCACGCTCGCGGGCGGACGGCTCCCGCGCGCCGTGATCCTGCGCGGCGATGAGCGCTGGTTCCGCGAGCGCGCGCTCGTCGCCGCGACCGAGACCGCCGAGCGAGCCGGACTCGAGGTCGTGCGGCACGACGCGCGCGACCCCGATTTCGACCTGCGCGCCTTGACCTCCGACCTGACCGAGGCGCCGATGTTCGCCGGCGCGCGTTGCATCGTCGTGCGCAACGCGGCGGGCCTCCTCAAGAAGGAGGGCGAGGCCGAGCCGCCGCTCCTGGCCGTGGCCGGGCGCTTCGTGTCCGGCTCGTCGCCGCCTGGGACGCTGCTCGTGGACGCGGAGGGATTGCGCGCGGACAACGCGCTGGTCAAGAAGGCCCTCGCGGCCGGCGCTTTGGTGCTCGAGCTGCGGCGGCTCTACGACCAGCCGGCGCCCTGGGAGCGCAACGGCGACCCGCGCCGCACGGAGCTCGTCCAGTGGCTCGCTGGGCGGGCGCGCGAGCGCGGCATCGCGCTGACACCCGACGAGGCACTCTACGTGTGCGCGGCGACCGGCAACGACCTCGCGGCGCTCGACAGCGCGCTCTCGCGGCTCGCGGGCCGCGGCCAGGAGAGCGTGCGCAGCCTGGTCGCCTGGGAGGCCGGCGCCGCGCCGTGGGACGTGGCCGAGTCGATCGCGCGCGGCGACGCTCCGCGAGCGGCGGCGGGCATCGAGACCCTGCTGCGCGGCGGCTTCGCCAAGGGCGGCGAACGGGAGATCGACCCGGCGGCGCTGCTCGCGATGTTGTTCGGCTCGCTGCGCACGAAGGTCCGCGAAGGGCTGGCCGGCGCGCGCGCGATCGAGCGCGGCGCCGATCCACAGTCGGTCTACGCGGGCCCGCCCTTCGGGCGCGACGACTTCGTGGCGCGCGCGCGCGCGCGGCGCGCCGGGGACTGGGAACGCCTCGGCGAGGACCTCGCGGCGCTGGAGCGCAAGAACCGCCAGGGCAAGGACCAGGGTGGGGAGTTCGACGCCTCCGACCTCCTGGCCTTTGCCTTGCGCTGGCGGGTCGAGCGGCGCGCGGCGGGGCGCTGAAGCGGGCCCGGCACGCGCGCTGCACGGCGCGTATCGAGTGCGTCGGGTCGGGTCAGGCGCTCGCCCTGATCGCGGACCCGCGGGTATCGTGAGCGCGCGCCGCGGGTGGACTGGGCGGCGAACCCGAAGTTCCCGATCGACAGGAGATTCCCGATGACCGAGCAATCCGCGCCCCCGATGCCCCAGCCGACCGCCGAGCACAAGCAGCTCGCCGAGCACGTCGGCACCTGGAAGGTCCACTGCAAGTTCTACATGGAGCCCGGCCAGCCCCCGATGGAGACCGAGGCCAAGGAGATCGTCGAGCCGGTCGGCCCGTTCTGGACGGTCAGCCGGTTCGAGTCGTCCATGATGGGCGCGCCGTTCGTGGGCCGCGCCACGGTCGGCTACGAGCCCCACGCCAAGCGCTGGGTCTCGACCTGGGTCGACAGCATGTCGCCGGCCTTGTTCCTGCTCGCCGGCTCGCTGAAGGGCGACACGCTCACGATGACGGGCGAGGCCTGGAGCTGCATGACGAACTCCGTGCTCAAGCACCGCACGACGGAGAAGCGCATCAGCAAGGACGAGTTCCTCTTCGAGATGTTCTGCACGATGCCCGACGGCACCGAGCTCAAGATGATGACGAACCACTACAAGCGCGCCTGAGCGCGACCTGTTGGATCCAACCCGGCGCCGGCCGGTCCGCTCGCGCGGGCCGGCCGGCGCCGCAGCATCCGGGCCAGGTGCAAGCTGGCCTGCTCGTGGCCGCCGGCGTGGCGCAGGGATCGCCTGACCGCGAGCGTCAGCGGGCCTCCTCCGTGGCCGCCCGGGATGGCCACGCGCCGCGGCCGGACTCCGGTTCGCACGCGCCGTTGCGCGCGGTAGTCGAACCCGCGGAGCCCGAGGACGGCAGCGAGACCGGGGCCGAGCGCGCGGCCGGACGGTCCGTCCCCGCACTGGACGCCGCGAGCGGCGTGTTCGTCGTGCGCGTCGAGGCCCGCGTGTCGGCCGGCCAGGAGCTCGAGCGCGCAGCGCGCATGGCGGTGACGGCCCACGTGCGCGGGGCGGCATCCTCAGGCGTTCCAGGCGCCCGAGGCCCTGGTCCGGCGCTTCGCGGCCTGGGTTCCCCCTGGGCAGGCGCGGATCGCGGCCGAGGGGCCGCTCCACCCGCGGCGCGAGCGGGTCGCTGAGCTCTCCGCGGGGGGACCTGAGCCCGTCGTCGTCGACCTCGCACCGTAAGGGACAGGCATCCACCTCTGAAACCGATCCCGATCCGGGAATGTCGCGCGCCGTCTGTTGGAATAGTAGACCAAGTTTCAACATGAGCATCGCCCCGAACCGACCGCTGTTCCGGATCCGCGAGCGCGCCCAGGTCGAGGCCCTGGCGTCTCCCGCGCGCCAGGAGGTCGTCGACGGCCTGCAGGCGATCGGCCCGTGCTCGATCGCCGCGCTGGCCCAGGACCTGGGCCGCGCGCCCGACTCGCTCTACTACCACGTGCGGCTGCTCGAGCAGTCGGGCCTCGTCGTGCGGCGCGGCACGCGCGCCACGGGGCGGCGCGCCGAGGCGCTCTTCGACGTGCCCGGCCGCATGGTGCTCGACCAGGAGCCGCGGACCCAGCGCGAGCGGCGCGCGCTGGAAGACGTCGTCGCGGCGGCGCTGCGCATCGGCGAGCGCGATTTCCGCGCCGCGATCGATGCCGGTCGTGCGCGCACGGCGCGCGGGCCGCGGCGGAACACGTGGGGCGGGCGCATGAAGGGCTGGCTCACGGAGACCGAGCTCAGGGCGGCGCGCGCGCACGTCGAGGCGCTGTCCGAGCTCCTGGCACGCGGGCGCAAGCGACCGGGCGCCGAGCTCTACGCCATCGCGTTCGCGCTGGCGCCGCTCGCGCCCAGCACGCGCTCGCGCGCAGGCGCAGGTCCAACGACCAAGCCCGCGACCTCCCGCACCAGGAAGGTGAAACGATGAAGACTCGTGACGCATCTCACGGTGCGCTGCCCTCCGTGGCCGCGCTCCTCGCTCTCGCGTTCGGCGCCGTTCCCTACGCCGCCTGCTCGACGCCGCCGGCCGCCGAGGGCCCGGCCGTGCCCGCGATCGCGTCCAAGACGGCCGAGGTCCTCGCCGCCGCGCGGCGCGCCGCGGGTTGGGACGCGCTGCGCACCTCGGGCGGCGCGGTCCGCGTGACCGGTGCGGCGCGCTTCCTCGGCACGGACGCCACGCGGGTCGCGCTGTTCGACGCGGCCGGCCGCTACATCGAGTCGTTCGACGGGCCGCTCTCGCAGTCGAGCGGCTCGGACGGCGCCGTCACCTGGGCGCGCGACTGGAGCGGGACGCCCCGGATCCTCGTGCTGGGCGACCGCACGCAGGGGGAGCTCGAGCGGCTCTTCGTGACCGGTGCCTGGACGCTCGGCGACGGCGCGCTGAGCTTCGACGACGAAGCACGCCGCGAGGGCGACGAGCTGGTGCTCTCCTTCCGGCACCCGGACGGGATCCTCTCGGGCTCGATCCGCCTGGACGCGCGCACGCACCGGGCGCGCTCGGCCGTCTACGCGACCGACACGACGCCGACGACGTGGACCTTCGAGGGCTGGACCGAGCACCACGGGATCGCCTACCCGGCGCGCATCGCCTACGAGACCGAGGGCCGTGCGCAGAGCTTCACGACGCGCACGGTCGAACGCCTCGCGCGCGCGGAGCCCGGCGCGTTCGCGCCACGCCTCGAGCGGCCGCGCGACACGCGCTTCGACGCGTCGCTCTCCGCCGCGCTGGAGGTCCAGACGGTGCGCACCGGGCACGTCCTCGTGCACCCGCTCGTGAACGGCAAGGACCTGGGCTGGTTCATCTTCGACACCGGCGCGGGCACGAACTGCATCTCGAACGAGGTCACGGCCGAACTCGGCACCGAGCCCTTCGGGGAGATCGCCGCGCGCGGCGTGGGCGGCACGGTCGCCGCGCGCTTCTGGCGCGCGGGCGAGCTGCGACTCGGGCCGGTGACCGTCGAGGCGCCAGTGTTCATGGGGCTCGACCTGGCCTTCCTGGAGCCGCACTTCGGCGTCCGCGTGGGTGGAATCCTGGGTTACGAGCTGCTCGCGCGCTGCGTGGCGGAGGTCGACATGCAGGCCGGCGCGATCGCGCTCCACGACCCGGAGCGCTACCGGCTCCCGGCGGACGCGGGCTGGGAGGAGCTCCTGCTCTATGGGCGCCACCCCTGCGTGCGCGCCGGCTTCGAGGGGCATGCGGGCGTGTTCCGGGTCGACACCGGCGCGGCGGGGGACACGGTCACGTTCCACTACCAGGTCGTGGCCGACCTGGGGCTCGCGGACGGGCGCGAGACGCGCGGCGGCCACGCCGGCGGCGTCGGCGGGTTCGTGGGGACCAAGGTCGGGTCGCTGGCGAGCTTCCGGCTGGGCGGCCGCGACCTGGGCGCGATCGAGGCCAGCTTCGCGCTCGAGGACCAGGGCGCCTTCGCCGACGACTACACGGCCGGGAACATCGGCGGCAAGCTGCTCGAGCCGTTCCGCCTGGTGTTCGACTACCCTGGCGGGCGCGTGGCTTTCCTCCCGCGCTGATCGCGGCGTGCTCCGCCCGCCGCCTGCGCACCATAGAGTGTGCGCGTGCCGCCCGAGCTCCACCGCGCCCGCATTCGGGTCCTGTCCGAGCGCGTCAAGAACCAGATCGCCGCCGGCGAGGTCGTCGAACGGCCCGCGTCCGTCGTCAAGGAGCTGGTCGAGAACGCGCTCGATGCCGGCGCCACGCGCATCGAGGTCGATCTCGAGGAGGGCGGCGTGCGGCTCGTGCGCGTCGTCGACGACGGCGGCGGCATGGATCGCGCCGACGTCGCGCTGGCGTTCGTGGCGCACGCGACGAGCAAGTTGCACGACGTCGAGGACCTCGACCACATCGCGAGCCTGGGCTTCCGCGGCGAGGCGCTGGCTTCGATCGGCGCGGTCGCGCGCTGCTCGATCCTCGCGCGGCGTGTCGACGAGGCCACCGGCTGGCGCGTCACGTGCGAGGGCGGCGCGCTCTCGGAGGTCGTGGAGGCCGGCGCGCCGGCCGGAACGCGCATCGAGGTCCGCGACCTGTTCTACAACGTGCCGGCGCGGCGCCGGTTCCTGAGGCAGACCGCGACCGAGCTCGGGCGCTGCCTCGACGTCTTGCAGCGCCTGGCGCTGGCGCACGAGGGTGTCGCGTTCCGCGTCACGCACGCTGGCAAGCGGGCCCTGGACGTCGAGGCCGGCCTGGACCTGCGCGCGCGGGTGCGGCGCCTGTTCGGCGCCGACCTGGCGGACGCGCTGGTCGACGTGCGGGCCGTGGACGGCTCGACGCGCCTCGCGGGCCTGGTCGCGCCGCCGCGCTTCGCGCGTGGTGATCTCACGCGCCAGATGTGGTTCATCAACGGGCGCACGGTGCGCGACAAGGTGCTGCTGCGCGCGCTCAAGGACGGCTACCACGGCTTCGTGTTCGACCACCGGCAGCCGGTCGCGTTCCTCGCGCTGGCGATGGATCCCGCGGCCGTGGACGTCAACGTGCACCCGCAGAAGAGCGACGTGCGCTTCCGCGACGAGCGGCGCCTGTTCGGCTTCCTGGTCAACGCGATCCGCGAGGGCGTGCGGCGCACCGACATGGCGACGCCCGCGGCGCGCCTGCTCGAGATCGCCGGCCAGCGCGAGGCGCGCGCCAGCGTGCTGCCGTTCCGCGGCGCGCTGGCCGGCGCGCCGCGCGCGCCGGCCGAGCCGTTCGTCGTGCGACCCGTCGCCCCCGGCGCGCCGGGCGCGCCCGTCTCGCGCGGCGCAGTCGGGCGCGGCGCGTCCGATCCCGGCGCGTCCTCGGCCGCGTTGGGCGGTGCCTCGGCGGCCGCCGACGCCCGGCTCGACGCCACGGCGGGCCCGGCGTTCGCGGGGCAGGACGCCGTCGAGGCGGGGGTGCCCGCGCTGGCGGGCACGCCCCTGCTGCAGATCGCACGGACCTACATCGTGCGCGCGCTGCCCGACGGGTTCGAGATCGTCGACCAGCACGCGCTCCACGAGCGCATCACGTTCGAAGCGCTGCGCGCCGAGCTCGCGCGCGACACGGTCGAGGTCCAGCGCCTGCTCGTGCCCGAGCTCGTCGAGGTCGATCGCGCGCAGGTCGAGCTGATCAGCGCGCGGGTGGACGAGCTGGCCCGGGCTGGTGTGCTGGTCGAGCCGTTCGGCGAGACCACGCTGGCCGTGCACGGTCTGCCCGCGCGCCTCCAGCGCCCGCGGCCCGCGTTGCTCGTGCGCGACGTCGTGGCGCTGCTCGAGGAGGACCGGGCGCTCTCCGGCGAGCGCCTGCTCGAGGAAGTCCTGCAGCGCGCCGCCTGTCGCGCCTCGGTGATGGCCGGCGACGCGCTGTCCGAGGCCGAGATGCGCGCGCTGCTCGAGCGCGGCCGCCCGCTCGAGTCCGATCAGACCTGCGTCCACGGCCGCCCCACGCGCGTGCGCTTCGCGCTTGCCGATCTCGAGCGCGCTTTCCACCGCCGTTGACGGACGGTCCCCGCGCGCCGGCCGGCTCAGCGCGGGGCCGGCGGGAGGAAATCCTCGGGCGTGAGCGGCGCGGAGAGCGTCCCGGATTTCACGACCAGGTCCATCGCGGGCTCGGCGCGCCAGCCGTCGGCGACGCGCGAGGAAGATTCGCCGGCTCCGCGGACCTCGACGATGCGCGGCAGGTGCACGAGGACCTTGCGCGGCAGCAGCCGGCCGTCGAAGGCGCGCCAGTCGGACAGCGCGATCGCGGCGGTCGTGGGGTTCACCCGCCGCGGCGCGGCCGCGTCGTCGGAGAGCGCCAGCGCGGGCAGGCCCGAGTCCGCGGCCAGGCCCAGGAGTATGCGCGCGCCGCGCGGATTCCCGGCGCCCGGTCGCACGTCGGGCGTCTCGAGCTCGAACCAGCTCAGCGCGCGCGCGGCCTGGGCGGCCTTGGCCGGCAGCAGCGTCTGGGGGTTCTCGGCGGGGACCAGCCGCACGATCCGCACGTTGCGCGCGTCGACGAGCAGCGAGAACAGGCGCGCGACGACCAGCGCCTCGTCGAGCTGGCGGCGGTCCTCGGCGTTCTCGCGGCCGACGTCGAGCCGCACGAGCGCGCGCTCGGTCGGCACGGTCGCGTCGTAGAGCCAGTCGCCCCGCGGCCCGCGCACCTGCCGCCGCCCCTTGCCCGTGTCGGCGAGCAGCCAGCTCGGCGCGAGGTAGGCGTAGCGCGCGCCCGGGAAGTCGTTCGACTGGTTTTCGCGCACGCGCAGCCGCAGGTCGAGCTGGAGGTCGAAGCCCGTCACGGGCTCGCGCGAGGTCGCGCCGGCGGCGATCGCCGCCGCGAGCCGTTCCCAGGCCGCGCGCGCCTCGGGTGCGGTGCTCGCGGGCAGCCGCCCGGGCTCGACCGGCGCGCCGTCGACGTCGAGCACCGGCGCCGCGGCGGGCCGCGCGTCGGGCAGGGGCGGCAGCGGGGGCGGGACCTCCTGGGCGGCGAGGGCGAGGAGCGCGGCGGCGAACATGGCCCGTGAGGCTAGGCCGCCCGCGCGCCCCGCGCCAGCCGCCGGCGGGCCGCCACGGAACCCTTGCGCGCCGCGGCCCGCGCCGTTCCCCTGGCGCGCCATGTCGCACGCCCCTGACGCCCGGGCTCCCGCGCGCGAGTCCGCGCTGCGCGACCCGCTGGGTGGCACGCCGCTCACGGCGCTCGTGGGGCCCACGGCCAGCGGCAAGAGCGCGGTCGCGCTGCTCGTGGCCGAGGCCGCGGGCGCCGAGATCGTGAGCCTCGACGCGCTCCAGGTCTACCGCGGCCTGGACGTCGGCACCGCCAAGCCCACGGCGGAGGAGCGGGCGCGCGTGCCGCACCACCTGATCGACGTCGCCGACCCGCGCGAGCGCTACGACGTGACGCGCTTCCTCGCGGACCTGTCGGTCGCGCTGGCTTCGATCCGCGCGCGCGGCCGGCGCGCGCTGTTCGTGGGCGGGACCGGCTTCTACTTGCGCGCCCTGGCGGAAGGCCTGTTCCGCGGGCCGGACGTCGATCCCGCGCTGCGCGCGGAGCTCGAGGAGCGCGCGCGCCGCGACGGCCCCGCTGCGCTCCACGCCGAGCTCGTGCGCGCCGACCCGACCGCGGCGGCGAGGCTGCACCCGAACGACGTGAAGCGCGTCGTGCGCGCGCTCGAGGTCTTCCACCAGACGGGCCGGCCGCTTTCGGCCTGGCAGACGCAGTGGGGGCGCGGTGCCGGGGCTCCGCGCACGCTCGTCGGGCTCTCGGTGTCGGTGCCCGAGCTCGACCGCCGGATCGCCGCGCGCGCGCAAGCCATGCTCGCGGCGGGTTGGCCGGCCGAGGCGGTGGCGCTGCGCGCGGCGGGCGGCCTGGGGCCGACCGCGGCCCAAGCGATCGGCTACGCCGAGGCCCTCGCGGTGCACGACGGCACGCTCACGCCGGCAGAGGCCGCGCGCCGGATCGCGCTCGCGACGCGCCAGTTCGCCCGCCGCCAGCGCACCTGGTACCGCAAGTTCCCGGACCTGCGTTGGCTCGACGCGGAACGCCGAGCGCCCGCCGACCTCGCGGAGGAGGCGCGGCGGGCGCTCGGGTGGTGAGCCTGGGGCGGGCGGAGCTGGCCGGCGGGCGGAGTTCGGCGCTGGCTCGTCGGAAGGCGCCCGCCGAACTGGCTACTCGACGTCCTGCGTGTCGCGCATGAAGACCGACGAGCGCAGGTAGCTCGCCGAGCGGATCGACGACGGCTTGCCGCGCAGGCCGTCACCGGCCAGCGCGAACCCGTCCGCGAACTCCTGGGCGCCCCCCTCGGAGAACGTCGCGATCACCGAGGAGATCGGCTCCTGGATGTAGCGCACGGTGTCGGGGAGGATGCTGTGCGGATAGCGCGGCCGGAAGTACGACGGGTCGTACGACTGGAACGGGTTCTCCGGGTTGTGGTGGAAGAAGTAGCGGCGGAAGACGAGCCCGACGTCGCGCTTCTGGCGGTCCTGGAAGTCGATGTAGTCGCCGTCGCGAACCGGGTCGTAGCCCAGCGCGGCGCGGCCCATCGAGTTCGAGATCGAGCGCGCCGGCCAGTGGTCGTTCCCGTGCGCGCCCTGCGTCGTGCAGGCCGGGGTCAACGCCAGGACCGGGAGGGCGAGGAGCGGGAGCGCGGAGAGGATCGTCTTCATGGGGGGGACGTCGGGGTCCGCCGCGGGCCGGGTTCCGATGCGGACCGGGGGGGCGGGCCGGCGGGGGCCGAGAGTGTGTCGGCCGGCCGGGCGCCTGTCCAGCGCGGAGCGGGGGTGCTCCTAGCTACCCCGGCGGGGGCCCGGGTAACGTCCGCCCGGCCATGGACCCGCACGCCCCGATCCCGGCCCGCGACCCGCGCGGCGAGCGGCGGATCGGGTTCTTCGGCGGCTCCTTCGACCCGATCCACGTCGGGCACCTCCACGCGGCGCGCGCGGCGCGCGACCTGTGGGACCTCGACCGGGTCGTGTTCGTGCCCGCCCAGCGCTCGCCGTTCAAGCCCGGCCGGGTCCCGGCGCCGGCCGCCGATCGGCTGGCCATGGTGCGGCTCGCGATCGCGGGTGAGCGCGGCTTCGAGGCCAGCGATCTCGAGCTCACGCGCGCGGGACCTTCCTACACGATCGACAGCGTGCGTGCCTTGCCGCGACGGCTCGGCGAGCCCGAGGACGCGCGGATCGTGCTCATCGTGGGCAGCGACAACCTGCCCGGCATCGCCCACTGGCGCGAGGCGCGGGCGCTCCTCGAGCGGGTCGATCCCGTCGTGATCCATCGCGCGGGAGAGCCTGACGCCGGTCTCGCCGAGGTCGAGCGCGAGCTCGGCCCCGCGCTGGCCGGGAAGCTCTCCCGCGGCTACCTGCGACTCCCGCCCGTCCTGGCTTCGTCGACGGACGTGCGCGCGGCGCTCGCGGGCGGGGAGGGTGCGAGCTGGCTCCCGGCCCCGGTCGCGGACTACATCCGCGCGCACGGTCTGTACGGGGCGGCCTCGTGACGAGCGCGGCGGCCTTCGACCTCCCGCGCCTGGCGCTGGCGGCGGCGGTCGCGGCGCTCGCCCTGGCGCTCTTCGTGCGGCTGGCGCCGCGCACCGGGTTCCAGGACGACGGCTCGGACGCCCCGGCGCGCAAGCACCAGGCGCGCGCCGTGCCGCTGGCGGGCGGGCCGGCGCTGTGGATCGCCGCGCTGGCGCTGCTCGCGAGCGGCGCGCCGCTCGCGGCCGAGCCCGCGCAAGCCTCGCGCGCAGCGGGTTTCGCCTTCGAGCCCGGAGCGCTCGCGGCCGGCGCGCTGCTCGCGTTCGCGACCGGGCTCCTCGACGATCGCCTCGCGCGCGGGCTCGGGCCGCTGGAGAAGCTCGCCGGCCAGACCCTGGCCGGGCTGGCGCTCTGCGCTGGCCTGTGGGTCGCGGGTCAACCCGCGGAACCATGGGAGCGCGCGCTGGCGTTGTGCGCCGCGGTCGCCGCGCAGAACGTGGCGAACACCTACGACCATGCCGACGGGATGCTCGGCGGCGCGGCGCTCTCCGGCCTGCTCGCCGCCCGCGCCAGCCTGGCGGGTGCGGTCGCGGCGTTCCTCCTCGCCAACTTGACGCGGCCCACGCGCGGCGGGCCGCCCCGCGCGTTCCTCGGCGACTCCGGCTCGCACCTGCTGGGAGTCGTGCTCCTGGCCTCGCCTGGCGGCGCGGCAGCGCTGCTCATCCCGGCGCTCGACCTGGCACGGGTCGTCGTGCTGCGGGTGCGCGCCGGGGAACCGTTCTGGCGCGGCGATCGGCGCCACCTCGGCCAGCGCCTGACGGAAGCCGGGCGCGGGCCGCTCGCGGCAGCGGCGCTGGCGCTCCTGGCCGCCGCGCCGGCCTTCGGCGCCCTCGCCGCGGCCGAGGCCGGCCTGCTGGAGCGCGGGCCGGCGCTCCTCTCCGGCGTGGCGGGCTGCGCGCTGCTCCTCGCGCTGCTCCTCAGGCTCCATCCACCGCGCACGGCGACCTAGGACCGGCGGAGTTCCTTGCCGGGCGCGCGACCGGCCCCGATAATCCCGCGCCCTTTTCCCGCGCCAGAGCGCGGGACCCGCCTTGGAAGCTCCGCTCACCGCCATCGTCTCGGACCTGCACGCGAACCTGCCCGCGCTGCGGACCGCCCTGGCGGACGCCCGCGCGCGCGGAGCGCGGCGCTTCTGGTGCCTGGGCGACATGGTCGGCTACGGCGCGGAGCCGCGTCCCTGCCTGGACCTCGTCCAGGCCCTGTGCGGGCCGGACGCACGCGATCCCGAGCCGCTCCCCGGCGCCGAGCCACTGCTCCCCGGCCTGTGCTTGCGCGGCAACCACGAGGAGGCGCTGTTCGACTCGGCGGCCGGGTTCAACCCGATCGCGCGCGCCGCGATCGAGTGGACGCAAGAGCAGCTCGCGGCCGGCGGCGATCGCGCGCGTTCGATGGCCTACTGGGATTTCCTGGACGGGTTGGCGCCCGAAGCGGTGCTGGAGGGCGTGCACCTGGCGCACGCCAGCCCGCGCGATCCGTTGCGCGAGTACATCCTGCCGCGCGACGTGCACGACCCGGCCAAGCTGCGCGCGAACTTCGCCGCGATGCGCGCCGATCTGTGCTTCGTGGGGCACAGCCACGTGCCGGCCGTCTACTACGAGGACGGACGCTTCTTCCGGCCGACGACGACCGAGGGCCCCTACGAGCTCGGCCCGCGGCCGGGCTCGCGCTGCATCGTGAACGTGGGCAGCGTCGGCCAGCCGCGCGACGGCGACACGCGGCTGTCCTACGTGCTGTTCGACGGCGCCACGGTCACGTTCGTGCGCCTGGCCTACGACCACGCGGCGGCCGCGGAGCGCATCCGCGCCGTGCCCCACCTGCCCGAGCGCCTGGCGGCGCGGCTCTACGAAGGACGCTGAGAGGGAACCTTGGACAAGCGACTGCTCTACGTCCTGCCGCTGTGCCTGGCGATCGTCCTGGGCTGGGGCATCCTGGCCGAGAAGTTGGGCTGGGTGCAGAAGCCCGCGCCGCGCCCGCCGGCGCCGCCGGCCGCGCCCGCGGAGCCCGCCGCGCGCGAGGCCGACAGCGCGCGCGGCGCGGCGAGCGCGCCCGCGGCCGTCGACCCCGGGCCGCCGGCCGTCGGGCCGGTCGTCGCCGACGACGCCGAGCGGCGCGAGACCTTCGTGGTCGGCCGCCCCGGCGAGCCGGGCTACTACCGCGCGACGTTCTCGAACCGCGGCGCGGTGCTCGTCGAGCTGCGCACCGGGAACGACTTCGACCGGGCCGGTCGCAGCGCCGAGGAGCGCGCCGACCCGGCGCATTGGCGCGTGCTCGTGGGCGAGGAGCAGTCCAAGGACCAGCCGGGCTCGTTCGCGCTGCGCGCCACGCTGTCCGCGCAGCCCCTGGTGCGCGAGCCGCTCGAGAGCGCGCTGTGGCGCGGGCGACTGCTGGGCGCCGAGGGTCAGCCGGAAGGCGTCGAGTACGAGCTCGCGCCCGGCACCGGCGTGACCTTCGTCAAGCGCTTCCGCTTCGTGCCCGGCTCGGATCAGGTGCTGCTCGAGCTCGAGATCAAGAACGACGCCTTCAGCGACGTCTCGGGCTACCGCGGCTTCCTGCTCACGCCCGCGGCCGGCGTGCCCAACGACTCGGGCGACTCGTTCTACCTCGAGCCGCAGGGCGTGGCGGTCGCGCGGCCCGCGGGCGAATCCAAGCCCTCGATCAAGGTCCAGATGCCCGAACGCACGGGCAGCGTCCTGGTCGGCACGATCGCGTCGCCCAAGCCGCTCCTGTACGCCGGCGTGCACAACAAGTACTTCGCGGTGCTCGTGCGCGCGGCCGACGCCGAGACGGCACCCACCCTGCAGGGCGCGAGCTGGCGCGCGCTGCGGGACGAGGCCTGGCTCGCGCGGCACCCCGGCAAGGACCACGACGCTTGGCGCCAGCTCGTGGTCGACGTCGATCTGCAGCTCGCGCTACCGCCGGTGGGCGCGTCGCGCACCTGGAACTACGCGGCCTACGCGGGTCCCAAGCAGCGCGACCAGATGGTCGCGGTGCTCCCGGCGCACTCCGCGCTGCTCGAGGAGGACCTGGGCTTCGTCAGCTCGGTCGCGGGCGTCTTGCTGTGGATCCTGGGTTTCTTCCACTCGCTGACCTCGAGCTGGGGCCTGGCGATCGTGCTCCTGACGCTGGTCGTGCGCGTGGTCCTGTTCCCGCTGAACCGTCGCTCGCAGACGGCCATGGCGCGCTACCAGTCCAAGATGAAGCGCATCCAGCCGCGCATCGAGGAGCTCAAGAAGCGCTACGAGAAGGATCCCAAGAAGCTGCGCGAGGAGCAGGCGCGCATCATGCAGGAGGAGGGCGCGTTCCCGCCGCTCGGCGGCTGCCTCCCGCCGCTGCTGCAACTGCCGATCTTCATCGGCCTGTTCCGCGCCATCGGCGTGAGCTTCGACCTGCACCAGGAGCCGTTCCTCGGGATCATCCGCGACCTGTCGCTGCCCGACCAGCTCCTGCCGCTGGGCCTGACGCTGCCGCTCGTGGGCCACGTCGCGGCCATCAACGTGCTGCCGCCGATCATGGTCGTGATGTGGATCCTGCAGCAGCGCGCGATGCCGCGGCCCACCGAGGAGCAGGCGCTCCTGATGTACAAGATGATGATGTGGATGCCGATCGTGATGGGCATCTTCCTCTACAACTACGCGGCCGGCCTCTCGATCTACATGATCACGACCTCGACGCTCGGGATCATCGAGCAGGTCTACATCAAGAAGCGCTGGCCCATCGACGACAAGGAGCTGCCCAAGAAGTCGGGCGGCTTCATGTCGAAGCTGATGGAAGCCGCCGCCGAGCGCCAGAAGCAGGCCGAGGCGCAGCGCCGCAAGCAGAAGGTCCGGTGAGCGCCGACACGATCGCCGCGATCGCCTCGCCGGCCGGGCCGGGAGCGCGCGGGATCGTGCGGATCTCGGGGCCCGGCGCGCGCGCGCTCGTGCGCGCGCTGTGGGTCGGCGCGCCGCCGGAGCTCGTGCGCCGCGGGCTGGTCCTGGGCCGCGTCGACGACGGACGCGGGACGCAGCCGGTCCTCTTCCTGTGGATGCCGGGCCCGCGCTCGTTCACCGGCGAGGACGTCGCGGAGCTGCACGCGCCGGGCTCGCCGCCGCTGCTCGCGGCGCTCTTCGAGCGCGTCACGGCGCTCGGCGCGCGTCCGGCGCGCGCCGGCGAGTTCACGCGGCGCGCGTTCGAGCACGGGCGCATCGACCTGACGCGCGCCGAAGGCGTGCTCGAGCTGGTCGCCGCGCGCAACGAGGCCGAGGCGCGCGCGGCATCGCAGCTGCTCCTGGGCGGGCTCGGCTCGCGCGTGGACGGCGTGCGCGACGCGCTCGACGACCTGCGCGCGCTGTGCGAGGCGAGCCTGGACTTCGACGAAGCCGACACCGGGCACGTCGCTCCGCGTGAGCTCGTGGATCGCTCCGACCGCGTGCGTGCGCGCCTGGCCGAGGCGCTGGCGTTCGAGCGCGCACGCGGCGCCGCGAGCGGGCTCCCGCGGGTCGCGTTGGCCGGCGCGCCGAACGCGGGCAAGAGCACGCTCTTCAACGCGCTGCTCCGGACCGAGCGCGCGATCACGAGCCCCGAGTCGGGCACGACGCGCGACGTGCTCGAGGCCGAGGTCGACCTCGACGGCCGGCGCGTGGTGCTCCTGGACCTGCCCGGGCTCGACGGGGACGCGCGCGGCCTGGAGCGCGCCGCGCAGCAGGGCGCGCGCGAGCGGCTCGCGGGCGCGGACCTCGTGTTGTGGGTCGTGGACGCCGCGGCCGGGCCGCACGACCTCGCGCGCGAGCGCCGCGCGCTGGCGTCGGGCGTGCCCGTGGTGCTGGCCTGGAACCAGATCGATCGACCGTCCGCGGGCGCGGCGCCGGACCCGGCCGCGCTCGACGTGGCGGAGGTCGTGCCGACGTCCGGCGCGCGCGGACAGGGGCTCGCACGCCTCGCGCACGCGCTGGGCGCGGCACTCGCGACGGCCGCGTCCGAGGAGGGCGGCCCCCTGGCGCGCGAACTCGCTCGCCGCCACGTGCGCGGTCTGGAGTGCTCGCGAGCAGAGCTGGCGGCCGCCCAGGCCGTGCTCGCGTCCGGCGGCCCGCTCGACCTCGCCGCCGAGCACCTGCGCCGCGCGAGCGCGGGCCTCGACGAGCTGCGCGGCGCGACGACGGCCGAGGACCTGCTCGACCGCATCTTTGCCCGCTTCTGCCTGGGGAAGTGAGCTGGGCCCGGCCTGGCTCCTGGCCCCGCTCCCCGCGCCGAACGCGCCTGGGCTTCGTCGCGCGGGCCGGCCCGTTCGACCGCGCACCGGCCCGGCCGACTGGCCCCCCGCCCGCGCGTTGACACCCCACATCGAGCGTGTTGGGATCTCCCGGCCCCAATCTCTGGTGGCCCCCACCCCGCCCGGACCTCATGCGCTGCCCCCGTTGCCAAGCGGACGACGACCGCGTCGTCGACTCCCGGGCCAGCTCGGACGGCTCCGTGATCCGCCGCCGCCGGGAGTGCCTGGCCTGCTTCCTGCGCTACACGACCTACGAGCGCATCGAGGAGACCCCCCTGCGGGTGATCAAGAAGAGCGGGGAGCGCGTGCGCTTCGAGCGCGACCGCGTCCTGGCCGGGATGATCCGCGCCTGCGAGAAGCTGCCGGTCGCCATCGAGGACCTGGAGGCGGCGGCCGCGCGCGTCGAGGCGCGCTGCCAGGAGCAGTACGACCGCGAGGTGCCGAGCTCGGTGATCGGCACGATGGTCATGGACGAGCTGCGCAAGCTCAATCAGGTGGCCTACGTCCGGTTCGCGAGCGTCTACCGCGAGTTCAAGGACGTCTCGCAGTTCCTCGAGGAGCTCAAGCCGATCCTCGAGTCGCGCGGGGGATCGAAGCCGTGAAGTTGCCGCGCGTGCGACGGCGCGACGGCACCGTCGCCGACTTCGAGCGCCGCCGCGTCGAGGCGGCCGTGCGGCGCGCGGCGGAGCGCGCCGGCGAGGAGGACTCGCGCGCGCCGGGCGAGGTCGCGGACCTGGTCGAGATGGCGCTCGGGCGCCGCTACGCGCCGGAGCGCGCGCGCGACACTGCTTCGACGGCGGCGCTGCCCTCGGTCGAGGAGGTCGAGGACCTCGTCGAGGAGGCGCTCGTCGAGCTGGGCCATGCGGCCGTCGCCAAGGCCTACATCCTCGATCGCGCGCGCGACGCGCGCACGCGCGCCGCGCTCGGCGCAGCGCACGACTCCGCGCTGGGCCGGCGCGCGCCGCGCGTCGCGGTGCGGGGCGGCGTCGAGCCCTGGAGCCGGGCGCGCATCGTGGCCGCGCTCGTGTCGGAGGCCGACGTTGCGCGCGAGCTGGCCGAGGAGGTCGCGGCGCGCGTCGAGGAGCGCGTCTTCGCCAGCGGCTGGAGGCGCGTCTCGACCTCGCTCGTGCGCGAGCTGGTCGACAACGAGCTCGTCGAGCGCGGTCTCTCGGACGCGCTCTCGCGCACGCGCCCGGTCGGCGTGCCGCGCCACGACCTCGTGCGCTGGATCGCCACGCCCGAGCCCGAGCGCGAGCCCGGCGCGTCCGACCCGCGCGGGCTCGCGGGCCGCATCGCGGGCGAGGTCCTGCGCCGCCACGTGCTCGAGGACGTGCTGCCCGACGCGCTCGTCGACGCGCTCTCCGACGGCGACTTCGGGATCGAGGACCTCGAGCGCGCCCATCAAGACCTGGTGCTGGCCGTTCCCTGCGAGCTGCTCGCCGCGGGCGAGCTCGACGGGGCCCAGGCTTTCGAGGTCCTGGCCGAGGTCGCAGCGCTCGGCTCGCGGGTCTCGCGCCGCATCGTGCTCGAGGACGCCAACGACCTCCTCGCGGCCCTGGCGCGCGCTCCGCGCGGCGCGGGCTCGGATCGCCTGGCGGCCTGGCTCGCGGCGCTGGCGGCCGTGGCGCGCGCCTCGGGGCGCGCGCTCGACCTGGGCCTGCGGCTCAAGCCGCGCGAGCGCGGCCCGGCCGCGCCGGCCTGGTTCGAGCGGCTCGTGGCCGAACTCTCTGCCGCCGAGTCCGGCGGCCCGCGCGCGGACCTGCCGCGGCTCCTGGTCGACGCGGCCGAGCTCGTCGAGGCCGGCGCGCAGGACCCGGCCCTCGAGCGCGGCGTCGAACTGCTCCTGGCACGCGGCCGCCTCGTGCCGGTCTTCGCAACGGCCGGCCTGCGTCCGTGTGGACCCGGGCTCGTGCGCGGCGCGCGCGACCACGGCGCCCTGGCCCTGCGGGCGGTCGCGACGCTGAACCTGCCGCGCGCTGCGCGCCGCGCCGGCCCCTGGCGCGAGGACGCACTGTTCGAGGAGCTCCAGCGCCTCTTGAGCCAGGCCCTCGACGCGCTGGCCGCCCTGCGCGAGCTGCGCCGCGCCACGCCGGTCGCGGGCCTGCGCGCCCGCAGCGCGCACGCGGTCGTCCCGGTCGGACTGGTCGAGGCCGTCCGTTGGATGCACGACGGCGCCGCGCGTCCCGAGGGGGCCGCGCGCCTGCTCTCGTTCCTGGCCGAGGCGGCCCACCGCCTGGGCCACGAGCGCGGGCTCCTGGTCCACGTCGCGGGCGACTTCGGCGCACGCGACGCGCGCCGCTTCGCCGCGCGCGACGCGCGCCGCTTCCAGACCATCCAGAACCAGCTCTTCCCGGCCGACGACGCGGCGCCCGCCGGCCCCGAGCTGTCCCACGGCCTCGACCTGGCGCGGCTGGGCGACCCGGCCACGCGCGCCGAGGCGCTCGGCGTGACGCTGGCGGCGCTCGACGCCGGTCTGCTCGACGCGCCCGGGCTGGTGCGCGCGCTGGCCCGGCCGGCCGACGAGCGCGCGCCGCTCCTGGCGGGTCTCGCAGCCTTCGTCCGCGCCCGCGAGCGGGCCCGCACGCGCGCCGGGGTTCTCTACGTGCTGCCTAGGAACGAGGGGGCGGGGACGCTCTACTCCGACGACGCTCCCGCGATTTCCTGACCATGCGCCTGAAACGACTCCAGCTCTTCGGCTTCAAGTCCTTCGCCGACCGCACCGCCTTCGAGTTCGGCGAGGACACGCTCACCGGCGTCGTGGGGCCCAACGGCTGCGGCAAGAGCAACGTGGTCGACGCCGTGCGCTGGGTGCTGGGCGAGCAGCGCCCGACGTCGATGCGCGGCGGCGAGATGACGGACGTGATCTTCAAGGGCAGCTCGAGCCGCCCGGCGCTGTCCGTGGCCGAGGTCACGCTGCTGCTCGACAACGCCAACGGAGCGCTCGACGGCCGCGGCCCCGAGGTCGCGATCACGCGCCGCGTGTTCCAGAGCGGCGAGGGCGAGTACCTCGTCGACGGACAGAAGGTGCGCCTCAAGGACGTGCGCGAGATGCTGTTCGACACGGGCCTGGGCTCGCGCGGCTACAGCGTCCTGGAACAGGGCAAGATCGACGCGGTGCTCTCGGCCAATCCGGTCGAGCGCCGGCGCATCTTCGAGGAGGCGGCGGGCGTCTCGCGCTACCGCCAGCGCCGCCAGGAGACCGAGCTGCGCCTGAAGCGCGTGGCGGACGACCTGGCGCGGCTCGACGACCTCTTGGGCGAGCTCGCCAGCCGCGTGCGGTCGCTGAAGATCCAGGCCGGCAAGGCCGAGCGTTGGACCGAGGCGCGCGCCGCATGGCTGGCCGCGCGCACGCGCCATGCGCGCCACGGGCTGTGGCTGCACGGCGCGGCGATCGCGCGTCTCTCCGAGGAGTCTCGCGCGCTGGAAGCCCGCGCGGCCGAGCTGCGCGCCGCGCGCGAGCAGGCCGAGTCGGACCGCGCGCTGCGCGAGCGCGAGCGCGCGGCGCTCTCGGCCGAGCTCGACCGCGCGGCCGGCGAGGCCTCGCGCCTCTCGGGCGAGTCGCGCGCGGTCGACGAGCGCGTCGCGAACCTGCGCACGCGCATCAGCGAGTCGGAGAGCAGCGCGCGCGACGAGTCCGAACGCGCGGCGCGCCTGGCCGCGGGACTCGAGGCGCGCCGGCGCGAGTCGGCCGAACTGGCGTCGCGGGTCGCGGCGCTCGAGGCCGCCGCGCGCGCGGCGCAGGCGTTGGCCATGGAGCAGAGCCGCGAGCTGGCCCAGGTCTCACAGCGCGCCGTCGAGCTGCGCGCCGCGCTCGAGCAGCGCGGCCGCTCGCTGCTGCGGCTGGTCGAGGAGCGCACGCAGGCCGAGAACCGCATCGCCTCGCTCGAGGGGGCCCTGGCGCAGGCGCGCGAGCGCGATGCGCGCCAAGCCGAGCGCTGCGACGCAGCGCAGGCAGCGCTCGCGCTGCAGCGCGGCGAGGAGGCGCAGCTCGCGGACGCGGCGCGCGTGGCCGGCGAGGCCTTGCTGGAGATCGAGGCCGGCCGCCGCAGCCTGGCGCAGGCGATGAGCGAGCTCGGCCTCGAGCTCCAGAAGGCCGAGGCCGAGAAGAAGGGCCTCGAGATCGAGCGCGCGCGCGTCGCGAGCCGCATCGACGTGCTGCTGGACCGCGAGCGCGACCTCGAGGACCTCAGCGCCGGCGGCAAGACCGTGCTCGAGACCGTCGAGCGGCGCGGCGAGCCGGTCGCGGCGGACGACATCCTGGGGCTCCTGGCCGACCACCTGCGCACGGACACGGCGCACGCCTTGGCGCTGGACGCCGTGCTGGGCGCGCGCGGCAGCGCGCTGGTCGCCAAGGATCGCGCGTCGGCCGAGGCCGTGCTGGCTTGGCTGCGCGCGCGGGAGAGCGGCTCCGCGGGCCTCGTGCTGCCGCAGGCCCTGGCCGACGCGCCGGCGGCGGACGCGATCGACGATCCGCGCGTGGTCGGTCCGCTGGCGCAGTTCGTGCGCAGCACCCCGCGCTGCGAGCCGCTGGCGCGGGCCCTGCTCGGCGACGTCTTCGTCGCGCGCGACCTCTCGGCGGCGATCGAGCTCGTGGCGCGGCACCCGCGCGCGCGCTTCGTCACGCTCTCGGGCGAGCTGGCCGACGCGGCCGGCGTCACGGGCGGACACCGCGCGCTGACCCAGGGCGCCGTCGGCCGGCGCGCGAGCGCCGAGGAGCTCTCGGGGTCCATCGCCGAGCTCGACGCCGAGATCGCCGAGCTCGAGGCGCGCCGCATCGAGAGTGCCCAGCGGCGCATCGCGCTGCAGAAGGACTGGGAACGATCCAGCCAGGAGCTCGAAGCGCGCCGCAACGCGCGCATGCAGGCCGACTCCGCGCTGTCGACGGCGCGCGCACGCCTGCGCGACCAGGAGGCGCTGGTGCGCGCGCTGGAGCAGGAAGCGCGTGCGGCCGAGGCCGCCGCGGCGCGGCTCTTGGTCGACCTCGACGCCACGCGCACCCGCTTCAGCGGCGCCAGCGCGGGTCACGACCAGGAGCGCGAGGCGCACACGGCGCTGGAGGCCGAGCGCGCCAGCCTCGACGGCCGGCGCGCCGAGCTCGCGGCCGCCGAGTCCGAGGCACGCTCGAACGCCGCGCACGCGCGGGCCGAGCACGAGGGCGAGGCCCGCCGCAGCGCCGACCTCGTGCGCGTCCTGACCGAGAACGAGCGCGAGCACGAGCGCGCGGCGCGGCTCGCTTCCGAGCACGCGTCGGCGGCCGAGCGCGGGGCGCAGGAGCTCGTGGCGCTCGAGGCGCGCAGCGCGGAGCTGCTCGCCGAGCGCGCCGCGGCCGACGCGCGCCTGGCCGAGCTGCGCGCGGCGCTGGAAGCCGGCGTGGACGGCATGGCGCTGGCGCAGGGCCGCGAGTCGGCGGTCTCGCGCGAGCTCGAGACCGTCGCCGCGCAGTTGGCGGACGCGCGCCTCGCCGAGCAGAAGGAGCGCCTGGCGCGCGAGGAGATCGCGCGGCGCGCGCTCGAGGACCTGCAGGCCGAGGAGCCCGCCCTGCTCCAGGGCTTCGACCCCGAGCCCGAGCTCCAGGACCTCGCCGCGCTCCAGGCGCTCGAGTCCGACGTGCGCGAGCTCAAGGCGCGCCTCGACAAGATCGGTCCGGTGAACACCGAAGCCGTGGCCGAGCTCCAGGAGGCGGGCGGAAGGCTCGATTTCCTCGAGGCCCAGCGCCAGGACCTGGTCACCTCGCGCGACACGCTCCAGGAGGCGATCCGCGAGATCGACGGCGAGTCGAAGCGCCTGTTCCACGAGACCTTCGAGGCCGTGCGCGCGAACTTCCAACGCATCTTCCGCCAGCTCTTCGGCGGCGGCAAGGCCGACGTGACGCTCACCGAGGGCGACGACCCGCTGGACGCCGGCGTCGAGATCGTGGCGCGCCCGCCGGGCCGCGAGCTGCTGCCCATCGGCCTGCTCTCGGGCGGGCAGCGCACGCTGACCGCCCTGGCGCTCCTGTTCGCCGTGTTCGAGGCCCGGCCCAGCCCGTTCTGCATCCTGGACGAGGTCGATGCCGCGCTCGACGACGTCAACGTGACGCGCTTCCTGGCGATGCTCGAGGGCTACCGCCAGACGACGCAGTTCGTCGTCGTGACGCACAACAAGGTCACGATGGCCGCTTGCCAGCGGCTGTACGGCGTCACGATGGAGACCAAGGGCGTGTCGCGGCAGGTCAGCGTCGAGGTCGCCGACGTCGACCACTGGGCCGAGAAGGCCGCCGACGGTGCGCGCGACGAAGGCCTGCGCCAGGTCGAGCTCATCCCGCAGGCCGGCGGGGGACGCGTCGGCGAGGTCTCACCCGGCGCCTCGGCGCACCCTGCGCCGTCGCTGAACGCTCCGGTTTCCTGAACCTGGGCCGCACGTCCCTCACGCGGGCGCTGGGGGAGGCGTGTCCGCGACTGCGGCCGGCCGCTCCGCGAGCCTGGCGGTGTGCGGAGCGCGCCGGGCGGTGGGACCCGCCGGGCCCCTCAACCCGCCGGCCCGTGAAACCCGCCGGCCCGTGAAACCCGCCAGCCCGTGGAAGTGACCTGCGGCCCGGCCGGGGTCAGGAAGTAGACTCGCGCGCTCCAGCCGAGCGCCTGCGCTGGGCGATCCCACGCAGGCAGGCGTAGAGGCGCATGACCACGCGGATCCGCGACGCAGCGACAGGAGCACTCCTCGCGCTGGCGCTCCTCGCGCCGGCCCGCGCCCAGGATCCGTCCGCCCCGCCGGCGAACGGCACGCCGCCGCAGGCCGCGGCGCAGGCCGGAGAGCCGGCAGCCCCGCCGCACTGGGCACCGCGCTACCGCGCGCCCGCGGACGTTGCAGCCTGGGTCGAGGCCTGGGTCGCCACCGGTCTCGCCGCGCGCGTCGCGCTGCCCGCCTCGCGCGGCGGCCGCGAGGCGCCGGCGCTCTCCTTCGGCGCGGCGGGCGGGCCGCCGCTCGAGCAGCGGCCGACCGTGTTCCTCGTCGGCGGCCTGGACGGTGCCTCGCTGGCGGGCGCCGAGGGCGCGCTGCGCGCGGCCGACGAGCTCCTGCGGCGGCGCGACGCGTTGCCGCGCGCGATCGCCTTCGTGTGCGTGCCCTGGGCGGCGCCGGATGGGCTCGCGCGCACGCTGGAAGGGGGGGCTGCGGACGGGCGCGACCTCCTGCCGGTCGACGACGACGGCGACCTCGCCTTCGACGAGGACGGCCCCGACGACGTCGACGGCGACGGGTTGGTCCTCGAGATGCTCGTCGAGGACCCCGAGGGCCCTTGGACGCGCGGTTCGGACGGGCGCTTCCTGGTGCGGGCCGCGAGCACGGACCGCCTGCGCTACCGCCGCGTGCCCGAGGGCCGCGACGACGACGGCGACGGCCGCTACAACGAGGATCCGCCGGGCGGCGTGGTCCTCGACCTCGCGTTCCCCGTCGGCTGGCACGGCGAGCCGGGCGGCCTGGGCGGGGCGCTGCCGCTCGACGACGATCTCTCGCGCGCGCTGGCGGACCTGATCCTGGCGCGCCCGCGGCTCGCGGTCCTGCTCTTCCAGGGCAACCACGGGCTCCTGGCGCGACCGGGCGGCGTCGAGGGCCTGGCCTGGAGTTCGGGTCCGGGCTCGGCCGCGGACCTCTCGGCCGTGCGCCACTTCGCCGAGGCCACCGGCCGGCGGCAGGCCGAGGCCATTCCGCTCCATCGCGCGCGCGCCGAGCCGCGGCCGGGCGCGGCGCTCGACTGGATCCACGCCGTCGCGGGCGCGCTGGCCGCCGAGGTCGGCGTGTGGGGACCGCTCGAGGAGCGCGGCGCGGTGCGCGTCCAGGCCTCGGCGCCCGAGGCTCTCGTGCGCCGCGAGGAGGGAGTCGAGGCCGCCTGGGCGCGCTGGCTCGACGACGTGCGCGGCGGGATCGGCTTCGTCGACTGGCACCCCGTCGACCTGGGTGACGGCCGCTCGGCGCTCGTCGGTGGGTGGCAGCCCTTCGCGCGCGCGAACCCGCCCGAGGAGTGCCTCGAGGGCGCGACCGCCGGCCTCGCGAGCTTCGTCGAGAAGCTCGCCGCGGCCGCGCCGGCGCTCGAGCTGCGCGTCGTCGAGGCCGCGCGCGACGGCGAGGTCGTCACGGTGCGCGCGCGCGTCGAGAACTCGGGCCGGCTCGCGACCGGCTTGGCGGGTGCGGACGGCGCGCGCCTGAGCCTCGCGTTGCCGAGCGGGGCGCGGCTCCTGTGGGGCGAGGTCGAGGCGCGCCTGGGCGTGCTCGAGCCCGGAACGACGAGCCGTGAGGTCACGGCCGTGGCGCTGGTCCCGCCCGGCGGAGTCCTGCGCCTCGTGGCGCGCGCGCCGTGGGCCGCACCCGTCGAGCGCGAGGTGAAGCCATGACGCTGCCGCGGCTCTGCCTCGCGTGCTGCCTGGCGTTCCTCTCCGCTGCGGCGCGGGGCCAAGATCCCCTGCCCGTGCCCGTCCCCGCACCGGCGCCGACCCCGGTGCCCACTCCGGAGCCGGGTCCGGACGAGCGGCCAGCCCCGGTCGAGGAGCCGCCGCCGACGCAGGATCCGGTGCCGACCCTGGACGAGACGCCGCCCGCGGCGGCCTCGCCCTCGCCGGCGCCCGCGGACTACGCGCGCGCCTGGACCGAGGCCGAGTTCGAGCAGGAGCTCGCGCGCCTCGCCGACAGCCACGCGAGCCGCCTGTCCGTGTCGGAGCTCGGCCACAGCCGCGGCGGTCGCCGCATCGCGCTGCTCACGCTCGGCGATCGCGCCGGAGACCCCGGGCGGCGTCCCGCGGCGCTGTTCGTCACCGATCTCGCGGCGCACGCCGCGGACCGGCCCGCTGGCCCCGAGGCCGCGCTGTTCGCGGTGCGCCGGCTGCTCGAGCGCGCCGAGGGCGAGGCGCGCGTCGCAGAGCTCCTGGCGTCCGTGACGCTGTACGCCGTGCCCGCGCCGGATCCGGATGGCGTGTTCGCGCCGGGCGGCACGCTGGAGCGCACCTGCCGGCTCGAGCGCAATTTTCCGGCGGGTTGGCAGCCCTCCGACGCGATCGAGTGCCCGCAGGGTCCGTACCCGTGCTCGGAGCCCGAGACGCGCGAGCTGGCGCGGGTCGTCGCGCAGCGCACGAACGTCGGCGCCTTGGCGCTGCTCGCGCGCGCGCCCGCGGGCCTCTGGTCCGCCGGCACGGACTCGCCCTCGAACGCGGCCGACCCGGTGCTCGCGCGCGTCGCGGCGCGGGCCGGGCTCGAGCTCACGCAGCTCGTGCGCGCGCGCGACGCCGCCGCGGCCGCGCCCGGCAGCCTGCCGGCCTTCGCGCGGGCCCGCACGGGAGCGTGCGTCCTGGTGCTCGACCCCTGGAGCGCGCCGGCGCCCGGGCCGGAGTCCGCCCCGCGTGGCTTCGAGTCCCTGCCGGGCGCGATCGAGGCGCTGCTCGGCGAGCTGCCGCGCCTCGCGCTGCGCAGCCCGCGCACGGAGCGCCTGCGCGAGAAGCTGTGGCTCGTCGAGGTCGACCTGTCCGTCGCGGGGCTCCTGCCGACGGCCAGCCCCGAGGAGCGCGGCAAGGCGCCGGCCTCCGTCTGGCTCGACGCGCAGGGCGCGCGCGTGCTGCGCATCGGCCTGGGGCGCGAGGGCGAGCCCACGACGAACCTCGACGTGCCGCGCGGTCCGACGTGGCGCGTCGGGCACCTCGCGGGCGCGGAGAGCGTGCGGCTCCACCTGCTCGTCGAGGGCGAGGCGGGCGGCGTGCTGCGGCTCGCGTTCCGCAGCCTGCGGGGCGCGGTGGTCGAGGCCGACGTGGGCCTGTCGGGCTGAGTCCCCGCAGCGCGGCGCGGGCGGCCGGGCCGGCCACCAGTGCACGCGCGCCCCGCTCAGGAGCCCAGAAGGACCTGGAGCTCGGCCAGCCCGCGCAGCGTGATCCTGCCGATCGCGTCCAGGCTGGCCTGCGAGCAGTTCTCGGGCACGTCCTGCGCCGAGTGCCAGTACGCGTTGTGCGGCCCGTAGTCGAAGTCGATCAAGTTGATCGAGCGCACGCGCGCCATGAGGAACGGCACGTGATCGTCGCGCACCTCCATCGACTTGCCGCCGACGTGGCGGCCCAAGCCGAGGTCGCGCGCGGCCTTGGCGAAGACCTCCTGGAACTTGCGGTCCGAGAGCGTGTCGTTCGTGAGCTTGAGGTCCTTGTCGCCCACCAGGTCGAGCAGCACGAAGGCGCGCACGCGCTCGATCGCGCCGCTTGCGACCAGGCCCTTCACGTGCTGGCGCGAGCCATAGGTGTTGTCCTCTCCGAGCCACTCCTGCCGCACGGCCTCCTCGCCGTCGAAGAAGACGAAGCGGTAGCCCAGCGCGGGCTTGGGGCCGCGCGCCAGGACGCGTGCGAGCTCGATCAGGACGGCCGTGCTCGATGCGCCGTCGTTGGCGCCCACGAAGCGGAACGGCATGCGCTTCGTGTCGAAGTGCGAGCCCACGAAGATCCAGCCACCGCGCGGCGAGGTCCCGGGCAGCTCGGCCCACACATTGGCGAACTCGATCTCGCCGGCCGGGGTCTGGGCCCGGAAGGTCTCGCGCACGGGCTCCAGCCCGATGCCGCGCAACTCGGCCTCGATCCAGGAGCGGCAGCGCTCGTTTTCGGGCGTCCCCGACGGCCGCGGACCGATCTCGACCTGGTGGAGCAGGCCCCTCCAGGCGCGCTCGGCGTCGATCGCGACCGCGGCCGGGGCGCTCGTGCCCCCCTCCGGACAGCCGGCCGAGGCCAGGGACAGGAGCAAGAGCGGGAGCAACACACGGGCCGGGCGCATGGGCGCGAGGGTAGCAGAGCCGGCGCGTCGCGCGCGGCGCGTGGGGTCCTGCCTGGGAAAGCGCTTCCCCCGGGCTTACGTGCCCGCTGGAGTTCGGGAACGCGCGGCGACCGACGCCGCGGCTCCAGTCCTCTCGGACCCCGGCCGAAAGGCTCGTGGTCCGACATCCCCGCCGCGCTGCCCGCTGCCAGGGTCGCGCCGCACTCGCCACCGTCCGTCTGGAGCGGCCGTCCATGTCCGAAGCCCCGCGCACGTTCCTCGATCTCGTCGAAGGCCGGCTGTCCGCCAGCGCGCACCTGGCGCTCGCCTGGCAGGGCACGTTCGAGGAGTACCTGGCCCTGGTCGAGGACCGCCCGCAGGTCGCACGCAACGCCTGGCAGCGGCTGCTCGACATGATCGAGAGCCACGGCTCCGTGCGCGCCGACGAGCGCGGGCCGCGCCGCTGGCGGATCTTCGACGATCCGTTCGACGGCGGCTCGGACGCGGTCTACGGGCTCGACGAGCCGCTCTCGCGCCTGGTCCAGACGATCCGCGCCGGGGCCCGCGGGCTGGGCCCCGAGCGGCGCGTGATCCTGCTGCACGGCCCGGTCGGCTCGGCCAAGAGCACGATCGCGCGCATCCTGAAGCGCGGCCTGGAGGAGTACTCGCGCACGGAGGAAGGCGCGCTCTACACCTTCGCGTGGGAGGTCGACGGCGAGGTCGTGCCGTCGCCCATGAACCAGGAACCGCTCCTGCTCGTGCCGCGCGAGGCGCGCGCGGCGCTCGAGGAGCGCCTGAACAAGGGCCTGCGGCGCGACTACCGGATCCGGATCGAGGGCGAGCTCGACCCCGTCGGTCGGCACTACTTCCGGGTGCTGATGGACCGCTACCAGGGCGACTGGCGCAAGGTCGTCTCGCACGTGCGCGTGCGCCGACTGGTGCTGTCGGAGAAGGACCGCGTGGGCATCGGCACGTTCCAGCCCAAGGACGAGAAGAACCAGGACTCGACCGAGCTCACGGGCGACCTGAACTACCGCAAGATCGCGCAGTACGGCTCGGACAGCGATCCGCGCGCCTTCAACTTCGACGGCGAGTTCAACGTGGCCAACCGCGGCCTGCTGGAGTTCGTCGAGGTGCTCAAGCTCGACGTGGCGTTCCTCTACGACCTCTTGGGCGCGACCCAGGAGCACGCGATCAAGCCGCGCAAGTTCGCCCAGACCTCGATCGACGAGGTGATCCTGGGGCACACGAACGAGCCCGAGTACAAGAAGCTGGCCTCGAACGACCTCATGGAGGCCTTCCGCGACCGCACGATCAAGATCGACGTGCCCTACAACCTGCGGGTGCGCGACGAGGTCGAGATCTACCGGCGCCAGTTCGCGCGGCGCCGCGTGCCGGGGCGCACGATCGCGCCGCACGCCCTGGAAGTGGCCTCGTTGTGGGCCGTGCTGACGCGCCTCGAGGACCCGACGCACCCCAGCCTGACGTTGCTCCAGAAGGCCCGGCTGTACGACGGCCAGGAGGTGCCCGGCTTCACCCCGGAGCAGGTCGCCGACCTGCGCGACCTGGCGCCACGCGAGGGTCTGGCCGGGATCAGCCCGCGCTACGTCCAGGACCGAGTCGCCACCTGCCTGGCGGGCGACAAGCCCTGCGTGGGGGTGTTCGACGTGCTCGACGAGATCGAGCGCGGCCTGCGCCATCACTCGCTGGTCTCGAACGAGGAGACGCGCAAGCGCTACGTGCAACTGGTCTCCGTGGCGCGCGAGGAGTACGAGGAGATCATCAAGCGCGAGGTCCAGAGCGCGATCACCGCCGACCGGGACGCCATCGACCGCCTGTGCGGCAAGTACCTGGACAACGTCAAGGCCTTTGTCACCCGCGAGAAGGTCGTCGACCGGGACGGCCACCTCTCGGACCCGGACGAGCGCCTGATGCGCGCGATCGAGGAGAAGATCGAGATCCCCGAGTCGCGCAAGGGCGACTTCCGGCACGAGCTGATGAACTACGTGGCCGCCTGTCAGGCCGAGGGCCGCACGTTCGACTACCGCGAGAACGCGCGACTCGTGCGCGCGCTGGAGCTCAAGGCCTTCGAGGACCGGCGCGACACGATCCAGCTCACGAGCGTCGTGTCGACCGTCGTCGACCCGGACGCCCTGGAGAAGATCGGGTTGATCCGCACGCGGCTCATGCGCGAGTTCGGCTACGACGAGGTCTCCGCGGACGAGGTGCTCCAGCACGTCGCCGCCGTCTTCGCGCGCGGCGAGGCCAAGCGCCCGGGGGCCGAGGCGGCCTGAGGATCCGCGCATGCACCGCATCGAACGGGATCGCGCGCGCTTCCGCGAGATCGTGCGCGGCCGCCTGCGGGCCGACCTCAAGAAGTACCTGTCGACGAGCGAGCTGCTGGGGCGGCGCGGCGAGCACGCCGTGACGATCCCGATCCCGCAGATCGAGCTGCCGCGCTTCCACTTCGGCGAGAACGGGAAGTCCGGCGTGGGGCAGGGCCCGGGCGAGAAGGGCACGCCGGTCGACGGCGAGCCCAAGGACGGCGAGGGCGCCGGCGGCGCCGGCGAGGAGCCCGGCCAGCACGTCCTGGAGGTCGACGTCGAACTCGAGGAGCTGGCCCGCATGCTGGGCGAGGAGCTGGAGCTGCCGCGCATCGAGCCGCGCGGGGACCAGGCCCTGGTGGCCGACGGCGGGCGCTACTCGGGCGTGCGCGACACGGGGCCCAAGTCGCTGCGCCACTTCCGTCGCACGTTCAAGAACGCGCTGCGCCGCACGATCGCGGAGGGTTCCTTCGACCACGCCGCCCCCGAGGTCGTGCCGCTGGCCGAGGACGAGCGCTTCCGCTGGAAGAAGCGCGCGCCCAAGCCGGACTCCTCGGCGGTCATCTTCCACGTCATGGACGTGTCGGGGTCGATGGGCCGTGAGCAGAAGGACGTGGTGCGCATCAAGGCCTTCTGGATCGACACCTGGCTGCGCAGCCAGTACCAGAACCTGGAGGTCGTCTACATCGTCCACGACGCCGTGGCGAAGATCGTCGACCAGCAGAGCTTCTTCAGCCTGCGGGAGTCGGGCGGCACGAAGATCAGCTCGGCCTACGAGCTGCTCCTCGAGCTGGTGCGCGACCGCTACCGTCCGGAGGACTGGAACCTGTACCCGTTCCACTACTCCGACGGCGACAACTGGTCCGCACGTGACACGGAGCGCTGCGTCGCGCTGCTCAAGGACGAGCTGCTCCCGCGCGTGAACCAGTTCTGCTACGGACAGGTCAAGAGCGCCTACGGCTCGGGCCAGTTCAAGAAGGACCTCGACACGGCGCTGGCGGGCGAGGAGAAGCTGGTCACCGTCGGCGTCAACGACCGCGAAGGCATCGCCGACGCGATCCGCGAGTTCCTGGGGAAGGGACGCTGATGCACACGCGCGCCGTCGTCCCGCCCCAGCTGCGTCACGAGGCCCTGCGCATCGAGAAGATCGCGCGCGGGGCGGGCCTCGACCCGGGCGTGGTGGCCTTCGAGATGGTCGATGCGCGCGACGTCAACGCGCTGGCGGCCTACGGCGGCTTCCCGGTGCGCTACCCGTCGTGGCGCTTCGGCATGGACTTCGAGCGGCTCGACAAGGGGCGCCAGTACGGGCTCTCGCGCATCTACGAGCTCGTGATCAACACGGATCCGGCCTACGCCTGGCTGGTGCGGACGAACAGCGACATGGAGCAGAAGCTCGTCATGGCGCACGTCTACGGTCACGCCGACTTCTTCCGCCACAACGTGTGGTTCCAGCCGACGGACAAGGGCATGCTCGACCGCATGGCCGACCACGGCACGCGCGTGCGTCGCGCGATCGACCTCCATGGTCAGGACGCGGTCGAGAGCTTCCTCGACGCCGCGCTGGTCCTGGACAACCTGCTCGACCCGTTCCTGCCCTTGCGCGAGCACATGAAGCACCGCGGCCAGGGCGCGCGCGAGGCCCCGGAGGCCGCCGGGGCCTCCTTCGAGGCCGTGCGCGCTCGCGCCGCCGCGGCCGCCTCGTGCCGCCCGCCCACCTTCGACCTCCTGGGGTTCCTGGCCGAGCACGCGCCCGTGGCGGAGTGGCAGCGCGAGCTGCTGCGCATCGTGCGCGCGGAGGCCTACTACTTCCTGCCCCAGCGCATGACCAAGATCATGAACGAAGGCTGGGCCAGCTTCTGGCACAGTCGCATCCTGACGGGCGGCGTGCTCGACGCCTCGGAGATCGTCGAGTTCGCCGACTGCCACAGCGGCGCCACGGCCAGCTCGCCTGGGCAGCTCAACCCCTACAAGCTCGGGATCGAGATGTTCCGCACCGCCGAGGAGCGCGGGCTCGACGTGTTCCGCCTGCGACGCGTGCACAACGACGCCTCGTTCGTCGACGAGATCGTGGACGAGGAGTTCGTCACGCGCCACGCGCTGTTCCTGTTCGGGAAGAACGGCCGGACCGGGCGCACCGAGGTCGAGACCCGCGAGTTCCGGGCCGTCAAGGAGCGCCTGCTCCAGGACCTCTCGTGGGGTGGCCTGCCGCGCATCGAGCTCGTGGACGACGACCGCGAGGGCCGCGGCGAGCTCGTGCTGCGCCACCATCACGACGGTCGCGATCTGCAGTTCGCCCACGCCGCGGAGACGCTGAAGAGCCTGGCGCGGCTGTGGGGCAGCGCCGTGCACCTCGAGACGCGCGAGGAGGGCAACGTGCGCTGGCTCTCGTCGGATGGCGCCGAGCTCCGCAGCGGCGACCGGCCCTACGAGCGCGAGCACGCCACGTCGTGAGCCCGCGCCGGCGAGCCCCGGCCCCGCCCCATCCCCGGGAGGGAGCCAGGTGCGCGCCGGCTGGCCGTCCAGCCCGCGGCGGAGCGGGCGCCCGCTCCCGCCCGCGCGGAGCGGGGTGTCCCGGCCTTGCCGCCCGGCCGCTATGCTCCGCCCGCCCGCCCGCCGCATGCCGCGCGTCTCGATCTGCATCCCGACCAAGAACGCCAAGCGCGACCTGCCGCGGCTCTGCGCGGCCCTGGCGCGTCAGCAGCTCGCGGGGGAGAGCGAGCTGGTCGTCGTCGATTCGAGCTCCTCGGACGGCACGCCCGCGCTGCTGGCGCGGGCCGGTGCGCGCGTGGTGACGATCCCTGCCGCGGAGTTCGGCCATGGGCGGACGCGCAACGCGCTGGCGCGCCTGGCCGAGGGCGAGATCGTGGTGTTCCTGACCCAGGACGCCGAGCCGCGCGATCCGCACACGCTCGCGACGCTGGTCGGCGCGCTGGACGATCCGCGCACGGCGGGCGCGTTCGCGCGCCTCCTGCCACGCCCGGACGACGACCCGCTCACGGCGCGCACGGCGCTGGATCATCCCGACGCCGCCGACGTGGCCTGGACCGGAGAGCCGGGCGCGCGCGAGGTGCGCTTCAACGACGTGGCCAGCGCGATCCGCCGCGACGTGCTCCTCGCGCTGCCCTTCCCCGACGTCGCCTTCGGCGAGGATCTCGCCTGGGCCCGGGCCGCGCTGGCCGCCGGGTACCGCGTGCGCTTCGAGCCGCGCGCGGTCGTGCTCCACGCGCATCGCTACACGCCGCGTCAGGCCTTCGAGCGCTACCGGGTCGACGCCGCGTTCCAGCGCGAGGAGCTGGGGCGTGTCGTGCGCCCGAGCGCGCTGTCGGTCCTGAAGGGCATCGCGCACGAGCTGCGCGCCGACCTCGCTTACGTGGCGCGTCACGGCGGCTGGTCGCACCTGCCGCGCGCCGTGCTGCTGCGCGCGGCGCAGGTCCGGGGCCAGCGCGCCGGGAGCCGCGGTCCGGTGGCCCGCCAGCCCGGCTGAAGCGTCGGGATCCCCGCGCGCGGCCCCTGGCGAGCGGACCTCCGGCCCGCTCCAATGGTCCGCCGTCCGCGCCCCGACCCGATGCGTCCCCTCCGCTCGATCTCCGTCCTCATGCCCACGTGGCAGGGGATCGAGTTCCTGGACCGCGTGCTCGCGGCCCTCGCGACCCAGCGCACCGCGCTGCCCTGGGACTTCCGGGCCATCGACTCGGGCTCCACCGACGGCACCTTCGAGCTGCTCTCGAGCTGGGCGCAGCGCTTCCCCGTGCCGTTCGCCTTGGAGCGCATCGACCAGGTCGAGTTCGACCACGGCGACACCCGCAACCTGCTGGCGGCGCGCAGCTCGGGGGACCTGCTCGTGTACCTCACGCAGGACGCCATCCCGACCTCTCCAGAGTGGCTGGCGCGGCTCGCGGCGAACTTCGCCGATGCGCGCGTGGGGGCCGCCTACTGCCGCAACGTGCCACGCCCCGACGCCCGGCTCTTGACCAAGATCTTCAGCGCGAACGACCCCGGCTACCAGGCCGGCCGGCGCGAGGTGCGGCTGCCGGACGCCGCGACCTACGCGCGGATGAGCGCGCACGAGCGGCGCGTGCTCTACAACTTCAACGACGTGGCCAGCGCGCTGCGCCGCGAGCTGTGGGAGCGGCATCCGTTCCCGCGCACCTGGTTCGGCGAGGACGTGCTGCTCGCGCGCGCGGTCCTGGAGGCCGGCTTCACGGTGGTCTACGACGACGAGGCCACGGTCGAGCACAGCCACGACTACGGCCCCGAGGAGACCCACGAGCGCGCCAAGATCGACGGGCGCTTCAACGCCGAGTGGCTGGATCGCGTGTGCGTCGCCAGCAAGGACGACGCGCGCATCCTGGAGAAGCGCGTGCTCGAGGACGATGCGGCGGCGCTCCTCGCCGAGGGGCTGGACGACGCGCGGCTCGGGGCCGCGCTGGTCGAGGCCGCGCGCCTGCGCACGGCGGCCTTCGAGGGCCTGTACGAAGGCGGCCGCAGCCTCACGCGGCGACCGGGGACGCGCCTGCTCCCCGCCGCGGGGCTCAAGGTGCTCTACGTGGTGCACGGCTTCCCGCCCGAAACCTGGGCCGGGACCGAGGTCTACACGCTGAACCTGGCGCGCGCGATCGCGGCGCGCGGCCACCAGGTGGTCGTGCTGGCGCGCAGCCCCGGCACGCAGGACGGCCCGCCGGACTTCAGCGTGACGGAGGAGCCGTTCGAGGGGCTGCGCGTGCTGCGCCTCGTGAACCGGCTCGCGCACCGGCGACTCTCGGACAGCTACCGCGACGAGCGCGCCGAGGTCGCCTTCCGCGACGTGCTGCGGGCCGAGCGCCCCGACGTGGTGCACTTCCAGCACCTGATCCACCTGTCGGCCGGACTGGTCCACGTGGCGCGCGAGGAGGGCCTGCCCGCGCTGCTGACGCTGCACGATTACTGGGCGCTGTGCGCCCGCGTGCAGCTCATCCGGCCCGACGGCGTGCGTTGCGAGGAGAACCAGGGCGCCGGCTGCTTCCTGTGCGTCAAGGAGAAGCACCTCGACCGGATCGGGGTGGCGCGCTTCGCCGGTGCGGTGCTGGGCCCGGTGGGGGAGCTGGCCGCCAGCCTCGCGGGTCGCGCCGACTACCGGGACATGACCGAGCGCCACGACTACGTGACGCGCGCCTATGCCGCCGCGGATCTGCGCGTTTCGCCCAGCCGCTTCCTGCGGCGCAAGTTCGTCGAGACGGCCAGCTTCGACCCGCACACGCTGGTGTTCTCCGCGAACGGCATGCGCACGGACCACGTGCGAGCCCTGGAGAAGCGGCCCGACCCCCAGGGGCGCGTGCGCTTCGGCTTCGTCGGCTCGCTGGTCTGGTACAAGGGGGGCCGCGTGCTGATCGAGGCGCTCAAGCGTCTGGAAGGCCGTCCTTGCGTCCTGAACGTGTTCGGCGGCTTCGAGCCGGAGCGCGACCCGCACCACGCGGAGCTCGCCCGGCTCGCCGGCCCGAACGTCGTGTTCCGAGGTCGCTTCGACAACGCGCGCCTGGCCGAGGTCTACGCCGAGATCGACGTGCTGGTCGTGCCCTCGATCTGGTTCGAGAACGCGCCGATCACGATCCACGAGGCGCACCTGTGCGCGACGCCCGTCGTCGCGTCCGGGATCGGCGGCATGGCCGAGTTCGTGCGCGACGGCATCGACGGCCTGCACTTCGCGCCGGGCGACGCCGAGGACCTGGCGCGCAAGCTGGCGCGCTTCCTCGACGAGCCGGGGCTCGCCGCCGCGCTCTCGCGCGCGTTCCCCAGCGTCAAGACCATCGAGGAGGACGCCGCCGCCACCGAGTTCCGCTACCGCCAGTTGGCCTGTGTGGCGCTGGCCCGGCGGGGCTCGGGGACGGCCGTGCTCCTCGACGTGGCGGGGGCCGACGCGGCGCGCCGCGAGGGCGCGGTCGAGCGCCAGGGAGCCGACATGTTGCTCTTGCGCGCCGGATCGGGCGCCGCCGTGGAATTCGACCTCGCGGGCGCCGGTGGCGGCCCGCGACGCATCGAGATCGTGCAGCTCGCGCTGGGCGCCGAGCCCGGTCTGGAGCTGGGGCTCGCCGTGCTGGTCGACGGCCTGCGCGTGGGCCAGGTCGGGCCGCGTTCGTCGGGCGGTGCGGACCTGGAGCTGTGCGACGCGCTCGAGGTCGAGCTCCCCCCGCAGGCGCGCACGCTGCGCCTGGAGACCTTGCGCGTCGACCGCCGCGAGACCGAGGCGCGCCTGCGGCGCGTGCGGGTGCTGCGGGCCGCACCGCCCAACGAGGCCAGCGCCACGTGAGGCGCATCTTCAGGAAGCTGGTCGGCGCGGGCCAGCCGGCGCGCGCGCCGGCGCCGGCCAACGGCGGGACCTCGTACGCGCCCGACCCGGCGCTGGTCGTGACCCCGGGCGCGCCAGTCGTCGACCGCGACCTCCCGCGCGCCTCGATCGTCATCCTGAACCTGAACGGGAAGCACCACCTGCAGGGCTGCTTCGAGAGCCTGGCGGCGCTCGACTACCCCAAGGACCGCCTCGAGGTGCTGCTGGTCGACAACGGCAGCGACGACGGCAGCGTCGAGGAGCTGCGCGAGCGGCACGCCTGGGTGCGCCTGGAGGTCAACGAGCGCAACGTGGGCTTCGCGGCTGGCTGCAACCAGGGCGCGGCACTGGCTCGCTCGCCGGAGGTCCTGGTCTTCCTCAACAACGACATGCGCGTGGCGCGGCCCTGGCTGCGCGAGCTCGTGGCGCCGATCGTGCGCGGGGAGTGCTCGGCCACGACCGCCAAGATGTACTCCTGGGACGGCAAGCTCATGAACTCCGCCGGCGGCGGCATGAACTTCCACGGGATCGGGATCCAGCGCGGCTACGGCGTCGAGCCCGGGCCGGAGTTCGACGTTCCGATCAAGACCCTGTTCGCCTGCGGCGGCGCGATGGCCATGGACGCCGCCGTGTACCGCGAGGTCGGCGGCTTCGACGCCGAGTTCTTCGCCTACTACGAGGACGTGGACCTGGGCTGGCGCACGTGGGTGCAGGGACACGAGACCCGCTACGTGCCGACCGCCGTCTGCTGGCACCACCACTCGAGCACCAGCCGCCGGCTCCCGGCGGAGATGATCCGGCTCTTGCAATCGCGCAACCCGCTCCTGGCCGCGTTCAAGAACTACGACGAGGCCAACTTGCGGGCCGTGCTGGCGCCGATCCTGGCGCTGCACGCGCGGCGCACTTGGATGATGTCGGGCCTCCACCAGCGCGAGGAGGAGTTCCGCATCGAAGCCGCCACCAACCCCAAGTCGGGCCTGTTCCGGCGCATGGTCGAGAAGGCCCAGGCCAAGCTCGACGAGGACGTGCCGGTGCGCCGCATCGCGGCCGCGGACCTGATCGGGGTGAACGACCTCCTGGGCCGCTGGGACCACTGGATGGCGCGGCGCGACGAGGTCCAGGCGCGGCGTCGCCGCGCCGACGCCGAGATCTTCCGGCTGTTCCTCAGGCCGCGCTGGTGCATCGAGGGCGAGCAGGGCTACGTCGAGTTGCAGCGGGGGATCGGCACGCTGTTCGGCCTGGACACGCTGTTCCCGCCGGACACGCTGCCGGATCCCAAGGGCTGAGCGTGAAGCTGTCGGTCGTCATCCCGGTCTACAACGAGGAGGCCACGCTGGCCGAGATCGTGCGACGGGTCCAGGCGACGCCCTTCGACAAGGAGATCCTGCTCGTCGACGACGGCTCGCGCGACCGCTCGCGGGAGATCATGGAGGCGCTGGCGCGCGAGCACCCCAACGTGCGTTGCTTCAGGCACGCGACGAACTCGGGCAAGGGCGCGGCGCTGTCGACCGGCTTCGCGCACGTCACGGGCGACGTCGTCCTGATCCAGGACGCGGACCTGGAGTACGACCCGAGCGACTATGGCGCGCTGCTGGCTCCGATCCTGGAGGGCCAGGCCGACGTGGTGTTCGGCAGTCGCTTCCTGGGCGGTCGCTACGCGCGCGTGCACCTGTACTGGCACTACGTCGGGAACCGCCTGCTCACGACGGTGTCGAACATGTTCACGAACCTGAACCTGTCCGACATGGAGACCTGCTACAAGGTCTTCCGGCGCGAGGTCGCCGACCGGATCCAGATCCGCTCGCGCACGTTCGCGGTCGAACCCGAGTTCGCCGCCAAGGTCGCCAAGCTGCGCGCGCGCGTCTACGAGGTGCCGATCAGCTACGCCGGGCGCGACTACTCCGAGGGCAAGAAGATCGGCCTGCGCGACGCCTTCATCGCGCTGTGGGCCATCGTGCGCTGGAGCGTGTTCCATCGCCTGGAACCGCTGCGGCGCGCGCGGGGCTGAGCGGCCGCCAGGACGGCCAGCCGCAGGCCTCGCGGTCCGTGGCGGCACCGCTGTGCGTCGCGTCGCGCGCGATCCTTCCGCAGGCCCTGAGCGCGGGCCGGCTCGGGCACCGGAGTCTCTGCTTCGAGCATTGCGCGATGGGCGCTATCCTCGCCGCGCGTGATGGGCTTCGAGACCCTGGACCGGGCGCGGGACCTGCGCCGCCTGGCGGAGATCACCGCGGTCTTCGCCCGCCACGGGTTGGGCGAGCTGTTCCAGCGCGCGGGGATCACCGGCCAACTGGCGCGCGCGGGCGTGGCCCTGCGGCTCGCGCGCGACGGCGGCTCGCACACCAAGCCGCCAGAGGTCCGTCTGCGGGAGGCCTTCGAGCGCCTCGGCCCGGTGTTCGTCAAGCTGGGCCAGCTCCTGGCCGGGCGCTCCGACCTGCTGCCGCAGGCCTGGACGGAGGAGCTCGCGCGCCTGCAGGAGGACGTGCCCGAGGTGTCCTTCGAGCAGCTCGCGGCCCAGCTCGCCGAGGATCTCGGCGCGCCCGCGGAGCGCGTGTTCCGCGCGCTCGACCGGCAGCCGCTGGCCGCCGGCTCGATCGCTCAGGTGCACGCGGCCGAGCTCCAGGATGGCACCCGCGTGGTGCTCAAGGTCCGCCGTCCGGGGATCGTGGAGGTCGTCGAGTCCGACCTGCGGCTCCTGGCGCGCATCGCCGAGCTGCTCGAAGACCGCGCCGAATTGCGCGCCTATCGGCCGCGCGCCGTCGTCCGGCAGTTCACGCGCGTGTTGCGCGGCGAGCTGGACCTGGCGCGCGAGGCGCGCAACGCGGAACGACTGCGCGCGAACCTGCCGCCGAATGGACGCCTGGTCATCCCGCGCATCGTCACGCACCTCGTGCGCGAGCGGCTGTGCGTCATGGAGCGCTTCGACGGTCCGAGCCTCGGTGAATGGGTGCGGGCCGGCGCGCGCGACGGCCCGGACCCGCGCGCCGTGGCCGCGGCCGGCGCCGAAGCCATGCTGCGCATGGTGTTCCAGGACGGCGTGTTCCACGCCGATCCGCACGCTGGCAACGTGATCCTGCTCGCCGATGGACGCTTGGGCTTGATCGACTTCGGGCAGGTGGGCTCGCTCTCCGAGGCGCGCCGCCACGAGTTCCTCGACCTCCTGGTGGCCATCGCGCTGCGGCGGCCGGAGACGGCCGCGGAGGTGCTGCTCGCCTGGTCGGAGGGCGAGGCGGTGCCCGAGGAGTTCGAGGCCGACTGCGCCGAGTTCATCGACCGCTACCGCGGTCGCGCGCTCGAGCAGTTGTCCGCGGCGGAACTGGTGCGCGACATCAACGCGCTGGTGCGCGAGCACCGGCTGCAACTGCCGGCCGACGTCACGATCCTGCTCAAGGTGCTGTTCACCCTCGAGGGGCTGGGCCGCAGCCTGGACCCCTCGTTCGTGGCGATCGAGCACGTCGAGCCGTTCGTGCGGCGCGCCGAGCGCGCGCGCCGCTCGCCGCTCACGGCGGCGCGGCGCGCGCTGTCCGATCTCGCGCACCTCGCCAGCGACTTGCCGCGGGATCTGCGCGACCTGCGCTCCCGCATGCGCCGGGGCCGGGTGGGCGTCGACATCGACCTGCCCGGCCTGGAGCGTTTCGCCGAGCGCATGGACCAGAGCGTCAACCACTTGACCATCGGCATGATCACCGCCGCGCTGATCGTCGGCACCTCGGTCTCGCTCACGATCGAGGGCGGGCCGCGCCTGCTGGGCTTGCCGCTGTTCGGCGCGATCGGCTTCCTGAGCTCGATCGGCGTCGGGCTGTGGTGGATCCTCGTGACCCGCCGCCGCTAGCTCCGCGAGGCCTCCGCGCCCGGGGCCGCGGAGGGGCGCGGACGCCACCACGGGTAGGGGACGCCCGCCGCCTGGTGCGCCGCCTGCGCCAGCAGGACGAGCATCACGCACGCCAGGACGACGACACCGACGTGCCACAGCTCGGGCATCGAGCCCAGCGAGACGATCAGCGTCGTGGCCCCCGCCGGCGGGTGCGGCGCGCGCAGCACGAGCATCGCCAGCGTGGTCAGCCCGAGCGACAGGGACGCAGCCAGCACGTGCGGCATCCCGTGGAGGTGGCTCGGGCCCGCGGCGCTCGCGTCGACCGCGCAGGCCCAGAGGCAGGCCCAGCCGATGAGCGCGCCCGCGGCGTGCGCCAGGATCACGTTGCGCGGCGCGGCGGCCGGCGCGGAGGGCAGCGCGAACACGATGAACGTCGACGCACCCAGCGCTGGGAACAGGAGCGGCAGGCCCGTGCGCCACGCGAGCGCGCCCACGACGAGGGCCGCCAGCGTGGTCCACAGCGCGACGCGCGCTGCCCGCGGGGTCGAGACGTTCGGGAAGTGCATCGGTGGTGCGGATCCGCGGCGGTCGGCCCCTCGGCGGGCGCCGAAGTCTAGGACGCGCCTGCGAGCCGGCCAGTGCGCGCCCGACGGCTCGTAGGGAGTACGCGGCGATCCGCTCCCCGACCCCGCGCCCTGGTCCGCGGCGGCGCGAGCGGATAGAACGCCCCGAGTCCCGGAGACCCCCATGACCTACGTCGATGGCTTCGTGCTGCCCGTCCCCAAGCGCAACCTGAAGGCCTACGGCCGGATGGCGCGCGCGGCCTCCAAGCTCTGGAAGTCCCACGGTGCGCTCGACTACCACGAGTGCGCACTCGACGACAGCCGCATCCCCTGCGGCGTCGCGTTCGGCAAGGGCGCCAAGGCCAAGCCCACCGAGACCGTGGTCTTCGCCTGGATCGTGTACCGCTCCAAGGCACAGCGCGATGCGGTCAATGCGAAGATCATGGTGGACCCGCGCATGCAGGCCATGATGAAGCGCTGGAAGAAGATGCCGTTCGACCCCAATCGGATGATGTACGGCGGCTTCAAGACCATCGTGAAGGCCTGAGCGCGCGTCCGCGGGGCGGGCCGTCCGCGCCGGCAGCCACCGCGGGTTCGGGGGCCGTGGTCTGCGCCGCGCAGCGCACGGCCGGCGCTGCGCCCGGGGCCAGGCGCAGGTCGCACAGGGGATGGCCGACCGCTGCCGCCTCGAGGTCCGGGTTCCTGGGCCTGGAGCGCGCGCGCGGTCCTTCCAGCAGGGTCCTGATCGGCCGCTGCTTCAGCGCCGGATCGGCGTCAGCACGATGTTGCGGAACTCGATGGTGGCGCCCTCGCTCTGCAGGCCGATCTCGCCCGGGATCTCCTGGCACCAGCTCGCGCGGTTCTGGACCTCGCCGTTGACCTCCAGGATCAGCTCGCCGCCATCGAGCGTGATCCGGTAGTGGTTCCACTCCCCGAGCGGTTTCTCGTTCGAGGGCCAGAGCTTCTCCGTGCGGCGGCCCGCGGTGCGCGCGGCGTCGACGACCAGCGGGAACTCACCGATGTTCCAGATGTCGCCCGCGTTGCGGCTCATGAGCTGGGCCTCGATCGAGCGCGGCCAGACGACGTCGGGGCCCGTGCGGCGCAGCAGCACGCCGCTGTTGCCGGCGCCGCGCGCCGGGTCGAAGCGCCACTCCAGCTCGAGCACGAAGTTCGTGTACGTGGCCCGCGTCTTGAGATACCCGATCGGGTTGCCGGCGCAGCGCAGGACCCCATCCGCGACGCTCCACACGTCCTCCAGGCGCGCCGTGGGATCCGCGAGGTGGTAGGTCCACTGGGACAGGTCGCGCCCGTCGAACAGCGCGAGCGGCTCGCCACGCTCGCCGGGTGCGGTGGGATCCGAGTTCAAGAGCGCCAGCACGTCGGCCACGTCCTGCGCCGCGAGCCCCAGGGCCACGCCGTCGGGCATGGCCGAGACGGTCTGGCGCGCGCGCGCCGCGATCGCGTCCTTCTGGATCGCGTGGCGGCGGCCGGCGGTGTCGCGCAGGACGAGCTCGTGCTCGTCGTCGCGCACCACGAAGCCGGAGACGAGCTCCTCGTCGCGCGTCTCGACCAGCCAGGTCTCGTAGCCGAAGGCGATGCCGGCGCTGGGGTTCAAGAGCGCGTCGAGCAGCGCCGCCGGCCCGTACTTGCCGCGGATCGTCGTGAGCTCCGGCCCGATGTCCGCGCCGCGACCGTGGAAGACGTGGCACTGCCCGCAGGTGGCCCGGCCGAAGAAGAGCTCGGCGCCGCGCGCGGCCGAACCCTCCAGGCGCAGGATCTCCTGGACCGAGGGCAGCGCGGCGCCGCCCGCGCCCGGGCGCGCGAAGTGCTCGCTCGCCAGCGCGCGCACGGACAGGTCCGGCGAACGGAAGATGCGCGCCGCGAGCGCTGCGCGCGCCGCGTCCGGGAGCGCGCCGGCCTGCGCCAGGCGGAGGGCCTCGAGGCCGCCCGCGCCGGTCGAGCACAGCGCCTCGGCGGCGGCCTCGAGCGCCCCGGGGCTCGCGCGCGGGTCGACCAGCACGGCCGCGTGCTCGCGCAGGCGCGCGCGCAGGACTCCCTCGTCGACCAGCACCTGGAACTCGACGTCGCTCCGGCCGCCCTGCGAGGAGCCCGCATCGTCGATCGCGGCGCGCGCCGTGAAGCGCGTCGCGCCCGGAGGCAGGTCGAAGCGGATCACTGAATAGGCGTGCGCGCCGAGGCCGCGCTCCACGGTGCGGCCATCGACCACGATGGGTCCGCCCTGGCAGTTCTTCCCGCGCCGCACGGAGCCCCAGGCGGCGTCGGCGCGCGTCCAGGGCGCGTCGGAGAGCTCGAGCACGCCGCCGGCGTGCTCGACCTGGGGCTCGATCCAGGCGACCCAGTCGCAGGCCTGGCCCCGCTCGCCCTCGGTCGCGACGAGCCACAGCGCACGCGCCCCCGAGATGTCGACGTCCACGTCGACGGCACCGCGCGTCACGATGCCACTCGACCACAGCTCGACGCCGCGCTCCTCGGGGCCGCCGAGCTGGCGCGCGAGGTCGTACCCGCGCCAGTCGTTCGCGTCACGGTCCTGCACCCACCACGTGGCGAGCTCGCGCAGGTCCTCCGGCCCGGAGACCGCCAGGTCGACCATGGCCTCGCCCGCGGCGCGCGACTTCACGAAGGCCAGCGCGTCGACCATGCGCCGGCGCTCCGCGAGCGAAAGCGACGCGACCCGTGCGCGGCGCGCGAAGAGCGGCACCGCGGCCGGAGGGTGCAGTCGCCACGCCAACCCGGCGAAGGCCGCCGACCAGCGCTCGGGATCCGGGTCGCCCAGCTCCGCGAGGAGCTCGGGCCACAGCGCCTCGGCGTGTGCGGCGGCGGCGATCCCGAAGGCCTCGAGGTAGGTGCGGTCCGCGCCGTCGTAGCCGCGTGCCAACGCCAGGAGATGCGGGCGGCTCGTCTCGAGCGGCAGCGTGCGCAGCGCCACGCACAGCTCGCGCCGCACGGCGGGCGAGCGGTCGCGCGCCAGCTCGGCCGCGAGGTGCAGCGGCGCAGCGCCGGCCGCGCGCAGCGCCCGCAAGGCCGCCACGCGGACATCGTCCGACGCGTGGGCCAGGAGCATGCGCAGCACGTCACCGCGCAGGTCCTCGCTGCGCGCGGCGATCCACGCCGCGCGGGCGGCCAGGCGCGGATCAGCGGCCGAGAGCGCCTCGCGCACGAGCAGCGCTGAGCCGCCCGTGCGGTCGCCCGCCAGCGCGCGCGCGGCCAACGCCCGCACGCTCGGCGCCGGGTTCGCGAGCGCCTCGATGCGCCCGCGCGCCTGGTTCAGCTCGTAGCGCGGGGTGTACGTCCACTGCCCCGTGGGGACCACGCGCAGGATGCGTCCGTACGCCTCGCGGTCGCCGGCGGCGTGCCCGCCCACGCCGGGATCGGACCAGTCGGACACGAAGATCGTCCCGTCGGGCGCCACGGCCACGTCGCTGGGGCGGAACCAGCCCGCGCGCTGAGCCTCGGGCGCGCCCGCCTTCGTGGCCAGGAGCACCCCGGGGTCGAGCTCGATGCCAGCGCCGGCCGCGCGCGGGCGCAGCGCGTAGACCCGCCCGGCGCCAGCGTCCGCGGCCAAGAGAGAGCCGTCCAGGTCGTGGCCCAGGAGCCCGCTTTCGTAGAACGCCACGCCCGTCGGGCCGCCGGCGCCCAGCCTCAGGCCCGCCGGCGCGACGCCCGGATCGTCCTGGTGCCAATGCGCGTTCCAGGTCTCCTGACCCGGCCGGCGGTCCGACCACCACGAGCGCGAGCCGTCGGCCGAGAAGTACCCGTGGTCCGCGCCCTCCAGGCACCACAGCGCGCGACAGGCCGCGTTGCCGTCGTCGTCGTTGTCGGTCTGGTAGACGTTGCCGTAGGCGTCGAGCGCCAGCTCGTAGTTGTTGCGGAAGTTGTGCGCGAACACCGACAGGCCGCGCCCGGTCTGGTCCACGCGCAGGACGAGCCCGCCGGTCCAGGCGCGTCCGTCGTCCGAGACCAGTCCTGGCGCGTTGTCGGCGGTCTGCGCGCCGCCATCGCGGTACATCGAGCCCGAACGCAGGTTCCAGCCCGCAGCGTCGCGCACCAGGTGCGGCCCGGCGTTCCCGGCCGTGAACCACAGCGACAGGTCGGGCCCCACGACGACCGAGTGCAGCCCGTGATCGTGGTCGTGGCCGCCGAACCCGGTCAGGAACGTGGCGCGCACGTCGGAGACGCCATCCAGGTCCGAGTCCGTGTAGACGAAGAGGTTCGGCGAGCAGGACACGAACACGCGGTTGCCGACCACCGCGATGCCCAGGGGGACGACGAGGTCGGGATCCGTCACGAACACCTGCGACCTCGACGCCAGCCCGTTCCCGTCCTCGTCGGAGAGGATCACGATGCGCTCGCCGCCGGCGTGCTCGCGGCCGGGGTTGCGTCCACCCCAGCGGCGGTAGTTCACGCCCTCGGCCACCCACACGCGGCCCTGCGCGTCGACGTCGATGGCCGTCGGGTTGAACAGGCGCGGCGACTCGGCCCACAGGTGCACGGACACGCCGGCGGGCACCTCGAAGTGCGGCGTCAGGTCGGGGGGCCGGACCACGGGCCCACCGGACGTGGGCAAACCGATCTGTGCCGCGGGGAGCGTCAGGAGCAACGTGGTGAGGGCCGCCATCGAGAGCCGAGGATAGCGCCTCAGACCTCGACGCTCTCGAGCGCCTCGTCCTGCGAGGCGACGAGCAGGCGCACCCGACCGGCGAGCCCCAGCCGCTCCAGCGTGCCCGCCGCGGCCGCCCGGGCCAGCTCCGGGCGGTTCGTCTTCTTCGAGACGTGGGCCACGATCACGGTGTGGAGCTCGGCCGAAGCGAGCAGCTCGAGCAGGCGCGCGCCCTCCGCGTTCGAGAGGTGGCCGCGGCCGCCGGCGATGCGGCGCTGGAGCAGCGCGGGGTAGGGGCCGCGCGCCAGCAGCCCCGGGTCGTAGTTGAACTCCAGGACCAGCACGTGCGCGCCGGACAGGGCGCGCGCGACGTCCGGATCGGGACGTCCGACGTCGGTCAGGATCACGGCCACGCGGCCCTGGTGCTCCAGCCGGAACGCCACGGTCGGATCGCAGTCGTGGGGCAATGGCACGGCGCGGTAGACGAGCTCGTCGCCGGAGGGCGCCCCGGGGAGCGCCTGGTCGCGCCCGATCGCGAGCGCCGCACAGGACTTGGCGCGGCGCGCCCAAGGGTGGTGCAGCGACAGATCCGCGGCGTGGAGCGTGGCGCGCTCGCGGCGCGCGACGAGGCCGGCCGAGCGCGCGTGGTCCAGGTGTCCGTGGGTCACGAGCACGTGGCGGACAGCCCCCGGGCCGAGCCGGCCGGCCTCGAGGCGCGCGAGCATGGCCTCGCGGCCGAGCCCGGCGTCCACCAGCGCAGCCTGCTCGCCGGCGCGGATCAGGGTCGAGTTCCCTTCGCTCCCGCTGGAGAGGACCTGGAGTCGCACGCTCGGACTCTAGCGGATGCGCGCTGTAGCATGTGCGGCCCATGCGCACGAAGCTCCTCGCCCCGGGCCTGCTCCTCGTCCTCGCCGCCTGCTCCACGACCGACGCGACCGACGCGCCGGCGACGAGCGCCGCGCGCCTCGCGGCCGACGTGGCCTGGCTGGCCGACGACGCCCGCGAGGGCCGCCGCGCGGGCACCGAGCTGGGCCTCGAGGCGGGGCGCTGGATCGCCGCGCGCCTCGCCGCGCTGGGCCTGGAGCCGGCCGGCGCGCAGGGCTCCTACGAGCAGGAGTTCCCGGTCCCACTCGAGCCGCGGCCGACCGGGCGCTCCTACCTGCAGGGGCCCGACGGCGCGCGCGTCGCGGAGTCCGAGACACGGCTCGCGCCGCTGTTCTGCGCCGAGAGCGGCACCGTGCGCGCGCCCGTCGCCTGGTGCGGCTTCGGCATCGAGCTCGCGGCCAGCGGCTGGGACGACTTCGCCGGACGCGAACTCGCGGGCCGCATCGCGCTCGTCGTGCGCGGCACGCCGGCCTCGCCGCCCAAGCCCGCCGCGGCCGCCCCCGTGCAGGAGGCCACCGCCGCCAACCCGCACGGCGACGCGCAGCGCGTCACGGCCGGCGATCCGTTCGTGAACGCCGGGCTGGTCTTCACCAAGGTCATGAACGCCAAGCGCAAGGGCGCCGCCGCGGTGATCCTGCTCCAGCACCCCGCCGACGCCGGCCGAGGGGTGCTGGCCTTCCACGAGGGCGGCAGCGGGCGCGCCGGGATCCCGTGCCTGACGCTGGCCTGGAGCGAGGCGCTGGCCTTGTTCGGCCCGGCGCTGCTGGAGTGGTCGCGCGACCTCGAATCGCGACCCGCGCGCGCCACGGACGGCGACGCGCGCCCGTTCACGGTGTCCGCCGAGGTCGAGCGCGGACACGGCCCCGCGACGAACGTGCTGGGCCTCGTGCCCGGCGTGGACCGCTCACGGGTCGTCGTGATCGGGGGCCACTACGACCACCTCGGCTGGGGCGGCACCGGCTCGCTGGCCCCGGGCGTGCGCGCGGTCCACAACGGCGCGGACGACAACGCCAGCGGCACGGCGGTCGTGCTCGAGGTCGCGCGGCGCCTGGCGGCCGGCCCGCCGCCACCCTGCGACGTGCTCGTGGCCCTGTGGTCGGGCGAGGAGCTGGGCCTGCTCGGCAGCGAGCACTGGGCCGCGCACCCGACCGTGCCGCTCGAGCGCGTCGTGGCGAAGATCAACCTCGACATGGTCGGGCGCGCCGAGAGCGGCAAGCTCCAGGTCCTGGGCGCCGGGTCGGCCTCGGAGTTCCCGAACTGGCTCGCAGAGGCCGGGCCGGGCGCCGGTCTCGAGCTGGCGGTGAACGCCTCCTCCTCGGCGCTCGCGGGCAGCAGCGACCACGCCACGTTCGCCAAGCGCAAGAAGCCCGTGCTGCACCTCTTCACGGGCCTGCACACCGACTACCACAAGCCGACCGACGACCTCGAGCGCTTCGAGGCCGAGGGCGCGGCGCGCGTCGCCGACCTGGCCCACGCGCTGGTCCTGCGCGCGGCCGGAACCGAGGAGCTGGCCTTCGTCGAGCCGCCGCCCGCGCCGGAGGGCGAGCGCCGCGTGCAGTCCCTGTTCAACGCCTGGTTCGGCTCGGTCCCGAGCTATGCCTTCGAGGGTCCGGGCGTGAAGATCGACGGCACCTCCTCGGGTTCCCCGGCCGAGCGCGCCGGGTTCCTGGCCGGCGACGTGCTGCTGGCCTTGGGCGACGTCGAGATCGAGAGCATCTACGACCTGACCTACGCGCTCCAGCACCACAAGCCGGGCGACGCCGTGCGCGTCGTGTTCGAGCGCGACGGCCGGCGCGAGGAGACGTTCGTCACGCTCAGCTCGCGCGGCGTGCGCTGACGGCAGGAGCGGGCGCTCAGCCGGGCGTCACGTCCGGCCACAGCTTGCGCGCCGTGTCCTGCGCGGGCGTGCCGGCGTACTTCGGGGCCAGCAAGCGCTTGATCACGCGCTCGGACTTCTTCGTCTCGCCGGCGTCGGCGAAGTCGGTGGCCTCGCGCAGCAGCGCGTCGGCTTCGAGCGCGAGGCGCCAGGCCTTGATCTCGGCCGCGATGGCCTTGTCCGCCTCGGCGCGCTTCAGGCGCTGCTGCACGTCCTTCTCGAGCGGCGTGCCCACCACGTCGGCGGCGAAGCGCGAGAGGTCGGCGAAGGCCTGCGCCGCGCTGCCCGGGACCAGCCGCGCCGCGATGGTCTCGAACGCGGCGCGCATGCCCGCCAACGCCTTGGGCTCCTCGCGGCGCGCCTCCTCGGCGAAGGCGCTGGCCTGCGTCAGGGCCAGCACGCCGTTCCAGGCGTGCCAGGCGCCGACCCAGTCCGCGCGCGCCGCCAGCTCGCGACCCTCGGCCAAGCGCTGCTTGACGAGCGCGAGCTGCTCCTCGGTGAGCCCCGGCCCGGCCTTGACGAGTGCCTCGGCGAGCAGCGCCGACACCTCGGCGGGCTCGGGCGCGCTGCTCGTGTTGATGCGCCCCACGAGCTTGCCGTCCGGCAGGAACACGGCGGTCTGCGGGCACTTCATGTCGCCGTCCTCCTCGCGCAGCTCGAGGTAGAGCTCATCCCACGGCGCGCGGTGCTCGGAGCAGCGCGCGAACATCGGGTACACCGAGCAGACCTCCTTCGAGGTCGTCTCGCCGTCCACGACGATCTCGACGCGCTTGGGCGGGTGCTGGCCGTTGTTGGCCAGGATCACGAGCGCCGCGGCGCTGCGCCGCAGGAGGTCCGGGTCGGGGAGCACCGTGTCGCGGTAGCGGTCGTTCGACTCCTCCTGGTCGAGGATCACGTGGATCAGCAGCGGGACGTTGCGCTCCTTGGCCGCCGCGCGCGCGTCGAGCAGCTTGCCGCGCCAGGGCGCGAGCGGCGGCGGCGCCTGCGCTCCGCGCGCTGGAGTGCCGGTCTTCTTCTCCTTGTCCTTGTCGCGCGCGCCGCCCTTCTGGAGCGGCTCGAAGGCCGGTGCCAAGGCGCACAGCGCCGCCAGGATCCACGCCGGGGTGTGGGTCGGGCTCCACATGGCGCCTGCCAGTCTCGCGCGCCGGTCCGTCGGGCGCAAACCCGCGCTCGGCCCTTGTCGTGTGGGGCGGGCAGGACCTAGAACGCGAGCTCCGTGCGCGCCGCCCTCCTCCTCGTCGTCCTGGGCGCTCTGTGCGCGGCCTGCGCGACGCCGGTGCGGCCCCCTCCGCCGGTGCCCGCGGCGGCGTCCGCGGCGCTGGCCGAGGCGCGTGCCGCGCTGCGCGCGGGAGATGCGGAGAGCGCCGCGCGCGCCCGCGCGGCGCTCGCGCGCGCCCGCGAGCTGGCCCCCGATTGGGTCGCGCCGCGGCGCGCGCTCGACGACCTCGATCGGGCCGACCTCTTGGGCCTCGAGGCGCTCGCGGCCCACCGCGATGCGCTCCGCCGGGAAGGGGAGGACGCCGCCACGCACTACCTCGCCGGGCGCTTCGAGGGCCGTGCGGGAACCGCGCGCTTCCTGCGCGCGACCCGGCTCGATCCCTCGCTCGCCTGGGCTTGGCACGGCCTCGCGGTCCAGGGCGGGGGCGAGGACGCCCCGCCGCCGCGGCGCGCCGCCGAGCGCGCGCTGGCCCTGGCGCGCGATCCCTTCGAGCGCACCACGTTCAGCTCGAACCTGGCGCGGATCGACGCCGCGGCGGGGCGCGTGAGCGAGGCCGTGCGACGCCTCGACGCGCGCGCCGCGGATCCCGAGATCGCGCCGGGCGACCGTGCCGAGCTGGCCGTGCAGGCCGCGCTCCTCGAGCTGCGCGCGCCGCGTCTGCACGTCGTGGAATCGGGGATCGAGCGCGCGCTGGCGCTCCTGGCGCACGCGGACCTCACGGCGACCGAGACCGTCGAGCTCGCCACCGCGCTCGGGCGCTCGATCCCGCGCGCGGACCCGGCGCGTGTCGTGCTGTCGCTGGCGGCGCGGCCCGGCGCGCTGCGCGACCGGCTGCGCGCCGAGATCTTGCTCGACGAGGCACCGACGCCGCTCGCGCTGGGGCTGCTCGAGCGCGCGGCGGACGCCAACGGCGCGGCCGTCCCGCGCGGCTCGCTGCTGCGCGCGGCGCGCTTCGCGGCGGGGGACTTCGCCGGCGCGACGGAGCGCTGGCTCGACGAGCTGCCGCGGGTGGTCAAGGGCGAGGACGGGCTGCCGCGCGAGCCGCGGCTGGCGCGGGTCGTCGAGGCCGCGCGCGCCCTCGAGTCGCGCGGCGGAGTCGACGAGCTGCAGGCCTTCTGCGACGCGCTGCTCGCTGCCGGCTGGTTCCGGGAAGCGCGCGCGGTCGCGGCGCGGCTGGCGGCGTCTGATCTGGGACGCGCGGCCGCGGCCGACGCGCGCGCGCTGGCCGCGACGAGCTTCCTCTCCGCCGCGCAGCGCCTGCTCCTCGCGAGCGACGTGGCCGAGCGGCGCAGGCGCGGACCGCCCGCCGAGCGCGACGCGGAGGGGGCGCCCGTGCGCCCAGCGCCGGGGCCGCCCCGCGCGCTCGACGAGCTCTTCGGCGCGCTGGCGCCGCACGCCGCGCTGGCGCTCTCCTTGGATGGACGCCCCGAGGCCCAGGACGTCGAGCTCGTGCGCGCCGAGTTGCTCGCCTCGCCGCGTCGCTCCTATGCGGGGGCCGCGACCGTCGTGCACCCCGGGCCGCGGCTCACGGCGGAGGATGAGCGCGCCGGGCTGGGTCCGCGGGGCAGCGCCACGGGCGGCCTGGCCGCGCTGCTCGCCGGCTTGGGACGCTTTGGATTGTTCGGCCAGTTCGGCAGCGAGCCCGCCGACGGCACCGTGCTGCCGCTCCTGCTGCTCGAGGAGCGCTCGGGCGAGCACCTGGGCGTGCCCTGGCGCGGCGCGATCGCCTGGTGCGAGGGCGCCGATCTACCCAGCCGCGCGGGACGCCGGGGCGCGCGCATCGCGGGCGCCGCGCTCCACGAGGGCTATTGGATCGACGTCGACGCGGTGCGCGCGGAGCTCGCGGCCTGGGACGAGCTGGCGCGGCGCTTCGAGGGCTCGCCCGAGCGCGTGCGACGCGCGCTGGCGGTCGGCGGGCTGGAGGCCGAGGTCGGTCCGGACGGCGTGCGCTCGCGCACCGCGACGGAAGCGCTCTTGGGTCAGGCCCAGCGCGTGCGATTGGCCGTGCTGGTCGACCGGGCGCCCGCGGGGCTGGCGCTGGGACGGCTCGAGCTCGACGACCTGTTGGCCGTGACCGCCGCGCACGAGGAAGGGCACCTGTGCGACCGCACGCGCTTCCTGCCGCTCGCGCGCCGCTGGCCGGCGGCGCTGGCGCTGCTCGCCGACGCCGGGTTCTCCGCGGCGCGCGTGCACGAGGAGCTCGAGCTGCGCGCGCAGCTCACGGCGCTGTGCGTGGCCCCGGACCCGCGCCTGGCGCTCGTCCAGGTGCTGGAGTCCGCGGAGAGTGGGCCGGGCCCCACGCCGCACGGGGCGGCCTACGCGCGGCTGCTCGCCGACCTGCTCCTGATCCTCGACGCGCGGGTCGCGGCCGGCGCCCAGGGGGTCATCGATCCGACGCGCACGCTCGCGCACCAGCTCCATCGGCTCGGGCCCGAGGAGCTGCGCGCGGTTGCCGTGGACCTCGCGCGCCGCAAGCGCATGGTCGTGGATTGAGGTCGCGCTCGGGCGCCCTGGCCCCGGCGGCCAACGCGCCCCGACCCGACCCCGCACGCGTGGCGCGCGCGCCTGGGCGGGAGTGTCCGTGGCTGGAGCAGCTGGTGCGGAGGGGCGGATCAGGAGCGCGCGCGCGCGCCGCGCACCTCGGCGATCGCGTCGTCGGCGAGCTGCAGCATCTCCGCCAGCCGGGACTCGGTGTGGTCGCCCATGTGCCCGATGCGGAAGGTCTTGTCCTTGAGGTCGCCGTAGCCGTTCCCGAGCTCGTGGCCGCGCGCCTTGATCGCCGCCAGGAACGCCGGCACGTCGAGGTCGCCGGCCTGGATGCAGGAGATCGTCGTCGAGCGCAGCGCGGGCGCGGGCAGCAGCTCGAGCCCGTTGCTCGCGGCCCAGGCTTCCGTGACCTGTTGCATGCGCGTGTGCTCGTCGAAGCGTGCCTGCCACGCGGCGCGACCCGTCTTGCCCTTCTGGCTGGCGGGCAGCGTGACGCCGGCCGAGATGTCCTCGAGCTCCTGCGCCAGCGCGTAGTAGAGCGAGATCGCCGGCGTGGCCATCGTCGCGCGCTCGGCGTGGCCGGCGAACACCTTGACCGGGTCGAGGTAGAAGCCACGGCTCTGGCGTGTCTTGGCTTGCTCGAGGTAGCGGCGCGAGGCGCACGCGACCGTGAGTCCCGGCGGCAGCGCCAGGGCCTTCTGGATGCCGGCGAAGCCGAAGTCGAAGCCGTGCTCGTCGAAGTCGATCGGTGCGCCCGCGATGTAGCTGACGAAATCGACGAGCACCATCGTCTCGCGGAACTTGCGCGTGAGGGCGGCCAGCTCGGAGAGCGGCGTGCGCACGCCGGTCGAGGTCTCGTTCGAGACGATCGTCAGCGCGTCGAACGGACCCTGCTGCGACAGTGCCTGCTCGATCTGCGCGAACGGCACCTGTGAGCCCATCGGGGCGGAGAGCTTCACGGCCTGCTTGCCCAGCGCGACGGCGATCTCGTGGAAGCGCTTGCTGAAGCTGCCGTTCACGACGCACAGGACGCGCGGGCCCACTCCCAGGAGCGACGACTCCATCAGCCCGGTGCCGGCGCAGGTGTGCACGGCGACGCTGGCGTCCGAGCCGTCCGCGAGCCCGAACGCCAGCTTCAGGTGCGGATCGAGCCGCTCTTGCAGGACCGTCATGGCCTTCGAGCGGTGACCGATCATGGGGCGCGAGCACTCGGCCAGGATCTCGGGGCGTACCTCGGTGGGGCCAGGGATCCACAGGATGGGGCGGACGGGCTTGGTCATGGCGTGGCTCGAGTGGTTCGGCGGGGCGGGTCGGGACGGGTGCATCGGCGCGCGTCGGCTCTCGCCTGGAGCGCGGAGAAGGTAGCGGTGCCGGGCCGCGGTTCCATGGCTCGCCACGACCCGCGCCTCGCGGGCGGTCGCCCCCTCACCAGCGGAACCGCGCGCGGACGGCGGCGCCCACGAGCTCGGCGCGCAGGGTCTCGGCCTCGGCCCGATCCAGATAGGGGATCGCGACTTCGACGCCTTGCCGCAGGAGCGCACCGGCCGTGTCGACCCGCAACGTCGCGTGCCGGTGCCGGCGATCGAAGGGGGTCTCCAGCAGGTCGACGCACTGGATCTTGTCGTCGAAGGTCGCGTGCTCCGAGGTCGAGAACGCGCCGGCGCGCACGGCGATGCCCCAGCTCGCGCGGGCCCAGCCCGCGCGACGCGCGCGGCGCACGCCGGCGGTCAGGGCCAAGCCCAGGATCGCGGCCGCGATCCCGGCGCCGATCCACTCGAAGAACACGACGGAGAGGCCCGCGAGCGGCAGCGCCGGGAGCAGGGCCGCCACCAGGAAGCGCCGCGGGGCGCGGCGCGCCAGCGGCCGCCAGCTCACGCCGTCGAGCGCGAGCCCAGGGCGGATGCGCGCCAGGAGCTCGGGCACGCGCTCGACCCGCACGATCGGCGCGAAGTGCCGTCCGCCACGGCCCCGTCCACCGCCGCTCGTGTCGATGCCCCCCGCGGTGCGCACCTCGACGCGCGCCCGGCCCAACAGCGCCAGGAACCAGGGGCGCTCGACGGAGACGACCTGGATGCGACCCTTGGGGATCGTCAGGACCTCGCGGGTGAACAACCCACGCCGCACCCGGAACACGGGCCCGTCGTCCTCCAGGCGGAAGCCGAAGAACTCGACGAACGCGCCGCCGAGGGACAGCGCGAACAAGGCCGCGATCCCGCCCACGAACAAGAGCGCGGTCGTGTAGCGGGCCAGCGCGGCGATCGAGTCGGGGTCGGCGGTGGCCTCGTTCACGCTCTCCTCCCAGCCCTCGAAGAGCCCGAGCTCGCGCAGCGCGCCCCAGGCGATCGCCACCAGCGCCAGGCCTCGGCCCGGGTTCAGGCCCAGGAGCAGGACGTCGCTCGGTGCGAGCTGGAGCACGGTCTCCGCCGCGGCTGGCGCAGCGTCCGCCGGCTGGTCGGCGGGCGTGGAGCGGGTGCCGGGCTCCGCGCCACCGGACGCACGTCCGGCGAACGCGCGCTGGCGCAGCTCGTCGTATTGCGTCAGGGACACGACCGACAGCGAGGCCTCGGGCTCCACGCCTCCAGCGGTCTCGATCGTGACCTCCGCGACGGACAGCGCGCGGTGCAGGACGTTCTGCTTCAGGTCGACGTTCTGGATGCGCGCGTAGGGGATGTGCCGCTCGCTGCGGAAGATCCAGCCTTCGCGCAGGACGAGCTCCTCGGCGTCGTAGCGCCAGCGCAACGTCAGGTAGCGGAAGACGTCGAACAGCAGGATCGGCACGAACAGCGCCGCGAGCCACACCTGCCAGGTCTCGCCGCGCGAGAAGAAGTACACCACCGCCGCGGGCAGCAGCAGCCCGCGCGCGTGGCGTCCGACCCGGAAGACGAGCGACGCGGGATGCAGGCGCCGCTCGGCGGAACCGGCCTCAGACCGCATCGGAACCGGTCTGCGCGACGAGCCAGTCGCGCACGTCGTTCGCGAGGCCCGGCGGGAGCCCCTGGAAGGCGATGTCCGAGCTCAGCGTCCCCGCCGTGTGCACGACCAGCGTGGCGAAGCCGTGCCGGCGCTGGAGCGGACCCTGCCGCACGTCCGTGTACTGCACGCGCGAGATCGGCACGGAGACGCTGCGCCGCCACAAGACCCCGCTCCAGCTCTCGATGCGGTCGGGCCGGATGCGATAGCCGGCGCGCGCGTGCTCCCACTGCGGCCACAGCCAGGCGAGCGTCAGCCCCAGGCCCGTGACGACGAGCAGCGCGGTGACGAGCAGCAGGTAGACCAGGATCGGGAGCTTGCCGAGCGCGACGACGCCCGAGAGGACCAGGAACCCGAGCGCCCCCGCGACCGAGCAGAAGATCAGCCCGCCGTAGCGCGAGGCCGGGATCCAGCCCAGCTCGAGCCGCCGGTCGGCACCGTCGGCGAAGGCCGGGGCGGGCGGCGTGCCGTTCGGCGGAGTCAGGTCCTGGTCCCAGGGGCTCGGGTGGTCTTCCATCGCGCTCGGCGAGGAAGCTAGCACGGTGCGGAGTCAGTACGGAGTCAGACTCCACTCCGCCGTTCTCGCCCCCCGCCTCGGCCGCCTTCGCGG
>JAEUHZ010000052.1 GCA_016795205.1 Planctomycetota bacterium | reverse complement strand
CGGCCGACGCAGGGGGGGGAGATCGGCGGAGCGGAGCCTGACTCCGTACCGACTCCGTACCGCTCAGCGCGCGCGCACGGGATCGAGCCACACGACCGTGCCCGGCCAGCCCGCCGCGATCGGATCCCAGGCGAGCGGCACGTACCCCGTGCACTCGACGCGCAGGACTCCCGGCCAGGCCGGGGAAGCCAGCCGCGCGCGGCCTGCGCCATCGGTGGCCCCCACGACGGCGTCGCGGGTGAAGAAGACCGCGTCGGAGAGCAGCGCGCGCGTGATCCGGTCGCGGACCTCGACCTCGCGCTCGAACCCGCGGCGCAGCTCGACACGCAGCGCGCGCCCGTCGCGCGCGCGCTCGAGCAGGTCGGCGAGCTCGCCCTCCGCCCGCAGGTAGCCCGGCGCATCCACGGCGTAGCGCGTGTCGTTGCCCAGCGGCAGCGCGAGCGAGGCGACGCCGCTCGGCGCGCTGAAGCGCTGGACCGCCAGCGTGCCGGACAGCGACGCCGTCTCGGGGCGCGCGAGCCACACGGCCGCGCGCGCGCAGGGCAGCTTGGTCTCGGCGTCGACGACCTCGATGAGCGCGGCGCGCTCCACGCGGCGCTCGACGCGCCGCACGAGGAGCCCCGTCGCGCCGAAGGGCACCGACAGCAACGCCGGGTCGAAGCGATCGTCGAGGAATCCGCCTCCGAAGCCCAGGAGCAGGCCCGCGCTGGACAGCCCCCAGTACTGGAAGCGTCCCGAGGCATCCGTCGTGATCTCGACCGGCGCCGAGCCCGAGGCCTGCACGTTCACCGCGACCCCCGCCACGGGGTCGCCCCGCTCGTCGAGCACGAGCCCCTGCGCGCCCAGACGGAGGCTACGGACCGAGAGCCGCAGCTCGGCGTCGGCGTACTCGCCCGCGGCGAGGTCCACGGCCTTCTCCACGGCGTCGCCGGTCCAGGGGTGCACGGCCGAGACCGTCCAGCAGGTCGCGCGTAGCCCCGTGAAGTGGTGCTCGCCCTCGGCATCGGTCTCGCCGCGCCGCCCAGCGGCGAAGCGGCCTGCTTCGGGCGTCGAAAGCCACAGCGATACGCCCGGCACCGGGCGACCCTCGTCGTTCCTGACGCGCACGCGCAGCACGGCGCCGGGGTACAGGTCGAGCCGCTCGGGGTCGAGCGGCAGGGGCGGGTCGATCTCGCGCGCCTCGGAAACCAGCGTGCCGCCCTTCTCGGCCTCGACGCGGTACGTGTTCTGGAAGGCCTCCTCGCCGAACAGCGCGAAGCGCGCGCGGCCGGCGAGGTCCGCCACCTCGAAGTCGCGCGCGTGGGCCGTGAACGTGCCGCGCTCGTCACGGCGCCCGGCGCTGAGCGACACGCTGGCGTCGCTCGCCGGGAGCCCATCCGGGCCGCGCACGTCGACCTCGAGGAGCCGCCGTGGCACGCGCGCCTGAAGCTCGACCACGAACGCAGGCGCGCCCTCGCCCGCCTTGGGCAGCAGGAACTCCCCCGGCTCCAGCTCATGACGCCCGGCATAGCGCGGCTGCGTGAGGTCGGGCAGGTGACTCACCGCGACGACGCCGCTGGCGAGCTCGCGCTCGGTCAGGAACTCCCCACGCTCGTCGGTCACGGCCGTCACGTTCTGCGGACGGCGCGAGAGGAAGCGCACGTGGAAGCCGGGCAGAGGCTCGCGGGTCTGCGCGTCGAGCACCCGTCCGCGCACGCTGCGCAGCGCGTCGGGAGCCGGGACGTCCACGCCCACGGCCCGGCCCGAGCGCGGCCCGTGGCCCCCCCCTGAGGGGCCCTCCTCCGCGGCCACGAGATCGAGCGGGGCGCGCGGCGTCAGGATCTCTGGCGCCGGCCACACGGGTGCCTCCGCCCACGTCGACGGGTGCGGCGCGGCTGAGCCACCCGCGTCGCGGACGGCCAGGAGCCACACCAAGGCCGCGCCCGCCAGGGCCAGCCCGGCACCGGCCAGGACCACCGCAGAGCGTGCGGACATCGCGGCGTCAGTGCGCTCCGAACCGGCCGAGGAACGCCGCGTTCTCGCCCGGTCGCGACCAGGCACGGCCCAAGGCCGGAACCTCGACGGCGAAGGTCTCGTCGAGGCCCACGAGCGTGCCCGCGAGCGGCTCGAGCGGCCGGTACCAGACCATCTGCGGCATCGCGCAGCAGGCGCGGTCGGGCAGCGCGCTGCCGCGCAGCGCGACGCCCTCGGCCGAGAGCGCATAGGCGTCGCCAGCGAGCTCCAGAGCCAGGCTCGTCGCGCGCACCTCGACCACGTCGCCGAGCAAGGCCGCGCGGGTCGCGACGAGCCAGCGCACGGCGGCGAGCGCGCGCTCGGGCGTGAGGGCGGCGTCGACGAGCACGACGCTGCCGCGCGTGCCGCGCTCGTCGAGGTTCGACTCGCCGGCCACGATCGCCGCGATCGCGACGCCCGCCAGGTCCACGCCGCCAAAGGCGCCGGCCTCGATGCGCCAGGCACACAGCGCATCACGGCCCGCGGTCACGAACTCGCCGTTGTAGTGGCACGCGCCGGCGAAGACGCTCGCGGTGCGCGCCTCGACGTAGTGTCCGGAGACGGGCGCGCTCTCGGCGCCAGTGGGCGCGAGGAGCGGCAGCAGGAGCGCGGAGTGCAGCACGGGGGATCCTCCAGGGCGGGCGAGCGCTCCGATCCTACAGCACGGGCTCGTAGCAGGCGCGCCCGGCGCGGCAGTCGGCCGGGTCGACCAGGCCCCGATCGGGGCCCAGGGCCTGCATCGTCCGGCGGCACCAGCAGGACTGGCTGGCATCCAGGAGCTCCGCCTCCGTGTTCGGCGGGCGCCCCAGGAAGTAGGCCTTCTTGCTCTGGATGTGGACGCAGAAAGGCGCCAGGGCGCGCGGCGCGGCGCTCGGCGTGGGTTCGGGGGTCATCTTCGCAAGCCTCCGCGGGTTCAGCGGGCGAGCGCCAGGAGCGCGCGCTCCACGAGCGTCTTCGTGAGCGGGATCTTGAACGCGTTCTGCTCCAGCGGCGCGGCGCCCGCGAGCGCGGCCGCGGCGGCCTGCTTCGCCAGCGCGGCATCGAGCCGGCGACCCAGGAGCGCGGCCTCGGCCTGCGGCGCTCGCCAGGGAACCGGCGCGACCCCGCCGAGGCAGATCCGCGCGGTGCGCACGACACCGTCCTGCAGCACGAGCGAGGCGGCCACCGCCGCGAGCGCGAAGTCGTAGGATTCGCGCTCGCGGAACTTCAGATAGGTGGAGCGCGCACCGGCGGGCGGCTCGGGCACCACGACCTCGGTGACGACCTCGCCCGGCGCCAGCACGGTCTCCTTCGTCACGTCGCCGTCGGCCGGCAGGACGTAGAACTTCTCGAGCGGCAGGCGCCGCTCGCCGCCGGCGCCGCGCAGCACGATCTCGGCGTCGAGCGCCACGAGCGCCGGCGCGAGGTCGCTGGGGTGAACGATCCAGCTCGGCCCGCCGCCCAGGATCGCGCTGTACTTGTTCGAGCCGCCGTACGCGAAGCACTCCGTGCCGCCCTTCTTCAGGCAGCGCGCCTCCTCGATGCGGTAGTACGCGCAGCGCGGCCGCTGGCACAAGTTCCCGCCCAGCGTGGCGCACGAGCGGATCTGCGGGCTCGCCACCGACGCGGCGGCTTCCGAGAGCGCCGCCCAGCGCGCGCGGACCGCCGCCTCGCGCTCGAGGCGCACCAGCGTCGCCAGCGCGCCCACGCGCAGGCGACCGCCGCCGGCCTCGATGCGATCGAGGCCCGGCACCGACTTCAGGTTCACGACGCGGTCGGGTTCCGCGAGGTGCTCCTGCATTTCCGTCAGGAGGTCCTGGCCTCCGGCCAAGAAGCGCGCATCCCCCGCGTCCGGCGCGGTGGCGAGCGCGATCGCCTCGTCGAGCGAGGCCGGGTTCAGGAAGCGGAAGGACTTCACGTCAGACCACCTTTCCGAGGGCCAGGAGCACCTTGTCCGGCGTGATCGGCAGCTCGCGCACGCGCGCGCCGCAGGCGTTGTGCACCGCGTTCGCGATCGCGCTGGCGCCGGGGATCGCGGGCGGCTCGCCCACACCCGCCACGCCGTTGCGCGTGTCGTCGTCGTCGATCAGCGTCGTCATGCGCGGGATCTCGAGCGCGTGCGGGATCTTGTACTCCTCGAAGCTCGCGTTGAGCTGCAGGCCGAGCGCGGAGTCGAGTTGCCGACCCTCCCCCAACGCGTACCCCAAGGCCTGGATCATCCCGCCTTGGATCTGGCTCTTGACCGCCAAGCGGTTCAGGGCCAGCCCGACCTCCTGGAGGCACACCATGTGGAGCACGCGGACGCGGCCCGTGCCGGGATCGACCGCGACCTGCGCCGCTTGCGTGCAGCGCACGCCGCGCGTCTGGAGCGACTCCTGCCACTTGCCCCGCGCGCTCAGGCCCTCGGCGGGCAGCGTGCCGCAGGCCTTGGACCACGCGAGCCGCTCGGTCATCCCGTCGTGGCGCACGCCATCGGGCCCGAAGCGGAAGCCCTCGGCCGAGCGGCCCAGGACCTGCGCGAGGTGCGCGGCGAACGCGCCTCGCGCGCGCGTGCAGGCGTCCTTCACGGCCGGCGCCACGGACGGCGTCGTCACGCTGCCGCCCGAGGCCACGCCGGTCGGCAGGCGCGAGTCGCCCAGACGCGCCGTGACCGCCGCGACCGGCAGGCCGAATTCCTCGGCGGCGATCGCCGCCATGTACATGCGCGTGCCAGTGCCCAGATCCTGCGCGGCGCAGGCCACGACCACGCTGCCGTCCTTCTCGATGCGCACCTCGGCCTCGCAATCGCTGGAGCCTCCCGAGCCCCAGTTCGAGATCCCAAAGCCGATGCCGATGCACTCCTCGCGGTCGGGCTTGCCCGGCTGCGTGCGGTGCGGGTGCTGGTCCCAGCCGATCTCGCGCGCCACGCGGTCGAGCTGGCGCACCCAGGCCGGATGCGCCGCGTTGCGCCGGCGGATCTCCACCAGGTCGAGGCCGGCGGCGTAGGCCAGCTCGTCCAGGATCGACTCCATGCCGAACGACGCTTGGGGATGGCCTGGAGCGCGCATCGCGCGGCTCGCGTCGAGGTGCATCCGAACCGAGCGCACGTCGCGGAAGTGCGCGCCGGCCTTGTAGCAGTAGGGCAGGCCCGACAGTGATCCGCGGCCCAGGCCGCCGTGCTTCCAGGCCTCGGCCACCAGCCCGGTCAGGGAGCCCTGCGCGTCGCAGCCGGCCTCGATCGTCATCGACGTCCCCGAGCGGTTCCCGCTCATCAGGAACTCGGCGCGCCGATCGAGCATCAGGTGCACCGGGCGCTTGAGCTCCTTCGCGATCCGACAGGCGTACAGCCCCTGGGCATCCAGCCCGAACTTCGAGCCGAAGCCGCCGCCCATGTGCTCGACGACACCGCGCACGTTGCCGGCCTTGAGCCCGAGCTCCTTGGCCGCCTCGGCCGCGAAGCCCTGCGCGTACTGCGTCGAGCAGTAGACGACCGCGTCCTCGCCGCCGCGGTAGTCGACGACCACGCCGTGCGTCTCGAGGCTCGCGTGGTGCTGGACCGGGACGGTGTAGGTGGCCCGGACGCGTGTGGCCGAGGCCGAGAGTGCCGCGCGCGCCCGCGCCTCGTCGCCGTCGGTTTCCGGCCGACCCACGTTGGCCCCCCGCCCGACCGCGGGCGCCCCCTCGCGGACCGCCGCGGCGTGGTCGACGACCCACGGGAGCGGCTCGAAGCGCGCCGCCAGCGCGCGCAGGCCGTCCCCGGCGGCCTCGAGCGTCTCGGCCGCGACGACCGCCACCGGTTGGCCCAGCCAGCCCGTCTCCTCGCGCTCGACGACCAGCACGTGGACCACGCCCGGCACCGCGCGCGCGGCTTCGAGGTCGAGCGCGGCGACCCGCGCGCGCGGCAGCGGCGAGAGCAGGAGCCGCGCCCAGACCATGCCCGGAACGCGCACGTCGTGCGTGTAGCGCGCCGCCCCCGAGACCTTGACCGGCCCGTCGACGCGCGGGATGTCGTGGTTCAGGACGCGCAGCGACGCGCGCGGCGGCCACTGGCCCGCCGGCACGTCCTCGACCTCGATCTCGACCTCGGTCTCGATGCCGTTCACGACCTGGGTCGTCTTGACCTTGCGCTTCGGCGGGGCGTCCTGGAGCGGAACAGCGCGGGGCTCGAGCTTCATCGCTGGCCCTCCGCGAGGCGCCGGCCGGCGGCCAGCGCGGCCGCGAACACCTGCGGGTGCGTTCCGCAGCGGCACAGGTTGCCGGCGCACGCACGCCGGATCTCTTGCTCGGAGGCGCGCGGGTCCCGCTGCAGGCAGGCCGTGATCGCCACGACGAAGCCCGGCGTGCAGAAGCCGCACATGCTGCCGTCCTGGGCGACGAACTCCTGCTGGAGCACGGAGAGCTTCTCGGGCGACCCCAGACCCTCGACCGTGGTGATCGCGCGACCGCGCAGGTCGCAGGCGAGTTGCAGGCAAGCGTAGCGCGGCTCGCCGTCGACGAGCACGGTGCACGCGCCACAGTTCCCGCGCTCGCAAACGCTCTTCGTGCCGGTGAGCGGCGGCTCGAGCCGCGTGCGCAGCGCGTCGAGCAGCGTCGTGCGCGGCTCGACGACGAGCTTCTGCCGCGTGCCGTTGATCGCCAGCTCGATCTCGACCTCGCCCACGAGTTCGCGCCCGGCCGGGTCCGCCCCGGGCGGCGCGGCCAAGGCCGCCGACGTCGCGGCCCCCGCGCCGGCCGTGGCACCCGCGGCGCACCCGCCCGCCGCAGCGCCCAAGAGCGCCGGTGCCAGCACGCCGCCCGCGGCGGCGCCGCCGGCCCCGCGCAGGAACACGCGCCGCGAGAGATCCACGGGCTCGGCTGCGCCGTCCGTCCGTGCTGTTCCGTCCGCCATGGATTGCGTCCTCGTTTGCTGGGGAGTCCCGGGGAAGCGTCGTGCGCTGCGCGGGGATCGTAGCGAGGATTCGCGCAGGGACCAGGACTCCCCCACGGTTCGTGCGCGGCGGAAATCAGGAGGGCGCGGTGGCTGGACCGCCGCCGCGTGGCGTGCGCTTGGTGCGGCAGCGGTCCTCCAGGAGTATGCTCCCCGCCCTGTCCCCGTCCGAGAGTTCCGCTGACGCGCCGGCCTGCCCGCCTGTTCCGGGAGCTGGCGCGCGAAAGGTGGCCGTGATGTCACTCCCGCTCCGTCGCTCCCTGCTGTGTGGCTCCGTGGCCCTGGCCGCGCTGGCCATGCTCGCCGCGCCCGTTCGGGCGCAGGCCAAGCCGGTGCTCAAGTTCACCGGCATCCCCAACCAGAACACGACCGAGCTCGCGGAGAAGTACGCGCCGCTCGCTCAGCACCTCGCGTCCAAGCTCGGCGTGCCCGTCGAGTACGTGCCGTCGGCCGACTACAACGCCTCGGTCGACGCCTTCAAGAACGGCGACGTGCTGCTGGCCTGGTTCGGCGGCTACACCGGCTGCCAGGCGCGCGCCGCGGTCCCGGGCGCCCGCGCCATCGCCTGCGGGGCCCGCGACGTGCGCTTCAAGAGCTACGTCATCGCAAACAAGGCCTCCGGCCTGACCCCCTCGAAGGAGTTCCCGACCGCGCTGCGGGGCAAGCAGTTCACCTTCGGCTCGGCCAGCTCGACCTCCGGCCGACTCATGCCGGAGTACTTCCTGCGCCAGGCCACGAAGCAGAGCCCCAAGGAGTTCTTCGGCGCCGAGCCGCGCTTCTCCGGCAGCCACGACAAGACGATCCAGCTCGTCGCGGCCGGCACGTTCGACGCCGGCGTCGTCGACTACACGGTGTTCGACAAGTGGGTCAAGGAGAAGAAGGTCGACACCGATCTCGTGCGCATCGTCTGGACCACGCCGGAGTACGCCGACTACAACTTCACGGCGCACCCCAAGCTCGACCAGGTCTACGGCCCCGGCTTCACGGACAAGCTGCAGGCCGAGCTGATCGCCATCCAGGGCGAAGACCGCCGGCTGCTCGCCGCGCTGGACCGCGCCGAGGACGGCCTGATCGCCTGCACGAACGAGACGTTTGAGCTCCTCCGCAAGACCGCCGTCGAGATCGGGCTCCTGCGCTGAGGCCGGAGCCGGGGCGCGTGCGCGTCCCGACTCCGCGGCCTTCACGCTGCGGGGGGCCGGGGTGGCCTTCGCCGGGCGCCCGGCGCTCGCGGCTCTCGACCTCGTCGTCGAGCCCGGTGAGGCCTTGGCCCTCGTCGGCCCGAGCGGCGCGGGCAAGACCACGCTGCTGCGGCTGCTCAACGCCTCCCTGGCGCCGACCTCGGGCACGGTCTGCGTCGACGGCCAGCGCCTCGACGAGCTGGGACCCAGGGCCCTGCGCGCTGTGCGCGCGCGCATCGGCTTCGTCCACCAAGACCTCGCGCTCGTCCCCAACGTGCGCGTGCTCGTGAACGTGCTCTCGGGGCGACTGGGACGGCAGGGCTTCCTGGCGGGCGTGCGCTCCCTGTGCCTGCCCTCGCGCGCCGAGGTCGCGCGCGCCGCCGCGATCTTGGAGCGGGTGGGGATCGGCGAGAAGCTCTACCAGCGCACGGACTCGCTCTCCGGCGGCCAGCGCCAACGCGTGGCGCTGGCGCGCGCGCTCTATCAGGGCCCGGCGGCGCTGCTGCTCGACGAGCCCGTCTCGTCCGTCGATCCGGCCCGGGCACGCGACCTGGTCGAGCTCGTGGCCGCGATCTCGCGCGAGCGCGGGCTGACCTTGATCGTCTCGATCCACGACATCCAGCTCGCGCGCGCCTGCTTCCCGCGGCTCGTCGGGCTGCGCGCCGGACGCATCGCGTTCGATGCGCCGACCGGCAGGGTCACGGAACGCGAGCTGGCCGCGCTCTACTCCTTGGAGGGCCTGGAGCGTGTCGAACCCGCGCCCTCCGCCTGACCCGGCACGGCGTCCGTTCCCCGTCACGCCCCGGGTCTCCGTGGCCGCCTCCCTGCTCGTGGCGGGCCTTGCCGCCTGGCTCGCGCTCGACGCTCCCCTCGCGCGTCTCGTGCCGGAGTCCGGTGGGCTGGCCGTGGCGCGCGAGTTCTTCGCGGCGGCGCTGCGTCCGGCGCTCGACTACGAAGCGCCCGTCCCCGCCGGCACGCCGCACATCCTGGCGCAAGCCTTGGCGGCGGCCCGCCGCACCGTGGTCTTCGCGACCGCGGCCATGAGCGTGGCGCTGGTCCTGGGGATCGCGCTGGGCTTCCTGTCGACGAGCGCTTGGTGGTCCGGCGAGCTCTCCGGCGGGGCCGGTCCATTGCGCAGGCTCTGCGCGCGCACGCTCGGGCCGACCGTGTGGGCGGCGGCGCGCCTGGTGATCGTCGTCATGCGCTCCGTGCACGAGCTCCTCTGGGCCGTCTTGTTCCTGGCCGCCTTCGGCCTGAACACCGCCGGGGCCGTGGCCGCCATCGCCATCCCCTACGGCGGCACGCTGGCGAAGATCTTCTCCGAGATGGTCGAGGAGGCACCCCGTGACGCGGCCTGGGCCCTGCGCGGCGCGGGCGCCACGCCCTTGCAGGTGTTCGTGTTCGGCCTCGTGCCGCGCGCGGCGCCGGACATGGCCGCCTATTCCTTCTACCGCTTCGAGTGCGCGGTGCGCAGCGCGGCGGTCCTGGGGTTCTTCGGCTTCCCCACGCTCGGCTATGCGATCGCGCAGGCCTTCGAGAACCTCCACTACCGCGAGGTGTGGACCTACCTCTACGCGCTCGTCGCGCTGGTCCTGGCGATCGAGGCCTGGAGCGGCGCACTGCGCCGGAGGTTCGTGGCGTGAGCACGGCGCAGCGCACCGCCCTGGACCTAGACCGCCTGCGGCGCGAGCGCCCGCGCAGTCGGCTGGCCCGCGCCTCGCTCCTCGGCCTCGTGGCGCTCGTGGCCTACTCCTGGCTGGGCGGCGACATCGCCCTCGACGACCTGTTCAGCACGCGGCGGGCCGAGAACCTGGCACGCTTCCTGGCCGTCGACGCCGCGCCGCACGCGCTGCGCGGCACGGATTGGGGATGCTCCGACTGGCTGGCCTTCGCGCACGGGCTGTGGCAAGACCGCGGCTACGCGGGGCTCCTCCAGACGCTCGCGATCTCCGTCCTGGCGATCGTGTTGGCCGGGATCGCCGCGCTCGGCGGCGCGTTCCTCGCGGCCCGCAACGTGGCCAGCCCCACGCCCTTCGGCGACGCGGGGCGGCCCGGGTGGCCCGCTTGGCGCGTGGTCGCGCCGCTCGTGCGCGCGTGGCTCGTGCTGCTGCGCGCGGTCCCCGAGTACGTCTGGGCCTTCCTGCTCCTCGCCATGCTCGGCCCCAACGCCTGGCCCGCGGTGCTGGCGCTCGCGATCCACAACGCCGGGATCCTCGGGAAGCTCGGGGCAGAGACGGTCGAGAACCTCGACCCACGCCCGCTGTCCGCCTGGCGCAGCTTGGGGGCCTCGCGGGCGCAAGGTGCCTGGCTCGCCGCGCTGCCGCTGGCTGCCAATCGCTACCTGCTCTACTTCTTCTATCGCTTCGAGACCTGCGTGCGCGAGGCGACCGTGCTCGGCATGCTGGGGGTCGTGTCGCTCGGCTACTGGATCCAGGACTCGCGCGCGAAGCAGTTCTACGACGAGATGCTGGCCTTCGTCGTGCTGGGAGCCGGCCTCGTGTTGGCCGCCGATCTGGCGTCGGCGCTCGTGCGCCGCGCACTGCGCCGGGGAGCGTGAGGAGCGGCGTGACGGAGCCGATCCTGGTCCTCGACGCCTTGGCGAAGTCGTACGGCGCGGTGCGCGCGCTGGACGGCCTCACGCTGGCGCTCGCGCCCGGGCCCACGGGGCTCCTGGGCCCCAACGGCGCGGGCAAGACCACGCTGCTCAAGCTGTGCCTGGGTCTGGTCGCGCCCGACTCCGGAAGCGCGCGCATCGCCGGCTGCGATCCGCGCTCGACCGCGGGCCGCGCGCGCTTGCGTCGCGAGGTCGGCTACATGCCCGAGGGCGACTGCCTGGTGCCCGGCATGAGCGGCGTCGAGACCATCGCCATGCTGGGCCGCCTCTCGGGCCTCGCGCCGCGCGACGCGATGACGCGCGCCCACGAGGTACTCGACTACGCCGGGCTGGACGAGGCTCGCTACCGTGAGGTCGCCGGCTGGTCGACGGGCATGAAGCAGCGTCTCAAGCTGGCGCAGGCGCTCGTGCACGACCCGCCGCTGCTGCTGCTCGACGAGCCGACCGACGGGCTCGACCCGGCCGGGAGACGGCACATGCTCGACCTCGTCCACGACCTGGGCCACGCGCAGCAGAAGAGCCTGATCCTGTGCTCGCACCTCCTGCCCGACGTCGAGGCCACCTGCGACGCCGTCGTCGTGCTGTCCAAGGGCCGCGCGGCGGCCGCGGGGCGCATCACGGACCTGGTGGGCTCGGCGCGCCCGAGCGTGCGCGTCGAGTTCCAGGGCGACGCGGACGTGTTCGCGCGCGAGTTGCGGTCCGCGGGACTGGCGTGCGCGCCGGCCGCAGGCGGCGCGCTGGCCGTCGAGTTGCCGCCCGCGCCGCCGGGCGAGCCGGGCGCTGACGCGGACGAGGTGCTGGCCGCCGCGGCGCGCGCCAGCGTGCGCGTGTCGGCCGTGGAGCCCGAGCGCGCCACGATGGAGGCCGCGTTCCTGCAGGCGCTCGCAGCCGGCGGTGAGCGCCCGTGAAAGCCGAGACGCACCTGGAGGTCTACCGCCCCTTCGCGGGCACGCTGCGCGCGAATCCGCGCGCGCCGATCGCGCTGTGGAAAGCCGGGATGCGCGTGGCGTTCCGCCGCCGGCTCGCGCTGGTCTTGCTGCTCGCGCCGCCGGCGATCGCGACCGTGATCTTCTCGTTCGTGGTCTACACGCGCTACGCGCTGGAGCAGGGCACCACGCCCGAGGCGCTGGGCGGTGACAGCGTGATCGGGCAGATGGCGGGCTCGATGATGCGGGACGCGGCCGCCGAGGCGCTGGCGGTCCGCAAGCAGATCGCGCTGTTCCACCTGTCCATGTCGGCCTTCTCGCTGCTGCTCGTGGCCTGGTATGGGGCGGGCCTCGTGGCCGAGGACCGCCGCAGCGGCGCGCACCTCCTGCTCTTCGCGCGGCCGCTCACCCGTTGGGGCTACGTGCTGGGCCGCTTCCTGATCGTCGCGACGTTTGGAGCATTGGGGGCCTTGGCGCCCACGCTGGTCGTGTGCTCGGTCGCCACGCTCGCCTCACCCGAGTGGTCCTTCGTGCGGCTGGAGGGCGACGTGATCTGGAAGGCCTTGCTGTACGGCGCGGCCTGGGTCGTGTCGATCGGCACGATCGTGCTGGCGGCCTCGTGCCTGGCGACGCGCAAGGCCTACGCGCTGGCCGTCACGTTCGGCGTCGTGCTGGGCGCGGGCGCGCTCGCCGCACTGCTGGCCCAGCTCAACAAGACCGCAGCCTGGCGCGCGCTGTCGCCTTCGATGGCTTGGGGCAAGATCGCGGAGCACGTGTTCGACGTGCGCGCCGTGCGCGGGCGCTGGGATGCGGACCTGGCGTACGTCTCGATCGCCGCCTGGTTCGTGGTGTCCTGTGCCGTGATCGCCTGGCGCGTGCGCCGCATGGAGGCCGTGCAGTGAGCGCGGTCGTCGAGGCGCGCGAGCTGGGCCGCTGGTACGGTGACGTCGTGGGCGTGTCCGACGTCTCGGTCACGATCGAGGGCGGCATCGTGGGTCTCTTGGGCGCGAACGGCGCGGGCAAGTCGACCTTCCTGAAGCTCCTCGTGGGCGAGCTCAAGCCCTCGCGCGGCTCGATCCGCGTGCTGTCCGAGGTCCCCTTCGCCAATGCGCGCCTGTACCGGCGCCTGGGCTTCTCGCCGCAGCAGGACGCCCTGTGGGGCGACCTCACGGCCCGGGGAACGCTCGAGTTCCTGTTGCGCGCCAGCGGCTTCCCGCGCGCCGAGGCGCGCGACCGGGCTGACCGCGCGCTGCGCCGGGTGCAGCTCGAGTCCGCGGCCGATCGCCGCGTCGCGGGCTTCAGCAAGGGCATGCGCCAACGCGTGCGCATCGCGCAGGCCATCGCGCACGACCCCGAGTTCGTCGTGCTCGACGAGCCCCTCAACGGCCTCGATCCCCTGGCACGGCGCGCTGCCCTGGAGCTGTTCCGCGAGCTCGCGGCCCACGGCGCGCACGTCCTGGTCTCGAGCCACGTGCTGCACGAGGTCGAGGAGCTGACGCGCACCGTGCTGCTCCTCCACCGCGGCCGTGTCCTGGCACAGGGTTCGGCGCGCGACATCCGCGCGCTGCTCGACCGCCGCCCACGGCGCGTGGCGATCCGCGCGCGCGACCCCAAGCGGCTGGCGCGCGCCCTGCTCACGCTCGACGGCGTCAGCGCCGTGCGAGTGGGCGAGGACGGCGCGCTGGAGGTCGAGACGCGCGATCTGGCCGAGCTCGAGACGCGCCTGCCCGCACTGGCGGCCGAGGTGCGCGCCGGCGTGCGCCGGCTGGCGATCGCCGACGCCAGCCTCGACGCCTTGTTCGACGAGCTCGTGGGAGGGGCGCGGTGATCCGGCTGCTCCAGGCCAGCGCACTGCACGCTGCGATGCACCTGCCGCGGCTCCTGCGCTCGCGCCGCACGTTGATCGTGCTGCTCCTGGCGCTGGCGCCCGCGCTGGTCGCTTGGCTGGCGGGCCGCCTGAACAGCAGCAATGCGCCGGGCGAGATCGCCATCGCCGTGGGCTGGATCTTCGTCCTGCAGCTCGTGGTGCCGCTGGTCGGGCTCGTGTCCGGGTCGGCCGCCATCGCGGACGAGGTCGAGGACCGCACGCTGACCTACCTCTTCACGCGGCCGATGCCGCGCGCCTCGCTGCTGCTTGGACGCTGGGCGGCCAGCGCGCTCTTGCTCACGGCGATGCTGGGCCTCGGCGTCGGCCTGTTCCTCCAGGCTGCGGCCTTGGCGCGCGGCGCGGGCCAGCCGCTCGAGTGGGGCATCGGCGCGCCGCTGCTCTGCGCGACGCTCGCCGGCGGGCTCGTGTACTCCGCCTTGGCCGCGGCCCTGGGCTGCTTCGTCAAGAATCCGATCGTGGTCGGGCTGGCCTACGCCTTCGCGGTCGAGGGCTTCCTCGCGAACCTGCCCGGGAAGAACCAGGTCCTGACCGTGCAGTTCCACCTGCGCAGCCTGCTCGCCCAGCACGCCTCACCCGCCTGGGCCCAGTTCGAGGGGTTCACCGGCGCCGGACTGCTCGAAGGCACGACCTCCGCCGCGGTCCTGGGCTGCCTCACGCTCGGCGCCCTGCTGGCCGGCGCCTGGCGCCTCTCCCGGCGCGAGTTCGTGCTCGCCAGTTGAGGAGCGGGCCTGGCGCGCGCCTCAACTCGACGGTTGCGGGCCGAGCCAGGCACGCGCCTCAGCCCGCGCGGCGATAGTGCGTGCGGCGCAGCACGCGCTCGAGCCCGGCGGCGTCGGGCCCGACGATCTCCAGGACGAGGTGGTCGGGGCTCGGCGCGCGCAACACGCTGGTCGCCCGCGCGATCGTGCCCGTGCGTGGCTCGACGATGTCGAGCACGAAGCGCACACCGCCGCGCGACACGTCGCCGCGGCCGCGTGCGACCCCCATGCCGGTCGACAGGTCGGAGACCATGAGCCACTGGTACTCCTGCGTGACGCGGTCGTAGCCCAGGAAGCCGCTCGAGAGATGCGACGCGCCGCCGGGCAGATCGAGGCTGGCGTCGATCCGCAGGTAGCGCCCGCCGAGCGTCCAGCCGATCGCCGCCCGCCCCGGCACGGCGTCGCTCTCGTTCCCGCGCTCGTCGACCGCCACGTTGCTCGCGGTCCAGGCGCCCACCAGGACGTCGAGCGCCTTGTGCTCGCGGCCGGGTCGGGTCGCGGCCTCCTGGGCTGCAGCCTGCTCCGCCAACGTCGGCGGTGCGACCGCGACCGAGGCGCGGGGCGCCGGGCGCTCGGGGTGGGAGACGCAGCCGGTGGAGAGCAGCAGGACGAGCACAGCGGCGCGGTTCATCGACGGCGACAATAGCCGCGCGGCGGCGCCTGCTCCAGGTGCTCTGCTCCAGGTACTCAGCCCCGGGCGCGCACGCGCTGGCGCTGAGCGCCCAGCCCAGAGCCCTGGAGCCGGACCTCGTCGCCCGCGACCAGGAAGCGCGGCGGCCGCCGCCCGAGCCCGACGCCCGCGGGCGTGCCCGTCGTGAGCACGTCGCCCGGTTCCAGCGTCATGAACTGCGAGACGTACGCCACGAGCTGGGCGACGCCGAAGATCATCCCGCGCGTCGAGCCACGCTGGCAGTCCGCGCCGTTCACGGAGAGGGACAGCTCCACGTCCTGCGGATCGGCGAGCTCGTCGCCCGTGACCAGCCACGGCCCCAGCGGGAACGCGCCGTCGAAACTCTTGCCCTTCGTGAACTGGCCGCCGCGCTCCTTCTGCCAAGCGCGTTCGCTGTAGTCACAGGCCAGCGCGTAGCCGAACACGTGCTCGAGCGCGTGCTGCGGCTCGACGTGGCGCGCCGCGCGGCCGATCACGACGGAGAGCTCGACCTCCCAGTCGAGCTTGGTCGCCCCGGGCGGGATCACGAGCTCGTCGAACGGTCCGGCCAGCGCGCTGGACGCCTTCTGGAACAGCACCGGCTCACGGGGTTCCGCGACGCCCATCTCCGCGGCGTGGTCGCGGTAGTTGAGCCCGATCCCCACGATCTTCGAGGGGCGCGCGACCGGCGGTCCGGCGCGCTCCGCGGCATCGACCCGCGGCGCGCGCGCGGCGTGCTGGTCGAGCCAGGCCACGAGGCGCGGCAGCCCGTCGCTCGCGAAGAACGCCTCGCCCCAGTCGAGCCCGAAGTCCGAGCAGTCGAGGCGCGCGCCGTCCGGGAGGAGCACGCCCGGACGCTCGCGGCCCGCCGGTCCGAAGCGCACGAGCTTCATCGGGCGCGCAAGCCCTCGAACACCGCGCGCGAGCCGTCGTGGTGCTGCTCGAGCGCGATCGCGCCGCGCTTCGGCCGGTCGGCGCGCGTGTCGAGCACGTTCGCGACCTCGACGCCGTTCAACGTGACGCGCACGCGCGTGCCGCCGGCCTCCTCGCGCGCGGAGGCGTGGAGCCAGGCCCACGTCTCGGGCCCCACGAGCTGCACGCGCAGCGCCGTGAAACCCGCGAGCGAGCCCGTGTACTCCGCGAGCGGCGCGTCGGCGTTGATGCGCACGCAGTACCCCGCGAGCGCGCCGTCCGCGGCGCTGGCGCGCAGCCACAATCCCGACTGGCCACTCGAGCTGACCTTGACCCGGCAGGCGACCTCGACGTCCCCGAACTCCTCCGCGCTGAGGAGCGCGCCCTGGGCGCCGCCCAGCACGAGCTCGCCGTCCTCGTTCGTTGCCGTCGCGCCGCCGCTCACGCGCCAGCCCGCGAGGTCCTCGTCGTCCGCCAGCAGGCGCCAGCCGCCGCCCGGCGGGTCGACCTCGGTCGGCTTGATGCGGATCGAGTTCAGCGCGACTTGCCCCGCGCCCGTCGCGGAGAACACGATCGGCCCGACGGGCAGCTCGTCCGACCGTGCCGCACCGGGACCGGGGAGCTCGACCTCCTCGTGGAGCAGCACGTCGTCGACCAGCGCGCGCACGACGCGCGCGTTGGCGATCTTCTTCCCCGTCGCATCGAAGCGTGGCGCGCGGAACGTGAGGTCCATCTGGTGCCACTCGCCCGGCGTCCGGAAGCCGGGATTCAGCGGCGCGCGACCGGTCCCGTCCGCGAAGAGCAGCGCGCCGCACGAGTCGAGCGAGGTCGCGCGCTCGTCGCTGGTCGCGGCGAGCAGCAGGTCGTAGCGCCCGAGGAGCCGCAGCATCGCGCGTCCGCCCTGGGGCAGGAGGAAGTCGAAGCGCAGCCGGAAATCGCCGAACGCGAGGCGCGTCGCGAAGGAAGGCGGCGCTCCGCCGCCCTTCCACGTCGAGGGGCTGACGAGCGCGCCGACGCCCTCGCGCGTCGCGAGCCGCGTGGGATCGGCCGCGTCGAGGTCGACGTCGACGAGCTGCCAGCCCTCGCCGGTCCACATCTGGAACGCGTCGGCGTAGCACAAGCGCAGCCAGCCCTGGTCGGAGCTTTCGCGCGCTGGCGGCGGCGGCGCGACGCGCGCGATCGCCTCGGCGCATGGCCCGCGGCCGGGCAGCTCGTTCACGGTGTAGGCGAACTCCGGGTGCAGGAGCGGCTCGCCCGATTCCGAGCGCAGCTCCGGCAACACGACGGTCGCGACCGCGCCGCACGCGAGTTCGCTCGCGCGCAGGACGAGCGAGCGCCGGTCGTCCGCCACCGTCACGGAATCGACGGGCAAGACGCGCCGGTCGCGCTCGGGGCTGCCGTACTCCCACCACCAGTCGTAGTGGTGCCGCCGCAACAGCACGTCGGACGGCGCGACGCGCGCGTCCGCCGCGAGCGGCTGGGTGAAGCGCACCTCGAAGCCGTCCTCGACGAGGTGCACGCGCTCGATCTCGAACGCCGCGCGCCCCGTCGGCCGCACGCGCGCGATGCCGTGCCCCGGGGGGCGCCCGCCCCAGCCGCGGTTCGTGAGCCCTAGGAACAGCGTGCCGTCGGGCGCGAACTTGGCACGGATCGCGCTGCCCACGCCGCGGCGCAGCGGCAGGATCGCGCCCTGCGTGCGCCCGTTGACTTCCTCGAGGTGCGCGCGCAGCACGGCGCCGTTCGTCATCTCGGCCACCGCGAGCTGCTCGTCGCCGAAGCCGAAGCGCCGGCGGTCCGCCGGGAACGGCGCGAGGTCGCCCGTCGAGCGCGACCAGCCGTACGGAATCCAGATCGCGGGCGGCGTGCGTTCCGCCGCGACCGGGTTCGTCATCGACGGTTCGGCATTCGTCGCGCGGTACTCCTCCGTCCACTTCAGGCCGGCCGGCGCGCCGTAGAACTTCCCCGGCAAGACGTGCGCGATCGAGCTCGTCGGTACCCAGTCACCCTGGTTGTCCGTCACGAGCAACCGTCCGCGCGCGTCGAGCGCGATGCCGCACGGCGAGCGAAACCCGCTGGCGTACGGCGTGAGCGTCCCGTCGGGCGCGATCTGAAGCACCCAACCCCGCCAGGGCTCGTACGACTGGCCGTGCCACCAGTGTGGCGAGCCGAACCCGAGGTTCAGCGAGACGTAGAAGTTCCCCGCGCCGTCGCGCGGCAGGCCGAAGGCGAACTCGTGGTAGTTCGGCGAGAGGCCCCAGGAATCGCAGACGGTCTCGACGCGGTCGCAGCGGCCGTCGCCGTCGGTGTCGAGGAGCTTCGAGAGCTCGCCGCGCTGGACGACGAAGATCGCGCCGTCGGCCGTGTTGAGTCCCAAGCCCTCCCACAGACCTTCCGCGTAGAGCGTGAACTTCGCGGCCGCGGGATCGGGATCCAGCGCGTTCTCGACGATCCACACCTGACCGCGGCGCGTGCTGACGACGAGCCGCCCATCGGGGAGGAAGTCCATCCCGCCGACCTCCGCCACGCACCCCTTCGGCGCGACGAGGTGGTCGACGGCGTAGTAGAGGGATTCGTCGGCGGAGAGGGAGAGTCCGGTCGCGATGCAGGCGGTCAGCGCGATCACAGCACACCTCCGAAGATCCGCGAGAACGTCTCGAGCTGGCGCTCCGAAGGGACGACGGCGGCCGGGATCACGATGATCGCGATCTCCGTGGCGCCCGGTGCACGCAAGTCGATTCGAGGAGCGTTCCCACTCAAGGAATCGACGCGGGCGCTCGCGACGAGTGCCGTCAGGAACGCCGGACTCGAACTCGTGTCATACCGACATCCCCAGGACGTGCGTCCGTCGGCGGAGCTGTCTCCGGCGGTCCCGATGGAACCGGAACCGCGCTCCGCCGCTCCGAAGTTCCTTGCGACTCCGTCGAAGTCGCTGACACGCACTGGGTGCGCGTCGGATGCTCCGCTGACGACGAGTCGGCGGATGAAGCCAGTACCCAGTTCGCACTGGAAGCCGCGCACGGTTTCGCGCACGCGGATCGGTCCCGTGTCCGGCGTGCGCGATCTCAGTTCGTACTCGAGGAACGCTTCATCGCCGCGGACCTCCGACGCAAGCCAGCGCGTGGGCGTGCGCGGCGGAGCCGCACCGTCCGTGCCGTCTTGCGGGTCGCTGAAGCGCACCACGTCTCCCACGCTCTCGGCGCTCCACACCGCCTTCCCGAGCATCTCGAGCGCCGTCCCTCCCCGCCCGTCCCAGTCCGTCCGGTTCAAGTAGCTCCCCGCGCGCACGCGCACGAGCTGCACGTCGTCCGCGCGGTACTCGAACGTCAGCCCGTCCGGCGTCCCGATCGCGATCCCGCGCGGGATCTCCGGACCGCCCTCCAAGAGCGCCGGCAGCTTCCCGTAGACGACGACCGGTCGGTCGCGCACGACCAACTCGCTCTCGCTGGGGTCCACGACGATGCGCTCCGGCCCCAGTGCGATCACGTACTCGGCGAGCGCCGCGCACTGCTCGGGCGACAACGCCTTCTCGAACGGCGGCATCGGAGTCCCGGGGATCCCGTGCGTGATCGAGCGCAGGATCGCTTCCTTGGTGTTGCCGTAGCTGAACCCGCCCTCGAGGAAGCTGCGCGCCTTGCGGTCGAGCTGCGTAACGCCCTCGCCGTCGCCCTGCTCGCCGTGGCACTGCGCACAGTTCGCGACGAAGAGCGCACGCGTCGCGTCCGCGACCGCGGCCTGCGGCGCTGGCCCGTCCGCGGGGCCACCCAGCGCAGCCCAGTGCGCGACGGATGCCGGGGGCGCGGAGTCGCCCGCAGCCGCCTGTCCCGCGGGTGGCGCGAGCTCCGGCGCGGGTGCGGTGCAGGCGGCGGCGAGGACCAGGAGGGCGGAAGGGGGCGCGCGCATCGCGGTCGCGCAGGCTACCCGACGGAGCGGCCGGTCGCTCGTGCCGTTTCACCGGCCTGCGAGCCGCGCTGGGAAGGCACGAGGCGCGCTGTCTTGGACAGCGCGCCTCGTGTTCGAAGTGCCGTGCACGCCCGCCGCCGGAGGGCACCGGGCGCGGCGGTCTCAGGGCGCCCAGACCAGCCGGTACCCGTTCGAGAAGTTGAACAAGTCGGGCACCGAGCAGAACGTCGGGTTCGCGTCGCGGTACTGCACCTGGTAGTGGACCGTGCCGGGGATCATCAGGTTGCCCTGCACGCTGAGCGGCAGGTCGGTCGGCACGCCGTAGCCGAACTCACGGTTGCCGCACAGCGCCTGGCGCTGGTAGAGGCGACGCACGTTGCCACCCACGCAGCGCAGTCCGTCGCCGAACGGGATGCCCACCAGCGCCAGCGTGCCTTGGAACAGCAGTGTCGTGGCGTTGTTCGGCGTGCCGGACACGGCCATGTAGACCGTGTCGTTCGAGAGCGAGGGCGTGCCGTTCGACCACAGGATCGCGCCTTCCGGACGCTGGCTGTTCGCGCAGCCACGGCCCGCGCTGCCGAAGTTGCCGCACGGGCAGGCCGGGCCGCTGCCGTCGCCGAAGCAGTAGGGCGTGCCCTGCTCGGGCAGGTGCAACGAGTCGAGCGCGTCGAGATCGTCCGCGACGAAGATCGTGCCCATGCGCTGCGTGCGCAGGCCCAGGTTCTCGCCCGCGATCCAGATGCCGGGAGGCCCGCCCACGGCGCCGGTCGGGACCAGGATGTCCGCCTCGCTGATCGGCAGCCCGAAGAAGGCGTCCGGCGTGCCGATGATCGCGCTGCCGCGGCGCACGGAGAAGAACAGCATGTCCGTCTGCCCGCTGGTCCAGTCGTAGGGCGAGAAGGAACGCTGGTAGCCGGCCACGCCGTTCTCGCGCAGGACCAGCGCGTCGAGATCGTCCAGGTCGTTCGGCGCGAGCCCGAGCTGGATCGCGCTGGCGTACACGGCCGGCGCGCACCCCGGGCAGGAGCGCAGGACGTCGCCGCCCACGAAGCCGTTCGCCACGGCGCTGCCCGAGTTCGGGAGTCCGGTCACGGGGTCGACGAACGCGCTGTCGAGCGAGAAGTAGGTGCAGGTCGCCGACGGGAACGCGCGATCGGGCACGTCGTCGTCGACGGCGTCGAGGTTGTCGCCGTGGATCGTGCCGGGCGGGTTCTCGCGCAGGCCCGTGCCGGGGTACACGGCGCCCGAGCAGCTCGGCAGGCCGTTGCCGTCGACGTAGCCCGTGCTGCCGACGATCGGAGCGGTCGGCGCCAGCGGGCCGCAGCCGACGCCCAGGTCGACGAACACGTCGGCGCCGTCGTCCTGGCAGGGCCCCTCGGTCCAGACCGTCGGCGCGGCGGGCGTGCCGGGGATCCCGGCGCTGCGCGTGCGCACCGAGAAGGCCCACTGCCGCGCGCCGGGCGTCGTGCCCGTGGCCGTGCAGCGCACGAGCGCGTCGAGGCCGTGGCTCAGGGCGTCGACCTCGACGCGGCAGGGCGTGTAGGCCGGGTGCCCGACGCAGGGCGCGTACCAGCCCAGCCCCAGCCCGACGGGGAACGCGAAGCCGGCGGTCTCGACGATGCCCGGCGGCGGCAGCGGGCCCGGGGCGGGCACCAGCGTCGGCCCGCTGAGCAGGTCGCCCTCGGTGATCGGCGCGCCCGTGAACGAGTTCGGGACCCCGATCGTGGGGCCGTTCCAATCGATCGAGAAGACCGGGAACTGCTGGGCGGAAGCCGGCGCCGCCAGGGCGGCGAGCGGAAGCGAGGCGGCCAGGAACAAGCGCTGCGTGGTCATCGAGGGTCCTTCTGGGGTGCGGGTGGCGAGCGGTCGCCGCACCGTGACCCCAGACCCGCGAGCGTGGAACGGAATCTCCCCCGCGCCCGACCGCGCCACGCCGGCCAGCGGCGCCGGCACGGCTCCCGACGGGGTCGAGGTGGGCTGCGTACACTCCGCGCCCATGGTGCTCCGCCCCCTCGTGCTCCTCGCGCTCGCGGCCGCCTGCCGCGTGGCTCCCGCCCAGGATCCCGCGCCCGCCCCGGCCATCCCGGACGCCAGCGCGCCGATCCGCGAGCGCGTCGTGCGCTTCGAGGCCGACTGGGGCGCGCTCGGTCGCTTCCACGACGCGCCGCTCTCTCCCGCGCGCTCGGCGCGCCTCGGCGCGTTCCTCGCGGCCGAGCGCGCCGAGCTCGCGCGCGTCGATCCCGCGCGGCTCGAGCTCGAGGAGCGGCTCGACCTGTCGCTGCTCGTGAACCGCATCGACGCGCTCGCCGGCCGTCTCGAGCTCGAGGACGCGCGGCGGGCCGAGGTCCTCACCCTCGTGCCCTACGCGTCGCGCGTGGTCGCGCTGTGCGAGGCACGCCAGCGCGTCGAGCCCGTGGAGCCCCGCGCCGCCGCGGACGAACTCGACGCGATCGCGCGCGCTGCCCAGCAGGCGCGCACGGCGCTCGAGCAGGCCGCCGAGCCACCCGCTGGCCGCGCGCTCGGGTTCCGCGCCGCGCGCACGCTGGAGCGGCTGCGCCGCGAGCTCGACGAGTGGCGCGCCTTCCGCGCCGGCTACGATCCGCTGTTCGACTGGTGGACGGCCGAGCCGGCCAAGGCCGCGCTCGCCGCGCTGGAAGCGCACGGCAAGGCCCTGCGCAAGCGCGTCGCGCAGCTCGCGGACGACGACCGCGACACGATCCTGGGCGATCCGATCGGGCGCGCGGCGCTGCTCGCGGAGCTGGGCTTCGAGCGCATCGCGCACACGCCCGAGGAGCTGGTCGACATGGCCCGCGCCGAGCTCGCGCTGTGCCGGGCCGCGTTCGAGCGAGCCGCCGTCGAGTTGGGGCACGGCACGGACTGGCGCGCGGCGCTCGAAGCCGTCAAGGCCCAGCACGTGGCGCCCGGCGAGCAGCCGGCGCTGGTCAAGGACCTGGCCCAGGAGGCCGTCGAGTTCGTGACCCGCCACGAGCTCGTGAGCGTTCCGCCGCTGGCCGTCGAGACCTGGCGCATGCGCATGCTGTCACCCGAGGCCCAGAAGACGAGCCCATTCTTCCTGGGTGGCGAGGTGGTGCAGGTCTCGTTCCCGACCGGCTCGATGTCGCACGAGGACAAGCTCATGTCCCTGCGCGCGAACAACCGTGCCTTCTCGCGCGCGGTCGTGCATCACGAGCTGATCCCGGGGCACCACCTCCAGCAGTTCATGACGCAGCGCTTCGCGCCGCACCGCCGTGCGTTCCAGACCGCCTTCTGGACCGAGGGCTGGGCGCTGTGGTGGGAAATGCTCCTGTGGGACCAGGGCTTCGCGCGCACGCCCGAGGAGCGCATCGGGATGCTCTTCTGGCGCTCGCACCGCTGTGCGCGGATCGTCTTCAGCCTCTCCTTCCACTTGGGCACGATGAGCGAGGCCGAATGCGTCGACTTCCTGGTCCAGGAGGTCGGCCACGAGCGGCGCGCGGCGGAGGCCGAGGTGCGCCGCAGCTTCGGCGGCGACTACGGCCCGCTCTACCAGGCCGCCTACCTCACGGGCGGCGTGCAGTTCCGCGCGCTCCACCGCGAGCTCGTCGCGAGCGGCCGGATGGGCGCGCGCGAGTTCCACGACGCCGTGCTGCGCGGCGGGAACGTGCCGATCGAGTTCGTGCGCGCCCGCCTCACGGGCGCGGTGCCCGCGCCCGGTGCCGCGCCGGCCTGGCGCTTCCTCGACGAGCCGCGCTGAAGCCTGCGCCGCTCAGGCGTACAGCCGGGCGAGCAGCTTCGAGAAGCGCGCCGGGTCGGGGAGCGGCGAGCCCTCGGCGAGCAGCGCCTGGCCCAGGAGCAGCTGCGCCAGGTCCTGGGCGCGCGCCGAGCGCGGCTCGGCCGCTTGGGCCTCGAGGTAGCGCTTCACGAGCGCGTGGTCGGGGTTCAGCTCGAGCACGCGCTTGGACTTGGGGACGTCCTGGCGGGCGGCGCGCAGGATGCGCTCCAGATTGGCGCTCAGGCCGCCCTCCTCGGTGGCCAGCGCGGCCGGGCTGTCCTTGAGGCGCGCGGTGAAGCGCGCCGACGCGATCTGGCCCGCGAGCTCGCTCTCGAGCGCCTCGAGCGCCGCGCGGTGCTCGCGGTCGAGCTGCTCGCGCGCCTCCTTCTCGGCCGAGGATTCCAAGTCCTGCGCGCGGTCCGCGCGGCGCAGCGGCAGGCCCTCGAACTCGCGCAGGTGCTCGACGACCCACTCGTCGACCGGATCGACCAGGAACAGGACCTCCTCGCCACGGCGGCGGAAGAGCTCCAGATGCGGCGAACCCTCGAGCACGCGGCGCTCGGCCCCGGTCAGGTACCAGATCGCCGGCTGGCCCTCGCGCTTGCGCGCCACGTACTCGGAGAGCGTGCTGGGCTCCGCGCCGTGCGTGGTCTCGAACAAGGCCAGCTTCGAGATGCGCCCGTCCTCGTCGGCGCCGGTGACGATGCCTTCCTTGAGCACCGGTCCGAAGTCGGCCCACACCCGGGCATAGCGCGCGCGGTCCGACTCCAGCATGGCCCGCAGGGCGTCGAGCAGGCGCTTCACGAGGTGCTTGTGGATCTGGCGCACCTGGGCGTTCTGCTGCAGCACCTCGCGGCTCACGTTGAGCGGGAGGTCGGAGGCGTCCACGACGCCGCGCACGAAGCGCAACCAAGGCGGCAGGAGGTCCTGGCAGTCCTCCATGATCAGCACGCGCCGCACGTAGAGCGACACGCGCGAGCGACCCTGCGTGCCGTCGAACAGGTCCATGGGCCGCTGCCCGGGCACGAACAAGAGCGCCGTGTACTCCAGCGTGCCCTCGGCGCGCAGGTGCACGACCTCGGCCGGCGGCGTCCAGTCGTGCGCGAGCCGCGTGTAGAACGCGTCGTACTCCTCGCGGCGAATCTCCTCCTTCTTGCGCGTCCACAGCGGGCGGCGCGAGTTCAGCGTCTCCCACTCGCGCACCCGCTGGCCGTCCTGCTCGCGCTCGACCTGCATGCGGATCGGGTGCTCGACGAAATCCGACCAGCGCCGCACGACCTCGCGGATGGCGTGCTCCTCGAGGAAGTCGGCCGGATCTTCGTCGTCCGACTCCTGCTGCGCGCGCAACCGCAGCGTCACGGTCGTGCCCGGCTCGGCGCGCTCGGCGGGCTCGATCGTGAACGACCCCTGGCCGTCGGAACGCCAACGCCAAGCCTCGTCGCTCCCGGCCCGGCGGCTGACGACGACGACCTCGTCGGCCACGAGGAAGCTGGCGTAGAAGCCCACGCCGAACTGCCCGATCAGGCTCGGCGCCGTTTGGCCCTCGCGGCGCAGGCTGTCGAGGAATGCCCGCGTCCCCGAGCGCGCGATCGTCCCCAGGTTCGTGGCGAGCTCCTCGCGGCTCATCCCGATGCCGTCGTCGTCGATCGCGATCGTGCGCCGCGCGCGGTCGACCTCGATCCGGATCGCGCCCTCCCGCTCCAGCGCGACGCGGGCATCCTTCAAGCCCTCGATGCGCCGCTTGTCGAGCGCGTCGCTGGCGTTGCTGACCAGCTCGCGCAGGAAGACCTCGCGCTGCTTGTAGAGGGAATGGACGACGAGCGACAGGAGCTCGGCGGCCTCGGCCTGGAACGGTCGGGTTTCGGTCGTGGTCGTCATGGCGCAGGGCCGCTGGCGGGCGGCGGGGCCGAGATTCTGGGCGTTTTCCGCGCCCCGGCAAGCCGGGAGCCGGGTCCTGGGCTAGCCTTCCGCGTGGGGCCCCGCCGCCCCCCCGCCCCTCGAACTCCGCCGTTCGCGGAACGGAGACTGGCCCGATCCCGTCCTAGGGAAGGGCTTTCCGAGCCACCGCCGCCGCATGCCCGCCGCCTTCCGCCGCGCGACCCTCTCCGCCCTGGGCCTCCTGACCCTGGCCGCTTTCGTCCTGCCCGCGCGGCCGCGCGCCTGGGTCGCGCTGGGCGGCACCCTGGACCTCGCCCAACGCGACTTCCGCATCTTCCCGAACTTCAGCGACCCCGAGGCCAACGACAACCAGCAAGCCGACCCGAACTTCCCGGGGGCCACCGGCGCCGCGCTCGCGATCTGGAAGGGTGTCGCCGAGTGGGGCAGCGAGCGCCGTCACGATGGCGAGGGCGACCCGTCGCAGCCCGGCGGCCTGGGCAGCGGCGGCGCCAACTTCGACTCGACCTTCCAGGGCTACGCGAGCAGCGTGGGCGGCGTGAACGACAACGTGGTGTCGGAGCTCGCCGGCGCCTCGCTCGGCATCCTGGCCTTCTGCGAGATCCCGATCACGGACGGCTGGCGCATCCGCTTCTACCGCGACGCCGCCATCTGGCAGGACGGGCCGGGGCTCTTCCCGAACACGGGCGACAGCAAGGACATCCAGGGCGTCATGGCCCACGAGTACGGGCACGCGCTGGGCCTCGACCACTCGGGGACGAACAGCGCCTGGACGATGTTCCCCTCCGCCGCCGGCACGCACATCGAGAAGCGCTCGATCGAGTCCGACGACATCGCGGGCGTGCAGGCGCTCTACGGGGTGAAGTCCCCCACCAAGCCGCGCATCGACTCCTACGCGCTGGCCGGCGCGACGCTGCTCTTGCGCGGCGCGCACTTCGACCTCGCCGCGAACTTCGTGTGGTTCACGGATGGCTCGCCTGCGGCCGATGGCACTCCGCTCGCGGTCGGGCCGCTGGCGTCGAATGCGGCGGGGACCGAGATCGTGGTGCCGGTGCCCTCGGCCGCGGCCCCCGGCGAGGTCCTGGTCCGCGTGCCCGGCACGAGCGGCGCGGCGCTGTCGAACGCCTTCCCCTTCGACCCGGCGCGCGAGCCGTGCCCGCCGCCGCTGCTGTACGGGACGGCCAAGACGACCTCGCAGGGCAGCCCGGCCGAGCTGTTCGTGCAGGGGCGCGCCGTGATCGGCTTCGACGACCTGCAGATCGGGACCGGTCTCGGCATCCCGGGCGCGAGCGGGATCTTGTTCTCCGGCGGTACCGCCGCCGCCGCACCCTTCCAGGGGGGCACGCTGCTCGTGCAGCGGCCCCTGCGCCGCGAGCGCTCGTTCCAGTTCGACTTCCTGGGCGGCGTCACGCTCCCGCTCTCGATCACGCCGGCGCTCCTGGGCACGACCCGGCACTACCAATTGTGGTTCCAGGACCCGGGCGACGCCTTCGGCGTCGGGCTCACGAACGCGGTGCGCGTGACCTACTGCCCGTAGGCCGCGCCCCACGCCAGGCTCAGCGCGGGTTCGGCCCCGCGCGCACGTCGAACGAGAGCTTGAGCGCGCCCGACAGCGTCAGGTCGCTCCCGCCCGCGCCCTGCGGTCCGTCCATCGCGAGCTCGAGCCGGATCTCCTCGGCCCCGGCCAGGGCGAGCTGCTCGGCGCGGCCCGCGCGCACGTCCCAGCGCAACTCGCCCTCGCCGCGGAAGCTCCAGACCGCGCGCGCGGAGCTGACGCGCACGCCGTCGTAGCGCTCGGGCGCCGTGAGCCGCTCGCGGTTCAGCGCCGTCTGATCCGCCTCGGCGCGCACGTCGAGGACCAGTGCGATGCGCGCCGTGTCGCCCTCGACCGCCGCGAGCCGGGCCTCGATCGTGCCCGACACCGCGCCGCCGAACACCTCGTGGAGCGGTCCGGCCACGCCCAGGGACGCCGTGCGCGCGAGCAGCGGATCGGCGCCCTTGGCGAAGCGCATCGGCAGCCGACCGCCGGGCGCGAACAGCTCGGCGACCCGCGTCGCGTCGGGTTTCCAGGTGTCGCCCGCGCGCACGGGACCCGCGGGCAGCAGGCCGGCGAGGTCCACGCTCGGAGCGAGCCGCGGCAGGAACTCCTCGCTGGTCTCCAAGCCGTCGTAGAGCCGGCCATACTCGCCGCGCGCCGGGATCCAACGGAACAGCACGCTCGCGCCGGTCAGCGGCGAGCTGGCCTCGATCGTGTGCGCCCGGGGCTTGCCTCCCGGCGTCGCCTGACGCAAGTCGACGCGCGCCTGGGCCTCCTCCAGCGTCCGGCGGAAGACGGTTGCTCGCGCGCCCTCGACCTCGCGGACCTCCTCGGCGAAGCGCAGGCTCGTGCGGCCGCTGACCTCGATCTGGTCCTGGCTGGTCTGCTCGTCGCCGCCCATGCGCGTCACGAGCCGCTGCGCGACGAGCGCGCGGTCGAGCACGAAGGCCGTCGTCCGGCGTTCGCCGACGCGCGGCACGTGCGCCAGCGTCAGGGGCTCCCCGGCGCCGTCCACCCCGCCCGCGGCGGGCGGAGCGACGACAGCCAGCAGGGCCAGGAACGGCAGGGCGTGCAGCGCGCTCACGGCTTCTTCCGCCCGTCCTCGTACGCGCCCGAGAGCTCCAGGCTCAGGTCGCCGTCCTCGGTCCACACGCGCCAGAATCCCTGGCGCTTGCCGTTCAGGAACGGACCCTCCGACTTCTTGTTGCCGTTCGGCCACCAGTAGGTCCACGGGCCCGTCTCCTGCCCCAGACGGAACGCGCCGAAGTAGTGGCGCTGCCCGTTGGGGTGGAAGCCGACCCAGTCGCCGTCCATCTGGCCGGCGCGGTACGAGCCCAGCGCCTCGATCTCACCGTTCGGGTGCCAGCGGGTGTAGGGCCCTTCCTCCTTGTCGTTCCCGAACAGGCCGGACCACTCGCGCGAGCCGTCCTCCCGGTAGCGCGTCCACACGCCCTGGCGCAGCCCGCGGCGGTACACGCCCTCGAACTGCTTCAGGCCGCTGCTCGGCGCGAAGATCGTCCAGTCGCCATCCTGCAGGTCGAAGCGGAACAGGCCCGTCCGGCGCAGCACGCCGCGCTCGTCCCAGGCCGACCAAGGTCCTTCGCGGAGGCCGGACTCGTACACGCCCTCGGACTCCTTCGTGCCGTTCTTGTGCCAGAACGTCCAGGGCCCCGTGCGCTCGCCGCCCGACCAGGCCCCCTCCGACTGCTTGACCCCGTTGGGGCCCCAGTAGGTGAATATTCCGACCCGCTCGTACTCGCGGAACTCACCCTCGTAGGCCTTGGTCCCGTTGTCGTGCCAGCCCGTCCAGCGCCCCGCGCGGCGCCCGTCGACGACTGGACCGGAGCGCGCCGGCAGGCCGTTCTCGTGCAGGAACGTGACCACGTCCGGTGGCGGCGGCGCGGCCTGCCAGGACGCGAGCAGGAAGACGGAGCTCAGCATGGACCCAGAGCCTAGCTCGCGCCGGCCGCGAGCGGAGCACGTTCGCGCCATCAGTCCGGGTCGCGGCCGGCCCACCCTGCGATCCGCACGTCGTCGGCGTAGACGCCCGTGCGGCGTCCGTCGAGCGAGCCGTCGGCGTGCCAGAAGCGCCACGGGCCCTCTTGGAGGCCGCCGCGGTACTCGCCCTCCGAGCTGCGCTCGCCATGCTCGTACCACGAGGCCCACCAGCCCTCGAGCACGTCGTCGACGAACGTGCCCTCGCCGCGGCGCTCGCCGTTCGCGTGCCACAGGCGCCACAGGTGGTTGCGCCGACCGGCCTGGTACTCGCCCTCGGCGGCCCGCACGCCGTTCACGTGCCACGTCGTCCACAGCCCCTCGCGCAGGCCGCGGCGGTACTCACCGCGCGCGAGCATCGCGCCGCCGGGGTGCCAGGCGGCGTACGGCCCCTCGCGCAGGCCGCCTTCGAATCCGCACTCGGAGCGCAGCCGACCGATGCGGTGCCACGCGCGCCAGGTGCCGACGCGCAGCCCGCGCTCGTAGCAACCCTCCTCCGAGACCGCGCCGTGGTCGAAGTGGAAGACCCAAGGGCCCTCGGCCAGTCCCGCGCGGTAGGCGCCGCGCGCACGCTCGGCGCCGCTGGCGCGCCAGAACACCCACGCTCCCGCGCGCCGATCGGCGTCCCACGCGCCCTGGGCGCGCCGCGCGCCACCGGGGAAGAAGCGCGTCGAGAAGCCCTGACGCTGGCCGCGCGCGTACTCCTCCTCGGCGAGCTTGCGCCCCGCCCGCGTGAACCGCGTCCAGGTGCCGGTGCGCAGGCCGACCTCCAGCGGTCCCTGCGCCGCGCGTGAACCGTCGGCTCTGCGGACGACGTGCAGCATGACGGCCGCCGCGCGCGCCTCAGTCCGCGACCTTCTTGTCGTCCTTGTAGGTGCCGCTCCAGACGGGGTCGCGCGTGCCGTCGGGCTTCCAGTAGGTCCAGGGCCCGCTGCGCTTGCCGGCCTGCATCGAGCCCTCGATCTGCAGCGCGCCGCTCTCGAACCAGTAGCGCACGGGCCCATCCTGGACGCCGTCCACGTACGTGATCTCGCTCTTCGGTCCGCCCCCTGGGAACCACTCGCGCGCGAGCCCCTCGGCCTTGCCGGCCCGGTAGCCGCCCTCGGCGAGCAGTGTGCCGCTCGGCGCGACGACGCGCCGCAGGCCGTCGAGCACGCCCTGCGCATAGTGCTCCTCGACGCGCGAGCCGGCCTCGTCGTGCCGGATCCAGGCGCCCTCCTCGCGGCCGAGCTCGTAGCGACCGCGCACCGCGAGACGACCCTCCGCGTCCCACTCCTCCCAATCGCCGTGCCTCCGGCCGGCGTCGAACGCGCCCCGCACGAGCAGCCGTCCGCCGCGTGCCTGGAGCTGCGCACCGTGCTGGCGACCGTCGCGCCACTCGCTCATGGAGCGCAGCGCGCCGTCGGGGAACCACTCCACGGATCGACCATGGGGCAGGCCGCCCCGGTACTCGCGCACCTGGCGCACGGAGCCGTCCTCGTGCCACAGCGTGAGCGGGCCCTCGCGCAGGTCGGCGGCCCAGCGCACGGAGCTCTTCTGGAAGCCCGACTCGTGCCACTCCTCGGTCAGGCCGTCCTGGCGCCCTTCGCGCCACAGGCGCGACACGGCCAGCACGCCGTTGTGGTGCCAACGCAGGTCCGGACCGTGATCGATCTGGGTCTGGGAGCGCACGTAGCTCGCGCGCAGCGGAGCGCCCTCCGGGTCCGTGCGCAGGATGCGGTCGACCTGAGCGCCCTCGAAGCGCGTGATCAGCTCCGGCAGGGGGCGGGGCGCCGCCGGTGTCGAGCGCGCGGGCGCTGCGATCTGCGGCGCGGGCGGCGCCACGGCCGGACCGCTGCCGCGGCCGGTGAGCGCTCCCGGCGGGCCGGCTTGCGGGACGAGCGCCGCGAGCGCCACGCAGAGCAGCGGCACGCTCGTCACGGTGCCACCTCCAGGTCGGCCAGGAGCGCCGCGCGCTGGGTGGCCGAGAGCGACGTCTCGGCCTGCGCGCCGGCGAGATCGCAGCCCACGGCGACGGGCTGCCCCGCGCCGACCTCGAAGCGCAGGTACTGGACCGAGGAGAGCCGGCCGCGTCCGCGCTGGCGCTCGTCGACCTGCGGCCGGACGAGGGCCCCCGCCGCGAGGCGCACGTAGACGTGCTCGGGCAGCGCGACCCAGGCCGTGAGCAGGCGCTCGCGCTCGGCCGGGTCGTCGATGCCGACGAGCAACGTGCAGCCCAGGACGCCCGGACCGCCGAGCAACTCGTTGTAGGTCTCGATCTCGTGGAGGATGTCCGCCTCGCGCACGATGCGCTCGATGCGCAGCATCTCCTGGATCTGGTAGCGCACCGTGACCGTGTTCTCGAACAGGAACGTCAGGTGCTCGCCGACCTGCACGCGGCGCGCGTCCTTGGCGGCCAGCGCCGCGGGCCGCATGGCGTCGCGGCGCTCGCCGTAGGTCACGTAGTCCAGGATGTCCTCGCGGCGCACGCGCTTCACGGCTGGCCCTCCTGCGCGCGGGGCCCGGGCTCTGGCGCGGGCGGGAACGGCTCGCCGCGGTAAGCGCGCGCCAGCACGCTCATGGGATGGAGCGGCTTCGTGCCGGCATGCTGCTGGAACTGGATCGCCGCGAGCGGGCAGTCCGTGGACCAGGTCGAGGCCTGCGGCGCGCGCATGCCCTCGAAGGCGCGCGCGCCGGCCCGCTGGCTCGGTTCGTAGCCCTCGACCGTCATGGCGTACGTGCCGTCGTGGCCGCAGCACTCGATCACGGGCACGACCTGTGCGCCGAACAGGCGCTTGAACAGGTCGCGCGCGCGCAGCCCGGCGGCCTGCGCGCGCAGGTGACAGGGTGCGTGGTAGGCGATCGGCCCGACCGGCTTGGTGCGCACCTCGCGCGCGAAGCGCGGCTCGTCCCGGATCGACCACAGCAGCTCGCTGGGATCGACGACCGCCGCGGCCAGGGCCCGCGCGCGTTCCCGATCGCGACCCTCGAGCAGCTCGGGCCACTCGCGCCGCAGCATGAGCGTGCAGGTCGGGTTGATCGCCACGACCTTGGAGCCGGCCGCGACGAACGGCTCCAGCACGTCGAGCGTGCGCTGTGCGCGCGCGCGCAGCGTCTCCAGGTCCCCGTGCTCCCAGGCCGGCATGCCGCAGCAGGCGAGGCCCGCGACGCAGCGCACGCCCAGGCCGTTGCGCTCCAGGACCTCGACCGTGTCGCGCCCGATCGCGGGCTCGTTGTTCTCCACGTAGCAGGTGGGGAACAGCACGACCTCGGCCGGCGGGGCGGAAGCCAGCTTGCCCGCGGAACGCGCCCAGCGCGTGAACGGGCTGGCGGCGAACTCCGGCAGGAGCTTGGCGCGGTGCACGCCCAGCACCTTCTCCAGGAACCAGCGGTGCGCCGCGACCCGGTTCAGCGCGTTCGCGAGCCCCCAGCTCGCCCGCGCCGCGCGGCCCGCGAGGTCCGGGTCGCCCAGCAGCCGGTCGCGCAGCGACGGCGTCCGGCGCTTGGCGCGCTGGGCCTTGATGCGGTGCACGAGCTTGGGGAAGTCGAGCTGGAAGGCGTGCTTCTCGCGCGGCGTGTACGGGCACTGGACCTCGCACAACTTGCACTGGAAGCAGGCGTCGGCGACGGCCTGCGTGACCTCGGGCCCCAAGGCGCGCGGGTCGGGTTCGGCCTGGGCGTCGAGGGCCCGGAACAAGAGCGGGAAGCTGTCGCAAAACTTGAAGCACATGCGGCAGCCGTGACAGATCTCGAAGGCGCGCACGACCTCGGACCGCAGCGCATCCTCGTCCCAATAGCGCGCCTCGGAGGGGTCGTAGGAGAGCCCCTCCGTGGGCGCATAGGCGATCGGCGTCCCGGAACCGCTCACGCGTCAGGAGATCGACTTGAGCAGCGTCGCGAACTTGCCGGCGTGCGACTTCTCGGCCTTGGCCAGCGTCTCGAACCAATCGGCGATCTCCGCGAAGCCCTCCTGCCGCGCGGTCCGCGCCATGCCGGGGTACATGTCCGTGTACTCGTGCGTCTCGCCCGCGACCGCCGCCGCCAGGTTCTGCTCGGTGGAGCCGAACGGCATGTCGGTGGCCGGATCGCCGGCCTTCTTCAGGTAGTCGAGGTGCCCGTGGGCGTGACCGGTCTCGCCCTCGGCCGTGTCACGGAAGTTCCCGGCGATCTCGGGGTAGCCCTCGACGTCGGCGATCTTGGCGAAGTACAGGTAGCGGCGGTTCGCCTGGCTCTCGCCAGCGAAGGCGGCCTTCAGGTTCTGGTGGGTCTTCGAGCCCTTGAGTTCGGCCATGGGTCGCGTTCCTCGCGTCGATCTCGTGTCGTTTCGGGGCCGGTGCGCCCTCGCGCCGCGCCCGGAACAGCGTGCGCGGAGAACCCGCCGCGATCAAGGGCAGCGCGCGGCGGGGCGTCTCACGCCAGGCTGCGCTCGATCGAGGACAGCGCGGCCGCGGCCGCGTTGCACAGGTCGCCGTCGTCGTGGTGCAGGAGCTCCATGAGGGCCGGCACCGCCGCCTGCGCCGGCGGCCCGATGCGCTCGAGCGCGTGACAGGCGGCCGTCATGCGCGCCACGTCGCCCGAGCCGAGGTCGGCCACGAGCACCCGGAGCTCCGCGGACGGGAGCCCGTCCGCGGCCTTCTTCTTGAAGCGGTCGAAGAGTCCCATGCGTTCCTGGATCCTAGCCGCCGGCGGGGCGCGCGTCAGGCTCGGCGAGCCGCGCCGCGACGCGCCGGGCCAGGTCGCGCGCCGTCGCCGGTCCGTGGCCGGCGTAGTGGTTGTTCGCGTAAGCGAACGTCTCGCGCACGCGCGGCAGCAGTCCCCCGAGGAGCTCCGCCCAGCGGTCGAGCCGCGGGCCCTGGTCCAGGACCAGGGCGTCGAAGCGCTGCGTGAGGGACTCGGTCGCCTGCCGGTCCCCGATCAGGCGCGCGTACACGAAGTCGGCGCTCACGAGGTCGAGCTCGCGCGCCAGGTCGGCGGGATGCGGCATGTAGCGGATGTCGACCAGCACCAGCGCGACGCCGTGCGCCGCGAGGAGCGCCAGGAGCTCGGGTCCGATCCAGGCCTTGTTGCGCACCTCCACGGCGTAGCGGAAGTCGCGCGGCAAGGCGCGCAGGAAGGCCTCCAGCCGGGAGAGGAACGGCGCGGGGCCCGCGAACGCCGTGCGGTTGAAGTACGGGAACTGGAGCACGAGCGGCCCGGCGCGATCGCCGAGCTCGCGCATGACGTCCAGGTAGCGCTCGCACTCGGGCCCGACGTGCTCGGGCACGAGCACCTTGGCGCCGTCGGGATGAGGCCCCTCGCCGGCGTGCACGATCGAGCGCGGGAACTTGGCCGACAGCGTGAAGCCGGGCGGCGTCTTCGCCCGCCAGCCGCGCACGAGGGTCGCGCTCGGCACGCGGTAGTAGGTCGTGTCGGCCTCCACGGTCGTGAACTCGCGCGCGTAGAGCGCGAGCATCTCCGCCGGCTTCGTCCCGGGCGGGTAGAACGAGCCGACCCAGCCCGGCTCGGACCAGCTCGAGGTGCCGATCCTGAGCCGCTCCAGCCCGCGACCGGCGTGCGCAGCGCCGCCCCCCCCGTCCGAACCGTGCGCCATCGCCGAACAGGATGGCCTGGGACGCATTGCCCGTCGAGGCGCGCGGCGGCCGCCTCGCGAGCCCCCGCTGCGCTGCACGGGGAAGCTGCTAGAGTCGGGGTGCCTTCCCGGCGCGTCGAACTCCAGCTCGCGGTCGAGCCCCCCAGGATCCCCGATGCTCCGAGCCCTGCTGTCCCTCGCTGCCGCGCTGTGCGCGCCGCTCCCGCTCCAGGCCCAAGTCCCGCTCTCCGCGCGCCCCGAGGTCGAGGGCCTCTTGTCCCCGATCGGGGGCGAGCCGGGCGTCGACGCGCTGCGGATCGCACTGGACCGCGCGCGCCTCTGGGAGCTCGTGCGTCAGGACGCGCTGCGGCTCTCGGGCGTGCCGCTCGCGGACGGCTCGCTCGTCGACCTCGACCTCGTGCGCGTGCGCCACGAGCGCCTGGGGCTGGCCTTCACGGTCGACGGCGCGCCGCGTCCGGAGCTGCTGCGCGGCTTGGACCTGTCCCTGTGGAAGGGCGTGCTCGTGGGCGTGGAGGGCTCCGAGGTGCGTCTGTCGTTCGCGCGTACGGGACCTGCGGGCTGGATCCGTGCCGACGGCCGGCTGCACCACGTGCTGCCGCGCCCCGACGCCCTCGGCGACTGGACACGGGGCGACGCGCTGGTCGTCGAGGAGTCCGCGCTGAACCGCGCCGGTCATCGACACCAGGGCGGCTGCTCAGCGCGCGAGGTGCCGTCCGCCTCCGAGGAGCGGCGCGCGCCGCTCGTCCGCACGGCCGCGCCCGCTGGCGGCTCGCAGCACCTCGTGGGCGGCGGACCCTGCGCATTGCGCGAGTGCCGCATCGCGCTGACGAGCGACTACCAGTACCACCAGCGCTTCAACGACCTCGCGGCGCAGACGGCCTACACGACCACGCTGCTCGGGTTCATCAGCGACCGCTACGAGACGCAGGTCAACACGATCCTGACCTTCCCCTACGTGGCCTTCTACACGACGCCAGCGGATCCCTGGACCGCGCAGGATTCGGGCGGCAGCTCGGTCGACGCGCTCATGGAGCTGCGAGCGGCCTGGGCCGGCCAGATCCCCGCCGGCGCGAACCTGGGGCACATGCTCTCGGGCGCCAGCCTGGGCGGCGGCGTCGCCTGGCTCGACGTCCTGTGCAACGACCAGTACGGCTTCGGCGTGTCGGGCAACCTGAACGCGAACACGCCCTTCCCGGTGGCCCAGGGCCCGAACAACTGGGACTTCATGGTCGTGGCCCACGAGATCGGGCACAACTTCGACGCGCTCCACACCCACGACTACTGCCCGCCGCTCGACGAGTGCCCGCCGAGCCAGTACTTCGGCGGATGCCAGACGACGCAGACCTGCACGAACCAGGGCACGCTGATGAGCTACTGCCACCTGTGCAGCGGCGGCCTGGCCAACGTCGTGACGGCCTTCCACCCCACCTCGGCCGCGGACATGACCGCGGCGGCCGCCGCATGCCTGCCGCTGTTCTCGGGCATCGCGGGTCTCGTGCCGACGCTGGTCGACCCCGACGTGGCGACGCCCATCGCCGCCACGGTCGCCGGCACGCCCGTGGGGCCGGTCCAGGCGCTCTGGCGCCCGGCGCCGAGCGCGCCCTGGAGCGCGATCGACCTCGCCGCGCAGGGCAACGGCCTGTACACCGGCACGCTGCCGGCCTTGGCCTGCGGCGACGCACCCGCGGTCTACTTCGCCTACGTCGACGCGACCTGCGGTGCGCTGACCAGCCCGCCCGGCGCGCCGGCCAACGCCTTCGACCTCGACGTCTACGTGCTGGGCCCGACCTACCAGGACGACTTCGAGAGCGACCAGGGCTGGACACCATCGAACCTGGGCGCCACGAGCGGTGACTGGCAGCGGGGCGTGCCCGTGAACGATCCGGGCTGGGCCTACGACCCGGCGGCGGATGGCGACGGCAGCGGCCAGTGCTGGCTGACGCAGAACACGCTGGGCAACACGGACGTCGACGACGGGTCCGTGCGGCTGACCTCGCCACCGCTGGACCTCGCGTCGCCGCACATGGTCGTCGAGTACCTGTACTACCTGCGCCTCACGTCGAGCGGCGGCGCCGACGAGCTGCGCGTCGAGGCCAGCGCGAACGGGCTCGACGGTCCGTGGGTCACGGTCCTCGTGCACAACACGAACTCGAACGCTTGGCGCACCGCGCGGCTCACGCGCGCGGACTTCCTGGCCGCCGGCGTGTCGCCCGGCGCCGCGGCGCGGCTGCGCTTCACGGCCACCGACGCCGCGCCTGGCCACATCGTCGAGGCCGGCCTGGACGGCTTGCGCGTGTCGAACTCGTCCTGCACGGCCGTCGGCGCGAGCTACTGCACCTCGACCGTGAACTCGTCCGGGGGCGCGGCCCAGATCTCGGCCTCGGGCTCGTCCAGCGTGGCGGCGAACGATCTGCTGCTCTCGGCCGCGCCGGTCCCGGCGAACTCGACGGGCCTGTTCTACTGCGGCCCGAGCCAGACGCAGGTGCCGTTCGGCAACGGGCTGCGTTGCGTGGGCGGCCCGACGTTCCGCCTGGGACTCGTCGCAGCCGCGGGCGGCGGCCTCGCGCGCGCGGTGGACAACACGCTCCCGCCCGCCGCGGGCCAGCTCGTCGCGGGCTCGACCTGGAACTTCCAGGCTTGGTTCCGCGATGCGGCCGGCGGCGGCGCGAACTTCAACCTCTCGAACGGCCTGCGCATCCCGTTCGGGCCCTGATCGCACCCGCGCTGGACGCGCCATCCGCTGACGCCGCCGCGGCTGCGCCTCTCTGGAGCGCGCAGCCGGGCGGCGCGGCCTCTGTGCGGCAGGCGGCGCCGGGCTACCATTCCCGACTGCCACCGACCGAGGCGCCCCGGGAGTCCACGACTCCCCCCGAGCAGGACCGATGACCGAGACCCGCGCGCTCTCCGTGCTCTCCAGCGTTGCGCTCGCCGCCGCGGCCTGCCATACGGGGCCGGAGATGGATGCGAGCGAGCCTCCGGCCGGCGCCGTGACGCGCCTCGACTACCCCGTCGCGCCGCGCGCCGACGCGGTCGACGACTACCACGGCACGCGGGTCGCGGACCCGTTCCGGCTGCTCGAGGATCCCGACGCGCCCGAGACCGTGCGCTGGATCGAGGCGCAGAACGCGCTGACGCGCGCCTGGATCGACGCGGTTCCACAGCGCGAAGCGATCGAAGCGCGGCTCTCGGAGCTGTGGGACTACGCGCGCATCTCCCCGCCGACCCCGGAGGGCGGGCTGTGGTTTTGGAGTCGCAACGACGGCCTGCAGAACCAGGCCGTGCTGCTCGTGGCCGAGCGCCCCGACGAGCCCGGACGCGTGCTGCTCGATCCGAACGGTCTGAGCGCGGACGGCACGCTCTCCCTGACGAGCACGTCCGCCTCGCAGGACGGGCGTTTCCTGGCCTATCAGCTCAGCGAGGCCGGCAGCGACTGGAACACGATCCGCGTGCGCGAGGTGGCCTCGGGGCGTGACCTCCCCGACGTCCTGGAGTGGATCAAGTTCTCGAGCATGTCCTGGGCGCCCGACGGCTCGGGCTTCTACTACGCGACCTACCCCGAGCACGCCTCGAAGGGCGTGCGCGCGCTCGCCAACCACACGCTCTACTTCCACCGCCTGGGGACGCCCCAGGCGCAGGACGTCGTGGTCCACGCGCGGCCCGACCAGCCCGAGTGGGGCTTCGGGGCGCGCGTCACCGACGACGGCGAGCTGCTCGTCGTCGTGCAGACCCAGGGCACCGAGCAGAAGAACCGCGTGCACGTGCGGAGGCTGGGCGATCCGGCCGCGAGGCTGGAGCCGGTCTTCGACGCCTTCGACGCCGAGTACACCTTCCTCGCCAAGCGCGGCGAGCGGCTGTGGTTCCTGACCGACAAGGACGCGCCGCGCGGGCGCATCGTGGCGCTCGACCTGGGGGACCGTGGCCGCCTGCACGAGATCGTCCCGGAGGGACCCCACGCCATCGAGTCCGCCACGGCGGCTGGCGGCAAGCTCGTCGTGACGCTGCTGGTCGACGCCTCGAACGAGCTGCGCGTCTTCGGGCTCGACGGGCGCGACGAGGGCGCGCTCCCGATCCCCGCGCTGGGCTCGGTGGGCACGTTCGCGGGCGAGCTCGACGTGCCCGAGGCCTTCTTCTCCTGGACCAGCACGACGACGCCGACCGAGATCTGGCGCTGGGACGCGCGCACGGGGCAGGCCACGCGCTCCTGGTCGCCGGCCGTGCGCTTCGATCCGCGCGAGTACTTCACGGAGCGCGTGTTCTACGCGAGCCGCGATGGGACCCGCGTGCCGCTCTACCTGTCCCGTCGGCGCGACGTGCCGCTCGCGCCCGAGACGCCCTGCCTGCTCTACGGCTACGGGGGCTTCAACATCGCCATCAAGCCCAGCTTCTCGCCGGCGGTGCTGGCCTGGCTGGAGCTGGGCGGGAGCTACGCCGTCGCCAACCTGCGCGGCGGCTCCGAGTACGGCCGCGAGTGGCACGAGGCGGGCACCAAGGAGCGCAAGCAGAACGTCTTCGACGACTTCATCGCCGCCGCCGAGCACCTCGTGGCGCGCGGCGCCACGTCGAGCCAGAAGCTCGCGATCCACGGGCGCAGCAATGGCGGGCTGCTCGTGGGCGCCTGCCTGACACAGCGTCCCGAGCTGTTCGGCGCCGCGCTCCCCGGCGTGGGCGTGCTCGACATGCTGCGCTACCACCGCTTCACGATCGGCTGGGCTTGGGCCAGCGACTACGGCCGCAGCGACGATCCCGCCGCGTTCCCCTACCTGTTTGCCTACTCGCCGCTCCACAACCTGGTGCCCGGCACGCGCTACCCGCCCACGCTGGTCACGACCGGCTGGCACGACGATCGCGTCGTGCCCGCGCACAGCTTCAAGTTCGCCGCGGCGCTCCAGGCTGCGCAGGTCGGCGACGCGCCCGTCCTGATCCGAGTCGAGACGCGCGGCGGCCACGGCGCGGGCAAGCCCACGGCCTTGCAGATCGAGGAACTCGCCGACCAGTGGGCCTTCCTGGTGCGGGCGCTGGACTTCGTGCCGCGGGCACCCGAGCGCGCCGCGCCCCGCTGAGGTCCGCCCGGGCCGAGCCCGGCCCGGGCGCTGGCGCGCGCCGCCCGTGCAGGCTGACCGCGCGGCGCGCGGGCCGCGTTCGCAGCTGGCTCGGGGCTCGCCGCCCCCGCGCGCGTCAGCCCGGATGCCAGCCCAGGATGTCGACGACCGTCCGGCTCCCGTCGGCGGACTCGTAGCGCAGGACGGCGAGGGCGCGCCCGTCGCCGCGCAGGTCGGCCACGGTCAGGTCCACGAGGCGCCAGGCGTCCGGCGCGCGCAGCGCGAGCGACCCCGCCGGCGGGCGACCGCCGGTCAGCGTCAGGAGGCGACGCTCCCCGACGCCCGCGAACCACGTCACCAGCCGGTCCAGGTCCCAGCTCGCCTCGGCCTCGCCGAACAGGGCCTGGCGCACGATCTCGGCCGGCGTCTGGCGCGCGGCGCGCGCGGCGTCCGCGTGACCCAGCCACAGGTCGATGCGTGTCCCGTCCTCGGACACGATCAGCGCGTCCGCACGGCCGTCCCCGTCGACGTCGCCTTCGGCCGAGCGTGCGAACTTGCGGCCCGCTTCCTCGAAGCGCCGCACGATGGCGTCGGGGTCCTTGAGGATCGAGAGGATGGCCGGCACGCGGAAGCGCAGCGTGCTGCGCCAGTGCGGCGTCGGCTCGAAGTCGCGCTCTCCGCCGGCACGGTAGCCCGCCGCGGCCGCCTCGACCTCCCACTCGGCGACCAGGCCACGCAGGATCGCGGCGACGCTGGGGACCTGCACGCGCAAGAGCACGAGGTCCGGACGAGCGTCGCCGTCGAGATCCAGGAGCAGGAGCCCCGTCACGTCGTCGGCGGTCTTCAGGATGCTGCTCGGCGAGCGGAACTGGGGCGCCTCCGGCCCGCCGCGGAAGACCCACACCTTGCGCCGGTGCGCGATGACGTGGTCGGGGATCCCGTCCCCGTCCAGGTCGCGCAACTCGTGCAGCGTCCGATCGCTGCCGGACAGCGTTCGACCCGGGGTCACGCCGCCTTCCGCGGTCGAGTCCTTGAAGATCGACAGGTCGAGCACGGCGTCGGGCTCGCCCGGCAGCGAGCCATCGGGACGCACGAGGTGGAACGCACGGATCTCGCGGTCCTCGACCACGAGATCCAGCCGGCCGTCGCCGTTCACGTCGAGCCGCCGCAGGTTGGGGATCGTGAGGCCCGCGTCGTAGCGATCCGACAGCGCCACCGCGCCGGTCGAACGCGCCATGGAGATCGGCACGCGCACGGACGCGCTGCGCACGAACGCCGGACCGGTGCCCTCGCCGGTCGCCGGACGCTGGAGCCACACGTCGAGGCGCTCCCCGTCCGGCACGACGGCGTCCGTGCGCCCGTCCCCGTCGATGTCGACGGCCAGCGGCGCCGCGAGCGGCAGCGCCGTGCGCAACGTGAAGCGCGCGCGCTGCGCGCTGGCGAGTGGGACCCGGCCGAAGGCGCCGTCCGCGCCGGCCCGGAAGACCTCCAGCCCGCGCGGCGTGGCCACGAACAGGTCGGGACGGCCCTCCCCCGCGAGCGGCGCGAAGGCGAACACGGCGCGACGCGCGTCGAAGAGCGCCAGCTCACCCGCGAGCGGCGCGAAGCCGGCCTCGGTGAGGCGGGTCGTGCGCACCTCCCCGGCCGCTCCGATCAGGACCAGCTCGTGACCGAGCGCGTCGGCGACGTCGAGCGCCTGGACCTCGGCGACCTCGAAAGGCGGTTCGAGGACCGCCACGACCGCGAGCCGCGGCGCGTCGGCCTGCGGCGCGAGGAGCAGGGCCGTCAGCGGAAGCTGGCGCACACCACGGCTCCCGGTTCGAGCACGAAGACGTCGGGCGTCCTGGGCGTGATGCCGCGCGGCAGCAGCACCCGCGCGCGCGGGTGCAGCGCCAGCTCGAAGAGCGGCGCGTCGACGACCGACAGCGCGCCGTCACGCCCGCGCCGCACCAGGTGGACCCGCAGCCGGTCGCGCTCCGTGCGCACGAACAGGTCGGCCACGCCGTCGCCGGTCACGTCGCCGACGAAGTCGGCCAGGAACGGCATGTCTGTGCGCCGGCCCGCGCCGGACTCGTCGCGGTCGCCACCGGCCTGGATGGACAACACGCGCACGAGGTCCGGGCGGCGCGAGAAGCCGCGACCCCCGCGGTTCAGGAACACGTACAGCTCCGTGTCGACGCGCTCGCTCGCCGCGCTGCGCAGCGCGTCGATCAGGTTCGGCCGCAGCGCGGCCGCCACGAGGTCTGGGTAGCCGTCGCCGTCGACGTCCTCGAGCGCCAGCGGCCGCGCGAACCCGTCGAGCACCAGGACCTCGACCGGCTTCCCTTCGCGGCCGAAGAGCGGCGGCTCGCCGGCCGGCGTGGCGGCCTGGCGGAACACCAGGGCTTGCGTGCGGGCCGCGTCCGACCGCCGGTCCTGCGCGAAGAACACCAAGTCGACGCGCGCGTCGCGGTCGAGGTCCAGCGCGCGCACCTGGAAGGACACGTCCAGCGCCCGCCGGCGGTCGCGCGGCACGGGCGAGGCCAGCTCGAGCTTGCGCGCCGGGTCGAAGGTGCCGCGCGGTTCCTGGATCCAGACGTGCAGCGCCGCGTCCGAGAGCGCCAGCAGGTCGAGGTCGCCGTCGCCGTCCCAGTCGGAGAGCTCGAAGCGCGGAGCGCTGTCCTCGAGCTCCAGGTAGGGCCCGGTGCGCCCGTCGCCCTCCGAGAGGTCGAAGGCATCGCCCAACTCCAGCGCCGCGCGGCGGCGGCCGCCGGTCGAGCGCAACCTCACGCGGCTCCCCACCTCACCGTCGTCCAGCACGTCGACTGGCACTACGAGGCGCGTCGAGGGCCCGAAGCGCGGCGCAGCGGAGCCCGCGCGCTGGAACGCGACCCGCGCACCGCCGGGCTCGGGGATGCACAGGTCCTCGAGGCCGTCGCCGTCGAGGTCGGCGATGCCGGCTTGCAGGTGGAACAGCGTGCCGGAAGCCGGGATCTGCCACAGCAGGTCGGCGTCGAGGAGTCGCACGAGCCGTTGCGCCTCGTCGGCCTCGCGCCAGCGCCAGGCGAACACTCCGCTGGCGTTGAACAGCAGGATCTCGCGGCCCGCGTCCGCGGGCAGCACGTCACAGGCCGCGAACGCCAGCACGTCCGGGGAGAGCTCCAGGCTGGCGTCGGGGGCGGCGCGGAACGGCGCGGCCTCCGCGCGCCGCACGTGGACCGAGAGTCGCGCGCGCGGCGCCGTGCGCGCGCCGGGCGGGCGCTCCGGACGTGTAGCGAGCAAGAGATCGGCCACGTCGTCACCCGACAGGTCGCAGGTCAGCGCCTCCTCGAGCACGACCCCGGCCGCGATCGGGATCGAGGACGTGCGCGCCAGCGGCGGTCCTGCAGACTGCAGAGACACGAGGAGCAGCGCAGCGATCATCGCGTTCCACGCTCGCCGTCGGCCTCGTCCTCGAGCCGGTCGGCGTCTCCGCCCGAGAGCTCGAAGATCCACAGGAGCCGCGTGCGCCACGCGGCCGGCGTGGACTCGCGGTAGTAGAGGCCGAAGAGCACCGAGGTCTCCACGCGACCGCGGTCGCGCTCGTAGGAGAACAGGAAGGGCACCGACACCGAGTGCAGCTCGCTCGCGCGGCTCGTGGTCCCAGCGCGGACGTGGCGCGCCTCGCCCGCGCGCACGAGTTCGAGTTCGAGCTCCGCGCCCCGCTCGGCCTTGCGGATCGCGTCGACCAGCACCTGCGGGTGCTCGACCCGCGTCCCGTCGACTGCGCGGATCAGGTCGCCGAAGACGATGCCGGCTGCGCGCCAGGGGCTGCGCCGCGAGAGCCCGGTCACGACCGCGCCCGCTCCGGGGCCCAACCCGGCCGCGCGCGCCTCGACCTCGGTGGCCGTGCGCAACACGACGCCCACGCGCTCCTCCTCGCGGAAGCGCTCGGCCGGCTCGCGCGCCGCGGACCGGGCGCGCGCCACCGTCACGATCGAGGCCGTGCGGTCCAGGCCAGCGCGGTCGAGCACCAGCTCCAGCCGCGTGCCGGGCGCGACCGCGAGCTCCAACGCGCGCCAGGCCGAGGGCCAACGTGGCGTCTCGGCGCGGCCATCGAGGCGCACTTCGAGCACGAGGTCACCGGGCTCGACGCCCGCCAGGTCGGCCGGCGAATTCTCGACCACGGCCGCGACCTCCAGGCCGGCGTCGCCCGCCAGCAGCGCGTCGAGCGAATCGCCCGCGGCGCGCGCGGTGAGGCCCGTGAACGAGCCGGCCGCGAGCGCGAGACGCGCGTCCTCGTCCGCGGGCTCGTCGCGCCGGTCGAGCGGCTCCTCGAGGTCGAGGAGCGGCGGCGGCTCGAGCGGCAGCTCGCGCTTGCCGATCCCGCAGGACGCCAGCACGCCCGCGAGCGACACGCCGAGGAGCAAGGCCGCCGCCCTCACGGCACGTCCCTGCGCGTCACGATCGCCCAGGCGAGCCCGGCGGCCACGACGGCCCAGAGCGCGGGGACCCAGCCCGAGGCGGCTCCGTGCTCGAACGTCGCGTTGCTGACCCCCTGCGCCACGTCGACATAGAAGCGCACGAAGGACGTGTCGGAAAGGGGGGAGGGCGCGTGCTCGGAGAGCAGCGCGTGCTTCGACCCCAGCGCGCGCGCCAGGCCGCGCCCCACGTCGAGCAGCGCTCCGAGGGCCAGAGCCAGGGCCAGCGCGGCCGCGCCCGCGCGCGCCAGCGCGCCGCACAGGAACCCCAGCGCCGCGTAAGCGCCCAGCGCCGCGAGCGGCGCCAGGAGCGCTCGCCCGAGGTCGGGCCACAGGGCCGCGGCCGGCACGAGCGTGAAGCGCGCGCCGTTCGGCAGGACCTCGACGACGTCGCCGAAGCCGAACGCGAGCCGCGCCACGCCGACCGCGGCCAGCACGAGCAGCGCGTAGGATGCCAGCACCGCGACCGCCAGCGCCCCGAGCTTGCCGAGCACGAGCTGGCCGCGCGTGATCGGGCGCAGCAGCGTGTTGCGCAACGTCCCGCGCGCCAGCTCGGCCGCGATGGACTGGCTGCCGAGCCCCAGGGCCACGAGGACGAGCACCGGGACGCCGGCCTGCAGCGCCAGCCCGGCGGCCTCGAAGCCGTTGACGGCCGTGGCGCTGAAGAGCGTGCTCTCCCCCACGCGCCGTGCGTCGGCGGACGCTTGCGCCGCGCGCCGCGCCATGGCGAGAAGACCCGCCAAGGCGGGCAGGGCCAGGAGCAGCGGCACGGAGCTTCCGACCGCCCAACGCCGCAGATCCGCGCCGAGCACGCGCTGCGCAGGCCGCGGCGGTGCGCGGCGCTCGACCGGCTCGCTCGCGGTCGCGGCCGCGGAGAGTGTCGCGACGGGCTCGCGCTCAGGAAAACGCAGATAGATCTCCTCCAGGCTCTGCGGCGCAGGCGCGAAGGCACGCAGCGGGACGCCGGAACCGACCAGTGCGCGGGCGACCTCGGCTGGGGCACGGCCGCCGAGGTCCAGCGCCAGACGCCCGTGCGCGGCCTCGGTCGCCAGACCCAGCCCAGCCAGGACTCGGCGCGCCTCGGGCTCCGACTCGGCGTCCGTCTCGAGCCGATAGCGACCGTGCGCGGCGAGGAGCGCCGAGGTCTCGGCCTCCGCGACGACACGCCCGTGCTTCAGCACGCCGACGCGATTGCACAGCGCGGCCAGCTCGTGGAGCTGGTGGCTCGACACGAGGATCGTCGTGCCGGACTCGCGATTGAGCCCGAGCAGCAGCTCGCGCATCGCGGCGATGCCCTCGGGGTCGAGCCCGTTGGTCGGCTCGTCGAGCAACACGATGCGCGGCGAGCCCAGCAGCGCCGCCGCGATGCCCAGGCGCTGGCGCATGCCCTGGGAATAGGAGGCCACGCGCTTGGCACCGGCGTGCGCCAGCCCGACCCGCTCGAGCCACGTCCCGGCCGCGCGCCGGGCTGCCAGGCGCTCCAGGCCGCCGAGCCGGGCCAGCTCCTCGAGGTTGCGCTCTCCGCCCCAGGAGCCGTGGAATCCCGGCGTCTCGATCAGGCCCCCCATCCGTGCGCGGGCCTCGCGCGGATGCCGCACGGCGTCGAAGCCCTCGACGAGCACCTGCCCGGAGTCCGGGCGTACCAGGCCCAGCGCGATGCGCATCGCGGTCGTCTTGCCCGCGCCGTTGTGGCCGATGAAGCCGTACACATCGCCGCGCTGCACCTCGATCGTGGCGCGATCGAGGGCGAGCTGGGCGCCGTAGCGCTTCGAGACGCCGATCAGGCGCAGCGACATGGCCTGCCCGACGCGCACCCCGCGAGCGTGGCGCCGATCCGGGTCGCCAGGGCGCCGCAGGCGCCACGCGACTCAGGCGCCCCGGCGCGGGCCGGCGCGGGCAGCGTCATGAGCGTCCCAGGATCGCGTCCATGCGGCGCGAGACATCGAGCAGGTGGTCGTGCCCGCCGCCCTCGACCTCCGCCGTGAACCAGCCCGAGTACCCCACGTGGGCCAGCGCCTCGAGGACCGCGGGCCAGTCCTCGTCGCCCTCGCCGATCGGAACCCAGCCGCGCGTCTTGCTGTAGCCCTTGAAGTCGACCTTGAGCAGGCGGCTCCCCAGACGCCGGATCCAGTCCGCGGGCGGCGGACCGTACTTGACCATGTTCGAGCAGTCGAAGTAGGCGCCCACGGCAGGGTCGGCGAACTCGTCGACGTAGCGCACGAGTTCCTCGGGGGTCTTGATGAAGTCGTTCCACACGACCTCGATGGCGATCCGCACGCCGGCCGCCTTGGCGTCGGGGACGCACTTCGCGATCTCCGCCTGCGAGCGCTTCCACACCTGCTCGTAGTTCTCGTGCTCGGGGTGCCGCACGGCGCCCGGCACGACGAGCACGGTCGTCGCGCCGTACGTGCGCGCGTCGCCGATCGCCGTGCGCAGCGCCGCGACCGCGCGCTCGCGGACCTCCGCGCGCGGATCGGAGAAACGCTCCTGCCAGTGAACCGAGTCGATCACGCCGTGGACGACGACGCCCGTGGCCTGGGAGGCCGCCACCACGGCCGCACGGTCGATCTCCAGCGGGCTGTCGATCTCGACGCCCTCGAAGCCGCACTGCTTGGCCAGCGCGAAGCGGTCCTGGATCTCGCCCTTGACCTGGATCATCCCGTACTTGAGCGCCTTGCGCAGCGCGGGACGGGTCGGCTTGGGCGCGGCGGCGGCGGCCTCCTGTCCGCGCGCACGGGCAGACAGTCCAGCGCCGATCACGGCGCCAGCGAGGGCGGAACGAAGCAGGGCGCGGCGGGCAGGGTCGATCATCGAGGCTCCGGAGCGGGACGCCGGGAGGATCGAGCCGCGTGCGCGGCCTGTCAACCTCTACCCGTCGAGACCGCTCAGGCCGCCCGGGTTTCGCCCGCGGTGCCCGCCAAGTCGGTCACGCACCGCACGAGCGCGTCGACCTCGGTCGGGAGCTCCAGGTAGCCCTGCGCTCCCGCGGCACGCGCCTCGGCCTCGTACTCGGGGCCGTGGTAGAGGTGGCAGCCGAGCACGACCGGCAGCCGTGCGGGTTCGAACTCGGCCCGCAGCGCGCGGCACACGTCGAAGCCGGTGCCGCCCTCGACGCACACGTCGACCAGGACCAGCGCCGGCGGCGCGCTGCGGATCCAGCCCAGGGCTTCGCGCGCGTCGTGCGTCGCGCGCACGTGCCAACCAGCGCGCTCCAGCACGGCGCGCCGCGGCGCGGGGCTCGACTGCAGGTCGTGGATCAGGACGATCTCGTTCATGCGAAAGCTCCCGACGCGCGGCGCAGCGCGCGCTCCCACTCGGTCTCGCTCGCCAAGCCGGCCTCGACCAGCTCGCGCCCGCGGTCGATGAGCAGGGGATAGCCCAGCTCCCGCGCCGCGCGGCGCGTCGCGGCGGCATCGGCGCCGCGCTCCAGGACCTCGCGCAGCGGACCGTGCAGGTCCAGCGCTTCGGCCACGCGACGCACGGCGTCGACGCCGCGGCCCGCGCAGCGCGGGCAGTCGCGGGAACTCCCGGCGGCGCACGCGGCGCACGTCAGCCGCACGTCGACCAGCGCCAGGGCGCCGAGCAGCAGACCGGCGCTGGAGCGGTCGCCGGACGCCGCCAGGCAACGCGCCGCAGCCTCCGCCGCGTCGCGCGCCTCGACCCGCGCCAGCACGAGCAGTCCGCGGCGCGCAGCGTCCAGGGCGGCCACGAAGGCGCGCGGTTCCTCGAGCAGGCCCGTCTCGACGACGTCGGGGGCCAGTCGCGCGATGGCTTCCAGGTCGCCGGCCGTGTCGTGCGCCGCGCCGCGCGGGACGTGGACGAGCGCGGCGTCCAAGGGCTCGCCCGCGGCGCCCAGCCGGTAGACGCGGCGTCCGAGGCGGGCGGCTCGCAGGGCCAAGTCCTCGGAGAGCGCCTCGGCCGCCGAGCCGCGCGCGCCAGCCACGAGGAGCACGCCGCGCAGGGCCAACCAGCCAGCCGCCGCGACACGTTCCTCGTTCTCGAGCGGCAGGTCGTCGAGCGTGGCGCGCGGACTCCGCGCCACGATCGCGGCGCGGGCGCACGGTCCGAGCATGCTGGAGAGCGCGGCGACCTCGAGCGCGACCCGCGAGCCGTCGACATCGGCGACTCCCTGCGCGTGCAGGGCGCGCGGGTCGCCACCCGCGGCCGCGACCAGCGCTTGCACGAGCGCCGGGGCCCAGTCCGCGCCGAGCACGGCGGGCGGCGTGCGCGCGCCGTCGACGCGGAAGTCGAGCTCCGTGCCGCGGATCGTGGACTCGACCTGGAAGGAATCGGCGCCGAGCACCACGGCCTCGCGCAGCGCGGCACGCACCAGCGCGGCGGCAGCCTCCTCGGGCTCGTGCTCGGGCAGCGGCCCCCGCAGCAACGTGAAGCGCGGAGGCTCGGCCTGCTTCCCGGCACCCGGCGCGCACCAGGCGCGCGTGATCGCGAGCTGGATGCGCTCGACGTCGGCGTGGACCGCGAAGACCGGCTCCCCCAGCGCGATGGCGATCGCGTCGACGTCGTACTCCTCGGCAGGATCCTCCATGGCGACCGTGATGCGGCCCGCCACGCGGTGCACGGGCACGGCTGCGTACTGGCGCGCCATGGCCTCGGGCAGGAGGCGCGCGACCTCGAGGTCCAGGATGCCGGGCGTGAGGTTCAGGCAGTGGACGCGGCCCTGAGAACGCAGCGCCCCGGCCAGGTCCTGCTGGGTCACGAGGTGCAGGGCCACGAGCGCCTGTCCCAGCTTGAGGCCGCGCTCCTCGCGGTAGGCCAGCGCCGCCTCGAGTTCCTCGCGCGAGAGCTTGCCTTCGGACACGAGCAGTTCGCCGATCTGGGATCGGCGCGCGAGGGTCGGTGTGTGCGTCATGGCTCGGAGCGCGCGGTCGAGCGCGTGGAGCTGTATCGGAAAGACCTTCCGACCGGGTTGAGCCCGTCCGTCCTTCCGTTGTCCGGGTGGCCGCGCGCGGGCTATCCTCGGGCCGAGGCCCAGAGCGCCGCCCGCCGACCGTCCCGCATGCAGACCCCGACGCCCGAGCCGGAGGCGCGCGTTGACACCCCGCCGCGCCCGCCGGCGGTCGTGGTGACGGTCCCGACCTACAACGAGTCACAGAACGTCGGTCCACTGCTCGACGAGCTGCTGGCGCTCGGGCCAGGCTTCCACGTGATCGTGATCGACGACGACTCGCCCGACGGCACTTGGCGGCTCGTCGCGGAGCGCGCGGCGCGCGACCCGCGCGTGCACCTGATCCACCGCCGCGCGGACCGCGGGCGCGGCCGCTCGGGGCGCGACGGGTTCGTCGCCGCGATCGCGCTCGGGCCCGAGGTCGTCGTCGAGATGGACGCCGACCTGTCCCACCAGCCGCGCTACATCCCGCAGCTGATCCGGCGGCTGCACGGCGGACCGACGCCGGTCGGGCTGGTCCTGGGCTCGCGCGGCGCGCCTGGCGGCAAGGACGCCGATCGCGGGCTCGCGCGCCGCGCGATCACCAAGCTCGCGAACCTCTACATCCGCGTCGTGCTGGGCGTGCCGGTGCGCGACTGCAACTCCGGCTTCCGCGCCTGGAAGCGCGAGACGCTGGAACGGATCCGCGTCGCCGAGACCTTTTCGGCGGGGCCGGCGATCGTCCAGGAGCTCCTGTTCAAGACCGCGCGGGCGGGCATCGGGATCGCGGAGGTGCCGATCGAGTTCCAGAACCGGCGACATGGCGCGTCGACGCTGACCTTCGGCAAGCTGCTCACGGGCTACTTCACCGTGCTGGAGCTGCGCTGGAAGAGCCTGACAGGGCGCCTCTAGGCGCGATCCGCGTGGCGCAGCGCATCCCCCTCGGGCTGCTCGTGGCGATCGGTGCCTACGTGGCGCTGCGCGTCCTGATCCTCGCGACGAGCTTCGAGTCGGTGGCCTTGCCGATGTACGAGCTCTACCCCATGGGCACCATGGCCGAGCTCCTGCGCCAGGGGATCGACTTCCCCGTGCGCTGGTTCTACGACAACGCGGCGGGGCAGCTCCTGATGGGCTGGCTCACGGTGCCCGTCTTCGGCCTGTTCGGCTCCACCTACCTGGCGCTGAAGCTGCTGCCCGCGGCGCTGGGCCTCGCCACGCTGGTCCTCGTGTGGCTGGTCCTGGACCGCCACGTCTCGCGGCGCGCGGCCGGGCTCGGCGCGCTGTTCGTCGCGGTCGGACCACCGACGCTGGCCAAGTACTCGCTGATCAATTCCGGGAACCACTTCGAGAACCTGTGCTTCTCGAGCCTGGCGCTGCTCCTCGCCTACCGCTGGTTCGCGGACCCGGCCAAGCCGCGCGCCGGGCTCCTGGCTTATGCCTGCGCCTGTGGCTTCGCGATCTTCGTGTTCCTGGGGGCGTTGATCCCGGTCGGAATCCTGTTCGGGATGCACGCCGGGATCCGCGGGCTGCGCCGTGCTGCGCGCGATCTGCCGGTGCTCGCCGCGGGCTTCGTGCTGGGCCTCGCGCCGCTGTTGGTCGTGAACCTCGCCACCGCCGGCCGGGGCGCGGGCTTCCTCGACGCCAAGTTCGGCGGCGAGACCAGCGCGCGCGGCGCCGACGTCTGGGCCCGCATGGGCGAGTTCCTGGGGCCCGCCTTGTGGCGCGCGGGCGTGTTCGAGGACCTCGGCGGGGTGCCGCGGGAGCTGCTCGCCAGCCTGTTCCTGGCCGCGTTCGTGGCGGCGTACGCGGCCGCGGTTCCGGGCGTCGCGTCGAGCGTCCTGGGCTGCGCGCGCCGGCTGGCGGGCCCCGTGCCCGCACCGCGCGAGGAGCTCGCGGCGTTCGAGCGCGCCAAGCTCGCCCCGTTCGTGATCTACCTGCCGCTGGCGGCGCTGGCCTACGGGATCTCGAACTTCCGCCTGGGTGGGCACGCCACGCCGGTCGAGATCGCGGGCTACCGCTACTACCTGCCGGCGCTCCTGTACGCCGGCATCCTGATCGCCGCGACGGCCGACCGCTGGCTGGCCGCGGGCGGCACGCGGCGCACGGCCGGCATCGCGCTGCTCGCCGCGACCGGAATCCCCTGCGCGTCGAGCCTGGGCGTGCCGGACTGGACCTGCGCGTCGACCGGCGTGGGCTCGCGGCTCGACGGCTACAACCTGGCGCAGTTGGCACGCGCGCTGGTCAGCTCGCGCAACGCCGTGCCCCAGTCAGAGATCGTGGCGCGCGTGCGCGGGCTGCCCGAGGCCGCGCGTGCGCGGACCGTCCTGGCGTTGGGCTTCAACCTGGGCGTCGCTCGCGCCGAGACGACCGTGGCGCGCGGCGCGCCGCTCGCTCTGGCGGAGCACCTTGCCCCCTGGCCTCCCGAGTGGCACGCGGCGCTGGCCCAGGGACTCGGCCACGGCCTGCGCTTCCAGGCGCGCGTGCGCGGCGCGCCGCCACAGGCCGCGCTCGACGACGCGCGGCTGGTGCTCACGGACGACGCGCTGCTGCGCGACGCGCTGGAGCGCGGCCTGTCGCGGCCGAACGTGGGCTTGCCCATGCCCTGGGAGACCGCGCGGATCCTGGGCGAGAACGCCGACGTCCTCGAGGACCGCGGCAGCGCGGCGCGCGGCTTCGCGCGCGGCACCCGACAGACCTGCCGCGAGCTCGTCGAACGCGGGATTCCCTCCGACCTCGCTCCGGCCCTGGCGGTGGGCCGCGTTGCCGCGGCGATCGCACCGGACTGAGCGCAATCCGCGCGGCCGCGCCAGGGCGTAGGATGCCGTGGATGCGGCTCGCGATCCTCGGCAACTCGGGCGCGGGGAAGTCGATGCTCGCGGCACGGCTCGCGCGCCAGCATGGCCTGGCGCACCTGGACCTCGACGCGCTCTCCTGGGAGCCGGGTCGGGTGGCGGTGGCGCGCGACCGCGCAGCAGCCCGCGCCGACCTGGACGCGTTCTGCGCCGCGCACGAGCGCTGGGTCGTCGAAGGGTGTTACGCCGAGCTCGTGGCCGGGACGCTCGCGCACGGCCCGCAGCTCCTGTTCCTCGACCCGGGCGTCGAAGCCTGCGTCGCGCACTGCCACGCGCGACCGTTCGAGCCACACAAGTTCGCGTCGCGCGCCGAGCAGGACCGGCACCTCGCCCCGCTCGTGGAGTGGGTGCGCGCCTACGACACGCGCGACGGCGAGCTGGGACGGGCGGCCCACGAGGCCTTGTTCGCGGCCTGGCCGGGACCCCGCCGGCGGATCACCAGCGCGGCCGAGATCGCGGCGCTGGTCCTGCACGGGAGCTGATCCCGTGGATCGACCGCCCGGTGGCCCCGTGCCCTGGGCTGCGCCTGGCCTGCGGTGACCCCAGGGCCGCTGGCCCCCAACCGCGAAGCCGAGGCTGCGCCACGCCGCGGAGCACGCGCCACGCTCGGGCTAGGCTCCGCCTCCGGGCCGCAGCACGGGCCGCAGCACGAGCCGCACGCGTGCGCCGGGCAGCGCTCCGAGCCGCATGCCGAGATCGAGCGCGCGGAACACGAGCCGCTGCGCGCGCTGCGTGAGCGAGGGTCGCGAGTTCTTGAACAGGTGCGCGGGCAGCGGCACGGAGCGCTCGACGCGCTCGACCTTCAAGCCGGCGCGCGCGGCCAGCCGGCGCAGCACGGACAGGTCGAACTCCAGGATGTGGTAGGGGTAGCCGTTGTCAGCGCCGCCGATCTTGAGCAGCCTGAGTGTCTGGGGACCGAGCAGCGACTTGGGGACGAGTCGCTCGACGGCCAGCATCAGGCGAAAGTAGGGCGAGTTCACGTAGCTCGGGCAGATCACGATCAGCGCGCCCGTGGGCTTCAGCAGGCTGCGCAGCCGGGCCAGCACCGCCGCCGGATCGGTGGTGTGCTCCAGGACGTTGTCCGCCAGCGCCAGGTCGAAGCTCTGTGGGGCCAGAGGAGCCGCCTCGAGCAGGCCTTGGAAGACCGGCAAGCCCAGCTCGCGGATCGAGTAGTCCGCGGCGGGCGGGGACAGCTCGACGCCCTGCACCCGCCAGCCGCGGCGGCGCGCAGCCTCCAGGAAGAAGCCGCCGGCACTGCCCAGCTCGAGCACGGAGCCCCGCGCGAGCCCGGTCTCGCGCTCGTACTCCGCCACGACACGGTCGTAGTGCGCCAGCAACTCGTCCTTGCGGGCGAAGTAGTTCTGCGTCTCGACGCCCAGGTTGTAGCCGTCCGTGTAGTAGTCGGGGTCGTCGTACATCGCCCCGAGCGTGGCCGCGTCGGGGCGCGGATCGACGTAGACCATCCCGCACGGGCAGCGCACGAGGTCGAAGCTCGTCGCGCCGATCCGATACATCCCCGCGCGGTACGGTCGGGGGGCGTCGGCGCCGCAGGCGACACAGCGGGCCTTTTCGGTGCGCACGGGGAAAGCGCGCTCGGGCTTGGGCGTCTGCGTCGCGTGCACGGGGACTCGAATCCTATCCCGGCTGGTCCTTCGTTCCGCTGGATCGACCGCGGGCGAGGCCGTACACCATGCGGATCCAGACCATGCCCCGCGCGCGGAAATCCCTTCTGTCCCTGGCTGCCGGCTGGCGGCCGTTCGGCATCGGACTGACCAAGCCGCGGCACTTCCGTGACATGCTGCGGATCGCCTGGGAGAACCGCGACGCGCTGCCGCACGCCTGGAACGTCCTCACGCGGGGGGTGTGCGACGGGTGCGCCCTGGGCACCAGCGGGCTGAAGGACTGGACCATCCCGGGCACGCACTTGTGCATGGTGCGGCTCGAGCTCCTGCGTTTGAACACGATGGGCGCGCTCGACCCGACGCGCCTGGAGGACGTCGGCGCACTGCGCGCGCGCTCATCCAAGGAGCTGCGCGCGCTGGGGCGCATCCCCCACCCCCTGCGCCGCCGCCGCGGTGAGCGCGGGTTCGCGCGCGTGACGTGGGACGAGGTCTGGCGCGACGTCGGCGCGCGCTGGCGCGCCACGCACCCCGAGCGCAGCGCCATGTTCGTGACCAGCCGCGGCGTCACGAACGAGACCTACTACGTGGCGCAGAAGGTCATGCGCTACCTGGGATCGAACTCGGTCGACAACTCGGCGCGCCTGTGCCACTCGCCCAGCACCAGCGGCCTCAAGACCACCGTCGGCGTGGCCGCCACGACCTGCTCGTACACGGATTGGTTCGAGGCGGACCTGATCGTGTTCCTGGGCTCGAACCCCGCCAACGACCAGCCGGTCACGACCAAGTACCTGGCCGAGGCCAAGCGCCGCGGTGCACGCATCGTCTCGGTGAACACGTTCAAGGAGCCCGGGCTCGAGCGCTACTGGATCCCCTCGTCGGCCGAGTCGGCGCTGTTCGGCACGGAGCTCTGCGACCGGCACTACCTGGTGGGCGTCGGCGGCGACCTGGCGTTCCTGACCGCGGTCGCCAAGGTCGTCGTGGCCCAGGGCTTCTACGACGCGGAGTTCGTGGCGAGCGCGACCGCCGGGTTCGAAGCCTGGCGGGCGCACCTCGAGCGTCAATCGCTCGACGACCTCGCGCGCCTGGCGGGCACGTCGCGCCGCGAGATCGAGGACTTCGCGGCCGAGATCCGCGCCGCGTCGCGCGGCGTCCTGGTGTGGAGCATGGGCATCACCCAGCACGTCCACGGCGCCGACACGGTGCGCGCGATCGCCAACCTGGGCCTGCTCAAGGAGTGGGTCGGCCGGCCCGGCACGGGCTTGATGCCGATCCGCGGGCACAGCGGCGTCCAGGGTGGCGCAGAGATGGGTTGCTACGCGACCGCCTTCCCGGGCGGCGTGCCGATCGACGCCGAGAGCGCGGCGCACTTCTCGCGCCTGTGGGGCTTCGAGGTCCCGCGGACGAGCGGACGCACGACCGTGGAGTACCTGGACGCCGCGCACGAGGGCGGTCTCGACGCCCTGTGGTGCATCGGCGGCAACTTCCTGGAGACGCTGCCCGACCCCGCGCGCTGCGCCCGCGCCCTGTCGCGCGTCTCCCTGCGGGTCCACACCGACCTGGTCGTCACGACCCAGATGCTGGTCGAGCCCGCGGAGGTCGCCTACGTCCTGCCCGCGCGCACGCGCTACGAGCAGGATGGCGGCGGCACGGAGACGACCACCGAGCGGCGCGTGATCTTCAGCCCCGAGATCCCGGGCCATCAGGTGGGCGACGCCCAGACCGAGTGGCGCCTCTTGCTCGCGCTGGCGCGCGCCGTGAAGCCCGAGGGCTATGCCCGCGTCCACTTCCAGGACGCGGCCGCGATCCGCGCCGAGATCGAGCGCGCGGTGCCGGCCTACCGCGGCATCGCCGCCCTCTCGCGGCCCGGCGACCAATTCCAGTGGGGCGGACCGCGCCTGTGCGCGGAGCGGGCCTTCCCCACCGCGGACGGCCGGGCGCACTTCCAGGTCGTCGCGCCTCCGCGCCCGCAGCGCGCACCGGGCTCGTTCGTGCTGGCCACGCGGCGCGGCAAGCAGTTCAACTCGATGATCCAGCGCGATCACGACCCGCTCACCGGCGCGGACCGCGACCACGTGTTCGTGTCCCACGCCGACGCGGCCCGCCTCGGCCTGGCGCCGGACGAGCGCGTCGTCGTGCGCAACGCGCACGGGTCCCTGCGGGGCCGCGCGTTCCTGGCCGAGGTCGCCGAGGGCACGCTCCAGGCGCACTGGCCCGAAGCCAACGTGTTGCTCGCTGCCGGTCGCGTCGACCCCTTCGGCGGCGTGCCCGACTACAACGCCGAGGTCTTCCTGGAGCGCGACACGACCGCACGCTGATGCGCGCTCACGGTCTCGCCCTCGGGTCGGCCCCGAGCAAGAGCCGCACCAGCGCGTCGAGGTCCAGCACGTTCGGCACGCGCGGATCGTTGGCGTTCAGGATCACGCTCTTCAGGTTGAGGTTCTGGGCCGCCTTCTGCGCCAGGAGGATCCGCCCGCCCTCCGAGCCGTACATCTCGTTCGCCAGCCGGTCCTTGGCGCCCGCCGCGCGGCTCAGCGCGCGCTCGCCCTCCGCCACGAGCCGGTCGTGCTCGGCCTGCGCCTCGGCCTTGCGCCGGCGGTCGTGCTCGCGGGTCTCCTGCTCCAGCGCCACGATGCGCCGGCGTCCCACGGCGAACCGCTCCTGGATCGCGGTGTCGAGTTCGGCGCGGACGCGCTTCTCGACGCCTTCGATGCGCATCTCCAGCAGGGCCAGCTCCTCCCGCGCGCGCTCCAGGTTGCGCTGGGCCTCGGTCATCAGCGCGTTCTGCGCCAGGAGCTGCGTCTCTTGGAGCTTCTTCTCGTACTGCATCGCGAACAGGAACTGCGTGACGAGCAGGGCCTCCGCCTGGACGTGGTAATCGCGGAAGAGCGCGTTGAGCCGGGGCAGCGTGGCCGCGCAGCGCGCGAGCCGCAGATCGGTGTCGGCATACTCGGAGCTCGTGAGCTGACCGAACTCCTCGAGGACGATCTTCTCCGTGGTGGCCTTCACGCGCTGGTGGAACGAGAGGCGCAGCCCGTCCCGCACCAGGGCGGACGCCGCACCCGGCTGCACGCGGTACAAGAGCGACACGGACAGGTGACAGATGTTCCCGTCCCGCGTGCGCACCTCGATCGGCGGGTGGTCTCCGCCCTCGCTCTCCCAGGCGAAGTCCAACACGAACGTGCGCCGCTCGACGAGGTGCCAGGACGTGAGCCCGCGTGGCGCGAGGTAGATCCCCGGCGCATGGTCTCCCGGCTGGATGCCTGCGCCGAAGTTCGCCTGACGCACCCCGACGAACCCGGCGGGGACGCGCTGGAACAGGAACCACCCCGCAGCCAGCGCGAGCAGCGCGAACACGGCGGTCCAAGCCGCGGTGCGCGCCAGCGTCAGGGCCGCCGCGCTGCCGGCACGCGCGGGACGGCTGCGTGCCGCCCGCGCCAGGAGTCGCGCACCGCGCGCCATGGCGCGTCCCGCGGCGCGCACCCCGAGCGCGCAGCCCCGCCCCACGGCGGCGCCGGCGCCGCCGAGGGCCGCGAGCCCGCGCTGGACTGCCCTCACGATCGCAGCCAGGAACTCGCTCAATGCCTGCAGGAACGCTCGCATCACCGCTGCCTCTCCGCTCAGGGCTTCTCCGCCGTGCCTTCGTGCTCGATGCGCTGCGGCGCCGCGTCGCGGCTGTAGGGCACGATCTGCACGGCGGTCGAGCGCAGTTGTTCGACCAGCGCGGCGCGTACCAGGCCCGCGCCATGGAGCCGCAGCGACTCGGCGTGCGCGCGCGCGTCCTCGGCCAGACCGCGCACCTGGGCCTCGAGGACCGCCGCCTGGAGCTCCTTCTCGGCCTTCGCGATCCGACCCTGACTCACGCGTTCGGCCCAGGCGACCTCGGCCTCGGCGAAGGCGCGCACGCGCTCCTTCTCGGCCGCTCCGACGTCCCGCGCCAGGTTGCCCTCGAGCTTCTCGAGCTCGAGCGCCTTCTCGCTGCGCACCTGCTCCTCGCGCAGCGACCCGGCGGCGGCCCGCGACGCGAGCTGCGTCTGGATGCGCTCCGTTTCCTGGTTCGCGAGCTTGCGACGATTGATCAGGTCCTCGTAGCCCTTGTCGAAGGCCGGCCGCGGCGAGCTGACCTCCAGGACCTCGATGCCGTGCGACGCGAGCGCCGCATTGAGCCGCTCCAGGCTCTGGCGCGTGGCGGCCTGCAGCGCCTCGGGCTTCCCGGCGTCCACGGCTGCGTAGCGACCGAACTCGTCGCGCAGGATGGCGCGAGCGTGGCTGCGCAGGAGTTCCTCCTTGAACGCGTCTCCGCCGCCGGAGTCCTCCAGCACCGCCCCGGCGCGCTCCACGCGCAGCGCGTACTGCAGCGTGATCTCCTCGAACCAGAACGACGAGCCGTCGCGCGCGCGCACCAGCAGGCGTGGGACGTGGTTCAGCCCCAGCGTCCGGTTGCCCTGGAAGGTGAACGCGTTCGGGCTCTTGTCGATCGTGTGGACCTCCTGGAGCCAGGGCAGGTAGGGACGGTACCCGGGCGTGTCGACGACGCGGCGCTCGCCGCTCCAGGCGTCGAGCACGATCCCGACCTCCGTGTCCCGGATCTCCGCCAGGCCCTGCCCCCCGCTCGCGCGCCGCAGACCTTCCAGCGCAGCGACCGGCGCGAGGAGCAGCGCCACGAGGGCCTCGAGCACGCGCCGGCGCGTGCGCGACGGGCGTCGTGCTGGCGCCGCTACGCCCTGATGAGTTGCAAGGTCGGGCATGGTTTCCTCCCAGGGACTTCGTGACCGCCGCACGACCGCCGGCCTGGGCGGAATTCCTGCGAAAATGTCGCGCCACTCGTGCTCGCGGTGCTTGCGCCCGCGTCGTATGCCCGCCACCCTGCACCCGTCGCAGCACGCCCTTCCGGAGCACGCAGACCATGAAGACCGCTTTCCTCATCCCCATCGTCACGCTGGCGGGCCTCGCGCTCGCCGTCCCGACCCTGACCGCTGCGCGCACGCCGTCGGCCCCGGTCACGCCGGCCAAGGCGGTGACCTACCACGTCGACCCCGTGCACTCGGCCATCCTGTTCTCGACGATGCACATGAACACGGCCCGCGCCTACGGCCGGTTCAACGAGTTCTCCGGCCAGTTCACGCTCGACACCGAGAAGCCCGAGGCCTCGAAGGTCGCGATCGCGATCAAGATGGAGAGCGTCGACACGGCCAACACGGGGCGCGACGACCACCTGCGCGGACCCGACTTCTTCGACGTCAAGGAGTTCCCCTCCGCGACGTTCACCAGCACCAAGGTCGAGCGCAAGGGCGACAAGGCCTGGCACGTCACCGGCACGCTCAACCTCCACGGCGTGAAGAAGGAGGTCGTGATCCCCATGGAGCAGACCGGCGAGGGCAAGGGCCGCAACGGGGAGGTGCTGATCGGCTTCCACGGCACGTTCGCGATCCAACGCAGCGACTTCGGCATCAAGTACGGGCTGGGGATGCTCGGGGACGAGGTCACGCTGATCCTGAGCGTCGAGGCCGCGGCCAAGTAGGCCCGCGCGGCGCGGCGTGGACGGTCCTTCGGCGCTGATCTTCGGAGTCCTCCTCCCTGCGGTGGTCGCGGGGATCGTGCTGCTCGTCTCGGCGCGCCGCGCGCGCGCCGAGCCGGCCGCGCCGCGCCCGGTGGCCGGCGCGCTGGGCTTCGGCGGCGCCTACCTCGTGGCGCACGCCGTCTTGTCCGGCGTCCCGCCGATTCCCTGGTCGGAGGACGCGCTCTCGAACACGGGCCGCCTCTTCTGGCTCGTCGCGGGGGCCGTGCTGCTCGCGCCCGTGCGCTGCGCGCCGTTCCTGCGGCGCTTCGGCGACGGGTTCTACGTGGCGTTCTTCGCGATCCTCCCCTACCACTGGATCCGGGACCCCGGCCTGGAGCGCGGCGTGTTCGATCTCGCGGGCATCGGCTCGGTGCTCCTCTCGTACGGGATCTGGCGCGCGCTCGAGGCGCTCGCGCGACGGCGGCCGGGCCCGGGACTGCCCGCCGCGCTGTGGGCGGCGAGCGCGGGCACGGCCGGGATGCTGCTCGCGAACGCCAGCGCGAAGCAGGCCCAGCTCGTGGGCGCGCTGGCCGCCGCGCTGGGCGCGGCCGTCGTCGTGGCGCTCCTCGTGCGCGGGGCGCACCTGGCGAGCGGCGCGATCGCGATCCTGGCCGTGGTCGTGATCTCCATGCTGCGGCTGGCGGTGGTCTACGACCTCCCGACCGTGAGCTGGGTGCTCGCCGCCGTGGCCTTCCTCGCGCCGTGGGTGGGCGAGTTCCCCGGGTTGCGCACGCGCTCCCCCCTCCTGGCCGGCGCGGCCGCCTTCCTGGCGGCCCTGGCGGCCTCCGGCGCCGCAGCCTGGTTCGCGTTCGCCGCCCGGTCCGCCGCTCGCGCGTCGGGCTACTGAGCGCCCCGCACGCCACCGTCTGCGGGCGCGGCGGGCCGTCGGCGGCCCCGGGGGGTGGCGCGCGGGCTCGCGAGCCGCGCGCAGCCTGAGCGCGGCGCGGCATCCAGCGCGCGGGCTCCCGCGTAGACCCCCGCATGCCGGCGCCGCACGTTCCGCCCCTGCGCGTCCGAGCGCGGAACGAGCGCCCGCGAGCCGCGCGCGGAGCGTACGTCCTCTACTGGATGATCGCGGCCCGCCGCACGGGCTGGAACTTCGCGCTGGACCGCGCGATCGAGTTGGGGCAGGAGCTGCGCAAGCCAGTCCTGATCTTCGAGGCCCTGCGCGTCGGGCAGCGCTGGAACGGCGCGCGCCACCAGCGTTTCGTGCTCGACGGCCTGCGTGCCAACCGCGACGCGTGCCGCGCGGCCGGCGTCGGCTACTTCCCCTACGTGGAACCCGAGCACGGCGCGGGCGCGGGGTTGCTCGCAGCCCTGGCTCACGACGCGGCCGCCGTGGTGACCGACGAGTTCCCCGGGTACTTCCTGCCGCGCATGGTCGAGGCCGCGGCCCGGCAGCTCGACGCGCGCCTCGAAAGCGTGGACGCGAACGGCCTCTTGCCCTTGCGTGCCACGGAGGCGGCCTTCCCGACCGCCTACGCCTTCCGCCGCTTCCTCCAGAAGAACCTGCGGCCGCACCTCGCGACGCCGCCGCTCGCCGACCCGCTGGAGGCCGCCGCCCGGCTCGGCGGCCCGGTCGAGGTTCCCCCCGCGATCGCGCGGCGCTGGGCGCCAGCCGCCGACGCCCTGCTCGAGGGCGACGCGCGCCGCTTCGCGGCCCTGCCGCTCGACCACGGCGTGCCACCGGTCGCCAAGCCGGGCGGCAGCCTGGCCGCGCGGGCCGCACTGCGCGCCTTCGTGCGGCACAAGCTGCCGCGCTACGCCGAGGAACGCAGCGATCCGTCGGCCGACACGGCTTCTGGGTTCTCGCCCTGGTTGCACTTCGGCCACCTCTCCACGCACGAGGTCCTGGCCGAGATCGCGCGCCACGAAGCCTGGAAGCCCGAGCGCACGGCGCTCACGGCGAGCGGGAAGAAGGACGGCTGGTGGAACTTGCCGCCTTCGGCCGAGGCCTTCCTCGACGAGCTCGTGACCTGGCGCGAGCTGGGCTACGGCTTCGCGTACCACCGCGCGGATGCCGAGCGCTACGAGTCCCTGCCCGATTGGGCTCGCGCCACGCTCGACGAGCACGCCCGCGACCCGCGCGCGCACGTCTACTCGCTCGAGGAGTTCGAGCGCGCCCTGACCCACGACGCGCTGTGGAACGCGGCGCAACGCCAGCTCGTGCGCGAGGGCCGCATCCACAACTACCTGCGCATGCTGTGGGGCAAGAAGATCCTGGAGTGGACCCCGAGCCCGCGCGCGGCGCTCGAGGTGCTCTTCGAGCTGAACAACCGCTGGGCGCTCGACGGCCGGGATCCGAACAGCACGTCGGGGATCTGCTGGACGCTCGGGCGCTTCGACCGGCCGTGGGGGCCGGTGCGCCCGGTGTTCGGGACGATCCGCTACATGAGCTCGGAGAACACCGCCCGCAAGCTGGACGTCAAGCCCTACCTGGCACGCTACGCGGGCGAGCCCGCTGCTGCGCGCTGAGCGCGTCGCCCTGCGCGCGGCCCGGCACGCGGCAGCCGTGAGCGCGCCTCAGGCCGTCACCAGGTGATCTGCCAGACGAGCGGCTCACGGCCGTCGCGCGCCGCCTGGAGCGGCACGGTCAAGGTCGCGGTCTTGCCCTCGGACGTGTTCTTCGAGCCCCGCAGCTTGCCGCGCACGCCGTTGCTGACAGCCTCGGCCGGCAGCTCCAGCCGGATGAGCAAGCTCTTCCCGAGGTCGCGCCGGTCGGACGAGATCTCGAAGGCGTCGGCCGCCGCACGCCGCTCGGCCTCGCTGAGCGGGACGAACAGGTTCGGCCAGCGCGCGTCGGGCCCGGTGGGCACTTCGACGCGCGCCCAGGACAGACCGCCGTCGCCCGTGCCCGCGGCGAAGCGCACGTCGCCGACCACCAGCCCGTCGAAACGCTCGAAGCGGCCCTTCGCGCCCCGCAGCCCCACGCTGCGCTCGAAGGCCACGCCGCGGGTCTCGTTCTCGACCTCCCCCGGCGCGGCCGGCTGCACGAGCGAGCTCGTGATCAGCGTGCCGGAGAGCCCCGGGTCCAGCCGTACGCGGATCGAGACCGCGTCCTGCTCGTCGCAGCCGGAAGCCAGGAGGGCGAGGGCCAGGATGGCGAGACGGGCGGGGGTCGGCATGGCTCGCGCAGTCTAGGCCCGGAAAAACACGAAAGGGAGAAGGATCGGGTCCGGACGCGGCACGCTCAGGGCGTGAGCACGTCCCCCGAGCCGGCCGCCCGAGCCCAGAGCGCCCCGCCCGGCGAGGCCGCCGATGCCCAGCTCGCCGCGCGTATCCTGCGCGGCGAGCACGCCGCGGCGCGTGACCTGCTCGACGCGCACCTCACGCCCCTCTACCAGTTCGTGCACTTTCGGATCGGCCGCGACCGCGGGCTCGTCGAGGACGTCGTGCAGGACACGTTCCTGACCGCCTTGCAGACCCTGGGCGCCTGGGAAGGCCGCTCCGACCTGCGGGGCTGGCTGGTCGGCATCGCCAGGAACAAGATCCGCGCCGCGCGGCGCCAGCGCGCACCGCGGGCGCTCGAGGACGCGCTGGCCGAGTCGGACGCCGAGATCGACGCGATCCTGGCCGACGTCGCCCGCGAGCCGCTGCCCGACCAGGTGCTCGAACGCCGGGAGACGTCCGAGCTCGTCGGCGCGGCGCTCTCGGCGCTGCCCGCCGACTACCAGCAGGCGCTGCTCGCGAAGTACGTCGAGGGACACTCGACGCGCGAGCTGGCGCGCGCCGGCGGCCAGAGCGAGAAGGCCGCCGAGTCCCGGCTCACGCGCGCGCGCGTCGCGTTCGCGCGCGTCTTCGAGCTCCTGGCGCGCAAGCGCGGAGGCCTGGCGTGAAGCCCGACGTCCTGGAGCACAACGTCGCGCGGCTCTTCGCGCAAAGCTGGCGGCCCGTGACGCCCTCGGCGCGCTTCGCCAGCGCCCTGCGCGCGCGCCTCGAGGACGAGCTCCGCGCCCAGGCGACGCGCCGCGCGCCGCTGCGTCGCGCCGGCTGGTCGCGTCCGGCGCGCGTCGCCGCGTCGATTCTCGTGCTGCTCGCGGGCTGGATCGCGGCCTGGTTCCTGGGTCGCGACGCGCGCCCCGCGCCGGGCCCCGAGGAGCTCGTCGGGCGCGGTCAGATCGCGCTCCTGGAGCGTGGCGCGTGGCGCGCCGCGGCGCCGCGCGAGATCGATCGTGGCCTCGAGGCCGGCGACGGCGCGGCCCAGGTCAGGACGCCGGCCGGGCTCGGCCTGACCGTGCACGCCGGAGGCAGCGGGCGCGTCGTGCTCGGGGCCGCCAGCGCGCTGTCGCTCGCGCCACGCGCGGCGGACGGCGGGCGAGCCCTGGAGCTCGGCGGTCACGAGGCGCGCGTGCGCCGCGACGACGCGGGCGCGCCGTGGCAGGTCGCCGTTCCTGGGGGCGCCATCGCGCTGGAGCGCGGGATCCTCGCCTGGCGCGCGGCGAGCGGTGGGCCGCCTGGAGCGGTCGGCGTGGTCGAGCTCGAGTCCGGACGGGCACACGTGCTCGACGAGGCCGGCACGCCGCTCACGCCGGGCCTGCGCGTCTGGCTCGCCGAGGGTCGCATCGCGGCCGCGTCGGTCGCGCTCGGTTCGCAGCCCGCGCGCGGTTCGGAGCGTCGGCCCGCGCCGGTCGAGGCCCAGGCCGGCGCGAGCGCCCCCGCGGAGCTCCCCGCGCCGGCCACGGCCGCGCTCTCTGGATCGCTGACCGTGCCCGCGGGTGCCACCGCGCCGGCGCGCTTCCACGTGTCGCTGCTGCGGCGCGTGCGACTGCCCGAGGTCAGCCAGCCCGAACGGCGCGAGTTCGCCGGCACGCTGAGCTTCACGCTCGAGGGCCTGCGGCCCGGCTCCTACGAGGTCCTCGTCGAGGCTCCCGGCTTCGCCGTCGCGCGCCGCACGGACGTCGAGATCCTCCCCGCGGGCCCGACCTCGATCGAGTTCGCGCTGGCGGCCGAGCGCGTCGTGCGCGGGCGCGTGGTCGACGCCCAAGATCGCGGGCCGCTCGCGGGGGCCGTCGTGCTCGTCGAGGAGTTGGTGCCCGCGCAGGTCGTGCCGTTCGACGTCGACGCCGCCACCGCGGCCTGGCTGTCCTGCGCGGTGACGGAAGCCGACGGGTCCTTCACGTTGCCCGGCCTGGGCGCCGCGCCCGCCACGCTGCGCGTGTCGGCAGCCGGGCGCGCCGCGCGCTGGATCCCCGTGAGCGCGACCCCGGCCGAGCTCGAGCTGGCCGAGATCGAGCTCGGGCCGGGCGGCGCCGTGCAGGGCCGCGTCGCGCGTGGCGACGGATCGCCCTGGTCCGGCGCGCTGGTCATCGCGAGCCGCATGGGCGCGGGCGTCTTCGGCGAGCGCATGAGCTTCGGCCTGACCCGCTCCGACGCGGCCGGACGCTACGCGCTCACGGACCTGCCGCCCGGTGGCTACGTCGTGTTCGCCTACGATCCCGCGGAGCGCGTGACGCCCGCCACGCGCGACCTGACGATCCGCGGCACGGAGGTCGTCGAGAAGGATCTCGGCCCGACGGAGGGCCGCACGCGGGTCGTGGGCATCGCGCGCGGGCCACAGGGCGCGCCGCTCGCCGATCTCGACGTGCTGCTCGGCAGCGACGGTCCAGGCTCGGCCTACGGAACCGCCTGGATCAGCGCGCGCACCGACCGCGCCGGAGCCTTCGCCTTCGAGGGCGTCGAGCCGCGCCGGTACGAGGTGTTCGCGGGCCGCGGCCTGGGGACCAGCTACGCCCGCGTCGGCGAGCTCGACGTGCCGCTCGCGCCCGAGATCCGGCACGACCTCGAGCTCGCGCCGGGCGCGGTGCACGGGACCGTCCGGGCCATCGACGGCGCCCCGGCGGCCGAAGCCTGGATCATCCTGCTGCGCGTCGACGGCGCGCGCGAGACGTTCGCCGGGCGGGCGCACTCCGATCTCGCGGGGCGCTTCGAGCTCCTGGGGCTCGCGCCCGGCACGTACGTGATCACCGCGCACGCCGAGCGCGCCGGCGTGGCGGCGGTGCGCTCCGCGCCGATCGAGGTGGGCGCGGGGCCGAGCTCGGCCGAGCTGCGCTTCGTGCCCGGCGTCGAGCTGCTCGTGCGCGTCGTCGACGCGCAGGGCGCGCCGCGCGCCGGAGCCCGCGTGCGCTGCCTCGACGCCGCGGGGCTCGAGTGGCAATTCACGGCCAGCGCGCTGACGGACGCGCGCGGGCTGCTGCACGTCCCGGGCGCGGCGCCGGGACGCTGGCGGATCGCGGTCGAGGGCGGCACGGAGCGCGTGCTCGACCTCGAGCTCGGCGCACGGCTCGAGGTCGAGCTGCGCGCGGACCGGAAGGAACCGCCGGGCACACCGGCGACGACAGACCAGGACGGTGGAGGACGATGAACGCGAACGTGGCACTCGTGGGACTCTTGGCCCTGGCCGCTGGGATCGGCGGCGGCGTCGTCGGCGCCCGGCTCTGTGCATCCGGGCCACTCGAGGCGGCGCCAGCGGCGGTGTCGCCCGAGCCCGAGCTGGGCGGCGCCCTGGCCGACCTCGTGGCGCGGCAGGTGGCGCTGGAGCGCGGGCTCGAGGAGCTGCGCCTGGGGCTCGCCGACGTGGCCGCCGCGCAGCGCCGGGCGATCAGCGCGCGCGACGTGCGCGCCGAAACCGCCCCCGAGCGCGCCGCTCCCGCGCTGGCCGCGGGCCCAGCGGCCAGCGGCGCCGACGCCGCGCTCGAGCGGCTCCTCTCCGGCGGCCTGTCGTGGGACGAGGCGCAGGCGGCCTGGCAGGAGGTCGAGAAGGCCGGAAAGCTCGACGCGCTGATCGCCGCGATCGAGGAGCGGGCGCGCGCGCGCGGCAACGATCCCGATGCGCAGACCGAGCTCGGCAAGGCCTACCTCCAGAAGACCTTCCGCGCCGGTGGCGGTCCCGAGGCCGGGCTGTGGGCCTCGAAGGCCGATCGGGCCTTCGACGCGGCCCTCTCGATCGACGACCACCACTGGGAGTCGCGCTTCCAGAAGGCGGTCTCGCTCTCGTTCTGGCCACCGATGCTCGGCAAGCAGCCCGACGCGGTGAAGCAGTTCGAGACGCTCATCGCGCAGCAGGAGGCCTCAGGCCTGGTCAAGCCCGGCTACGCCGAGACCTACCTGTTCCTCGGCAACATGCACCTCCAGATGGGCGCCAAGGACAAGGCGCTCGCGGCCTGGAAGCAGGGCGCGGGCCTGTTCCCCAACCACGCGGAGCTCCAGAAGAAGCTCGCCGACGTGCACTGAGCGGGTCGCACCGCGCGCGCTCGCGCGCGGTGCCGAACGCGGCGCGCGGGATGGACCCGCGCGCCGTCGTTTGGTGGCATGCGCGCCATGGGCGCTGCCCCCACGATCGTGCGCGCGCATGGGCCGCTCGCGCTGGAGCGCGAGCTCGTGCGGCTGCTCGCGGCCGAGCGCGAGGCTCGGCGCGCGGACCCGACGCTGCTCGCCGCGCCACTCGTTCTGGTCGTGCCCTCGGACGGCCTGCGCGTGCACGTGGCGGGTCTCGCCGCGCGCGCCGTGGGCGCGCTCGCGGGCCTGCGCTTCGTCACGCTCGCAGGCTTGGCGCACGACGTCCTGGCGCGCGCCGGCCAACCCGTGCCGCGCGGCGCCGACGCGGCCGCGATCCTGCTCGAGCGCGCGGCACGCAGCGCGTTCCCGGGTGCCGACGAGCGCTTCGTGCCCGCGGCCGTGGCCTCGATCACCGACCTGCTCGACGCGGGCTTCGAGGACGGACACCTGGCTGCCGTGCTCGAGGCGCTGGAGAACGGCGACGAGCAGGCGCCGCTCGCGCGAGCCGCGCTGGAGACCGCCAGCGCCGTCGCCCGCGCGGCGGCCTTGGTGCGCAGCGCGCTCGATGCCCAAGGCCTGGTACGCGCGGCCGACGTCCCTGCGCTCGCCGGGCGCGCGCTGCGGGCCGCGCCGGACTCCGCGTCCTTCCGCGCTGTGTGGTTGCACGGGTTCACGGACGCGACCGGTCTGCAGGCGGACTTCCTGGCTGCGCTGGCGGATCTGCGGCCCACGACGGTCTTGTGGGACGACGCGGCCTCCGCGCCGCGCTACGGGTCCGCGCTGCGCGCGCGCTTTCGAATCCCGCTCGCTCCGCGGCGCGACGCGCCCGCGACTCCGCCGGAGTCCTTTCGCGCGCGCGGCGCCGAGGCCGAGGCGCGCGAGGCCCTGCGCCGCGTGCGCCGGCTGCTCGACGCGGGCACCACGCCGGAGCGCGTCGCGCTCGTGGCGCGCGCGATCGCGCCCTGCGCAGCGGACCTGCGCGTCCACGCGCGCCGTCTGGCGGTCCCGATCTCGTCGGACGGCGCGCGCGGGCCGGCCACGAAGGAGGCCCGGCGCCTCCAGGCGCGCCTCGAGGTGCTCGCCGATCCGCGCGAGGTCGCGCTCGACCGCTGGTTCGCTGCGCAGGAGCAGCGCCCCCCGGACGCGCTGGCGCTGGAGATCGGCCTGCGCTCGCTGGGCGCGGGACGCCTGGGCGACGTCGCCGATCTCGACGCCGCGGCCGCCCTGGGAGGACGCAGCACGCTGCGGCTCCCGCTGCGCGTGGCGCGCGAGCGCAACGACGCGGCGCAACGGCGCGACGCGCAGGACGAGACCCGCGAGCAACCCGGGCCGGGCGAGGACTCGGCAGCCGACGAGCCCGAAGAGCCTGCCGCGGGGGACGGCGCATCGCGTTGGCTGCCGCGCGCCGCGATCGAGGCCGCGATCGAGGCCGCCCGCGCCTTCGCGCAGCACGCCGTCGATGCACGCCCCGAGGCCCCGGCGGCCGAGCACGCCCAGCGCCTGAGCGGGCTCCTCGCGCGACTGGGCGCGCCCGCCGGCGATCCGCTCCTCGACGCGGTGCACGCCCTGGCCGCCGACTTGGGGCCCGCGTTCCGCACGACGCCGGCCGAGTTCCACGCCGCCCTGGCCCGCCGCGCGTCGGCCCTGGTCGACACCCCACTCGCCGGATCGGGAGGCGGCGTCCAGGTCCTCGACGCGGCCGCGGCGCGCGCCCGCGGATTCGAGCACGTGTTCGTGCTGGGCCTCAACGCGGGCGTGTTCCCCGTCGCGGCGCACGAGGACCCGCTGCTCTCCGACGAGGCGCGCGCCCGGCTCGCGCCGCTGCTCCCCGACCTCGCACCGCGCCGCGCGCGCACCGAGGAGGAGTCGGCCGTGTTCGCCCAGCTGCTGGCCTGCGCGGAGCACGTCACGCTGTCCTGGCTCGTCGCCGACGACGAGGACGAGCTGCTGTCCCCCTCGCCGCTCCTCGACAGCGCCGGCCTGCGGCAGCCGGAGGTTGTCGAGGTCTGCGCCAGCCCGACGACGCCCCCGGCTGGAGAGCGCGTCGCCGCGCCGCTCCACGAGCACGCCCTGTGCGCCGCGCGCGAGGGCACGAGAGAGGAGGCCGAGGGCGTGCTGGCGCTGGCGCTCTCCGCCGCGCGCGCGGCGCACGGCCTCGATCCCGGCCCCGCGGCGCGCATCGCCGCCGCGCGCGCCGCGGCCGCGCGCGAGCTCGACCGCGCGCCGGGCCCGCCCGAGCCGCTGGGCCCCTTCTTCGGCGCCGCTGGCGCCGGACGTCTCGAGGTGCGCACGCGGCGCGAGCTGGCGGTCACGACGCTCGAGAACGTGGCGCGCTGCCCCTGGCAGGCCTTCCTCGGGCACGTGCTGGGACTGAAGCCACCGCTCGATCCGCTGCTCGACGCGCCCACGCTCGATGCGCGTGCGACGGGCAGCGTGGCGCACGCGCTGCTCGAGGAGACCGCGCCCGCGCAGCGCGTGCGGCTCGAGGACGTCGAGGAGCAGCCTGGCGCGCCGCCGGCCTGGCCTTCGGACGAGGTCCTGCGCGCGCGCGCGCACGACCACGCCGCCCGCATCCTGCGTGAGGAGGGGCGCCATGCGCCCGGCCTCGACGCGCTCGTCGCCGCACGCGCGCTCGAGCTGGTCGCCTCCGCGCGCCGCCTCGACGTGGAGGACGGCTCGCTGCGGGTCCTGGCCGCCGAGGTCGACGCGCGCTGGCCGCTCGCGGCCGGACGCACGCTCGTGTTCCGTGCGGACCGGGCCGAGCGCGCCGACGGCCGGTTGCGGCTCGTCGACTGGAAGAGCGGGCGCGTGTTCGGGGACTTCGCCAAGCCGGCGACACGCGCCAAGCACGCGCGGGAGGGCCTGCGCAGCGGGGATCACCTGCAGGCCTTCGTCTACGCGCTCGCGGCCGGCGAAGGCCGCTATGTGGCGTTGCATCCGGACTTCGGCTCGGACGACCGCCGCGTGTTCGCCTTGACCACCGACACGGAGGGTCTCGGCGCGGACTTCGAGCAGGCCCTCGAGCAGCTGCTCGCCACGTGGGACGCGGGCGCCTTCTTCCCGCGGCTGGAGGAGCACGGCGGCACGCGGGAGAACGTCGCCTGCGCGCACTGCGAGCTCACCGCGGCCTGCGTGCGCGGCGACAGCGGGGCGCGGCTGCGCTTCGCGGCGCTCGCCCGGCGCACGGAGGACCCGCCCGCGGGCACGCACGAGGCGCTCGTGCGCGGGCTGCTCGCCTTGCGCGCGCCGCCGCCCGAGCCCGCCGCGACCGACCCGGACCCGGGGGCGACGCCCGTCCCGCGCCGCTCCAAGGGCCGGCCCAAGGACGCACAGGACGCCCCGTGAACGTGCTCGCCGACCAAGCCGCGCGCGAGCGCGCGGTGCGCGACTTCACGACGCCGCTCGTCGTCGTGGCCGGTGCGGGCACGGGCAAGACGACGACGCTCGTGGCGCGCGTCGTCACCTGGCTGCTCGGCCCCGGCTTCGACGCGGCGCGGCGCGAGGTCGAGGACGACGCGCGCGCGGCACTGCGCGCCGTCGACGGCGTCCTGGCGATCACGTTCACCAAGGCCGCCGCGGCCGAGATGGACGCGCGCGTGCGGACCCGGCTGCGCGAGGTCGAGCACGGCGCGCCGCATCCGAGCCTGATCCCGCCCGCCGACGCGACCGCAGCCGCGACGCGTGCGCGCCTGGTGCGGCTGGCGCTCGACCGCCCCCTGGCCACGACGATCCACGGCTTCTGCCAGGGACTCCTGGCCGAGCACCCGCTCGAGTCGGGTCTGCCCCCCGGTTTCGTGGTCGACGCCGACGAGCAGCTCACCCACGAGCACGCCCGCCGCGCGGTCCGCGAGGACCTCGCCGCGGCGTTCGCACCCGCTCCCGACGCGCACTGGCTGACGCTGGGACGCGAGGGTCTGGGCCCCGACCGTGTCGCACAGGTCGTCGCCAAGCTGCGCGTCGACGGCGTGCGCGCCGCGGAGCTGGCGGGCGATCCGACCGCGGACGACGCGCTGGCGCCGTTCGTCGCGGCGCTCGAGTCCGCCGTGCAGGCCTTCGTTCCGCACGCCCGCACGCTCGCGGGCGTCACCCGGGCCAAGGCCGTGCAGCGCACGGCGGAGGCGATCCTCGCGCTCGCCAGCCTGCGCGAACGCGGCGCCGGCGGCTCCCCGCGCGAGCGCCTGCAGGGGTTCGTCGCGTGCGACCTGGACGACCTGGCGAAGCCCCTGCGCGCGTGGGCCCGCGGCGAGTTCGGGCAGTCCGCCGGGAACGCGCTGGGCGAGTCCGTCGCCGCCGCCGCCCGGGCGGCCTCGGAGCTGGAGCGCGCCCTGCGTCCCTTGATCGGCTTCGATCCCGATGCGTTCCGCGCGCGCCTGGCCATCGTGCGGCGCGTGCTCGCGCGCGCGGAGGCCGCGGGCGCTGCCGCGGCGGTCGTGACCTTCGGCGACCTCCTGGCGCGCGCGGCGGAGCTCGTCGAGCGCGACGCTGGCGTGCGCGCTCGACTGCGGCGCCGCTACCGCCAGATCCTGATCGACGAGTTCCAGGACACCGACGACGTCCAGGTGCGCCTGGTTCGCGCGCTGGGGCTGGGCGCCGGTCGCGACCGGCCCGGGCTGTTCCTGGTCGGCGATCCCAAGCAGTCGATCTACGGCTTTCGGGGCGCGGATCTGGCGGCGTACGACGGCTTCGTGGACGAGGTCCTCGCGGGCGGTGGCGAGCGGCTCGAGCTCGTGCAGAACTTCCGCTCGACCCCGCGCGTGCTCGCAGCCGTGACACGCTTCGTCGAGCCCGTGATGCAGCCCGAGCACGGGGTGCAGCCGCCGTTCCAGCCGCTCGTCCCGCGCGGCGACGAGCCCGGCCCGGCGATCGAGCTGTGGGCCACCTGGAGTCCACACGTCCAGCCCGACTTCGACCAGACCAAGGTCGACGTGGCCCGGCGCCTGGAGGCCCGCGCGCTGGCCGACGCGCTCCGGCGTCTGCACGCCGAGCGCATCGCGTGGAAGGACATGGCCGTGCTGGCACGCTCGCGGGCGTCGTTCACGGCCGCGCTGGAGCTGCTGCGGGACGCGGGCATCCCGGTGCAGGTCGAGGGCGACCGCAGCTACTTCCGCCGCCGCGAGGTCGTCGACGCCAGCGCGCTGTTCGGGGCCATCGCCGACCCGGGGGACACGCTGTCGCTCGTGGCGTTCCTGCGCTCGGCCGCCTGCGGGCTGCCCGACGCGGCGCTCGAGCCGCTCTTCGCCCACGGCTTCGCCGAGGACGCGCAGCGCCTGGGAGGGCCGGACTCCGACGCGGCGCTGGCGCGGATCGCGCGCGCCGCGCACGCGCTCGAGCCCGAGGTCGCGGGCAGCTTCCCACCCGGCCGCTCGATCCCCCACTGGGCTGACGCGCTGGAGCATGCGCTGGCCTCGCTCGCGATCCTGCGCCGCAGCCTGGCCGACGATCCGGCCGACACCTGCTTCGAGCGGCTGCGCGCGCTGCTGCTCCTCGAGGCGGCCGAGGGCAGCCGCTGGCAGGGCGCCCACCGGCTGGCGAACCTCGAGCGCTTCCTGCGCCGGGCGCGCGCGGAGCTCTTGGCCTGCGGCGATCCGGCCGCCGTCCTGCGCGCGCTGCGGCGCGCGCTCGACGAGCGCCGCGACGAACGGGAGGCGCGACCCGCCGCCGACGTCGAGGACGCCGTGCGCTTCCTCACGATCCACGGCGCGAAGGGCCTCGAGTTCGAAGCCGTCTTCCTGCTCGGCATGGCGAGCGGCCAGGCACGGCGCGGAGATTCCGACGGCTTCGACCGCGCCAGCGGCGCGTTGCGGTTGTGCGGGCGCAGCAGCCCGGCGTGGGCCGCGGTCGCCGCGGCCCGCGAGCGCCGCGACGCCGCCGAACGCGCGCGGCTCCTCTACGTGGCACTGACGCGCGCGAAGTCGCGCCTCGTGCTGTCGGCCACGTGGCGGGTCGCGCCCGAGCTGCGCGCCTGGAGCGAGGCGGCGAGCTTCCGTGACCTCGGCGAGCACGGCCTGCCCCCGGATTTCGGCGCGCGGGCCCAAGCCGCCCACGCGCAGGGTCGCCTGGAGTTCGACGCGGGCGGGTGCGTCGCGCGGCTCGCGACCAGCGAGCCCGAGCCGGTGGCGCGCACGCCCGGCGCGCGCGCCGCCGCGCAGCGCGTCGAGCGCGCGCGACGCGAGGCGGCGGAGCTCGAGACCTCGGGACTCCAAGCCGAGGCGCGCGCCGGGCGCCCGCTCGTCGCCCGGGCCTCGCGCGCGGAGCGCGACGACCCGCCCGGAGCGCCGAGCCCCGTCGCAGCCGCGCGTGGGCGGCTCTCGCGCGCGGAGGCGCGGGCCTTGGGCACGCTGGTCCACGCCGCGCTCGAGCAGGCGCCCGACTTCGAGGCCGCGCGCACGCGTCTGGAACGCGAGGCCCTGCGCTCTGGCACGCCAGCCGCCGTGCGTGCCGAGGCCTGCACGATCCTCGACAGCGTGGCGGGCGGCCCGCTGGCGGCGCGCTTCGCCGCGCACACGATCCTGGCGCGCGAACTCGACCTGCTCGTGCCCGCGCTCGACGGCGAGCAGCCCGTCGAGGCCTGGACCGGAGCCGCTGACCTCGTGCTGCGCGACGCCACCGGCTGGGTGGTCGTCGACTACAAGACGGAGCCGCTCGCCGGCCGCGACCCGCGCGACGCCGCGCGCGAGCACGCGCCGCAGCTCGGGCGCTACGCCCGCGCGCTGGCCGAGGCGCTGGGCCTGCCGGCCCAGCCGCGCGGCGAGGTGTGGTTCTTGCGTGACGGCGTCGCGGCCGCGCTGGACTGAGCGGGCCGCGGCCCGCGGGCCGCTCAGGCGCCGTGCGGGTAGATCGGGAAGGCGCGCGCCAGCTCGGCGACCTCGCCCCGCACGCGCTGCGTGACCGCCTCGTCGCCCGGCTTGGCGAGCACGTCGGCGATCCAGCCGGCCAACGTCGCCATGTGGGCCACGCCCAGCCCCCGGGTCGTGATCGCCGGGGTGCCGAGGCGGATGCCCGAGGCCTGCATCGGCGGCTTCTGATCGTACGGGATCAGGTTCTTGTTGCAGGTCAGGTCGACCTGGCCCAGCGCGTCCTCGGCCTGCTTCCCGCTGAGGCCCGTCGAGCTGACGTCGACGAGCATGAGGTGGTTGTCCGTGCCGCCCGACACGATGCGCAGGCCTCGCGCTCCGAGCTCGGCGGCCAGCGCGCGCGCGTTCTCGACGACGCGCCGCTGGTAGTCGGCGAAGGCCGGCGCCTGCGCCTCGCGCAGCGCCACGGCCTTGGCGGCGATCACGTGCATGAGCGGACCGCCCTGCACGCCGGGGAACAGCGCGCTGTTGACCTTCTTCATCGTCTCCGCGTCGGACAGCACCAGTCCGCCGCGCGGGCCGCGCAGCGTCTTGTGGGTCGTCATCGTCACGATGTCGGCGTGGCCGACTGGGGTGGGGTGCACCTTGGCCGCGACCAAGCCGGCGATGTGCGCCATGTCGACCAGCAGCTTGGCGCCGCATTCGCGCGCGATCGAGGCAAAGGCCGGGAAGTCGAGCGTGCGCGAGTAGGCCGACGCGCCCGCCAGCAGGATCTGCGGCCGCACCGCCAGGGCGCGCTCGCGCACCCGGTCCATGTCGATGCGCTCGGAGGCCTGCTCGACCCCGTAGCTCTCGATCTTGAAGTAGATGCCCGTGAAGTTCTTCGGGTGGCCGTGGCTCAGGTGGCCGCCGTGGTCGAGCGACAGCGAGAGGATCGTGGCCCCGGGGCCCACCAACGCCAGGATCGCGGCCATGTTGGCCTGCGTGCCGCTGTGCGGCTGCACGTTGGCGGCCGGCGCCTCGAAGAGCTGCTTGGCGCGCTCACGCGCCAGGTCCTCGACGACGTCCACGTGCTCGCAGCCGCCGTAGTAGCGCCTTCCGGGATAGCCCTCGGCGTACTTGTTCGTGAGCACCGAGCCCATCGCGGCCATGACCTCGCGCGAGGCATGGTTCTCCGAGGCGATCAGCTCGAGCTGCCGCTCCTCGCGCGCCGCTTCGGCGTCGACCGCCGCCCACAGGGCGCCGTCCGTACGCAGCGCGTTCTGCGTGCGCGTGCTCATCGCGGCTCCTCCCCGCCACCGCCCCCGGCCGAGGGCACGAGCACGTCGTCCTGGTAGTCGCCGCTTTGCTCGGCGTCCGGCGTGCCGTCGGCCTGGAAGTACTGCCACGGTCCTTGGCGCTTGCCGGCCGCGTAGCGCCCGGCGCGCGCGAGCTGGCCATCGGGGTACCACTCGCGCCACTCGCCATCGGCCTTGCCGTCCCGGTACTCGATCTGCGCGGCGATCTGGCCGTTGGGGTGCCAGATCGTGGCGGGCCCGTGCGAGCTGCCGTCCCGGTAGTTCGCCTCGGACTCCGGCCGGCCTTCGGCCGTCCAGGACTTCCACGTCCCGACGGGCGTGCCGCGCTCGTAGTGCGCCTCGCTCTGCAGGCGGCCGTCCGGATGCCAGGTCGACCACGGACCATCCTGCAAGTCGTCGACGTAGCGCCCCTCGCGGCGCTTCTTGCCATCGGCGTGGAACTCGGTCCACAGGCCCGAGCGCTGGCCGTTCTCGTAGGTCCCGACCGACTCGACGCGACCGCTCTCGAACCAGATCGTGAGCTGCCCGGTGATGCGTCCCTCTTTGAGCGTGGTCTCGCTGCGCTTGGCGCCACTGGGGTGGTACTCGATCCAAGTGCCATCCATCTCGCCGTCGGCGTAGGAACCCGTGGCGCGCACGCGGCCGCTCGGATACCAGAACGTCCAAGGCCCGACAGCGCGACCCGCGCGGTAGGCGCCCTCGGCCTTCTTCTGCGTCCGTGCCTCGTCGTGCCAGTCGACGAACGGACCGTCGGCCGGGGCTGTCGCGGCGGCCGGGACGGCCGGCGCCGGCGGACGCGCGAGGGGCGGCCGCGCCGGCTGCGCAGCCGGCCGCTCGTCCTTGCAGCCTGAGGCGACCAGGGCGGAGACCGCCAGACACGCCGCGAGCACGCGCCGCTTCGACCTCGATGTCGGGACCTGCATCCAAAGAGCGTAGCTTCGCGCCCGAGTCGCTGCACGGCGGAGGTCGCGCGCGGATAGCATCCAGCGGACATGATCCGCGGCCCGCTGCTCCTCGCCCTCCTCGGGTTCGTCCTGCTCCTCGCGCTGGGTGCGGGGGCCTTCCTGCTCCTCGGGCGGCAGGCCCCACAGCGCTGGAACGTCGTGGTCCTGACCCTGGACACGACCCGGGCGGACTTCCTCGGCTGCTACGGCCGCCCCGGCGACCCCACGCCGAACCTCGACGCGCTGGCGGCCCTCGGCACGCGCTTCGACCTGGCGATCGCCACGGCCTCCGTGACGCCCGTCTCGCACGCCTCGATCCTGACCGGTCTCGACAACCGCGAGCACGGTGTGCGGGTGCTCTCGGGCATGTGCGGCTACGCCTTGAAGCGCGGCACGCCGACCCTGGCCACGATCCTGAAGGCCGAGGGCTACGCCACGGCCGCGGTCCACAGCGCCTTCCCGGTGTCGGCCTACTTCGGCTTCGACGAGGGCTACGACGTCTTCGAGAGCTTCGAGGGCGTCATCGGCCGGAGCCAGGCCGGCACGATGTCCTGGCCGCTCACGGAGCTCCAACGGCGCTCGGACGACACGACCGCGATCGTCGTCGAGCAGCTCGCCGCGCTCGACGAGCCCTTCTTCCTGTGGGTGCACTACTGGGACCCGCACGACCCGGTCCTGCTCCCTCCGGAGGAGTGGACGAGGAACGCCCCGCGCGGCCCGCGCGGCGAGCTCGTCATGTCTCGCGAGCTCTACGGCGCCGAAGTCAGCTACCTCGACGCGCAGATCGGGCGGCTGTTCGCCGCGCTGCAAGCCTCGGGGGAATGGGACCGCACGCTGGTCGTGGTCGTGGCCGACCACGGCGAGGGCCTGGGGGACCACGGCTGGCCCTTCCATCGCATCCTGTACCAGGAGCAGATCCGCGTGCCGCTCCTGGTGCGTGTGCCGGGTCTCGCGAGCACGCCCGCCGTGCCCGAGGTCGTGAGCACGGTCGACATCGCCCCCACGGTGCTCGACTACCTGGGAGTGCGGCCGCCGCGCGCGATGTCGGGACGCACGCTGCGCCCGTTGCTCGAGGGTCGGCCGGACGCGCCGCGCACGGCCTTCGCGGACCAGATCAACGGCTACGACCTGAACGCGGCCATGCTGAAGAGCCGTCCCGACGACGACTTCCTCTACGCGGTCGTGAACGGCTCGTGGAAGCTCGTCTGGCGCCCCAACCGGCCGGAGAAGAGCGAGCTCTACGACCTCTCCGCGGACCCGGGCGAGATGCACAACCGCTTCGCCGACGAGCCCGGCGAGGTGCTCCGGCTCCAGAAGCTGCTCGCGCGGCACGGCCCGTGGGTGACCGCGCCCTGCCACGAGCCGGACGCCACGGGAGTCGACCGCGAGGCCGCCCTCAAGATCCTGGAGGGTCTGGGGTACGCCGGCGGGGGCGAGCCGATCGAGCCACGCTGGGGGTTCCTGTGCCCGGGAGCGCCGGGGCGGGTCGTGTCCGATCCGCTGGAGCTGGACTGCCCGGACGGCGTCCTGCTCGTCCCATCTGCCGCGCGTTGAGCGCGGATCAAGCGTTGGCAGGATCCGGCGCGGGTCTCCCGGGCGCGGCCCGGCGGGGATAGACTTCCAGGATCGGTGCGGCCTCAGGAGCCGCCCGCCCCCCCTCGACGCCCGCGGCCCCGGATCGACTCACCGGGCCGCGGAACCCCGCGCGCGAGAGGAACCGTCCGCGTCGGCCGCCCCGACCGCGCGGCCGGTGCGACAGATCCCCGGGGCCCCCCTCAGACTATGCTCCACAAGATCCGCCTCCTCGCGGCCGGCTTGGCGCTCCTCGCCAGCAGCGCCTCGGCCCAGCAGTTCCGCCTCAACGAGGTCTTCGTCAGCCATGTCGGCGTCGACGACCGCGAGTTCATCGAGGTCCGTGGCCCGGCCAACACCTCCCTGAACGGCTTCATGATCCTGATCCTCGAAGGCGACGGGACGAGCTCGGTCGGCGCGCTCGACGTCGCCATCGACCTGTCGGCCGGAACGACCAGCGCCAGCGGTCTGTGGACCGTCGGGGCGACGACGGTCACGCCGGCCGTCGACCAGGTCGTCTCGGGGCCGGGCAGCCCGCCGAACACCAATCTCTTCGAGAACGGCGCCCAGACCGTCTACCTGATCCAGACCACGAACGTCCCAGGCGTGCTCGCGAACCTCGGCCAGGACCTGCGGGTCGGCGGCATGGGCACGCAGACGATCCTGGCCACCGACCCGGCGATCACGATCGTCGACCTCGTGGGCTTCGACATCCCGAACACGCCGGGCACGATCTTCGACAACGCGCCGGTGTTCGTGGACGGGACGTTCGGCGCGGCAGGTGTCGCGCGCTGCTCGGACGCGCCCTTCTCGTGGAACCTGCTCGACTTCGACTTCGTGCCCTCGGTCGGCTACTTCGACGTCTCGCCCACGACCCCGAACCCGACCTGCGGCCAGAACCCGGGCACGGCGTTCTGCCTCGGTGACGGCTCGGCGGCAGCCTGCCCGTGCAGCAACACGAGCACGGTCGGCAGCGGCGAGGGCTGCCTGAACTCGCTGGGCGTCGGCGGTCTGCTCACGGCCGCGGGTGCCGCCAGCCTGGCGGCGGACTCCGTCCTGCTCACGGGCTCGGGCATGCCGAACTCCAGCGCCCTGTACTTCCAGGGCACGAGCCAGCAGGGCGGCGGCCTGGGTGTGGCGTTCGGTGACGGCCTGCGCTGCGCGGGCGGCGCGATCATCCGCCTCGGCACGAAGTCGAACTCGGCCGGCGGCAGCTCGTATCCCGGCGTCGGCGACCAGCCCGTGTCCGTGCGCGGCCTGGTCGGCGCGCCCGGCACCCGCACGTACCAGATCTGGTACCGCAACGCGGCCGCCTTCTGCACGCCCTCGACGTTCAACCTCTCGAACGGCGTCGAGATCGCCTGGGGCGCCTGACCACCCCGGACTGCGCTCGGCGGCGGCCCGGAGCCTCGCGCTCCGGGCCGCCGCGCCCGTTCGTGGTGCCGATGAGCGCGAGGCCGTGCGGCGCGCGGGCCCGTACGCTCACGGGCAGACGTCGTTGTCCCGTCCCGGCGTCGCCCGGTCCGGGTTCGTCGCGCTGATCGGGCTCGACGCCGCGCACCAGTTCAACGGGTCGTCGTTCGAGAGGACGTCCCACGCGCCGGGCCTCAACGAGAGGGAGCGCCCGGGGGCATCCGGCCACAGCACGCCGTCGTCGTAGGCCACGCGGTCCGCCAACGTGCCGTCGGGCCGCGTGAGCAGGATCTGGTCCGCGCCGTTGCCGAGAGAGAAGGAACTCCAGACGTAGTCGACCTGGATGCCGCCGTTCAGGGCCGGGTCCGAGTTGTTGCCGATCACGGCGAACTGACCGGGCCCCAGACGCAACCCGGATCCACCGGTCGAGATCACGTGGCTGGCGCCGGACTCGTCCGAGATCGTCCAGCCCTCGAGGTTCACGCGCCAGGGCATCGCGTTCCAGACCTCGAACCACTCGCCGCGGGCGTCCGTGACGTGGGCGGGGTCCTTCATGATCTCCGTGATCACGACGTGCCCGCTCTGCGGGAGCGGACCCGCGGCGAGCGGCTGCGCCGGGCGTGGTGCGGCGAGGTTGGGCGCGTCGAACGGGTGGCCGTCGCTCGCGGGCGACGGCCAGGTCGCGGCGGGCGCGGCCTGGAGTGTGACCGCGCAGGCAGCGGCGGCGAAGACGGACCGAGGGAGGAGTCGCATGAGGTGCATGGGTGATCCAGATCCGGAGCGGGGACTGTCGCCGGCCCGCGCGCGCCGCTCCGAGCCCCGCGCGCGTGCAACCCGCAGACCGCGGTCCGCGCTCCGGGTCGCAGGGTTCCGCAGAAAATTCCGACATCCGCGCCCGGAAGCCGCTTCCCTGCGCACCTTTGCGGCCTTGACCACCCGGCGAATCCGGGTGAGGATTCAGTTCGCTCGCACGCTCTCGACGGAGCGTCCAACTCCTCCGCGACGGACCTTCGGCACCCGAGGTTCGTCGCTTCCAAGACTCCACACCCGGACCGAGCACCCGTGGCACTCCGCCCCCTTCCGATTGCCATTCTCCTCGTGGGAATCGGCGCGCTGACCGCCGGCGCCGTCGTCCAGACCCAGGTCCCGACGACTCTGAACGACTTCCGCCAGCCCGGCACCCAACCGCTGGAGTTGCTGCAGCCGATCGCGTCCTCGGGCTCGTGCACCGGCTGCCACAGCGGCTACGACGAGCACACGGAGCCCTACGAGCGCTGGGCCGCGTCGATGATGGGACAAGCCGGTCGCGACCCCGTCTTCTACGCCGCGCTGGCGATCGCGAACCAGGATGCCGCGCACGCCGGCGAGTGGTGCCTGCGCTGCCACGCACCGGCGGCTTGGCTCGACGGCCGCAGCGTGCCGGCCGACGGCTCCGCGCTCGATCCCTTCCAGGGGGATCTCGACGGCGTGAACTGCAACGTGTGCCACCGCATGGTCGATCCCTTCGCCGACCCGGCGAACCCGCTGTCGGACGCGCGCGTGCTGGACCAGGTCGCCAGCCGGGGCGGCCTGCCGCCGACGCCGGGCAACGGCCAGTACGTGATCGACCCGCTCGACCGTCGGCGCGGCCCCTTCGATCTGGGGCCGAACTTCTTCTATCACGAGTGGGAGCAGTCGCCGTACCACCAGGAGTCGCTGAACTGCGGCACCTGCCACGAGCTGTCGAACCCCACGCTGACCAAGCAGCCCGACGGCAGCTTCGCGCTCAACGCGCTCGACCAGCCGCACCCGACGCACCAGAAGTACGAGCAGTTCCCCATCGAGCGCACGTACAGCGAGTGGGAGCAGAGCCACTTCGCGACGACGCCGATCGAGATGGGCGCGCGTTTCGGCGGGAACAAGACCGCCTACTCGACCTGCCAGGACTGCCACATGCCCGACGTGACCGGGGGCGCGTGCCAGCCCGTGCTGAACCCCGTCGTGCGCAACGACCTCCCGCAGCACGGCTTCACGGGCGTGAACTCCTGGGTGCTGCGCGCGGTGCGCGCGCTGTACCCGGACTACGAGACGGGCCTCACGCAGGCCTCGGTCGACGGCTCGATCGCGCGCGCGATCGACCTGCAGCGCGACGCGCTCGACGTGCTGGCCTGGACGAACCAGGGCCAGTTGCGCGTGCGCGTCGTGAACCAGACCGGCCACAAGCTCCCGACGGGCTACGGCGAGGGGCGCCGGATGTGGCTCCACGTCGTCTTCAAGGACGCCCTCGACCAGGTCGTGGCCGAGCGTGGCGCCTACGACGATCTCACGGCGACGCTCACCACGGCCGACACGAAGGTCTACGAGATCCACCAAGGGCTGGACGCTGCGCAAGCCGCGGCGACGGGCCTCCCGGTCGGCAAGTCCTTCCACTTCGTGCTGAACAACATGATCGTGCACGACAACCGCATCCCGCCGCGCGGCTTCACGAACGCCGGCTTCGACGCGGTCGATGCCGAGCCCGTGGCCCACGCCTACGCCGAGGAGCAGTACTGGGACGACACGTCCTTCGCCATCCCGCCCGGAGCGGTGAGCGCGCTCGTCGAGGTCTTCCACCAGACCACGACGAAGGAGTACATCGAGTTCCTGCGCGACAAGAACGTCACGAACAACGCCGGCTTGGTCGCCTACGACCAGTGGGTCCAGCACGGCAAGAGCGCGCCCGTGCTCAAGGGCTCAGCGAGCGTCAACCTGCTCTCGAACCCGTGCGTGGCGCCGATCCAGTACGGCCTCGGGAAGCGCCTTTCGAACGGGCGCACGCCGGGCGTGTCGTGGTCGGGCAACCCCAGCGTCTCGGGCTCCGGCTTCGCGGTCGTCGTGCGCAACGGCCTGCCGAACTCGTTCGGCCAGTTGCGCGCCGCCCCGGCCTCGGCCAGCGTGCCCTACCAGGGCGGGACGCTGCTGCTCGGCGGTCCGCTCACGACGGTCGCGAGCTTCCAGCTCGACGGAACGGGCCAGGCGCTCGTGCCGATCCCGCTGACGCCCGGCATGGCCGGGACGCAGGTCCACTACCAGGCCTTCTTCCGCGACCGCGGCGTGCCGGGCGGCACGGCGATCACGAACGCGATCCACGTGCAGTTCTGCGACTGAGGCCGGCGGGTGGGCGCTCCGCGGCCGGGCCTCGGCTGGCCGGAGCGCGCACCCGCCCACTGGCCGCTCGCGGGGCGGGCGCGCGCCGCAGGCTCGCCCGCGGCGGCCACGCCCCGGATCGTCAGCGGGTCTGGCACGCCCGCTCTCCCGCGCTGGACTCCGCGCGGCCCGTGCGTAGGCTCGCTCGGCATGCGCCTCGTGATCCGGATCGTCGGGACCCTCTTCCTGCTGCTCGCCCTGGGCCTCGGGCTCCTGTGGATCTTCCAGGACAACCTCGTGAAGTCCGCGATCGAGGGCGGAGGCACCTGGGCCACCGGCGTCGAGACGCGCGTCGAGGACGTCTCGGCCGGGATCGTCGGCGGCTCGCTGGGATTGGCGGGGCTGCGCATCGCGAACCCGCCGGGCTTCGGCACGCAGCCCTTCTTCGCGCTGCGCGCCGCGCGCGCCGACTGGGACCCGCGCTCGCTCCTCGCCGACGAGATCCATGTGCGTGAGCTCGCGCTCGACGGCTTGGCGCTGCGCATCGAGCGCAACGACTCGGGCACGAACTACGGCCGCATCCTGGACCACGTGCGCTCGCGCGGCGGCGCCAAGTCGGACCCCCCGGCGGAGGCCGCGGCAGGTCCGGGGCGCGCGCTGGTCGTCGACCGGATCGTCCTCACGGACCTCTCCGCGGAGCTGGTCCTGTCGGGCACGCCGCTCGCGACGGGCCCGCTGCGGGTCAGCGTGCCGCGCGTGGAGATCGGCGCGTTCCGGAGCGACGGCGCGACGCACGAGATCGTCGGCACGTTGCTGTCCGCGGTCGTGCGCGCCGCGCTCGAGGCCAGCCTGCAGGCCGGCGCAGGCGTGTTCCCCAAGGACCTTGCCCGCGACCTGGAGTCCCGGCTCGCGGGCGCCAAGGCCGAGCTCGAGCGCCAGCTCGGCGGCTCGCTCGAGGACGCGGTGAAGCAGGCCACCGAGGGCGTGCAGAAGAAGCTCGGCGGGCTCCAGGACGCGCTGGGCGGCAAGAAGCCCTGACGCGCGCCGGGGCGCGCGCTCCCGCCGCAGCGCGCCGCGCCACGGCGCTCGCCGCGCCCCGCCTCGACTCGCGCCTCCGGCACGCCAGCCGGGCCTGGCGCTCGCGCGCGGGCGCACGACTCCGTAGTGTCGGCGCGCCCCCCGCGCGCCGACCGTGACCCACGACCCCGACCGCACTCCGTCCCAGCGCAGGGCTGGCCTCCGCGCGCGGCCCGGCGGCCGCGCGCCCGGCCCCGTTCGGGCGGGGGCGAGCCTGGTTCTCGCGGCCCTGCTCCTCCCCGGCTGCGCGCCCGAGCGCCCCGCGCCACAGGGCCCGAGCGTGCTCCTCGTCGCGATCGACACGCTGCGCGCGGATGCCCTGGGCCACGCCGGCGGCCGCGCCGGGGTGAGCCCGCGACTCGACGCACTGGCCGCGGAGTCCGTGCGGTTCCAGGCGGCCTTCGCGCACGCGCCCTGGACGCTGCCCTCCTTCGCCTCGCTCTTCACGAGCCTGCCCCCCGAGGCCCACGGCGCCGGCGGGGACGTCTCCGGCGGCTGGCGGGCGCTGGAGCCGCGCTTCACGACGCTGGCCGAGCGTTTCCAGGACGCTGGTTACGCGACGCACGCGATCGTCAACGTCGACTTCCTCACCGCGCCGTTCGGGACGGCGCAGGGCTTCGATACGGTCGACGCGCAGGTCGCGCCCGACAACCACGGGGTGCGCCGGGCGGGACCGACGACGGACGCGGCGCTGGCCTGGCTCGACGCGCGCGGCGCGCAGCCGTCCTTCCTCTTCGTCCACTACTTCGACCCGCACGCCGAGTACGACCCGCCGCCCGCCTGGCGTGCGCGCTTCGCGCTCGACGCCGATCGCGACAGCACGGCCTTCCGCTTCGGCTCGCGCGAGCACGTCGTGCGGCACCGGCTGGGGCGCATGCCGCTCGATGCGCCCACGCTCGCGCGCGCGCGCGCCCTGTACGACGGCGAGGTGGCCTACGTCGACCACGAGGTCGGCCGGCTGCTGGACGGGCTCCATGAGCGCGGCCTCGACGCGCGCACGATCGTGATCCTGACCTCGGACCACGGCGAGGAGTTCGGCGAGCACGGCTCCTGGGAGCACGGTCACACGCACTTCGACGAGCTGCTCCACGTGCCGCTCCTCGTGCGCGCTCCGGGCCTCGCGCCGCGCGCCGTGGACGCGCCGGTCGGGCTGGTCGACCTCGGCCCCACGCTGTGCACGCTGGCGGGGCTGTCGGTACCGGCGACGTTCGGCGGCCGCGATCTGGCTCCCGCGCTGCGGGCCCAGGGCCCGCTGCCCGCGCTCGAGGGTCTGGCCGCCCACGGCAACTTCTGGGGTGCAGCGCTTTCGAGCTGGCGCGACGCGCGCTGGAAGCGCATCGAGGGCGGCGCGCTGCCGCTCCTCTTCGAGTGGACGCGCGACCCGCGCGAGCGCCACGACCGCGCCGCCTCCGAGCCCGAGGTCCTGGCGGGCTCGCGCGCGGCGGCGCTCGAGCACCTGCGCCGTCTCGACGCAGTGCCGCCGCGGCGCGGGCCGCTCGTGGTGCCCGACGACGCGGCGCGCGCGCGGCTGGAGAACGTCGGCTACACGGGCACGGAGGGCGGGCGCTGAACGCCAAGGCGCAGGGCGCGCCGCTCGTCGGTGGCGCGCGCGACGTCGATCCGCGCGCGGCGCGCTGGATCCTGCTCGGGATCGTGGTGGCGGCGCTCGCGGTGCGCGTCGCGTACGTGCTGCAATCGCAGGCCAGCCCGCTGTGCACCGCGCCGCAGATGGACGCGCTCTACCACCTCGAGTGGGCCCGCGCGCTCGTGCGCGGCGAGGACTACGCGCCCGGGCCGTTCTTCCGCGCCCCGGGCTACCCCTGGTTCCTCGCCGCGCTCACGTTCCTGTGCGGCGAGGGCCTGCTCGGGCCGCGCCTCGTCCAGGCCGCGGTCGGAGCTGGTTCGTGCGCGCTGGTCTATGCGCTGGGCAGCGCGTTGTTCGATCGCCGCGCCGGGCTCCTGGCGGCAGCGATCACGGCGCTCTACGGCATGCTGGTCTACTTCGACGGCGAGCTTCTGCTGCCGGTGCTCGAGGTGCCGACCACCTTGGCGGCGGTGCTGTGCGCCGTGCGCGCCGGCGACCGCCCGACGGCCGGGCGCCTGGCGCTGGCCGGGTTGCTGCTGGGCGTGGCGGCGATCGTGCGACCGAACGTGCTCCTGTGGGGCGCCGCGGTCGGTGGCTGGCTGCTCTTCAGGCCGGGGGCGACCTGGGCCGCGCGTGCGCGGCGAGCAAGCCTGTACGCGGCGGCGGCGCTCGTGCCGATCCTGCCGATCACGTTCTACAACACCTTCGCCGGCGGTGATCCGGTCCTGATCAGCACGCAAGGCGGGCTCAACTTCTGGATCGGCAACAACCCGGTCTCGGACGGCAGCAGCGCGATCGCGCCCGGCACGCGGCCCGATTGGTGGGGCGGCTACCACGACGCGATCGCGCAGGCCGAGGTCGCCGAGGGTCGCACGCTGCGGCCCAGCGAGGTGTCCCGGCACTACGCCGCGCGCGCCTGGAGCTGGATCGCGAGCGAGCCGCTCGCGGCGGCGCGACACGTGCTGTGGAAGCTGCGCCTGTACTGGACGGACCACGAGCTCGGGAACAACCAGGAGGAGTGGTTCTTCGCGCGCGAGTTCGGTCCCGTGCTCTCCTGGGCGCCGTTCGGCTTCGGGCTCGTCGCGCCGCTGGGCCTGGTCGGCTGGGCGCTCGCGCTTCGGCGCTTCGGACGCCTGGCGCCGGCCTGGATGTTCGTCCCGGCCTGGTGCGCGAGCGTCGTCGCGTTCTTCGTCTGCGCGCGCTTTCGCATCCCGATGATGCCGGTGCTGGCGGTGTTCGCGGCGCAGGCCGTCGTGCTGGGCTTCGACGCGCTGCGGGCCCGCCGCTGGCGGGCGCTGGCGCTGGGAACGGTCGCGGCCGCGCTGCTCGGGCTCGGCGTGCAGGCCGTACCGCGCGAGGTCGACCGCACGCCCGCCAAGGGACTGTGGCAACTCGGCGTCCTGCGCGCGCAGGCCGGGGACGCGGTCGAGGCCGAGCGACTGTACCGGGCCTCGATCGCCGCCAACCCGCGCTTCGCGCTCGCGCGCCAGGACCTGGGCTTCACGCTGCTCGCGGCGGGCCGCGCGGCCGAGGCGCGTGCCAGCTTCGAGGACGCGCTGCGTCTGGCGCCCGCGACGTTCGGCGCGCACCAGGGCCGGATCGAGGCCGCCTGGGCCCTGGGCCTCCCGGCGGACGCCGTGAGCGGCGCGCGCGACTTCGTGCGCGCCGTCCCAGGCGCCTTCGCGGCCCACTACACGCTGGCTCGCGCGCTGCTCGTGGCCCACGGCGCGGCCGCGGCTGACGAGGCGCGCGCGGCCCTGGACCGCGCCGCGGCCCACGCGCGCGAGCCGCGCGAGCGCTTCGACGTCGCCTTCGTGCGCGGCGAGCTCGAGCGCCTCGCAGGCCGCCCGCGCGAGGCGCTCTCCGCCTTCGAGCAGGCGCTCGCGCAGCGCGCCGAGCCGGACGCCGAAGGTTGGTACTGGACGGCGCAGGCAGCGCGCCTGGAGCTCATCGCGGAGCTGGGCGACGTGGCGCGTGCCCGCGACGAGGCGCGCGCTCTCGTGGCACGCTTCCCGGGCGACCCACGCGCGGCGGCGCGGCTCGCGCGCTGGCTGGCGCGCTGACCACAGCCCAGGCCGCGTTCGCGCTCGGCCCGCACGTCGGGGCGCGCAGCCGGGCGAGCCTGGGCTGTGCCAGGGGTTCGCGACCGCCGGCCCTCGCCCCCCCACCGGACGCCTCGCAGTGGCCGAGCGCGCGGACCTCGCGCGCGACCCGGCTCGGGAATGAAACGGAGCGGGCGGTGTCGACGCGCGACACCGCCCGCTCCAGGTCTCGGCGCATCACCCGCGGGCGCGCCGCGGGCGATCCGCCTCAGGGCCGATCAGGTGCCCCAGCTGATCTCGAGGCCGTTCGACAGGTTGAACGTGGCCGCCGTGCAGAAGGCCGCCGCGTTGCGGTACCAAGCCTGGTACGTGCGCGTGCCGGGGGAGACGACGAGGCCGCGGACCGAGACCGACGGGTCGCCACCCTGCGGGTAGGTCGTCGTGTTCGCGGAGGCGTTCTTCGTGCCGAGGCGGATGACCGTGCCGCCGGCGCAGCGCTTGCCGTCGCCGAAGACCGCACCCGCGCCGCCCGACTGCTGCGTCGTGCCTTGGAAGAACAGGACGCTCGAGTTCGGGACGTTCGTGGCCGTCAGGACCACGGTGTCGGCCGAGATGCTCGCCGTACCGACACCGGCGATGTTGGCGCCGGCGGTGAACAGCGAGTTCGCGCAGCCGTTGCCCGTGTTGCCGTTGTTCGCGCACGGGCAGGCCGTGCCCGAGCCGTCACCGAAGCAGAACGCCGTGCCGACCGCGACCGGGCCGCACGCGTTGGCGTACAGCTCGAGCCAGAAGGACGCGAAGGGGAAGCCACCGAAGAAGTAGCAGCCCGGGTTCGTGGGGCCACCTTCGATGCGCCACTGGTCCAGCGTGCCCATGCCGAAGCCCGCCTCGGCCAGGTTCGGCGTCGGATCCCAGATCGTGCCGTCCCAGCGCAGGGCCACGTTCGGGTCACCCGCGATGAACGGGCCCGTGTTGATCTGCGTGCCGGCCGGCAGCGTCGAGCGCATCGCCCAGCCGAACAGGTTCGAGTTGTCCGGTGCGGCGTAGGTGCCGTCGCCGTCGGCCTGCATGGCGAACGCCGTGCTCGGCGGGCCATCGAGGTCGAGCGTCAGGATCCAGCAGGCCAGCGTGCCCTGCGCGGGCGCGCCGGGGCCGCCCGTGAACGCGACCGTCCCCGTCGGCGTGGGGCCGATCGAGGTCGAGCAGGCCGCGTAGCTCTGGAAGAAGTTGATCGTGAACTGACCACCTGCGACCTCGTCCGTGCAGTACGCGATCTGCACGCCGTTGATCGTGTAGGAGGGCGCGCAGCCGGGCTTCGAGCTCAGGTTGTTCGGGCTGCTCGGGCTCGGGATGCGGCCTTCATCGACGTAGATGTCGTCCGACAGCGGCGAGTAGTAGCCGTTCGTCGACGTGTTGTTGTAGATGATGTCGGCGCCGATGTTCACCTGGGACGCCTTGCGGGTCCAAGTGTTCGTGGCGACGTGGTAGACGCCACCATCGCGGACCGCGCCCGTGATGGGCTGGACCCGGTTGGTGGATTGGCCGTTGGCCTGAGCCGCCGCGCCAAGCGCGACGAGGCCAGCGAGCGTGAGCGTGGAACGAAGCATCACGATCTCCTGATGGTTGTCGGAATCTGTGGAGAGAGCCTAGTACTAGGAACGCACCGTCCTGCTTCGCCGCGCCTCGGCCTCCCGGTCCGTCGCGACGGACGGGGGGATGCCGAGGTGGGACCGACGGCGCCCTGCGGATAGGACGCACTCCGTGAGGGGGAGGTTCCGTCGCAGGACATGAGGGAGTGTATCACGGCTGTTCCGGTCCGGGAGAGCGCCAGCCCCACACCCAGCCCGCGGTTTTCGCCCTCGGTCCAGGAAATCGCTTCCGGAGAGCCGCCGCGCCGGAGCCGCCCGAGGCCCGCGGAGTGTCGCCCGGCCGGGCTCCGGGGATCCGCGCCCCGGGCCGCCGCGGATGGGGCAGGCCCGCCGCGCGGGCCGGTCAGCGGCGCGCGGGCTCGGGCGGCGCGGGCTCCGCCAGCCGCGCCCAGTCGCGCGCCCGGACCGCGGCGCGCGTGCCCTCGTGCTCGCGGGCGAAGGCCGTGAGCTCGCGGGCGGCCCCGCCGCCCCCCCCTGAGTCGAAGCAGCGGGCCAGGATCCGCCCCAGGCGCCGCTCGGCGGCGCGCTCGGCGGCGGCCTCGGGTCCGCTCCAGGACGCCGCGAGCTGCTCGACGCGCGCGCGCGTCGGAGCATCCCCGCCCGCGCCCGAGCGCAGACCCTCGAGGCGCGCGTCGAAGGCCTCGAAGTGGCCGGCCGCAGCCAACGCCGCGACCTGCGCGAAGCGACCATCGATGGCGCGGCGCAAGAGCTCGATCTCGCGCACCACGTCGGGCTGTGCCGTCGGTTCCTCGCAGGTGGCGCGCTCGAACGCGGCCAGCAGCGCGGACGCGCGTCCCACGTGTCCTCGCTGGAACTCGGTCCACGCCGACCGCAGCCCCTTGGGCGCCGTGGCCGGAGGCGCGCGGCGCAGGCGGACCTCGCCCGCGACCAGGCGCCCGATCTCGCGCGACTGCGCGGTCGGGTTCCCCTTCCACAGCACGCGCCCGTCGTTGCCGAGCAGGACGGCCATGGGCAGCCGGTTCCCGCCCGGCCAGAACGGCGCCTCGCTGGTCCAGATCGCGCGCCCGCCGAACCAGCGTTGGCGCAGCGCGAAGCGCGCGGCCTCGTCCTCGCCCGCGCCCTGGACCTCGACGAACACGACCTGCAGATCCTCGCCCCAGGTCTCCTGGAGCTCGAGCGCCTGCGGGATCGCGCCCTGCACGCAGCCCGAGCAGTTCGGCCCCCAGAACTCGAACAACGCCGGAGCGCCGCGCAGGTCCTCGAGCGAATGCACGAGCACGCTCTCGCGCGGCGCGCTCTGGAACGTGTAGCGCGGGACGTCGCCGACCTCGACCTGGCGGCCGCCGGCCCAGGCGCCGAACGCCGCGATCGCGGTCAGGAGAGGTGCGTGCATCCGGGGATCAGCGTGGCGCGGCCAGCGCCAGGCGTGCATCGACCACCGTAGGCGGAGGCCCCGGCGGTCCGCAAGGCGCGCGGACGTGCGCGTCGCGCCTTTGCGCACCTTCGACAGGCCGGGAGGCCCGGGCGGCCTCAGGACCCGCGCACCCGCTCGAAGAGCGCGCGCGGCACGCCGATGTCGACGACCTCGATCTCTCCGAGCCAGGCTGCCACCCCGGGTGCTTCGAAGCCCACCTTGCGCGCGGCGAAGGTGGCCGTGATCGCGGCTCGCACGCAGGCCCCGGGTCGAGCGCCGGTGTCCGGATCGAGCCCGGAGGGCAGGTCGAGCGCGAGCACCGGCGGCGCGCCGGCTCGCGCCGCCAGCGCCTCGAGCGCCGCGACCGCCGCGCCCACGACCCCGCGCGGCGCACCACGCGCCCCGGTCCCAAGCAGCGCGTCGACGACCAGGTCCGCGCGCGCGAGCTGCTCCGCATGCGCTGCGCTCGCGCTGGCAGCGAGGCGCTCGTGCCCGATCCCCATCGCGAGCGCCACGCGCGCGTGGGTCCCGGCGTCCCCGCGCAGCTCGCGCGGATCGAGCGCCGAGGCCACGCGCACGTCCGCGCCCGCGTTCGCGAGCCAACGCGCGACGACCCAGCCATCGCCACCGTTCTGCCCCGGGCCAGCCGCGATCCACACGCGCGGCGCGCGCCGACCCGCGAGCAGGCGCAACGCCACGCGCGCGGCGCCCGCGCCGGCGTTCTCCATGAGCACCACGCCCGGCAGCCCGCACTCCTCGATCGCGAGCCGGTCGAGCTCGCGCAACTGCGCGGACGTCAGGGCGTCCGCCTGGGATTCCGCGTCGGTCATGGGTGCGAGCTTGGCCTCCGCGCGGTCGAAATGGGACCCTCTCGCGCCCATGCTGCGACGCCGAAGCGCTCCGCTGGCCCTGGCGCTGGCGCTGGCCCTCGCCGCGCTGCTCCTCGCGAGCCTGCGCTTCGGCTCGACGCGCGCGGTCGACGAGCTCTCCGCGGCCTGGCGCGGCATCGGGGCGCTGCTCGGGCTCGCCGACCCGCTGCCGGGGGCGGCGCAGACGATCGTCGAGCTGCGCCTGTGGCGCGGGCTCACGGCCGCCGGCGTGGGCGCGGCGCTGGGGCTGTCCGGCGCGCTCGTCCAGGGGATCTTCCGCAACGGGCTGGCCTCGCCCGGGATCCTGGGGATCAGCGGCGGCGCGAGCCTGGGCGCCGTGCTCGCCGTGCTGCTCGCCGGCGGCTACGGCCTCGGGCTGCAGCTCGCCGAGCCGCAGGGCGCCGGCCCCTGGCTGGTCCCGGTGGCCGCGTTCCTGGGCGCGCTCGGCACGGCCTTCCTCGTCTACCGCCTCGCCAGCTCGCACGGGCGCGTCTCCGTGCCCGGCCTGCTGCTCGTCGGCATCGCCGTGAACACGCTGCTCGCCGGGCTTCAGCAGCTCGCGCAGAACCTGGTCCTGGGCGACCTGGAGGCCTCGCGGGCGATCCTGGCCTGGACGTTCGGCACGCTCGACGACCGCGCCGGCTGGCATGCCGCGGTGGCCTGGGGCGGGGCCGCGCTGGCGCTTCTCGCCTGGCCGCTGGTCGCCTGGGAGCTCGACCTCGTCGCCAGCGGACATGACGACGCCGCCGCGCTGGGGGTCGACGTGGCGCGCGTGCGGATCCTGACGCTCGGCGCCGCGGCGCTGGCGGCGGCCGCGGCGGTGGCCGTCGCGGGACAGATCGGGTTCGTGGGCCTGGTCGTCCCGCACCTCGTGCGGCTCCTCGCGGGGCCCGGGCACCGCACGCTCCTGCCGCTCGCCGCGCTGGCCGGCGCCGTCGTGCTGCTGGGCGCGGACGTGGCGCAAACGGCCTTGTTCCCCGGCGCCGGCGTGCAGCCCGGCGTGGTCATGGCGCTCGTGGGCGGGCCGTTCTTCGTGTGGCTCTTGTGGCGCAAGCGCCGCGAGATCGCCGTGTGGTGAGCGATTGCGGATCGGGCGGTGCCGGGAGACACTCGCCGAGTCCATGGCTCGCGTCACGTTCACCGCGCACCTCTCGCGCTACTTCCCCGCGCTGGCCGACCGCGAGGTCGAGGCGGCGAGCGTCGCCGAGCTCGTGCGCGCGCTCGACCGCGCGCATCCGGGCCTCGCCTCCTACCTCGTCGACGAGCGCGGCCGCCTGCGCCAGCACGTGAACGTGTTCGTCGACGGGCGCGCCGTGCGCGACCGCGAGCGCCTGGCGGACTCCCTGACCGGCGACGCGCGCGTCTTCGTCGCCCAGGCGCTCTCCGGGGGCTAGCCCGGCGCCGCTCTCCCCCACGCCACACCCCACGAGCTCCCGATGGGCAAGAAGGACGGTCCGCGACTCCTGCTCGGCACGCGCAAGGGCGTGTTCGTCTTCACGCGCAAGCGGAAGGGCTGGAAGCTCCAGCACCACGGCGAGCCGGGCAATCCCATCCCCTACGCCGTCCACGATCCACGCACCGACTCGCTGTGGTGCTCGATCGACCACGGCCATTGGGGCCAGAAGCTCGTGCGCTCGCGCGATGGCGGCGCGACGTTCGAGCCGGTGCCCGAGCCCAAGTACCCCGAGAACGCCGAGATCAAGCCCGGGAAGCCGGCGGTGCTGCGCTACCTGTGGGTGCTCGCACCGGGGCACGCCGCGGAGCCCGGGACGCTCTACGTCGGCACCGAACCGGGCGCGCTGTTCGTCACGCGCGACGACGGGACGAGCTTCCAGCTCGTCGAGGGCTTGTGGAACCACCCCTCGCGTCAGGAGCAGTGGATGGGCGGCGGACGCGACGAGGCCGGGATCCACTCCGTGCTCGTCGACCCGCGCGACGCGCGCCGCGTGCTCGTGGGCATTTCCACCGCCGGCGTGTTCGAGACCACCGACGGCGGCGCGAGCTGGGCGCCGCGCAACCAGGGGCTCACGTCGACCTATCTGCCCGAGCCGACGCCCGAGGTCGGTCACGACGTCCACGCGCTCCAGTGGTGCCTGGCCAAGCCCGACGTGATCTGGCAACAGAACCACTGCGGCATCTTCCGCTCGACGGACGGGGCGCGGAGCTGGAAGCCCGTGCACGAGAAGGAGCGCAAGGGGCGGCGACGCCTGGCCTACTTCGGCTTCCCGATCGCTGCGGATCCCGAGGATCCGAAGACGGCCTGGGTGGTGCCGGCCGACGCGGACCAGAAGCGGCAGGCGATCGACGGCGCGCTGCGCGTGCTGCGCACCGAAGACGGCGGCAAGAGCTGGCAGGACCTGCGCCGCGGGCTGCCCGAGGAGCGCGCCTACGACGTCGTCTACCGCCACGCGCTCGACCAGCGCGGGGACGAGCTGGCGTTCGGCAGCACGACCGGCAACGTCTACTGGTCCGACGACCGCGGCGACTCGTGGCGCGAGCTGGGCCACAACTTCCCGCCGGTCTACTCCGTGCGCTTCGCGGACTGAGCGCGCGCGCTCACTCGCGCCGGCGGCGGAACACGAGGTAGTCCTGCGACCACTCCAGCGGCACGTCCTCGGGCGCGAGGTCGAGCCGCGTCGCGCCGCTCGCGTTGAAGCGCGCGAGCGGCTCGTAGCGCGCCATGATCTCGGGGCCTTGCGCCAAGTGCCGCAGGCGCGGCCGCTCGGCCACCACGAGCAGGTACTCGGGCGCCTCGGCCGCGATGATCGCCAGCGGGTGACGCAGGCGCACGGCCTCCGGCCAGGTCAAGCCCTCGCTGTCGAGCACGATCCCGCGCCAGCCGCGTCCGATCGCGCCGATGTCGCTGGCCAGGATGCGCGCCGTGGGCTCGGCCTGCGACGTGCGCGCGGCCCACTCCCACAGCGGCTCGTAGACCCGGGCGCGGATCGGCGACGCGAGCCGCACGCCGGCCACGAAGGCCAGGGCGGCGACGAGCACGCTGGCCGCCTGCGGCGCGAAGGACTCGACGGCGAAGGCCAAGCTCGGCCGCGCGCGGCGCGCCAGCGCCGTGAAGGCCGCCTCCAAGCCCAGCGCGATCCACAGCACGAGCCCGGCGAGCGGCACGTAGTAGTACCAGCCCCAGGTGTGGGGCCGCGCCAGGAGGTAGCTGGCGCTGATCGCGAGCGCGAACAGGCTCAGGCTGCGCACCGCGCCTGGCGCGCGCAGCGCGCGCACGAGCCCCACGAGCGCGAACGGCAGGCAGACCGCGTAGGCCGTGCGCGGCAGGAAGGCCTGGCGCAGGATCGTCGTCAGGCGCGCCGCGCGCTCCGCCGCCGGATCGGGTCCCTGCATGGCGGACTTGGCCGTGACGCTCTGCGGGATCGGGGTGCCGTAGACGGAGGTCAGCGCCACGAACGCGACGACCCCGACGAGCGCGAGTGGCGCCACGAAACGCACGAGCTCGCGCGGGCGGCGCGCGAACGTGAGGACCAGGATCCCGGCCAGCAGCACGCCCTCGGGACGCACGAGGCAGGTCGCGGCGCACAGCGCGCCGGACAGCACGGTGCGCCGCGCGGCGGCCGCCGCGCAGGCCGCCGTGGCCGCCAGCAGGAACAGCGGCGACTCCATGCCCCCCACGCTGATCCGCGCCAGCTCGGGCAGCGCCGCGAGGCCCAGCACCGCGGCCGAGGCGGCCACCGGGCGCCGGTCCAGGATGCGCACGAGGAGCAGCGCGGTGGCCACGTCACAGGCCACGTTGACCGCCAGCGAGGCGCCGACGAGGTCGCAGCCCAGCGCCGCGAGGCCCGCCATGAGCAACGCGTAGAAGAGCGTCGTCGTCCCGAGCACGGGCTCCCACGGCGCGCCCGGGTTGAAGACCAGCCCGTGACCGGCGGCCAGGTTCTCCGCGTAGCGGTAGGTGATGAACGCGTCGTCGTAGGTCGGACAGGCCGGCACGGCCGCGATGCGGCAGGCGACGAGGGCCGCGACGAGCAGCGCGATCTGGAGGGCAGACAGGCGCAGGCCGCGGGAGTCGCTCGTCATGGAGGCGGTGGGATCGGCCGGGGCCGCGCCGCGGCTGGAGGATACGGGCCCGCCGCGCGGGATCCAGGGCAGAGGCTCGCGCGTGGCGCCGTGCCGGATCGCGGACCCGGCCGAGTGCTGCTCGTGCCCCCCGTCTCGCTGCTCGTCCGCGCTCGCAGCGCGCGCCCGTCGCGACGGGCGGCGTATCCTCTCGCGATGACCACGCCGTCCGCCCGAGCGACGGAGATCACGGGGCGCCTCGCGCCGAGCCCGACGGGCCACCTGCACCTGGGACACGCGCGCAGCTTCTTGCTCGCCTGGTGGCACGCGCGCGCGCGCGGCGGACGCATCGTGCTGCGCATCGAGGACCTCGACACCGAGCGCGTGAAACCCGGGATGATCGAGGCGACGCTCGCGGACCTGCGCTGGCTGGGACTCGACTGGGACGGCGAGCCCCACGTGCAATCCGCGGGCGAAGCCCGCATCGCGGCGGCGGCCGCCGCGCTCGTCGCGCGCGGGCTGGCCTATCCCTGCACCTGCACGCGCGCCGAGATCGCCGCCGCCGCCAGCGCGCCGCACGTGGGCGAGTCCGGCCCGCGCTACCCCGGCACGTGCCGCGGCCGTTGGCCGAGCGTCGAGTCCGCGCAGTCCGCCACGGGCCGCGCGCCCGCGCTGCGCTTCGTCGTGCGCGAGGGCCCGATCGAGATCGAGGACGGGCTCCACGGCCGTCTCGCGTTCGACGTGGCACGCGCTGCGGGCGACTTCCCGATCTACCGCCGCGCGGGGAGCCCCGCGTACCAGCTCGCCGTGGTGGTCGACGACGCCTGGCAGGCCGTGACCGAGGTCGTGCGCGGCGAGGACCTGCTGGAGAGCGCCGCGCGGCAGGCGCTGCTCCAAGAGGCGCTGGGACTCCCGCGCCCGCGCTGGTGGCACGTGCCGCTCGTCACGGACGAGCACGGGCGCCGCCTCGCGAAACGCAGCGACGACCTGTCGCTCGCGAGCCTGCGCGAGCGCGGCGTCGATCCGCGTGCGGTGGTCGGCTGGGTGGCGCGGCGCTCGGGGCTCAAGAGCGCGCGTGACGCGTGGCCGGCGGGGCTCGTGCGCGAGTTCGCGCTGGACCGCATCCCGCGCACCCCGGTCGCGGCGGGACCGCTGGAGATCGCGGAGTTGGCGGCGGGCTGACGCGCTGCGACGGAGCGCCTCGCTCCGGGCACGCGGGAGGCCCGGAAAGGATGGGCGCGCGCAGCGTCCGCCCGGCGAGACACGCGCCCCTGCCAGGAATCCGTTTCCGGCTCCATTCCAGCGCGCGCGGCGCCCGATCCTCTGGTCAGGCCGGAGGGTTGACTCCGGCGGCGCGAGGAGTACCCTTCCGCGTCCTCTGAGCGTTCCCCGATAGCTCAATGGTAGAGCATGCGGCTGTTAACCGCAGGGTTGTAGGTTCGAGCCCTACTCGGGGAGCCATCTCCTTCTGGATCGCTCTCGGCCTCCGCGGACGTCCGCGACGGGTGGCCTGGAGGCGCGATCGGGGGTGGTAGGGCCGCCGGAGCCTCTGGAGCGCGGTTCGCGGATCCTCTCGCGACGCTCGGCGAGAGAGAGCGACGCGTTTTTCGCGTAGAGGGACTCGCGAGTGGATGGACTCCCACCACGGGGTCGAACTTCGGGCGGGCGTGGTTAACAGACGCGACCGGCGGATCAGGTACGTCGGTCCCGAATCGGCACGGTTCAGCCGGTCGCTCTCGGCGTGCATGGCCAGGGAGAGGCCCGGTATCACGACACCGGGCGACGTTCAGGCCCCGTTATGCGGCGGCGGCACTCGCGAGAAGATCGAGCTGGACGGCGGCCTCGCGTTCCCCGACCCTGCTCTCCCCCGGGCGATACTTGATCTGCCCCCCGAATCCGGATCCACCCTCAACGTTAGGATCCCGGACTCAGGAGGTGCCTGGTGGCACGCAAGAAGCACACGCCCGAACAGATCATCCAGAAGCTGCGTGAGGCGGAGATCGCCCTGGCGCAGGGACA